>JAAUZB010000065.1 GCA_014804775.1 Roseburia sp. | reverse complement strand
TGACATGTGCTCCTGTTTCTGTTAAAAGTATAAGCA
This sequence comes from Roseburia sp., assembly GCA_014804775.1. GTDB lineage: Bacteria > Bacillota > Clostridia > Lachnospirales > Lachnospiraceae > Roseburia. The sequence continues at coordinate 20,245 of JAAUZB010000065.1, read as the reverse complement.
AGGGACAAACGGCTGATAATACCGTTCATCCCTATCAATTATCATAGAAGATCAAAATTTACAGACTTTTCTTCATAGGCTCATAATTTCTCAAATGCTTGTTCAAAATTGTATGCTTCAGTTGAACTTATTCCCAAAGACATTTCCATGATTTCTTTATCAGCTTCATCAAGTACACATAATAATTCTTTTTTTGTAAGGCAGAAAACGCCTGTTTTTAGGTAGTATATATTCTGTAGAATGAAAAATACATTTTTAAATGTCAGGGGAAGTTTTTCATAGTTTTTCATTCTATCAGCATGTAAATATCTATGGCACATTTCATGATACAGATTGCCAAGGCTCACCTTTATAAAATTAATGATATCTTCTTCACTATATTCAGGCGTTAGCGAGGAGAGTTTCCCATAATAATCCTTTGTACTATGTACAATGTGGCATAATTCCAGTGGATTCCATTTAGAAAATTCATCCATTCCACAAATAAAACCGCAGGATTTCTCATAATATTTCATGTGAGTAATAATTTTCCTGTACGAATTCAAATCCTGTACAGAAAGATTATTTATGATTACCATAATATCTATATCACTATTTTCTGTTGCTTCTTTGCGCAGATAACTGCCCTGCAGTCCTACATATAGGAGTCTGTCACCAAATACGTCTTTCATTGAAATAATTAAATTGTGCAAATATTCATCTACTCTAAACATTCTGGATCACCCACCTCTTCATTTTCAAGATAAATTTTAAAAGGCTTGCCTTCGTATAGATTCAAAATCTGTCCTCATTCTAGTATTTCCCTGCCAAAATGTATAGACTTGAAATAAAATATTTGATATACTGTACAATGAACTGTGCCCAGAAATAATATGGGCATTTTTTTGTATTTAATTGAACTGATCTGTGTATCAAATGCTCATGATTTTGCCTCATATTGGGACAAATTGGTGCAAACATGAACAGGACTTTCCAAATATGATCAGCTATAATGAGCGCAAAACAAGGAGGAAAATCCTCTGCTCCTGCAACGGCAGTCGCATTTTCCTTCGGAAAACAAGGAGGATTGAACAAAGTGTCAGTACAGCTCATACAGCAGGCAATATGCTATATGGAAGAACATATTTGCGAAAACATAAGTTATGCCGAGGTTGCAAAACATGTGCATATGTCGGGCTACAATTTTCATCGGACATTCAGTTTTATTGTAGGAATGACAGCTAATGAGTACATTAGAAAAAGGCGCCTTACATTAGCGGCCATTGACCTGCAAACAACGGATCGACTCCCAAACAGGCAAAACGAAAGGGCGCAAAACTTCATCTGTTTAATCCACTTGTAATAAAAATTATATTGGAAGGTGGTAGTATTATGGATTACAGAATTGAGCACAGAGAGAGTCAACAATTTGTTGCATTGGTAAGAGCTTTTTCGAACGAAAGCAGCATTGATGACAATGGTCACAGTATCCCTGACTTCTGGACAGAATGTTCTGAAAGAAACCTGATTGAACCTATGAAATCACTTTGCGTTGAAGGAAAAAGGGATTTGTATGGTTTGTGCAGTCCCGTGAAGGACAGCGAAAACCGTTTCAATTATGGAATCGGTGTTATGATTGATGAGAAGACTGATAATACTAAATTGGAGCATTTGATCAAAACCGGTTATACTATATGGAAAACGGAACCGGCTGACTACGCAGTATTTAAATGTTTTGGCTCTGACGGCGATTGTTTGGGTGAAACGTGGAGCAAGTTTTTCAAGGAATTTGTTCCGCAGACAGGTTACATGCAGACAGACGATACTGACTATGAGATATATTTTGAAAAGGGTGAGAGTGGTCTGTTCTGTGAGTTATGGGTTCCTGTGAAAAGTGACAGCAAGTAACTATTCAGTGCAGGTCGAAAGCACTGGCTGCTGAGACCGTAAGAACATGATTCAAGTGTGCAAAATCCCATCGTCGTAGACGATTTTTAATGGATTTTGCATCGTAACTGTGAAGGTACTGAACAGTTACGACAGCAAAATAAGTCGAGAAAATAAATATTCCGTCGTGATAGAATTGCAGTGTCAGGAGGTGAGACAAATAAGGGAACAGATTTATGCAGTACAGCGTATGCAGGACTATATTGCAAGCCACATCAGCGAGGAGATCACGCTTGCAGATTTAGCGGAGGTATCATGTTTCTCGCCATGGTACGCAAGACGCTTATTTGTAGAATGGACAGGGATAACACCTTCCATTTATATCCGAAGGCTGAAGTTGAGCAAATCGGCGTTGAGACTCCGCGATGAGAATTGTAAGGTGATTGATGTGGCAATGGATATGGGATTTGGAAGTGTGGACGGTTATCAGCGGGCTTTTTTTAAGGAGTTTGGCTGCAATCCGAAAGAATATGCGCTGCATCCGGTTCCCCTTTATCTGTTCACCCCTTATGGCGTTAAAAGCCGCTATCAGGAAGGGAGAAAAGGAAAGATGGAAAACGTAAAAAATGTTTTTATTCAAACTGTTAAGAAGCCGCAAAGAAAGGTTATCATTAAGAGAGGAATCAAGGCGACTCACTATTTCGACTATTGCAATGAAGTCGGATGTGATGTATGGGGACTTTTGCTGAGCATTAAATCTATAAGCGGGGAGCCGGTCTGCCTATGGTTGCCTAAACAGTATATCAAACCCGGTACAAGCGAATACGTGCAGGGAGTCGAGGTATCCTGCGACTATAATGGTGAAATTCCGGAAGGATTTGAGGTGATCGATCTGCCGGAAGCTGAGTATCTGATGTTCCGGGGCGAGCCTTTTGCAGAGGAAGATTACGGCGAGGCGATTCAGCAGATATGGAACGCAGAGAAAAAATACGATCCTTCTTTGATCGGATATGTGTGGGATGATGAAAATCCGCGCATCCAGTTAGAGCCGATCGGCACCAGAGGATATATTGAACTTCTTCCGGTTAAACCGGTCAAATAAAACAGATGCCCCTGATACGGGCAGTCATTCTCAAAATAGTTACCTACCCTACGATTGGGAAAGCCGCTGCAGACATGCATGCGGCTTTCCTAATCGTAGTTTGTTTGATGTTCTTATTTGATGGAGTTATTACGTACTTGACAAAAAATACAATTGTATTACAATAGAATACAAGATTGTTTGTTGTTAGGAACATGGGGGGTTATATTTTGGAAGAAAAAAAACTGATAATTGAACCACATAGGTATGGTGGAGAAACATCTGTTATTTCAATGAGAATGCCAAAAGAAATGCTTAGAGACATCGATAAAGTTGCGGCAGAAACAGGAAGAACGCGAAATGAAATATTGATGCTGAGTATAGAATTTGCGCTTGAACATTTACATATTCAGAGAAAGGATGGTGGAAAATAATGGCAAAATTTGCTATTGAATGCCCAAAATGCGGAAAATATGCGGAGGCAAAGACGGGGTTTTTTGCTAAAAAGAAAATTGAATGCTCCTGTGGAAACACTATCGATGTGCGTGCAGATAAACTGGCATTTCGTGAATGTCCTCATTGTGGAAACCAAGTTGTTTTTGATCAATCCAAAGGGGAGGCTGCGGTCTGCCCGGTTTGTCACGAGAAAATTAATACAATAGCTGAAAAGCAGCAGGTTGAAGAATTTTCTTGTGCACAATGCGGCGTAAGACTAATCGCATCAAAATCTTCCGCAACATATATCTGCCCGGTATGCGATCACGTAAATGATGTGCAGGAAAGATTGACTCAAGAACATATAAAGCATGATGGGTTGGCAAGTATCATCAAATACGAGGGTGATAATGAGACCCTTGTATGGAAGCATCCTATCGAAGATTTTAACATGGGATCCCAATTGATTGTTCATGAGAGTCAGGAAGCCATATTCTTTAGAGATGGGCAGGCTCTTGATCTGTTTAAGGCTGGTCGATACACATTAGAGACTCAGCAGCTGCCGTTGCTGGAACACATATATAGGCTCCCGACAGATACGGAAGGAACTTTCCATTCGGAAGTTTACTATATTAATCTTGCTACTCAGATGGGGATCAAGTGGGGAACTGATTCGAAGGTTCGGTTGTTTGATCCGGCATCAGGGTTGCATTTGGAAATAGGCGCTAGTGGAGAGTTTAATATCCGAGTTTCTAATTCGAGAAAGCTGCTTTTGAAAGTTGTAGGAACAGCAGGCTCACTAAGTCAGGCACAACTGCTGGGAAGTGGCGGTAATAAGGGATTTTTCCGTTCAATCGTAATGACGCAGGTAAAGAGCTTTCTTGCTCAAACAATCAAAGAGAATTCAATCAATATTCTGGAAATTGACCAGGAACTCATGAAGCTCTCAGCTGCTTTAAAGGATAAGATAAACGAGAATCTTGATGATTATGGTCTTGTGATGCCTGATTTTTTCGTTGGTACGATTCAGACACCGGATGATGACCCGAACTTCAGAAAGATGAAGGAACAATATGCTGAACAGTATTTACTTGTCCGGCAAGAACAGATTAAGAAAAGCGAGGCTGAGGCAGCAAGAGAGAGAAAGGCTGTTGAGACTCAAATTGAGGCGCAGATGAAAATTATCAGTGCACAGGGTGAAGCCGAGGCATTGAAAATACAACGGCAGGCAGAAGCGGAAGCCTATAAGATGCAGGCAGAAGCGGAGGCGGCTGAAATGCGCATGAAAGGGTATACATATCAACAGGAAACATCTCGTCAGGTTGGCATGGAAGCAATGAAAAATGGTATTGGAGGCGGTGCCGGAGGCAGTGCGGGCGTTATGGGCGACTTGGCTGGCTTGGGTATTGGTTTAGGCGCAATGAGCGGAGTGATCGGCATGACTAGAGAAGCCATGGAACCGATGATGAGCGGGGCAAGCAGGATGGGGCAGGCAGTGGGAGACAGCATTGCCGGTACGTGGACTTGCACATGCGGACAGACAGGATTAACAGGTAACTTCTGTAGCATGTGTGGGGCAAAGCGTCCTTCGGCTGATACATGGGATTGTGAATGTGGTAATAAAGGAATAACAGGTAACTTCTGTTCTAACTGTGGAAAGAAGAGGGGGGAATAACTATGAAGAAGAGCGAAATAAGAAGTTATATAGTTCTTGCGATTGTTTTTGCAGTTTTTACAGTGATAAGCTTTGCCGTTCCCTTTGATAGAAATAGCATTTTTGGGTTCGGCTATATATTTGGTGTTATAGCAATTGTCTCTCAAGTATATTTTCTAAAGAGATCCTTCTTTGTAGAAGAGGATGCAAAAAGCAAGTTTTATGGATTCCCAATAGCGAGAGTAGGATTGATATATCTCACGGTGCAAATCATTGCGAGTTTTATAGAAATGGCTATTGGTAAATATATTCCGTTTTGGATTGTGCTTATAATAAATGTTTTAATGATGGCTTTTGCTGCTATTGGATGCATTGCAACTGATGCAGTGAGAGATGAGATCGAGCGTCAGGACGTGAAGTTAAAAAAAGATGTAAATAGAATGAGAAATCTTCAGTCTCTTACATCGTCATTAGAGGGTCAGTGCGCGGATGCTGGATTAAAGAAAATTCTTAATAAGTTAGCTGAGGAGTTTCGCTATAGTGATCCGGTATCTTCGGATTCGACAGAGGCTTTAGAAGAGGAGCTGTTTATTCAGCTGCAAGATGTTCAGAAGGCAATTGTTGATGGAGATACAGAGTCGGTGACAAAACTGTGCGAGGGTGTGGTTTTGACGTTAAGGGAAAGAAACCGGCTTTGCGCAATAAACAAATGAAAAGGGAGGATTCTTATGGCAGTCTTAAAGTGTAAAATGTGTGGGGGTGATCTCGAAGTCACGGAGGAGATGACCGTCTGTGAATGTGAGTATTGCGGTACCCGACAGACCGTTCCCACGCTGGATGACGAAAAGAAGATCAAGCTGTTTGAAAGGGCGAATAAACTAAGAGCCAATTGCGAGTTTGATAAAGCCGCTGGAGTATATGAGAATATAGTTGCTGATTATTCAGAAGAAGCAGAGGGGTATTGGGGGCTTATCCTTTGCAGATATGGGATAGAATATGTAGATGATCCCTCAACAGGGAAAAAGATTCCCACATGCCATAGATCCTCTTTTGACAGCATCATGGATGATGAAGATTTTGAAATGATTATGGAAAACTCTGATTCTGCATCACGTGTTGTTTACCGTGAAGAAGCCAAGTATATTGAGGAAGTTAGGAAGGGTATTATAGAGGTTTCCGGTAAAGAAGATCCTTATGATATTTTCATATGTTATAAAGAAACAGATGAAAACGGCGATCGTACAATTGACAGTGTCATTGCGCAAGATGTGTACGATGCTTTAACCGAAAAGGGATACAGGGTATTTTTCTCAAGAATATCTCTTGAAAGCAAGCTTGGAGTTGAATATGAGCCCTATATTTTTGCGGCTTTAAACTCGGCGAAAGTAATGCTTGCATTTGGTACGTCGTATGATTATTATAATGCAGTTTGGGTGAAGAATGAGTGGAGCAGATATCTTAAGCTTATGGCGAAAGATAAGACGAAACACTTGATTCCATGCTTTAAGAATGTGGATGCCTATGATATTCCAAAAGAATTTGCCAAGCTGCAGGCTCAGGATATGGGAAAGGTCGGCGCAGTTCAGGATCTGCTCCGGGGTATTGAGAAGATACTGTCAAAAGACGGGCGGAAAGCAGAAGAACAGTCTGCTGTGACTGTTTCCCAATCTGATTCGCCGGGCGTGGCGTCCCTGCTCCGTAGGGGTCATTTGTTTCTGGAAGACGGGGAATGGGAAAGTGCGTACAAATACTTTGATAAGGTGCTGGATATTGATCCCGAAAATGCTGAGGCGTATTTTGGTCAGCTTCTGGTTGCACGGAAGGCGCATTACCGTGACGAGCTGGTAAACCAAGAAAACGCGTTTGATAAGGAGCCGCTTTATCAGAAAGCCTTGCGCTTTGCGGATGCAGATTTTGGCACGGTTCTGAAACAGCTTGTGGAAGAAAACCAACACATAGTGGAAGAAAAACTCCATCTCGATTGGGAAATGCGCTTGCAATATCGTAAGCGCATTGCGCCGGTAGCAAATTATATTGCAGCAGGTGATCATATTGTAGCGTTGAGAAGCAATGGTACGGTGATGGCGGCTGGCAAAAATTCTCATGGCGAATGTAATGTTTCTGAGTGGACAGACATCGTGGCAATTGCTGCGGGCAGTAATTACACTGTAGGTCTAAAAAGTGACGGTGGCGTAATGATGGCCGGCGAGTATAGAGATGACGAATGTGATGTGTTAGGCTGGAGTGATATTGCGGCAATTGCTGTCTATGCCAGAAAAATCGTAGGATTAAAAAGAGATGGAAGTGTGGTGACAGCAAACGGGAATAACGGTGGTGAATGTGATGTATCTGGTTGGAGAGATATCGTGGCAATTGCTGCCGGGTTCGGCCATATTGTAGGTTTAAAAAGTGATGGAAGTGTAGTGGCGGCTGGTCACGATTATGGCGGTGAATGTGATGTATCTGGCTGGACGGATATTGTGGCAATTGCTGCTGGCAGTGATCACACCGTAGGTCTAAGAAATGATGGCAGTGTAGTAGCGGTTGGATATAATGTTAATGGGGAATGTAATGTATCTGACTGGAGTGATATTGTGGCAATTGCTGCTGGGTTTAGACGCACCATTGGTCTGAAAAGAGATGGACGTGTGGTGGCGGTTGGTGCAGGCGACGGTTGGGATGTGCTTGACTGGAGTGATATTGTGGCAACTGCTGTCGGTTTCAAATGTACTGTAGGTTTAAAAAGTGATGGAAGTATGGTGGTGGATGGCACAGACGGCAGTTGTGATGTATATGACTGGAGACTGTTCCAAAGTCTGGATACGCTGGAGCAGGAGCGAAAAGAGATGATGGAGCAGAGAGAGCAGGAAAAAAGGCTTCAGGAAGAGCGTGAAGCTGCTGAGAGAGCGCGAAAAAAAGCAGAGGAAGAGCGTGAAGCTGCCGAGAGAGCACGAAAAAAGACCGAACTGGAACAGGAAAAGGAAGTATTAGAAGCGGAACTTGCGAACCTGAAAGGTATGTTTACAGGTAAACGCCGTAAGGAACTGGAAACCATGATAGCGGAAATTAATCAAAAACTGAATTTATTGGGGTAGGAATAAATGCCGCTGAAATTAATGAAAGAATATAGATATATTAAGCTGATAGATGAGCCAACTCTTATGGATGCTGCAGCGACATGGTTTCATAGTAAATGGGGTGTGCCGCGAGAAGCATATCTTGAGTGTATGGAGGCTTATCTGAAGGGCATAACGGAGTACGGATGGTATCTTTGCCTGGATGATGACAAAATAATTGCCGGTCTCGGAGTGATTGAGAACGACTTTCATGACAGAAAAGATCTTGCGCCCAATGTTTGTGCGGTGTATACGGAGGAAGAATACCGGGGTAAGGGAGTCGCAGGCCGGTTGCTAAATATTGTTGTAGAAGATATGAAGAGTAAAGGAATAACACCGGTTTATCTGGTTACGGATCATACCTCATTCTATGAGCGCTATGGCTGGGAATTTCTATGCATGGTTCAAGGTGACGGAGAAGAGGAAAAAACAAGAATGTATATTCACAGGTGACTTACTATGAAATATAAGATTGCCCGAATTGCTATTATTGGTATTATATGTATATGTTTTATTTATAATCTGTTTTCACATTATGATGGAAAAGAGTATAATATCGAGAACATGGAGGAGTATGTTAGAAGCCTATGTAAAATTGGAAATGTACCGGGAATGTCAATAGCTTTATTAGATCATGGGCAGGAATATTATATTAATGTCGGGTATGCAGATAAAGCTGAAAAAGCAGACATGACAAGTGAGATCAGATGTGAATTGGGTTCTACTACAAAGGCATTTACTGCATTGGGAGCTTTGCTTTTAGAACAGGACGGTAAGCTGGATAGAGCGGACTCGGTTAAGGATTATCTGCCGTGGTTTCGTCCAACATACGACGGAAAAGAAGCAGACGTTACAATAGAGCATTTGCTGTGCCATACAAGCGGCATTCCGACATGGACAATTGCTGATTTGCCAACTGGGACCGTAAACGATGCGGAATTATTAGAGAATACTGTCAGAGGAATTCAATCTGTGAAACTGGATAGTGCACCGGGAACAGTACACAATTATGCCACTATTAACTATGATGTCTTGGCATTGATCATTGAAAAGACATCGGGAATGACTTATGAGGATTACATAGAGAAAAATGTACTGGAACCGTTAGGAATGTCAAACAGTTATTTCAGAGTTGACGATTCAAAACAGGAACAATTGGCACAAGGATACAGATATGCATTTATGAGGGCAGCAAAATATGATGCACCTACTTTTTATGGAAATACTGCGGCAGGATATTTAGTTTCTAGTACAGAAGATTTAGCAATTTGGATGAAAGCCCAGATGGGAATATATGAGACGGATATGACAGAAGAAATTGACCGTGCCATTACAGAGTCTCATTTATATCCGATAGAGGAAGGGCGGCATTACTTTGCAGGCTGGAATTTATATGATACTTATATTTGCCACGGTGGAAATAATCCTAATTTTTCTTCGCAGGTTATTATTGGAAGAACAAATAAAAAAGCGGTGTTTGCTTTGGCTAATATCTGTGGTCCGTCTTCTACAAAAGCGGCTGACGGTATCTACCGTATGATGCAGGGAGAAACAGTTGAAATTGGATTTTGGATGGACGGTAATTCACTAGTGGATCTATTGTGTATGATCAGTTGTCTTGTTGAAATCTATATTATGATTTTATTATTTGAGAAAAGAAGAAAGAAGTATGCGGGTGCGAAGGTGTTTTTCTGTTTGCTGATGGCTGTCATAGTGCTGATGGCTCCCTATATCCTGCATTACAACTATTTTGCGCTGTCGGTCTGGTGTTCGCCTTGCGTGCTGATTGCAATAGCAGGTGTTGAGATATGTTTTGCAGAATATATGGCATTATGCATATGTGACCGTAAGAAACATTAAATTATAATTGGATTGCGTTTGCAAAAAGAAAATACTACGAAAATCGATTGAGACATTTTGTCTTCTGTGGTAAGATGGAAAAAATGATACTTGCACAGGAGATTCGATATGAACACTGTCTGCCGAGATATTTTCAAGGCTATTCACGAGGGCAAATGGCTTAAAATTGAATACAGAAATAAATCCGGTGAGATAACAAAATACTGGATCGGAATCCGCGATATCAATGTTCAGAAACGCACCCTTGCAGTGGATGGATTGCATCTGGCGCGACATACGATACAGCAATATGATTATATTTATATAGATGCCATTCTTACCAGCCATATTGTGGAAGGCTCTTATTGTGCTGTAAATAAACAGCTGATTCAGGATATTGCAGTTAATCCGCATAAATACAAATCTCTGTTTGATAACATAGCAAATTTGAAAATTCTAAGTTATCTTGAAATGTGCAGTCGCATGGATACAATCCCGTATTATTCTAATTATAGTCTGATTTCGTCTTTAGATAGAGACAGCTTTCGAGGGGAAAGCTATCAGTTGAGTGAAAGTCAGTTTCGCAGCATCGTGAACAATTTTGAATATAAGCTGGACAAGCAATCTTCCCCCAGCGGTAAGCTGAGCATTCAGCAGCTTGCGATGAATGTCCTTAGTATTCACACGCAGAAGGGGTTGTATGTGCTGGCATACCGAAAACTACATCTGGATGTGCGGCGAAGGGTGTTGCGCCCGGATGAAGATATAACTATTTGCACGGAGTTTTCCATAGGCGGAAGGAAAGAAAATATCCGATATTATCTGGATGCGGATGAGTATGAACTGCTGAGTGATTTTGAGAAAAATCAAGAACAGATTAAGGATTGTGTGACCAGACACAATTCTCAGGTCATGGGTGTTGACGACATGCCTTATGTGATAGGAATCGGCATGGACCTCATGCTGGATCTGCATAAAGAATATAATGCGATTATTAACATGTATCGAAAGAATGAGAATTCTTTTCCTATGCGGGCTTTTTTTGGCGATTTATTAGAGCGTCCGCGCAGGACGAAGGCATATCCGATTGCACTGGTGAACCGAAATATAAATCTTGATCAGCTTCTTGCGATAAACAATGCAATGAAGTACCCGGTGGCTTATATTCAGGGACCTCCGGGAACCGGAAAGACTAATACGATCATCAATACGATCATCACTGCATTTTTCAATGATAGAACTGTACTTTTCACTTCGTATAACAATATACCGATCGATGGCGTGTTTGAAAAATTATCTAATCTACAATATAAGGGGAAAAGAATTCCTTTTCCGGTACTGCGCCTGGGCAATGAGACGAAGGTCAGGGAGGCTATTGCTTATGTGGGGGAACTCTATGACATGGCAAAAGATATCACGGTATTTGAATCTACCTTGGATAAACGGAAAGGGGATCGAATTGAACGTGCAAAAAAACTTTCCGCCTTGTTGAAAAAATACGAAGAAATTTTGGATTTGGAAGAGAGAAGAGAGACGTTAAAGTGCATGCTGGAATATCAGAGCAAGGGTGAAAGTTCTATGAGTCTGATCCCATTTCAGGCTGATCTGCAGGGACGTCAGTTAGAACAGGTAAATCAAAAAATCGCCGGCATGGGGACAGTTACGGACCAGGACGCTATAGGACTTTTAGACAGCAACCAGGAGGAATTTTTTCAATATCTGTTTTATACGTCTGCCCGATGCGTGAAATGTCTCGGCAACAGTAAATATGCCGATTTCATGGCTATATTAGATGAGCCGGATGAGAATAAACAGATAGATGCTTTCAATAAATATTTTAGCAAAACAGAAAATGTAAAGAAAATGCAGAAGGTATTTCCGATTATGATCACAACCTGTATTTCGGCGCACAGAATCGGAGAACCAAAACCGATGTTTGACATGGTGATCATGGATGAGGCGAGTCAATGTAATATAGCAAATTCCCTTGTTCCCATATTGAGAGGTGAGAATTTGATGCTCGTAGGAGATCCTCAGCAGTTGAATCCTGTGATCGTGCTTGACGAGCTGACCAATCAGCAGCTGCGAAGAAAGTATCATGTGACAGATGAATATGATTATCGGACAAATTCGATCTATAAAACATATCTTGCATGTGACTCGGTCAGTGATGAGGTACTCTTGCATAACCATTACCGTTGCCATGAAAAGATTATAGAATTCAATAATAGAAAATACTATAATTCAAAGCTGCATATCTGCTCGGTGAGCAAAGAGGAACATCCGCTGGTGTATATGGATGTTTCCAATAGTAAGGGCGAACTGAAAAATACTGCGCCAGATGAAGTAAGAGAGATTGTGCGCTTTGCGCAGCAGAATCCGAATAAAAGTATTGGTGTCATCACGCCGTTCGTGAATCAGAGAAAGCTGATAGAGGATGCAGTGAAAAATAATCGACTGAACAATGTGGTCTGTGGAACGGTACACGCTTTTCAGGGTGACGAGAAGGACGTGGTGCTCTTTTCGACGGCAATTACAGATCAGACACAGCGCGGGACATATGAGTGGCTGAAAAATAATAAGGAGCTGCTCAATGTCGCAACATCCCGTGCAAGGGATCAATTGATCGTGCTGTCGGACTTAAAGAATCTGGAGCGGCTGCATCAGGGTGAGGACGATGATCTTTATGAATTGGTGCAATATGTGCGAAAAAATGGCGAATCGAGGGTAACGCAGAAGCAGGCGCAATCCAGAGCACTTGGGGTAAAACCGTTCAGTACGGCAACAGAGGAGGCTTTTTTGGAAAACCTGAATCATGCTCTGGGAAATATTTGGCTGTCTCAAAGCCGCTACATTGTTCACAAAGAAGTGGCAATTTCGCAGGTGTTTCAGGATAATGTCACCCATGATGATTTATTTTATATGGGACGTTTTGATTTTGTTGTATATGAAAAACAACAAAGCAGCGAGATTCCGATGCTTGCCATTGAACTGGACGGCAAAGAACATTTTGAAGATGAGGTGGTAAAGGCGCGCGATCAAAAGAAAAATGCAATCTGCAAGGCGCATGATCTGCAGATTATCCGCGTGGAAAATTCATATGCGCGGCGATATAACCACATCAAGGGGATACTGCTGGATTACTTCTCCAGAAGGCATTAACTCTGGCGGGAGATTTTTTTCATATAATATAAATAGCTGGAACAGTATTGACGTACGGTATAATAGAAGGGAGATGCTATGACTGCGATCAGCGTAACAAAGGCAAGAGAAAATATATATCAAATTCTAGCAGATGTTAATAATAGCAGCCAGCCAATTACAATTACGAACAATCGAGGAAAAAATGGCGTTCTCATATCAGAAGATGATTGGAATGCAATTCAGGAAACCTTATATTTGAATTCTGTACCAGGGATGGCAGAAAGCATTATTGAAGAAGGAAGTGAGCCACTGGAAGAATGTTCTGTATATGATTCGGATGAGGAGTGGTAAATGTATATAATGAACCGGTTGTTATTGCGAGAATAGCAATAGAAATGGTGATCGTTATTCTGCAGCTTTCTGTGCTATGATATATTTAAACATAAAAGAAAAGCGGCAGAGCTTTTGCCCTCTGCCGCCAGTCTGTTATAAGAATAATTTGATAATATCTTTCGCCCAAGAAAAATAGGATGGAACAGTGGTATCAAGCAATTCCTTTACAGCAGAGTAGTCCCCCGCAGTAGGTTCACCAATTTTCTGAAATACACTTCCTATTGCTTCTGTACGACCTAATGCAATCATTGCCCGTGCGTTATCTCCTATTGCAAGATATTTGCCGATAGATAATGCCCCTACGGAAAAATCGCCAATTGCAATTGCCCCAATGGAAATAATCCCTAAACTAATTGAACCTGTGGCAAATACACCGATAGAAATGCAGCCTGCTGACAGGATACCAAATGCAAATATTCCAATAGAAAGTAATCCGAGCGACATCATACCAAATGATATTACGCCTATGGACAGCAATCCGAGCGATATAATCCCCTGCGCTTTAAGTCCGACTGCAATTATTCCACGGGCGTTTAAGCCTACTGCGACAAAGCCCTTTGCGTTCTTACCAATATGCCATAAGGGCATACCTAATAACGTTTTTTCGCTTTTCTTTTCACGGAAGTGTTTCCTAAACAAAACAACAGCATCATCAGTTTGAACCTTATTATCTGTTTCTACTTTGTCCTTCAACAGATAATCTAATGAGCAGTCAAACAATTCGCTCATGCGTATCAATTTTTCTGTTTCGGGATATGTAGTATCGCTTTCCCATTTACTGATTGCCTGTCTGGATACTCCAAGCACATCTGCAAGCTGCTCTTGTGTATAATTGTTTTCCTTTCGCAATCTTGAAAGCTTATCACCTAATGTCATAGTGCGTCCTCCATTCTGAACATCTCGTTCATGCATATCATACCTGTTTTCCATCTGACACACCAGCATTTTTGATTTTCTAAATGTAAACTATAGGTTGCATTGCTCATATCTCCCGTTACATACAGATTGATGCGCTAATAAAGATTCAATCATATATCCAAGCGTAGTCAGATCGACAGAAAGCAGTTCCAGTTCTTTTTCATCAAGGCATTCTGTGAGCTGGCAGGCTATGGTTGATAGGAAGTAGAGATTAGTACAGTTGTTTTTCATAATTGGTCCTATAGGGATGGTTTTTCTATATTGTATGTAAGAAAAAACAGAAGGTGAGGAATAAGTAATGGATATCAAAGAGCATGTTAGTAAGATTGTAGAGGAGGTTTCCAAAAATCCGAATATTAAAGAGCAGTTTGAGAAAGAACCTGTGAAGGTGGTAGAGAAAATAATAGGTATTGATTTACCGGATGATATTGTTATGAAGATTGGTGATGGTGTAAAGGCAAAGTTGACTGTGGATAGTGTTTCTAAAGCTGCTGATACTTTAAAGGGGATGTTCAAGTAATAAACGATTATAATGAGAGCGTCTGATGGGATGCGTAAATATAATTAAAAATAAAGCCAGTCCTGATTAGGGGCTGGCTTATTAACATTATTTTTTCCTATTTTCCTGTTTTGGCATTTTGTGTAGAAAAGATGGTGATGCAATAAATAAAGAAGGTATATATTTCGGCTTTGTGGAGCAAGCGTTTGTATCAGATGAACCTTGCGATTATGAGTTTTACATTTTGGAATGTGTTTGCTCGATAATACAGGATATGGATGATATTCATGTTTGGTTGTTGAGTGTATTCATATACAAAGTCGGAGAAAATTGTGGAAATAGGTATATTTGTGAGGTATAATAAAAAGAGTTTTATTTTATGGGAGGAATGAGGAATGGCACTTATTAAATGTCCTGAATGTGGACGAGAGAATGTTTCTGATAGTGCTGAAATGTGCCCTAGTTGTGGGTATGGGATAAAAGCAAGTTTTGCAGCAATTGAACAACAAAGAATTTTAGCGCAAAGGCAAATAGAAGAAGAAAAGCGACGGAAGGAAGAGCAAATACGAAGAGAAAAGGAAGAACAAGCTGAATTAAATGAAATAAAAATGCCTGGCAAACCAAGTATAGTAAAATCTTTATTACTTTTTGGTATTGCATTTGCGCCTTTTGTATTATTGGCATTTTTGGTTAAATCAAGTATAGGTATTTGGTTTTTTTTGATTTTTTGGTTTATAATAGCTGCTTCATCTTATCGTGATGATGTAAAAAAGTATAATAAAGCGCAGCAAGATTTTAAAGCATATCAAGTAGAAGAAGTGAGAAGAAAGAAATTAGCAATAGAGATGTCAGCTATTGGGGGAACAAACGCTCTTAAATGTCCGATTTGTAATTCGACGAGCGTAAAAAGAATATCTACCTTAAGTAGGGCGGCGTCTATAGCTGCTGTTGGTCTTGCATCTGCAGAAATTGGGAAACAATATAAGTGCTCTGGTTGTGGACATATGTGGTAAACAATTAAACAGATATACTATAAAGGGGTGTCCGTTTTGGACAGTCCTTTTTTGCGTCTACATTTATAAAGTGGCAGAAACGCTGTATTTTCAATGCTTTGCCTATTTTGACGTGGTCGATGAGGGTGGCTTTTAGTGAGAGTGTTCGACAGGATTTAGAAACTTAGTACGATAATTATAACATTATATAAAGATTATCAAATTGCATAACATTCTAAGTTTTATTGATGTAAGCGGAAAATTAAAAGAGCCACTTGAAAATCAAGCAGCTCTCATGTATAATCTACTTAGAAAGGTGATCGGACACGAGTTCCGATGTGCCCTCAGTAAAAATACTAAATTATTAAAGAAATAGCATTCACTTTGGACGGTGGGATGCTATTTCTTTTTATGATTGTCTATGTAAGACAGAGCCGCAAATAACACAAGTAATAACGTGAGAACTTCTGTTATACTCATAGGGCATCACCCTCTCTTTCGTAAAACTAGAGGGCATCCATCGAAAAAATTCGCATCCTACTTTCTTTTCAACTATACAATCTGATTATATCATATAGAGAACAAGTGTTCAAATAAAAAGAGCCTGAATCTACTACATTACATAGAAGAAACAGACTCTTTTTTGATGGTCATTTATCTGGATTTTTATATTTTCTAGTGCGTCCTGTAGATACATGTTGTGCCATGTCATTTTAATGGATTTGTGTTTTAGTTCGCTGATCCGCTTATCTAAGTATCGGGAAAGCCTATTCATGAGTGCCGGGGGAACAAATTTCTTTCGTAGATTTTGAATAATTGAATATTATTGAGCAGAAGACAAAGAAGAAAAGGGAATTTACAGTTCCAATGGATATTTATATCTACATTCAGAATTATGCATTGGAAAATAATATTAGTCCTGCTGCCAGGTTGTTTGATATGTCAGAGCGTGCAATTACTAAACATCTAAAATTAGTTTGTGATTATCTGGGATATTACATGGAGTAATCAGACAGAAATTTATTATATATAGAAAGAATAGAAACATTAAAAGCTTCTAAACATAAAAAATGAACATATGGAGGGATAACAGAGTGAGCAAGAACAGCATGGATTTAACAAACAATGAGATTTTCAGATTAGGCATGGAAGCAGGACGAAAACAGCTAGCGGATCATATTCTGCATCAGTTTGAAATTGGTAAGCCTTGCGAAATCAATGGTGAATTGTACTGGCTAAAGGATGCAAAGCAGAATCTTATTGATATTATGGATGATATCGAATCAGCATGGAATGAAGAAAGCGGAGTGCATAAGTTCATTGTACCTATCATGCTTATTTACAATGATAAGGAAGTCAAAAGAGAAGTAATCATTGAGACAGTAGATGCAGAAACCGCTATGCTGATTGCTATTGGAGATTTTTAGTGTGATGGATGGATTGTAGATACTGACTATCAGAACTACAGGGAAGTAAAGGGATAGGTGACATGCTATGGAGAATGAAATTAAACAGGCAAGGGGTACAGGACGTGAAAGAGTTTATAACTTTATTGTGGATTTTACCAAGAAGAATTGTTATGCACCGTCTGTAAAAGAAATATGCGTTGGAGCAGATCTGAACTCTGAATCAAGCGTGTATCACCATTTATTGAAATTGGAAGAGGAAGGCAAGATTGAAATGAAGCGGGGATATTCGCCAAGGGCAATAAAGTTGGTGGGTTATGAGCTTAGGAAAGTGGAGGATTCAGCTAATGGCAACGAATAGACAAACGCCATGCTTATATTACATATGCGCTGTACTATGTAAAAAGGGCAGAAAAGCTGATCATGCGCATTACTGCCAGCATTGTGATAAGTACAAGCCTAGAGCAAGGATGAGATATAAGAATCAGAAAAAAGAAAAATTGGAGAAGATTCGGAAGGAAGAGAGGTATTAGAGCAATGGACGTACATAACTTTAAATTGAGCAACGTGTTCCACGACAACGCAAAAGAATATTTCACAAGACCTGTAATGGCTGCTAAATATCAACCAGGGATGGAAAATTCTTGGATGGTTTACTATAGCAATATGGGAACTAAGAAAAAGGATTCAATGATGTATGAGGGAATCAGATTCTTTCCAAGTGAAGCTGAAGCATGGAATTTTATTAGCCGTAATGAAAAACAGCATGCTATTGAAAACGGGAAAATGGTTGGTGTAGATGTAGAGTATGATCCCCCAAGTCGGTATTGTGTAGAAAAGATAGTGATGCAATAAATAAAGAAGGTATACGTTTCTGCTTTGTGGAGCAAGCGTTTGTATCAGATGAATCCTGCGATTATGAGCTTTACATTTTGGAGAGTGACTGTTGGATTATCCAGGATATGGGTAATATTCGTGTCTGGTATCCTGATTCCGAAGAAACATTTTTCGGTAAGGACAAAGAAATTGTGTATG
The DNA here is from genome assembly GCA_014804775.1 of Roseburia sp. Classification (GTDB taxonomy): domain Bacteria; phylum Bacillota; class Clostridia; order Lachnospirales; family Lachnospiraceae; genus Roseburia. The sequence goes on along the minus strand of JAAUZB010000065.1, from coordinate 1,867 downwards.
AGAAAGCAGTAGATCAAGAAACCTACATGGCATGGCTTTTCTGCTATGTAGAAAGATGTGGAAATTAGTATTTAAGTAGGGTATAATAAATTCAAATATTCTTACGAAGGAGAAGTGTTATGGGATTAGTAGCAGCAAAATGTACTCAATGTGGTGCAAATATTGAAGTAGATGACACAAAGGAAGCAGGGATATGTAAGCATTGTGGTACTGCTTTCATTACCGAAAAGGCGATAATGAATTATAATACTTATGTTACAAACAATAATAATTTTGCGGGAGCAAATATAAATGTTCTTGGTGGTAATGCCGATAATCTTGTGAAAATGGCGGAGAATGCGATTGAAGCAGGTAATGGTAAAGAAGCCATTGAATATGCGAATAAGACATTGGAAATCAACCCAGAATCAAGCAAAGCATGGTTGTTGAAAATGAAAGCCATAGAATATATAGGAACTATTGGAAATCCACAGGTTACAGAAGCCATTTCCTATGCAGACAATGCAATTAAGTATTCTGATGATAAAGATAAAACGGCTGAAGAGGTATATAAATACTGTATTAAGAGAGCGCAGGCATTATTATTGATAGCCATTTCTAATTTGAAGGATGTTGCGCAGGTTAAGCAGTTAGCAGGTATGGGCATGTCTGCTATGCAGGGGGTAGCAAATGGAGATAAAACTGCAAGAACACTATATATTAACTTATCCACATCAGCGTTATTATTAAAATTAAAGGTTCCGGATGATTATATTGCATCACATGAGGAGATGCAAAATGATGTTGCAGCACTGGCAAAATTGTATATATCAATGTGTGAAGCGGATGTTGAAAGGTTGGCTATATACGGATCATCCCTTACGCAAGAAGCGATAACCGCAAGACAAACCACTTTAAAATCTTTCAAAAAAGGTTTGCCAGAGGATAAAGCAAGTGAAATAGATGATGATGGTGTAAATAAAAATAACAGTAGTGGTTGCTACATCGCTACTTGCGTATATGGCTCTTATGACTGCCCGCAGGTATGGACATTAAGAAGATTCAGAGATTATACGCTTGATGAAACTTGGTATGGAAGATTATTTATAAAATGTTATTATGCAATTAGTCCCACTTTAGTTAAGTGGTTTGGCGAAACAACATGGTTTAGAAGCTTTTGGAGATTTAAGTTAGACAAGATGGTTGCCAGATTGAATAACAAAGGTATAGAAGATACGCAGTACAGTGATAAATATTAGATATACTTTAGGAGAGGTCATAGTTTCGGCTATGGCTTCTTTTGTGTCTGTAAGTAAATCATCATCTGCAATAGTTATCTTTGCGGTGACTGTGTTCTACCTTTCCATTATGTCTCGGAGTAAAGGGACGGATTAACTTGTGGCGGACCCCCTGTTTCATTAGTTCGGCTTCAAAAAGTGTGAGATTTTCCTTTTGCGTATTTGGAGAAAAGCGTTTCGTAAATTCAGTGCCATTGTCGGTCTGCACACATTCGATTGGGGCAGGAAAGACTTTTATTAAATGTTGCAGAAAACGCATAGAGGAAAAGGTGCTGTGTTCTTCAAACGCTTCAACAAAACGCCAGCGTGAGTATTCATCAATAGCGGTGTACTGATAGAATTTTTGTCCTTTTGCTTCGTTTACAAGACAGACGGAAGGGACAAATTTCACATCGATCTGGATGCGTTGTCCAGGATAAGTCATTTGCTCATAAGGCTTTGCAACGTACTTGGGATTTTTCGGTTTTACAGCCATCATGTTCTGTCTGCGAAGGAAACAGTAAAGACCGGGAATGGGGCGTGTATAACCGCGCTGCATAAGCTTTACCCAGAAAACAACAAGCCCGACATCAGGATTACGTCTACGCATA
>JAAUZB010000064.1 GCA_014804775.1 Roseburia sp. | reverse complement strand
CTATGCAGATGGATGGCTTTATATCCATCAAAAGGCAAAGCACAAGTGAAACGCTCCGGCACGGAGGTTAGAATGAAAATAACAATTTCTAAAGTGAAAAAAGGGATGCGATATCTCAAACACTACGGATTAAAAGAGTTTATCGTTCGTCTGCAGGAAAAAATGGAGGCGGAGGATGTCCCGTATGAGCCCTGGTATGAAAAACACAGGGCAACGGAGGAGCAGCTGCTTGGTCAGCGCAAAAAGGCGGCAGGGTGGAAGGATGCGCCTGTCGTTTCCGTTGTGGTTCCCCTTTATTGTACGAAAGAGATATTCTTAAGAGAAATGATAGCGTCTGTGAAAGCACAGAGCTATGAAAAATGGGAACTGTGTCTGTTGGATACATCCGAGGATACGGCGGTGGAGCGTGTTGTCTGTGAGTATTCGAAGGAGGATTCCCGTATTGTGTACCGTCATCTGCCGGACAACAGAGGGATTGCAGAGAATACCAATGCCGGTATTGCCATGGCTTCCGGGGAGTGGATCGCGTTGCTCGACCATGATGATCTGCTGGCGCCGGACGCTCTGTTTGAGGCGGTTTCCCTGATTCGGAAGGGATGGAGAAAAGAGACTGGACTTGAGGCATCGTTTTTTGTGCAGGGCGCCGAAAAACAGGTGCCTTATGATATGATCTACACAGATGAAGACAAGGTGGATTTTGAGGGGAAGCACCATTTTCAACCGCACTTGAAGCCGGATTTCAATATTGATCTGCTCCGCTCCAATAATTATATCACTCATTTTCTTCTGGTGCGCCGGACGCTTTTAGATCAGGTCGGAATGCTTCGCAAGGAATACGACGGTGCACAGGACTATGATCTGATCCTGCGATGCGCAGAAGGGGCGAGGGCGATCGGACATGTGCCGCGGATCCTCTATCACTGGAGATGCCACCAGGAGTCCACTTCGGAAAATCCGTTCAGCAAGCAGTATGCCGTAGATGCAGGCAGACGTGCGATCGAGGATCATCTGAAACGGATGGGCGTGCAGGGAGAGGTGTCGGCGTCGAAGGATATGGGATTTTACACCGTGCGGTATCCGGTGAGCGGAGAACCGCTGGTGTCTGTTATTATCCCCAGCAAGGATGAGACGGAGACACTGAAAAAGTGTCTCGCCTCCATTGAGAAATCTATTTACTCCAATTATGAAGTGGTGATCGTGGAAAATAACAGTGGACCGGAAACTTTTGATTTTTATCGCTCCATTGCAGGAACAGAGACGGAGACGGACGGTGTGCGGGTGTTTGAAGGGACACTGTCGGGCGGACAAAGACTCTGCATTGCCGTGTGGACGGAGGGGTTCAATTATTCTGCGCTGAATAATTTCGGTGTGCGGCATGCCAGAGGGGACTATTTTGTTCTGATGAACAACGATATTGAACTGATGAGACCGGATTGGCTTGCAGAAATGCTGGGAACGTGCCAGCGCAAAGAGGTCGGGATCGTCGGCGCAAAGCTTTATTATCCGGATCATACGGTACAGCATGCGGGCATCGTGGTAGGAGTCGGAGGAAATGCAAGAGGCATCGGGCAGAATATGTTTGCGGGTCTGCCGGGAGAGCGCACCGGATATCTGCATAAGGCATCCCTTGCCATGGACTACAGCGCGGTGACGGCGGCCTGTCTGATGGTGAAACGCAGCGTTTATGAGCGCGTGGGAGGTTTTGAAGAGCATCTTGCCGTAGCGTTCAACGATGTGGATTTCTGCCTGAAGGTGCGTGCGCTGGGAATGCTGGTAGTTTACCAGCCCAGAGTTGAGGCATGGCATTACGAGTCGAAATCCAGAGGGTCGGAGGATACACCGGAAAAAGCAGCGCGTTTTGGCAGGGAGATTGAGTATATGAGGAATCACTGGATTGCGATCCTAAAGAAGGGGGACCCTTATTATAACCCGAATTTCTCGACGGTGTACCCGAATTACTCGCTGCGGGATCATAGCTGAATGGGAGAATGAGATGGAAGAGAAGCAAGTTACTGTCATCATTCCGAATTACAACGGAAGACAGCTGCTGAAAAAATGTATAGAGACGCTGGAGTGCCAGACAGTCCGCTTCCGGCTTATTGTGGTGGACAACGGATCTACGGACAAAAGCACAGAGCTGGCGTCGGATACAATTGATATAGACTGGGTGAAACTGAAACAGAACACCGGCTTTTGCGGGGCAGTTAACGCCGGAATCCGGCTGGTGGAAACGCCGTATTTTATTCTGCTCAATAATGATACGGAGGCGGAACCTGATTTCGTCGAGCAGCTGCTTGATGCGATACAGGACTCGGAGAAGATTTTTTCCTGCAGTGCGCAGATGCTCCAATACGGGAGACGCGATTATATTGACAATGCCGGGGACTACTACACGGCGCTTGGCTGGGCCGTTGCAAGAGGAAAAGGAAAACCGGCAGCAGATTACAGCAGGGCGGCAGAGGTGTTTTCTTGTTGCGGCGGGGCTGCCATTTACCGGACGGACGCGGTGAGAAAGATCGGACTGTTCGATGAACGGCATTTTGCTTATCTTGAGGATGTAGATATGGGATACCGCGCGCGGATTTATGGCTATCGGAACTGTTATGCGCCTGCGGCAAAGGTCTACCATGTCGGAAGCGCTACGACGGGAGCGCGCTATAATGAGAAAAAAGTATTTCTGGCGGCAAGAAATTCCGTATATCTGATCTATAAAAATATGCCTCCTTTACAGCTTGCGGTCAATCTTCCGCTGATCGTACCGGGAATTTTGATCAAGTGGATGTTCTTTGTCCGAAAAGGATTTGGGAGAGACTATCTGCGCGGGATCAGGGAAGGGATCAGGCAGAGAGGAAAGTGTCAAAAGGTGCCGTTTTATCCCGAAAATACTATAAATTATGTGCGGATACAGATGTCTCTGTGGGGAAATATATTCCGTATTCTTTTTGAAAAATGACGGAAGCGGCGGGGAACTTTACCGGACTAAAGAAAATATTAAGAAACATATGAGGTCTGTTTTTCGAAAAACATGTTGTGCTATTTTGTAAATTATTGTATGATAATACTTATGGTAGCTTGAAAATGTGTAAAGGAAAACATTATGATAAAAGATAATCAGCAACATTTTAACAGGCTGCATGTGCTGATTGATGCATTGGCTGTTATGGTCTCCTATGCATTTGCATGGTGGCTGAAGTTTTCGAGCGGCATTTTGGAACATGAGGCAGGAGTTCTGTCCCTTGGATTATATATGAGGGCGTTGGTGCTGATCGTGCCGATGTACATCCTGTTATACTATGCGTTCAACCTGTATACGCCGAAACGGGTACAGGGAAGACGTCTGGAGCTGTCCAATATCGTTATGGCCAATACGGTCGGGATTCTTTTACTGTTTGCAGGACTTTTCCTTTTACAGTCATATGTTGCAGAGTATAAGAACTTTTCACGTGAGATGCTTTTCTATTTTTATGTGGGCAATATCGTTGTGGAAGAGACGATGCGGCTTGCAATACGGCAGTTTCTTCAGGATATCAGAAAGAACGGATATAATCTGAAGCACATTCTGCTGGTAGGATATTCGAGAGCGACAGAGCAGTACATTGACAGGATCATGCAGAATCCGCAGTGGGGGTACAATGTCAGAGGAATTCTGGATGATAATATTGCACGCGGGACAGCCTATAAAGGAGTAAAGGTCATCGGAAGTATCGGCAATCTTGCGTATATTCTTCCGGAGAATAAGCTTGACGAGATCGCGATCACGCTGGGACTTGAGGAGTACTATAAGCTGGAGCGTATCGTGGCGGAGTGCGAGAAATCGGGAGTGCATACTAAGTTCATTCCGGATTACAATAATATTATTCCGACGAGACCGTACACGGAGGATCTTCTGGGGCTTCCGGTCATCAATATCCGGTATGTGCCGCTGTCAAATACCTTTCATGCGCTGGTAAAGCGCTGTACAGACATCATCGGCTCTATGATATGTATCATTCTTTTTTCGCCGATCATGCTGGCAACAGCCCTTGCGGTAAAGTGGACATCCCAGGGACCGTTGATTTTTTGTCAGGAGCGTGTAGGACTTCACAATAAGCCGTTCCAGATGTACAAGTTCCGGACGATGTATGTGCAGACGGAGGAAGAGGAGAGAAAGGGCTGGACGACGAAAGATGATCCGAGGATCACAAAAGTCGGCAGGTTCTTGCGGAAGACAAGCCTGGATGAATTCCCTCAGCTGTTCAATGTATTGAAGGGAGATATGAGTCTGGTCGGACCGAGACCTGAACGGCCGCAATACGTAGAGAAGTTTCGGGAAGAAATCCCACGCTATATGATCAAGCATCAGGTGCGTCCGGGAATGACCGGATGGGCTCAAGTAAACGGATATCGGGGGGATACCTCGATACGGAAGCGAATTGAATATGATCTGTACTACATTGAAAACTGGACGTTAGGTCTGGATTTCAAGATACTGTTTTTAACCGTATTTAAGGGGTTTATCAACAAAAATGCATATTAGGAGAAAATAATTCATGAGTAAGCCAGTACAAAAAAAACCTATGACGAAAAGCCAGAGAGCGGCAATCCGCAAAAAGAAGCAGAGACGGAAAATGCTTCTGATCATCGTAGAGATTTTGGTGCTCCTGCTTTTGGCACTGGCACTGTTTGTGGTGACAAAGCTTTCGAGAATTGATAAGGATGTCTCATTTGATCACAGCAATATTGAGGTGAATGAGGGACTTTCCTCGGAGTCACAGGAAATCATGAAGGAATATACGACGATAGCGCTGTTCGGACTGGACAACCGTTCTAACGGCCGGTTGAGCAACGGACGCAGCGACGTGATCATGATCGCGAGCATCAACAATAACACGCACGAGGTGAAACTGGTATCGGTATACCGCGATACGTATCTGGATATTGGAGGCAGCACTTTCAAGAAGTGCAATGCGGCGTATTCGAGCGGCGGACCGGAAGCTGCGATCAATATGCTGAATACGAATCTGGATCTGCATATTACCGATTATGTGACGGTTGACTTCAATGCGGTGGTAGAGTGTGTGGATCTTCTGGGTGGCGTCGAGGTTACCGTAACCGATGAAGAGGCTATCCTGATGTACGGCTATATGGATGAGATCAATAAACTGACTAAGAATAATTCCCAGTATCTGCCAGGCGCAGGAACCTATAATATGGACGGTGTGCAGGCATGCTCTTATGCCCGCATCCGCTACACGACAGGCGATGACTATAAGCGCACCGAGCGGCAGAGAACAGTTCTCGCGGCGATGGTTGCCAAGGCGCAGAAATCAGATCTCATAACGATTAACAGTTTGATCAATACCGTGTTTGGAGATATCCAGACAAGCTTTTCTAATGCAGATCTGATCGCGTTGGCGGCACAGGTATTTGATTACAGCCTTGGAGAGACGACGGGATTCCCGTTTGAAAAGAACACGATAACCCTGGGTTCGAAAGGAAGCGTGGTAGTGCCGTGTGACTTGGAAAGTAATGTAAAACAGCTTCATGTATTCTTATACGGCGACGAGGATTATGAGCCGACGGCGACTGTGAAGAGCAACAGCGCTAAGATTATCAATGATACCGGCTTCCATCAGGGAGAGGGTTATTAATGAAAGTAGATATCATTATTCCGACTTACCGGCCAAATGATACTTTTTGTCTGCTCCTGCAAAAACTGCAGGAGCAGACCTTTGTTGTTCATAGGGTAATTTTGCTGAATACAGAAAAAGACCTGTGGGAGTCTGCATTGGAGAAGTACCCCATAGAGGAGACGCTTCGTGAGCTTCCATGTCCGTACACACTCTTGCATTTGAGCAAAGAGGAGTTTGACCATGGAGGGACGAGGATGCAGGGAGCATCGATCTCCGATGCGGATGTGATGCTGTTCATGACGCAGGATGCGATGCCGGCGGACCGGTTTCTGGTGGAACATCTGGTGCATTCGCTGGATTCGACGGATAGGAGTGAGGGGACGGTGGCTGTCGCGTATGCGCGCCAGCTTCCGAATGAAACCTGTTCTGTAGTGGAACGCTATACCAGACAGTTCAATTATCCGGATACCGGACGTGTCAAGCGAAGGGAGGACATCCCTGAGCTTGGAATAAAAACTTTTTTCTGCTCCGATGTATGCGCGGCTTACCGGAAAGACATTTTTCGGGAACTGGAAGGGTTTGATGTGCCGGCCATTTTTAATGAGGATATGTTTTTTGCGGCAAAGGCGGTCATGGCAGGCTACGGAGTGGAATATGCGGCAAAGGCGCAGGTCATTCATTCCCACAATTATACAGTGAGGCAGCAGTTTCACCGTAATTTTGATCTGGCAGTTTCCCAGACGATGCATCCGGAGATTTTCAGACAGGTCAGTTCCGAGGCGGAGGGGATGAAGCTGGTGAAGAGCACGGCAAAATATCTCTGCAGTATAGGAAAGCCCTATCTAATCTGGGGGCTTTTCTGGCAGTGCGTTGGAAAATACGCCGGTTATTGGATGGGAAAGCACTACAGGAAGCTTGGACGGAAATGTATCTTAAGATGTACAATGAATCGGGATTACTGGAACCGTATCTGGAGAGAAGAGGGGTAAATCCTGTTTATGAGTAAAAGAAAATTTTATTGGCTGTTTTGGGCACTGATGTTCTTTGGAGCACTGCTGATCTTAAGCCAGGTCGGATATTCGGACGGTGATGATGCCTATTTTTATCAGCATGCCCATGATATGGGATTTGTGCAGTATATCGGTATGCGCTATGAGCAATGGGTAGGAAGGGTCACGGGGGAAGCACTGGTATATTTGACCTTTCGCATGGGTCTGTGGTTCTGGCGCGTGGTCAATGCACTGATGCTGGTATTGCTTCCAATAGGTATTTTAAGGCTGGCAGACGCTTGCGAGAACATGAATGACGGGAAAGCGGGCATTATGGCTGCGGTGGCGGCTGTTTCGGGATATCTTATGATGGATGCGATGACTTTGGGTTATGCGGCAGTCTGGGTCAATGGTTCCATTTTTTATACATGGACATTTACCTGTGGGATATGGGCGCTGTTTCCGGTGGCGCGGTGTGTCTTCGAGCATGAGGATGCTGACGGGCAGGAAAGATGCGGCTTTCAGCTGCAGGGAAAGATTGCGGGATGGCAGAGCTTTTTATACGGAATTCCCTGTGCCGTGATCGCTTCCATGTCGATCGAACAGATGGGAGCGGTGCTTCTGGTATTTGAACTGCTTGCCCTTTTCTACTGCGCATGGAAACAGCGCCGCATACCCGTGCTTCTGGCGGTTCAGACGCTCTGTAGCGCCATTGCCTATGCGATACTGTTCGCAGCGCCGGGAAATGCGATCCGCTCCGCGCAGGAGGTCGTGACATGGATGCCGGAATATGCGACGATGAGCTTCGGACAGCATCTGTTCATTACAGTGCAGTGGCTGCTTTCTTCCTTTGCGAATGAGAACAGACTTTTTTTGTGCGGAATCTGGATTGTCGGTATGTTGCTCCTTAGACAGAAACATGGGGAGAAAAATTTGATATGGGAGGGGGCGGCAGTTCTTTTTACACTTGCAGCGCTTTTGCCCTATCTCGGAATCACCGTATGCTCAGATCTTGGAATGAATCTGCCGGATATCACAGAAAAAATTGACCGTGTTCCCGCCGTTTCTGATCTGACGGGAGGCAGTCTATTTGCCATATGCTGGTGGATTTTGGCGTTGGTATTCACTTTTGCCTTCCTCTGGAAGGTCTCGGAGTTTGACGTGACGCTTCTGCTTGTCTATTTGGCGGGAATTGCCAGCGAAGCGATCCTGTTTTTCTCGCCGACGATGTATGCTTCGGGAGCAAGGGTTTATTATCTCACCGATCTTTTATATCTTTTTTTGATCCTCTGTCTTTCGTTTAGGATGAAAAAAAAGATGCGAAACAGATTTTATGCAGGGATGGCCGCACTGGGAACTCTGAATGTGCTATTTCAGGTGCCGGTATTTCTGTCACATCTATAGAACATAGTTTTTTGATAGTTTGGTCACAATTTGAACACATCTTGACGATAGAATATACACAGCATCAGGAAAGGGGTAATGATCATGGATCAGAATAATTTTAACTATCAGGAGCAGTTTTCCGATTCCATCCATTCATATAATCAGCCGCAGAATGGCGGTTATTACGGGAACGGGAACGGAGGCTATCAGCAGAACGGAAATCCGGAACCCAAAAAGGAAAATAAGTCTGGCGGCTTTGGCATGAAGCTTGCCAAATGTGCAGCATATGCAGTTGTCTTCGGACTGGTTGCCGGTGTGGTTTTTGAGGGGGTACATCTGACTTCAAATGCAATGTTTGGGACAAAGACGATTGTGGAGGAACGTAATGAAAATGTGGTGACACAATCGGACGGCGGTAAGGTTCAGACGACTAAAATTTCGAATACCTATG
>JAAUZB010000063.1 GCA_014804775.1 Roseburia sp. | reverse complement strand
TTACAATTCCGTTCCATTGTAAGGACATCCCCAAAGGCACCGAAATTTCTATCCTGAAGCAGGCAGGATTGAAATAATCCCATTGCTTTTAGGAAATTCTTTTTAGGAGGTATTTATATGTTATCAGCTTATCCCGCCTGTTTTATCAAAGAAAGCTCCGGATACTCAGTTATTTTCCCGGATTTAAACCATCTGGCTACCTGCGGGCACACTTTAGATGAAGCGCTGGTTATGGCAGTTGACTGCCTCGCCGGATATCTCCACTGGCTTCAGAAAGACGGAGAATCCGCGCCTGCCGCTTCTCCTATTGATAAGGTCAATCTTACTGAATTCATTGAAGAATCAGAAATACAGCCAGACGAAGCATTCGTAAACATGGTTACCGTAGACGTTGCCGAATATGCCAAAACGCATTTTGAGAAATCGGTCAAAAAGACGCTTACTATTCCAGCATGGCTTAATAAAGCAGCTTTGGAACAAAACATTAATTTTTCCCAAGTGTTGCAGGATGCTTTAAAATCACAGCTTCATCTCGGATAAAAAGAGGGCTAACCGCCCTCTTTCGTCATATTGATTATAAATCTGTAAATTTCACGCAATACCCAATAGCCTTCTTGAAGCTTGACATGAATCTCATCCGAATTCATCTAAAATTAATTCCCCAAACCAATATTTTCTTTATCCCCCATATAATTTCCACTATCGGGAAAACCCTGCTCAACTCGTCGCTGAAACATTTCCGAAAATCCATAATTTGTTAAATCTTTAACCGGTATAAATCTGACATCATGTATCGGATTTTCATCATATTCATTTGTTGGCAAGGTAATGACACCACCTTTTCTTTCTATTAAAAAAGTTATATGCAGCACCGTATTAGAACTTGTTCCCACATCGCATATGTATAAAAGCTTTCCAACCTCTACAATAAGTCCTGTCTCTTCTTTTATTTCACGCTTCAATGCCTGTTCTAAGGTTTCTCCCCGTTCAAGCCGTCCACCCGGCAAAGACCAGCTTCTTGACTCACTTAGTTTTTGCTTAACAACCAATATCTTCTCATCTTCAATCAAAATACCAGTAACCCGAACATTAAAGTTATAGTTTTCGTTCATATATTCTTACCCTCCAATAATCTAGATTATCATGGATAACCAATGCTGCTGACCGCAAAAAAATGAGCCTATTTTCCAGGCTCATGAACCATTTTTTATACAATTTCAAAAATCGGGGTGACAGGATTCGAACCTGCGACCTCCTGGTCCCAAACCAGGCGCTCTAGCCAAGCTGAGCCACACCCCGATAACCGGTCCCGAATGCACAGGCCTCCGCCCTTTCATCCGTGACGCAAAAGTTATTATATCGAACATGAGTCAAAAAGTCAACACCCTTTCGCTCAAAATCCGCGGTTCAAAATCCCCGGATCAGAATCCGTGTTGCCTGAGCTTCTCCTTCATCGCGCGCAGCGCCTTACCGCGATGACTGATGGCATTCTTCTGCTCCTCGGTCAGCTCTGCTGTAGTACAGCCGTATTCCTCCACATAAAAAATGGGATCATATCCAAATCCGTTCGTTCCGGCGGGTCTTTCGCCTATGTACCCCTCCACGGTCTCCGTGACCGTCATGACCTCTCCACCTGGCAGCGCTGCCGCAATCGCGCAGACAAAGCGTGCCGTGCGCTTCTCCTTCGGCACCCCGGAAAGCCTGTCGAGAATATTCTGATTCTTAATCTCGTAGGAAGTGTCCTCTCCCATGTACCGCGCAGAATAAATCCCCGGCTCTTTCCCCAGATAGTCCACCTCAAGCCCCGAGTCATCCGCAAGCACGATCTCATTTGCGATATCTGCAATTGTCCTTGCCTTAATTACGGCATTTTCCTCAAAGGTGGTCCCGTCCTCCACGATATCAGCCTGAATTCCTGCTTCACTCATCGACAGGATCTCCGCTTCCATGTCCGACAGAATCTCTCTGATCTCCTTCATTTTACCGGCATTTCCGGTAGCAAAAATAATTTTTTTCATTTAAAATCCCTCCTCAAAGGCACGGTGGATTGCCTGATAGATCCCCATGGCAGCCTGCCTTTGATATTCTTCTGTATTGAGGAGCGACAACTCCTCCTCATTTGTCATAAAACCTACTTCGATCAAAGCAACTGGCACCTCGCTTGTCCGTATGATGTAGATACTGTCGCCCTCCACCAAGCCTTTATTCCGGCTTCCCAACGTGCCTGTCACCTCTTCCAGACAAATCTCTGCAAACCGCCTGCTGAATTCTGATGTCTCGTCGTACATAACCTGCGTTCCGCTGACCGACGACATTCTACCGCTTCTGGTCGAGTTATTGTGTACACTCACAAACAGGTTTGCATTGGACTTATTCGCCAGTTGGACACGCTGATCAAACGTAGGATTGCTGTCATCCGTCCTGGTAAAATATACTCCGATATTCTCACCGCTTTCCTCAAATATGTCCTTGAGCTGCAATAAAATTGCCAGATCTATATCTTTTTCCTTAATTCCCTTTTTGGTAGCGCCGGGCGCCCTTCCGCCGTGACCCGCATCAATTACGATCACTCTGTCATAAATCTCCCTCGGCGTCAAAAAATTGAGGAAATATTTCTGGTCGCTGTACGCAGTGTCCAGTTCATATACCTGATCCATCGCAATTTCAATAACTCCGTATTCCCCAGTCATGGCATAAGAAAGAGTATCGATATGGTTACTGCTCCCCGCGATTGGGTCACTGTCAAAATAGTATCGGTCAACTCCCGGGATCTCAATCCGAATCGTCTGCGTCAAATAGTCGTTACTGATTCCGATTTCGCTTCCGTCCACACCGTCTGGCAGTTTCAGACTGATCTCGCCTCCGATCTCGTTGGAGCTCACGTCTTCCTCCTTAATCTGCAAATCCTGCATTTGTATCTGTGATTGATTCGCTTCCCATTCTTCCTGCGCAAGCCGCTCTTCCCTGTCTTCCACCGCCATCGTGTGAAGCGTCGGAAAGGTGGGCAGTGTCACACACACCATGACTGTGAGGAACATCAGGAAAAATGCCGCGAACCGCAATGATTTCTCTTCCATCATATATAAATTGTCCTTTTACCGATTTACACTGAATCCTTTGATACATAAATTGCTTTGCTCAACGGTGTCAACACTGACCCATTTTGTACCGTTTAAACTGATATAGCTCTCTCCGTCATCTAAGATAACGTCTTTCGTCGCATCATCTGCCGCATACTCGATCGCCATCGGATGTACAGAACCCGGAGTGATCATGTGAAGCACGATCGCATAGCGCTCTCCGGCATCCAACGCGACACCCTGATTAAAATCTACCGTATAATATCCTGCATTTCCAAGCTTTCCGGATGCGATCGGTATCATTTGGGAAAAAGATTCCTCATTTTCAAAGTTTCTTACGAGATAGATCTCATATTCTGAATCCTTACCGGTAGCATAAAAGCCTGCTGCAACCAGCTGCTCCTCCTGCCCTGTGGTAAATACATTGGCACCATAAATACTGTCTCTGTTGTATCCAAGCTGTCCGACCCAGCCGCAGAGATCGCTCTGATATATATGGTCATAGTTGTCGGTCTCATCGATTCTGGTATATGCCACGTTATGTGTGCCAATGTTAGTGTCATAGTAAGACACATAGAAAAATCCCTGATCTCCAAACTCTTCTCCCCAGCTATTCTGGCAGATAAAAGCGCCGTCTCCCTCCAGATCCACAGAAAAATTTTCTTTGGAATAGCTGTCATCCCATCCAACAATGACAACATCGTGATTTGGTTTTTCTGTTCCAATGTAGCAATAAGAGCTTGTCTCTCTGTTATAATAAGGAGACTGCGACGTTGAACTTCTAAGCGCATTATAAATCGATGTCTGCACTCCGCCGTATTTGAAAACGGCCTCTTTGATCCTCTCGTAGTCCTTGCCGTCGATGACCTGCATTTCCTGCACATGCTTCACCGCCGTAAGAGTGTCGTCCGTCTCATTGTCGCCGTACGGATCATCCTCCTCATAGACGGGTCCCCTCCACGCGGCAAGGTAAGCCATACCCATCGTGTATTCACCTCCGTCCGCCTGTGTGAGATTAAATCCGTTTCCAAGCGTCATATGATCCGGTGAATACTGTACTTCCTCCTCCGGCAAAAGCGAGGACTCCATCGCCCCAAGCGCAGCAAACGCCCAGCAGGTTCCAAATGCCCCCTGGTTGCGCACGTCGGGCACTCTTCCTTTTTGCCTCAGGTCATATCTGGTGGGAATACTGACCGCATTGCCGGAATTGTCCACGGCAGTTGCCGTATTTTCCTGTATATTCCAACTGTAAGAATAATCCAGATATCCCGACAGATCGTTTAAGCTGACGTAATATCTGTCATCCTTCTGCGTAAACGGAGAGACAACGTTTCCAACCTCTCCGTTCACGTCTATGACGGTCTGATCCAAAGGGAACTCAATTACTTTTGAATGCTTCTCCACCAAAAGTTTTTCGTCATCATAAACGTGTGCACTGCAGTTCAATGCGTCTCTCAACACGGTAACCGGCACCATAATATTCAGATTATCATCCATGTAAAAAGGATAGTCTTCATTCGTATATTCCTTGTTGTCGATCATCACTGACAGCAAATTATCATTCACGCTGCCGGCTATCAGCGGATTCCATACTTCCTCCGTAAGATGAGCGCCGCGGAAGCTCCCGATTTCCACATACTGTCCGGTAAGCGCGTTAAATTTGACCAACAGCGCAATGACCAGAATTACACAAAAAGCCAGATATCGCTTTGAATATTTCATTCGTTTCTCCTTTTGGGCGGCTTTGGACCCATAAACTGATAATAATATGTTTTCAGCATTCCATTGTAAATTTTTCGGTTCTTGTCCGCTTTTCTTCCTATGTAGCGTTCCGCATCTTCATAACTTGTGATGAGATACATTGACCACGCATCCAGATTGCGGTATGCCTCTCCAATCTGCCCGTAAAGCGCCGGAAGGTCTTTTTTATCTTCCAGACGCTCCCCATAGGGAGGATTCGTCACAATAAATCCGTATTTCTTTGGATGTCTGAGATCTGCCACCGGACGCTGCTGAAAATGGATCAGATGATCCACGCCGGCGCGCTTGGCATTTTCCCGTGCTGCACGGATGACATCTCCGTCTATATCATATCCCTGAATATCCGTATTTACATCAGTATGCACCATGTCCTGCGCTTCCTGTACACATTCATACCAAATCTTGTGATCGATAAAATTTGTCCACTTTTCGGCGGTAAATTCACGGTTCATTCCCGGCGCGATCCCTGCCGCGATCATTGCCGCCTCAATAGGAAATGTTCCGCTGCCGCAAAACGGGTCCACTAAAATCCGGTCCGGTTTCCACGGTGTCAGCATCAGCAAAGCCGCAGCAAGCGTCTCTGTCAAAGGCGCTTTGCTGGCAAGGGTGCGGTATCCTCTTTTGTGCAGAGAATCTCCGGAAGTGTCAAGTGCCACCGTCACCTCATCCTTCAGCAGAAAAATGCGGACCGGGTATGGCGCCCCGTCTTCCGGAAACCATTCTCTGTGATAGCTCTGCTTCATCCGCTCCACCATCGCCTTCTTCACAATAGACTGAATATCTGATGGACTGAACAGCTTGCTTTTGATGGAAGATGCCTTTTTCACCCAAAACTTTGCATCCTCCGGAATGTATTCTTCCCATGGCAACGCCCGAATACCTTCAAAAAGCTCTTCAAAAGTCGTCGCCCGAAAACGCCCGACCTGTATCAACACACGCTCCGCCGTGCGCAGAAAAATATTTGCGCGGCAGATGGCCTCCGCATCACCTACAAACGATACCCGGC
>JAAUZB010000062.1 GCA_014804775.1 Roseburia sp. | reverse complement strand
GTTTGAGTACCATACATATTTACATCATTCTCAAACCAAGTCGGAAGCGCAATTGCTTGTCAAATAGTTTGAGTACCATACATATTTACATCATTCTCAAACAGCTTTGTTATGTTTATCGGAGATAGGATAGTTTGAGTACCATACATATTTACATCATTCTCAAACAGCGGTAACTCCGGTGTAAAAGACAACAATGTTTGAGTACCATACATATTTACATCATTCTCAAACGCGTATATAAACCGCGTCTTTTTCCTTTACGTTTGAGTACCATACATATTTACATCATTCTCAAACCACCCAAAGCCGTATTTTATCTACCTCGACGTTTGAGTACCATACATATTTACATCATTCTCAAACATACCTCCGTGTTGTTCGTGTAATTTGTGTGTTTGAGTACCATACATATTTACATCATTCTCAAACATAAAGCGTTATACGCAGTAAAGGAATATGTTTGAGTACCATACATATTTACATCATTCTCAAACGCAATACATCCGGTCAAGATGTCAAACAAGTTTGAGTACCATACATATTTACATCATTCTCAAACCTCAAATTCAAAAATGATATGTGCCATCATCACATCATATTGGTACTCAAACATGCTTATTATATTTCACATTTATCTTTGTCTATTATATACCTTCTAAACATTGTTGAAAAGTTTCTTTGCTGATTTTCTATGAAAAGCAACGAAACCTCATTGTATACTGCCGTTTTGGCAAGCTGCTCTATTTGTTCTGTCGAAATATAACTCCCGAGATTTACAAAAACAACTACTTTCTTCTGCAACAGACTGGCTACTAATTTAATGTATTGATCTATGTTTTGCAAAAAATTATCTGAGCAGTTCTCCACTCTTACCCCCATTGCTTTAAAAATAGCCACAATATCTGTCTCCACGTCGGTCGTCAGAAAGTATGTTCCATGCTGCTCCAGCTCCGAAAAATAACCTTGCAGGCCTGCTAATATTTCCCGCGTTTTTAGATACATTGTTTCATCAAAAGCTATCTCTTTTAATTCCGAATAAAGTTTATTCAATAACTTCTTATCATTCACATCAACGGAAAACGGATTTATAATCACTTCTACGCACTTCTCAATGTTTAGCTCCTTGTCATTATCTGATAAAACAAACTCTCCTTCGCCTCCCTCCGACTGAATATATAATTCCTGCACATATTTAGAAAAAAGTTCCGGTGATTCTATGATCCATTCACAGCATTGCCGTTCCTCCAAGGTAATCTGTCTCGCCAAGTTTTTGTGAACCAATTTCATAAAATCACCAACCTCTCATCGCTGTCCAACACTTCCTTTTTGACTTCGCCAATTATTAAATCCATCTTAGCGTACTGTTTTTCTGTGACAGTCAATAACTGTACCAATCCCTCTGTCGGACTATTCTTATGAACACTATCCGTTATTCTTTTCACCACAGTCCCGTTTAGCGCAAGCTTACAATAGACCGACTCTTGCAACATCATAAATCCGCTTTTTAAAAGAAATTTTCGGAACCTTGTATATTCACGACGCTGTGCGCTCGTTTGAACTGGAAGGTCAAAAAATACCAATACTCTCATAAATCTATAACTCAATTGTATAAAATTGAA
Source organism: Roseburia sp. (assembly GCA_014804775.1). GTDB lineage: Bacteria > Bacillota > Clostridia > Lachnospirales > Lachnospiraceae > Roseburia. The sequence continues at coordinate 5,287 of JAAUZB010000062.1, read as the reverse complement.
GCAGCGAACTATCATTTTCATTTAGGGCATCAAACGCACTTTTACAATATATTTTGATGGCATTATTCACATACTGCACTCTGCCATCTATTCGCACCTCATGATTTAGGACGTTTACCAACCGCATCTTTTCTTCATGCTCAAACTGTTCCAAAGACATTTCTACCACTTCTTTATCAATCAATGCCCTAAACGGTTCCATTAAATCTGACGCAAGATTGAATTGATTGAACATATTGTCGTGGAAAATTCCTAACTGCGTAATATATCCATTGGTTACTACTTCCCGCGCAAATGCTGACAGCACAATTGCATATCCATAATTTAATGCTGCATTAATAAAATTATCCGCTGTCCTCGTAAAGCTCGTTCCAAATAACGCGTTGAAATACACTTTCGCTGCATGCCCTTCACGGTTTGTTCCATCATTCCATTCAATTTCACGTATGTATGAATCTAATAGCGCTGCCTCCTCCTTTCCCATGTATTCTAACAGTTCCTTTTGCTTTCGTATCTTTTCCGTAACAATTTCTGTCCAGACAGCCTCTTTAATATTGGCGTTCCATTGTATTTGCTTTCTTATCTTATTACTCGTATCATGGCTTCCATAGTATCCCACCAGCTCTGAAGATGGATTCCTTTTTTCGTCACAGAAGATCACTTTAATCTTTTTCTTTGCCAGTTCTGCTAGGAGTCCCGTAGTCAATGACACCGCGGTGGATTCGATCAATACCGTAGAAATCTCCCCTAAATGTATCTTTGTTATCCCCTCATTGCGGACTACCAGATATCCCATCTGATAGTCCAGCTTCGCCCGTCTGGAGATAACAATGATCCGCCAGCTCATACTTTTTTCAGATCAATCTCCTGCGCATAAATTCCGGTAGGCGATTGATTGATAATAGAAATCTGTTTACACTTTGTAATATTATTGTTTAGCACTAAAATACCCGCTTTAGCAGGTCCTCCTATTAATTTCAAATCAGATGCACCGCTTTGGCACTGAAACATGTGAAGAATCTCCGACAGCACAACACACTGTTCTTCTTTTGACAGCGTCATAAATTTGTCTCTTTTATCTCTCAATGTTTTCTCCTGTGCTGCCAGACGTGCATTATATATTGTATTTTGAAGCTTATCTAAAAATGTATCGTATAGGCTTAGCAACGTGTCCTTCTCCAGCATATCATGTGCTGTAATTTCCAGGTTTTTATTTTCCAATCTGCGTTGCACAAATTTATTCACCTTTTTTAAGGTTTCTGCCTGTTTTGCCGTCAAAAGCAACTGCTCAGCTCCCTTGAAAAGCAGCTGATTACCTGTTCGCCCGGATAGCCACATGTGATATCCGTCTACTTTAAATAAGGTATCAATTTTTATCTTTGATAATATGATCCGTGGATTGATAAGTTTTCGTTCCACGGTAAAATATTTCAGTGCCTCCCTCTCTTCCTTTTCAATCTGCTGTTGTAAATATAAGGGAACATACTCTATGGTGCGCATCATATTGCCGCGTTTATCCTCCGATTCTACCAGTATAAAATAGGCACCTTTCGCCTTGTTGTATCCACCATACTTCGCGATGTCCCTCAGCCTCTCGTCACTTCCCTTGATTGCAACCTGACCTTGTCCCTTTTTCATTATCTGTTGGTCGAAAAGTCCTCCCTTCTCCTGATAACTTCTCCTTGTCACCAGGATATTATTTTTATCCATATACTTCCTGACTGTACAGATAGTTCCTGTCTTTCCGGCTCTCCATGCAGTCTCGCCATTCCGTACAATATCATAGTCTGATGTAAACATCTTCTTCAAATTGTAACTTCTTCCTGGGTTCTCTCTGATATACCATACTGCATTCGCCGTAAATTTCGTATAGTAGGTATTTCCTACCACAATATTCAAATATGCATCCTTGGCATGATGTAAATCATTCATTTCCCGAACCTTTATCAAACCAAAATCCTGTCTAAACTGTGATGTCACTTTTGCCTTGGCATACACAATTTCCGTATCCGGCAGTACCTGCTTTAATATAGAGGCCGCTGCCTTGGTTCCCTGTCTTGTTTCTACGATCTGCCTTGCAATAAATCCGGCAAGTTCTGTCGGCTCAAATTCAGTTGCTCTTGTCAGACGCTCATACTTCTCCTTTGAAATAAAGCCACTGTCTGATAAAGCTTTCCAGAACGGGCGCATCTTCTCTCTTATCTCTTCACGGATAGGATAACTGTCTGTCTTTTCTGCATTATATGTTTTTTTCACCAGTACCCTGTTATCCAGGCTGTCATCCATAACCTTAGACTGCGGGTATATATGGTCAATATCGTACTTATTGTTATCCCACAAGTCTTGGAGCTCAATGCGCTCTCCCGAATACATACAACGCCCCTTTTGTGTATAATATAAATATAGCTTATCTCTCCTAAGCTGCTGATCTTGTGTATTCACCAGTTCCTCTATCCAATCTTTCTCCTCGGTTTTACACTTTTTATATAGATCGATCAATTTTTTCTTTCGGGATTCCGTCCTCTTGCTTTCCGCTTTCTCACGTGCCATCTCCACAAAAATACGCTTAGGCGGTCTTTTCATTACATTGCACAACTCTTTTACAATTAAAAGGGTCTGCCAGATCTGTCTTTTCACTGCCGGAGACAGTGTCGATCGTTCGATCAGGCTATATGAAATCTCTTTTCTTTCATCAGTTCCATTTTCCTCTTCTATTGCCTGTGAAAACAAATATTTTTCACTTAAAAGCTGCATCAGATTATCATTTGTCTCCCAAAGTGCCTGTATAATACTCCATGCTTCTCCTGTCTCAGGTGCCGGTGCCGTAATCTTTTCTAAGAATGCTTTAGACAGCCGTCCCCATCCTTTATAAGAAAGCATGCACAGTGCTTTTCTCTGCCCTGTTGTAAGTTGTGGATACTGCTTTTCCAATCTTTTATTCAGCAGCTTCTTATCCTCGCCAAATAATGTAATGTTAAGGATTATTTCTTCTTTTTCTTCCTGTGTAAGACTGCATTCTGTCAGTTTTTCTTTAAAATCATGGTATGATGTCAAACTTCCCTTAAATTCGCCGTCAATTCCTGTAATGTCTACCTGTTTGTCCACAATTCCTTCTCTTACAAGATAATCTCTCAACTTTTTTACTGTCACTTTCCTGTATCGCTGAAACAGATTTTCATAAATATTCTGCTTTAACGAAACGTCTATCGGTTCACCATCCAGCCGCAGATTATTCAGTTCATTTAATACAACAAACTTACTGTATAGCATGGAATTTTTTGGAAGTACATCCTCATATAAAAGGTATGTACACTTATTTGTCATCCTTCGAATAAACTTTTGCGCACTTGCTTCTTTATCAACTATCTCATCAAACTTCCACGGATATATCTTTTCTTTTTGTTTCCGTTCCACCCAATTGGTCGCATCATCTCCCTTTTTTATACCGTTTAGCGGTCCGACATAATAAGGAATCCTAAATGTGAAAATACTACATATCTTTTCTTTATTTTCTTTGATAAACGGTATTTTTGCCTCCAGATGATCTAATATCTTCTGCAATTCATATAAGTGAACTTGATAAGGAATAACTCCATTGTCTTTTGTCACCTGCTTTGGCAAAAAAGTTCCCTTTTCCAGTTCCTCATTCAGATACTTTACTTTGTCTTTATCCGCAATGGCATCCGAGACATTCTTTCGTAAATACGCATAGAAATCCTCTTTACTGCATCTTTTCCCTGCTATATCCCTCTTTTTCCCATTTTTCTTAGTCATCCCGATATATGCACTATAGTTAGAATATTTTTCGTCTGTCCTGACAAAAAGATTCCTGTATGCCGTCTTATCCAGGTTTTCTTTTACTAAGTCTTTTAAATATTTCAGATCCTTTCGATGTTTCTCCCATACTTCTACCTTCGCCTCAGAGATCGAACTATGTTCTCCTAAAATATCTGCCAGCACAGACCAATCATAAACAGCCTTAGCAAAGGCAATAATAATAAATTGTTCCCCTAAATCCGTCTCTACGATATCAACATACTCGTCATATGAATTATCAGAAAAAGAAATCTTCGGTTTTTCACATTCGTCCAGCTCAGCCATCCCAAATATATCGCTCAAGCTTGCTTTTCCACCTGTAATAAGGCTTAATATTGCCTTTTCACACGCCGTTTTTGCAGCAAGTACTTTAACCAGTGTCGCTTTCTTAGCTGTTCTGGTCATGTTAGTATTCTTTAAGCAGTCCTCGACCTCTTTGATTTTCTCATCATCAATCGCAATGTTAAAATCAAGTTCCTCATCTTTTATGCCTTGCACAAACTGCTGAAAAACTGTTTTAAATTCCCTGATGTTTTCAATATTTCCTGAAAACAAAAAGTGTCCCCTATGCTTCATCATGTGATGTAGCGCCAGATATATAAGCCGAATATCTGGCATCTCTTCTGTTTCCATGAGCCATTTTCTCAAATGATAAATCGTTGGAAACTCCCTGTGATAGTCTTTATCCGTATAATCGGAGTCCACAAACAACGCATATGGAAGCAGTGGACAATTTCCATCGGCATCCCTTTTATCTTCCGCGGTATAACGGCTCTCCTTCATTCTTAAATAAAAACCTGCATCGACCTTGCTGATTTCCTCCGAAAATAATTCCTGTAATATGTCTATTCTCCAATTTCTTCTTGCCAGTCTTCTTCTTGCCGTACGGAATAGTCTTCTTTCTTCTGCTGTATTCGCACTGTCAAACAGCCGTACACCCCAAAGTGCCTTTCCATGTGCTCTTAAAACATTATATTCCGTATCTGTAACCGCCCATCCCACTGAACCGGTTCCCATATCTAAACCCAGAAAATAATCTTGCATCATTTGTAACCTCCTCTGTTTTTATATGTTATTTTATCACAATATGTAGTTAATTTCTATTGTAACCGAAATTTGAGCAAACAAAAAAAGCCTGATAATCAGACTTTTTTGCTTCACACACTGTGAGCCATTAGAAATGGCGATTTGAATTAATTTTTATTTGAACTTATGATGTAAATTTAGTATGGTACTAAATATACTCATATTATAAACGAATAATTAAGATAAAGCAACAAAAATTTCTTTGAAAAGACCGTACAAATAAACGTCTCAGCTGATTTTACAGCATCAATACTCCTCGTCGCAACTCTTTCATTTCCGTAAACACTACACCAGATTCTGTCGCAATCCCGGCGTATAGCGCATCGGTATCTTTTCCGATCTCTAAATAATCCTTTACGACATAGCGTGCCGTAAATGGCATCTT
>JAAUZB010000061.1 GCA_014804775.1 Roseburia sp. | reverse complement strand
TTGACATGTGCTCCTGTTTCTGTTAAAAGTATAAGCAAGGGACAAACGGCTGATAATATCGTTCATCCCTATCAATTATCATAGAAGATCAAAATTTACAGACTTTTCTTCATAGGCTCGATAGTTCTATACTTTTATATTCCGGTGCAAGTGAATAAGAAATAATTCTGACATTTTTATAGTTTGCAACAAGAAGTCCTTTCTCACACCACGTCTGACACCACTTTGATATTGCCCTCGGTGTTACCAAAAATACATCTGCTAAGTCCTTTGTTTTGATATATTCCAAATGATTTTCCAATACGTATCTTAACATTTTCATATCTTTTTTGGTAAGAGAATTCAGTAAGTGATTTGTTTTCCCTTTTTCAGTCGCTTTTTCTGCTACTTCATAAATCTTTTCAGCATTTAGTGCCATAATTCTCAAAAAAAAGCTTATCCATTGCTCTAAGTGCGGCGGATCGTTCCGTCCATCATAATACAGTGTAGGTAATCCCATTTGAAGGTTTTCATAGTATCCATCCAAATCCAGAGCATAATACTCTTCCATAGAGTGGAAGCCTTTAAAATCATAGCCGTTTTGCATGAGCACGTAAGTAGCCAATGCTCTTGAGGTTCGTCCGTTTCCGTCTTCAAATGGGTGAATGGTCGCAAGTTGATAATGCATAATTGCTGCCTGTATCGGAATAGGTAATTTTGTCTCTTCCTGATACCAATTTACCAGATCACTAATAAGGGATTCTATATCTGACCATTCTGGCGGAATATATTCGGGCATTCCTGTCCGGTTATCGTATACTGCAAATAATACTCCAGGTGGCATTTCTCCTCTAAATACAGATTTTCTGTGCCTGCTTTTTTTCTTTGCAATATGTCCATGTAACTCTCTGATAAAATCAGTTGAAACTGGACGTTTTTCTTCTTGTGATTTTTCTAAAAAAGTTAACGCATCCCAATAATTTAAAACTTCCTTTTCGGCATTGATTTTTGTGTCATTTCCTTTTTTATTAATAACACGTTCTACCTGATCGTAAGAAAGGAGATTTCCTTCAATGCTTGTAGAAAAATGTGTTTTTTTCATTTTTGCCTTATATATCAATTCTTGCTTTATCCTTGTAGGCAAATACAGATATTCTAAAGCCGTACGATAACGCTCTATTTTTAACAGGTCATTAATCATATCTGTTGTATACACAAATTTTGGTTCGAACATATAATATTGCCTCCATTATTTGTATTGTATCATATTTTGTTCTTTATTTGAACAGTAAAGTTCCTTATTTGTTCGCTATTTTGAAAATAAAGAAAAATAAGTATTTGGCAAACGGTTCATTCATAGTATAATAAGTCTGAAACGCAACGCATGAATTGAAAATGGAGGACACTATGACGGATTATGAGAGAGCTGTCGCCTTATGGAAAAAAAGAGAGATCAAAACAGATGCGGAACTCGCAGAGGCATTGAACAGTCACAGTATCACATTCGCCTATCATTCCGGAAAGATAGAAAACGATAAAATCACATATCATGACACAAGAGAGATTTTCGAGCATGACGGAGTGATCTCATATACCGGTGATCTGCGTACCCTGTTTGAGATGCGGAATGGAAAAGAAGCCTACGAACTGTTTCTTGCCGCATTTCAGGACAGACGGGTCATGGACGAAGACTTTATCAAAGAGATTCAGGAAAAGCTGACACAGAACACGTATGACGCAAGGCGTTATCGGTTGGGAGAGCGTCCGGGTGAGTACAAGAACCATGATTATGTCACAGGCAGAGAGGAAGTTGGGGCACTTCCGGAAGATGTTGCGGAGGAGATGGAAGAACTATTGGAGGAGCTATTAGATATCTCTGACGACAAAGCGTTAACTGCAGCGGCATACTTTCACGCAAAGTTTGAAAATATCCATCCCTTCGCTGACGGGAACGGTCGCGCTGGGCGGCTGGCAATGAATTATTTTCTCGTGCTTCACAACCATCCGCCCATTACGATCCATGAGGAGGATAGAAAGGCTTATTATAAGGCGTTGGAGGAATGGGATCTTAGGCAGGATTTGGAACCGATGCTTGCATTCTTGAGGGAACAGACTGTGAAAACATGGGAAAAGCAGATAAGAAGAGAAACAGATATACAAAATAAGACAGGATTGTAGGTGATGAGAGGATGGCAAGATGGGACCCGTGGAGAGGATGCCATAAGTACAGCGAAGGCTGCAAATTTTGTTATACACATAAAGGTGACAGTAAAAGAGGAGTTGATACAAATCAGATCGTAAAAACAGACAAGTTTTATGCACCGATCATGAAGGATAAAAAAGGGGCGTATAAAATGAAATCCGGGCAGACCGTGTTCTTGTGTTTTTCAACAGATTTTCTGATTGAAGAGGCTGATGAGTGGCGCATGGAATGCTGGGAAATGATAAAAGAACGTTCTGATCTGACGTTCCTTTTTTTGACAAAGAGGATAGAGAGATTTATGAAATGCATTCCCTCTGACTGGGAAGACGGATATGATAATGTGATCGTGAGCTGCACTGTTGAAAATCAGGACAGAGCAGATTTCCGTCTCAAAATTTTTAATGAACTTCCGATAAAGCATAAAAATGTTGTATGCCAACCCTTGATAGAAAAAATAAATATTTCAGATTATTTGAATCACATTGATCTGGTTGTAATCGGCGGTGAGTCGGATAAAAATGCCCGTCCTCTTGATTTTGACTGGGTGCTTGACATACGGGAACAATGCATTGCAAAAAATGTACATTTTAATTTCCGGCAATGTGGAACACATTTTATAAAAGACGGAAAAATGTACACATTGAATGTCCGGGATTTATGCAGTCAGGCAAGAAAGGCCAACATTGATTTATAGTTTATTGGATATTGACCTGTTTTTTCGCTGAAATATAATATANCAGACCGTAAAGAACAGNATGCCATAGATAGAAGTCAACGGAACTGCCAGTCCGATCGTAACCAGATTTGCTCCCGGCTGGATGCTGAACAGATAGGANAGGGGAACCCTCATCAGAAATGAGGAGGAAATNCCCTGTANCATCACCGGCAGNGTTTTTCCGTGTCCGTTAAAATATCCGATATAGCTGAAAACGATNCAGGTCAGNATNGCTTCCGGNCTGAANCCTTTCAGATACTCTGCTGATCTTGCAATGTATTCCGGNTTGGGNGTGAAAAGNGCGGAAGGGATNTCTCCCCAAAAAAAGCTGAGTGCAAAGATAAAAACTCCGACGCANGCACCGGCNGCCATTCCGGTTTTCATGGCGCTTTTGGCGCGGTCTTCCTTTCCGGCNCCTACATTTTGCGCTACAAANGCTGACATGGACTGCATCAGGGCAGAAGGGATCAGCATGACAAAAGATGTCACCTTTTGGGCAATNCCATAACCNGAAGATGCCTCCAGACCGATTCCGTTTACAATCGAGCACAGGATCAGAAAGGAAATNTTTACCAGCATATCCTGCAGAGCGATAGGAAANCCCAAAGNCAGNAATTTTTTNATTTCCGGGTGAAAGCCGATATCGCTCCTTGTAAAGGAGAAAGGAAGCGGCTGTCTTCGGATGATGACAAGNGATATGATCACGCTGACAAATTGNGCAAGNATCGTGGCGAGNGCAGCTCCTGCCACATTCATCTGGAGAACNGNNACAAACAGCAGATCACCCANAATATTTACCACGCAGGCAATCGCCACAAAAATCAANGGAAGTTTTGAATTCCCCAGCCCCCGAAAGATTCCGCTGATCACATTATATGCAACTACGAATACGAGTCCCACACCGCAGATGCGNACATAAGTGACCGTCAATCCGTATGCCTCTTTCGGAGCGTTCAGCCAGCCGGCAAACACNGGTGCAAATATCAACAGAATTGCCATCAGAAAGGCTGTCAGCACTAGGAAAAAGGCAACGGCGCCGCCGATCACTTTCCCAATNCTCTCTGTTTTCTTCTCACCCAGATACCGGCTNATCAAGACCGTAACGCCCATAGTCAGACCGGTGATGATAAAGGTTACAAGATTGATGACATTGCTTCCGGTGGATACCGCTGAAATTCCGGCACTGGTGCCGAACTGCCCCACCACCAGAAGGTCTACCGCACCGTACATTGCCTGNAGAATCAGTGCGCCTAATATTGGGATCATGAANTTTAATAGTTTTCCGGCAATGCTTCCCTGTGTAAAATCATCTGATAATTTTTTCTCTTCCATANTGANCTATCCTCCAACTGAACTATGATATATCTTCCGGCATTTATCTGCCCTTGTCAAGAGAAAAACCTGTGTTTGNCTTCGGTCAAGTTGACAAAANNNAANCAACATATTATGATAAAAANCGGACTGNNCGGGGAAACAGGTGCAAATCCTGTACGAGCCCGTCGCCGTAAGGCACATATGATAACAGTTGATCTNACCGAAAGCCACAGTTTCGGGAAAAGCCATTGGAGTATCTCTGAGAAGGCCGGTCAACGGNGTGCCAAGTCGAAATATCCGGACAGATCCGATCCTCAATTATGAAACCGCGAGTGCCGGTTGCCTGAGGAAATAAAAATTAAAGGAGANAAGAACATGCAGAAGAAATGTANNAAAAAACTGTTGTCATGGATCNTTTGTACGGTGCTTATTGTGGCTATAGCGCTGTGTACGGCAGGTTGTAATGGCAGCNCAGAAAACGGTAATGCTGCCGCAGGAGGACAGGGAGCAGATGTATTAAGCGAAGGCGGTACNCTGGGAGAAGGCAGCACGCTGGGAGAAGGCAGCGCGGANTTTGCTTTGACCGTAGTGGATAAGGACGGNAATGAGACNCNGTTTGAGATCCANACNGACAAGGAGACAGTCGGAGAAGCGCTNNTGGANCTGGAACTGATTTCNGGAGATGAANGCGAGTACGGACTTTATGTCAAGACNGTGAACGGAATCACTGCCGATTATGATACGGACGGNGTGTACTGGGCATTCTATATCAANGNAGAGTATGCGCTGACAGGNGTTGANGCTACNCCGATCACGGANGGAGACAGTTACTCCTTTAAGGTAGAATAGGCGTGAAGCTTACGACGAAAGAACTCACAGTGTTTGCAATGCTCGGAGCTGTGATGTATGTATCNAAGATCATNATGGAGTTTGCGCCGAATATTCATCTGCTNGGCGTGTTTACGGTTGCTTTTACGGTCGTATACCGAAAAAAGGCGCTGTACCCGATTTACACCTATGTGATCNTAAACGGNATTTTCAGCGGCTTTGCGTCATGGTGGATTCCNTATTTATATGTGTGGACNGTTCTGTGGGGAATCGTTATGCTTCTTCCGAAGAACATGCCGAAAAAAANACGGCCTATTGTGTATATGTCAGTCTGTGCCCTGCACGGCTTTTTATTTGGAACGTTGTATGCTCCGGCGCAGGCGATACTGTTTGGGCTGAGCCTGAAAGGAATGATCGCATGGATTGCGGCAGGTCTGCCGTATGATTTTATCCATGGCGTCAGCAACTTTTTCTGCGGGATATTGATCGTGCCGGTGATTTCGGCGCTGCGGCTCGCGGAAAGAAGTTTAGAAAAAAGCTAAAAAACATGTAAGAGCGGCAGATTGTAAAAATCTGCCGCCTTTAAAAATCAGGGGAATAAAGGTGCGCGTAATGTCAAAAAACAGAATTCTGATCGTTGAAGACGAGGCTGCGATCGCAACAATGATAGCAATGAACCTCGGGGTAGCTAATTATGAAACACAGATCTATTCAGACGGAATGGAGGCAAAAAAAGCATTGCAGGAAGATCATGCATTTGATCTGGCGCTGCTTGATGTCATGCTGCCGGGGTTGGACGGTTTTGAACTGCTCGAGGACATGAAGCGCTATGAAATACCGGTTATTTTTCTGACAGCAAAGGATGATCTTGAATCCAAAATTCACGGATTAAAAAGCGGTGCGGAGGACTATATCGTGAAACCGTTTGAGGTGCTTGAACTGCTTGTGCGTATTGAGAAGGTTTTAGAGCGGACCAACCGATGGAACCGTGTCATTCAGATTCTTGATATGGAGATTAACTTTGAGGAGCATACGGTCAGGCAGAACGGCACGGAGGTGCAGTTAAAACCGATGGAGTTTGAGCTGCTGGCTGTACTGGCAAAAAACAAGAATATTGCTATTTCAAGAGAAAAGCTTCTTCAGATGGTCTGGGGGACCGATTATGTGGGAGAGACGCGCACGGTGGACGTGCATATCGGACAGCTCAGGAAAAAGCTGGGCTTAAGCGATCACATAAAGACTGTATCAAAGCTGGGATATCGTTTGGAGGAGTGAAGCATTGAAAATAAGAACGCGTATCATATGGATTAGCTGTGCAGCAGTTCTGGCAGCCACCCTGTTTGGGGATGCTGTGATCTGGATTTTGGCGGGAAGAAGCTTTCGAGAGGAAGCTTTTGCCAAAGCATATCAGAACGCTTATGTCTACGCGGAAGATTTGATCCAGACATTTGATGCCGATCAGACGCTTGCAGATAATCCTATTTATCTCGACTATTATTTTAAAACAAATTGGGATGATTTTAATATCCTTATACGTGTGAAAAATCAGTACAGCAGTGAGGACGAGTGGCAGGAGATCTATAATCATACAGTGTTCACGGAAGAGTTTCTGCGCGATATGGAATATCAGAGCAATGAAAATATGGAATACTGTAATTTGGACTGGTCAGGAAGGCGCTATATTGTCTTTCGCAGACCGGTCGGAGGCAATCTCTGTTTTTTCCGAATTGAGGATGTTTCCTATGTGCGGGAAAAGATGGAGTGGCTTACGGTCTGCATGCTGTCGATCATTTTCGTGGTTACGGCTGTCACGGTCCTGCTGCTTTCCGTAATTTTAAAACATGTATTAAAACCGCTGCAGGAATTGAATGAGACAACAGAGTACATGGCGAGAGGATATTATGACCAGAGGGTCCATGTCAGGAGTAAAGACGAGGTCGGTCAGCTGGGGGAGAGCTTTAACAAGATGGCAGAAGCGGTCGAGGCGAGGACACGCAGCATGGAGGAGTCGGAGAAGAAAAAGACGCTGTTTATGGGGAATCTGACGCACGAACTGAAAACGCCTATGACTGCGATCACGGGATACGCACAGACACTGCTTTCCGTAAAGCTAAGCGAAGAGCAGCAGGAGGAGGCGCTGATGTATATCTATGAAGAGTGTACAAGACTCGAACGCCTCTCTAAAAAGATGATGAAGCTTTTGGAACTGGAGACGGAGAGCGGATTGATATTTGCGGATACGCCGGTCGAACAGGTCTTCGCGGCGGCAGAAAAATCCTGCGGGGTGATACTGAGAGATAAAGAGATCACGCTGGAAATCTCACAGCACGGGGAAATATTTCCCATGGATGCGGATCTGATGACAGATGTGCTGGTCAATCTGATCGACAATGCCGTAAAGGCGAGTGAACGCGGTGGGACAATTGTTTTAAAGGCAGATAAAAATGTGATCGAGGTGCAGGATTTCGGGTGCGGAATACCGGAGGAGGAACAGGAAAAAATATTAGAGCCGTTTTATATGATCGACAAATCCAGAAGCCGCAAGAGCGGCGGAGCAGGTCTCGGTCTGGCGCTGACGGCGATGATCGTCAAGAGCCACGGGGCGCAGCTTAAGATAGAAAGCGAGCCGGGAAAAGGAACGCGTATGATTTTACAATTTGTTTAAAAAATGATGAATACTTGATTTCACAAACCATGCTAGGATAAACTCATGAAGCGGTCCGGCATGGTTTTTTTGGACTCTTTTACGAAGGATTTGGAAGGAGCGTATATATGAAAAGAAGAAAATTAGCACTTGCTATGGGGTTGGCGGCATCAATGATGCTGTCTGCATGTCAGCCAAGCCCTGATTCCTCAATTGTGAGAAATAAGGATTTTGACAATATGCTTGCGGAGGCAGGAAATACGGAGAACGGCACGAGCAGCGTTGCTGATCTCGCCCAGAATTATGATGTATACCAGACGACGATCCAGAACGATTCCCTACAGGTTACGGTGAATGTGGATGCACAGGTTGATATACCGAAGACGGATTCGATGTCCGTGATGCGTGTCAGACAGAGCAATCTGACACAGGAACTGCTCGACTGCGTGAGACAAACGCTGGCGCCGGATGTGACATTTTATGATGCGAGTGCATTTGACACACAGACGCGCGATCAGGTGGAACAGGAGATACAGGGGTTAAAAGTGCTTCAGAATGAGGTGGAAGATGATGGAGTATCCAGAGAAGAGATCCAGCGGGAAATAGACGAGCTTCAGGAGAAATATGAGAGCGCTCCGCTAGAAGTGACATGGAGCGATTATCTGTCCGACGGATTGATCCACAGCACGGAGGAACGGTACGAACAGGATAGGGACAATGCTACTTATGCATGGCAGCACGAGATGAATCCTGACGGAGAAGTCTTTTATTCGGTGAGTGACGGAAAAGACGGCAGATATATCTCGCTGTATGTGCAGAACAATGAAGACTACGGAAACTGTATAAGATACAGCCGTGACAGGCACGCATATGTGGATGTTGACAGCGTGGTGGCGGACAGGTCCTGTCATCTGGGGAGATGGCTCCTTGAGGACGGATTTCCCGCTGAGGGTGTATTGCTGGTAGACATCAGTGAGGACGACCTGGCAGAGTATGCAGACACTCCGTTGACCATAACACAGGAGCAGGCTAAAGAGCAGGCAGGGGAGCTGCTGCAAACGCTTGGTATGACTGACTTTTCGTATTGTGAGGGTGGAATGTATGGAGAGATCATCAGCCCGGATTATATTGAGGGAGAGAAGCTGGGATACCGCAAGGTCTATATTTTAAAATATCTCAGAAATATTGACGGCGTTTTTGTCAACAATGAGGGCGGCGGAAAACTTGTAGATGGCTGGTCCGGAGACGACTACGTGAAAAAAATGTGGGTGGGAGAGAGCATCGAGGTCATTGTGGATGACGAAGGAATTGCAGGATTTTATTATTGCTCTCCGATGGAGATTGTAGAAACGGTTGTGGAACAGGCGAGCATGAAGAGCTTTGAAGAGATAAAGGATATTTTTGAACAGATGGTAGTTGTCACAAATGCGTTGGGAAGTGATGAGGAGGATAAGGTTACCATTGATATTGACAGAGTGGTCCTCCGGTATACGAGGATCAGCGAGAGGGACAGCTTTGACACGGGACTTCTTGTACCTGTCTGGGACTTTATGGGAAGGAATCTTGCGAAAAAGCCTGCGGCGATGTTTGGTGTGATCTCGTCTGAAGATACGTGTATTATGACGATCAATGCGATTGACGGTACGGTCATTGACAGGGAATTAGGATATTAGACCGAAAGAGGAGTGAAATGAACAGCTTCGAGACGGATTTAAAGAGGGCGGTCTGCGCCAGGGGATTCTGCGCCGGTCTTATCATCGAACTGGTGATTCTGTTTGGCACGGAATTTAATTCCGGGCTGTTTCGGATGAGTGTGCCGGTGCTTGCCGCACTGCCGTATGCCACTGCATGGCTTGACGAATATCAGAGCGGATTTATCAAAGCGTATCTTCCGAGATGCGGAGTGATGTCCTATATCATGGGGAAATTTCTTGCATGCGGTATCAGCGGCGGACTTTTGGAAACAGCGGGATGCGCACTGTATTTGATACGGAGGGGGGAGTCAGCGACGGAGATTTCCCTTCCGCTCGTCTTTGCGTCGGGAATGCTCTGGGCAGTCCTTGCGGCGGTCCTTGCAGCATGGTCGAACAGCCGCTACATTGCTTACGGAGGCGGATTTGTGATCTATTATCTGCTCGTGATCGTACATGAGAGATATTTTGAGGGACTGTACTGCCTGTATCCGTATGAATGGCTGAAGCCGTCGCACACATGGGTGTTCGATGAGCAGGGGATCATGCTTCTCCTCGGCGGCATAATCCTGATTCTTTGGTGCACCTATTATGAGATTCTTGGGAGGTGCTTGGGGCATGTATAAAGTCATGCTGGTCTGGCAGACTGCAAAGGCGGACTTTCGCGGATGGAGGAGAAATCCGAAGATACTGCTGGTTTTTGGTCTGGCATTTATCGTGTGTTTTTTACTGTCGGATAAGGTCATCCGGTTTGCGGAAACACATGACACCCTGCTTCAGATCGCAGAGCCGTTTATCTGGACCTTCGGAGATGCAGAGTCGGTGCTGATCATATCATTGCTTTTGCTTCTGCTCTTTTCAGATATGCCGAACCTTGGAAATGAAGTCCCGCTGTTTCTGGTGCGGATCAACCGCAGAATCTGGATGCTCGGACAAATTCTTTACCTTTTAATGGCGACTGTGATTCTCGTATGTTTTATACTGCTGTCCACCTGTGTGCTGGCGGGTGCAAGGGCATATCCTGCAAATCTGTGGAGCAGTACGGCGGCGATCCTTGGCTATTCCGACATTGGGAACCAGATTGCCATTCCGGCATTTGTCAAGGTGCTCGAGCTGTCTTTTCCCTATGAGTGTATGCTTCATATTTTTTGTTTGATGCTTGGGTATTCCATACTTATGGGAAGCCTGATTCTATATCTGAATCTGTGCAGACAAAACGGGGGTATGATAGGGGGGATTCTATTCAGCGGATACGGTTTCCTGCTCAATCCCCAAACGATCGCAGAGTGGCTCGGTATTCCGAAAGAGAGAATGAATGTGGCGAATATCATGTTCGGATGGCTTTCCCCGCTGAACCAGGCGACTTATTATATGCATAATTTTGGTTATGATAATTTGCCAAAGCTTTGGATGTCTTATGTTTTTTTTGTGGCGGGCAGTTTCGTGTTCTTTGGTCTGTCCGTGTTCCGAATCCGAAAATATAATTTTCATTTCACGGGAACCGAAAGTAAATGATAATAGGAATTGAGGGAAAAATGGAGATACAGGCAGGAATCGTTGTGGAGCATATCAGCAAGGCGTTTGGAAAAGAGCAGGTGTTAAAAGATGTTAACCTGACAATTCCGCCGGGGCAAATCTGCGGAATCGTCGGAAATAACGGAAGCGGAAAGACGGTACTGATGAAATGCATCTGCGGATTTTTACATCCGGATTCCGGACGGATTTTTGTAAATGAAAAGCAGGTGGGATGGGACTGCGACTTTCCGGACAGTCTTGGGGTTATCATTGAAACACCCGGATTTATCCCCAATTTAAGCGGCTATCAGAACCTTAAGATTCTTGCCGCTCTAAAGGTGAGAATCGGAAAAAGTGAGATTATGGAGACACTGGATCGGGTGGGGCTTTCCCATGCCATGAAAAAGCCTGTGGCAAAATATTCCTTGGGGATGCGTCAGAGACTCGGGATCGCACAGGCAATAATGGAGAATCCGAATGTGCTTATTCTGGACGAACCGTTTAACGGTCTTGACAAGGCAGGTGTGGCACAGATGAGGGAGCTGTTAAAGGAACTGAAAACGCAGGGAAAGGCTGTCCTTCTGGCAAGCCATAATGCGCAGGATATCGAGGAATTATGCGATGCCGTCCATGAAATGGAGGATAAGTGGAAATGAGATACCGAAAGAAATGGTTTGTGATGATTGTTTTGATGTGCCTTCTGGCGAAACCGGTTCCCGCTTATGCAGATCAGGATGATACGCAGGCGCCTGTCCGGCTGATGCTTGATGGCGAACACCTCTATAACGGGATGGACAGAGCATATGCAGAAGGGTATCTGCCAAAGGTCGAAAACGGAAATGCTTATATTGTGGCTCCTATCATCAGCAGCGGCAGTTTAAAAGAGCAGTGCATCCGTGTTTCGCTGAATCTGGGAGATGCGGAGAATGCACCGTTTGTCATGAAAAATTATGAGAAGAAGATAAACCTTGGGCAAAACAGCGTCAACAATGGCAGCCAGACAGTGGAAAGCTATGTTGCGGATTTTTGTCTTGAGCTGAAAGAAGACCGCTGCAACGGAAGCTACCCGGTCACATTGAATGTCGGAGCGCAGGATGAGCAGGGAAATGAGGTAGAGCTGGTATTTACTGTTTATGTGACGGTGACGGACGGCAAAGATCCCAGACAGGATTCTGACACCCAAACGTCCCCCGAACCTCCTGTATTTGCCCCGAAAGTGCTGGTACAGACCTGTCATTTTTCCGAATCTGAGATTCTGGCGGGGGATGATGTGACAGTCGATATCACGCTGGTTAATACCAGCAGCACGGAAGCTGTAAAAAATATGTCGGTGGCAATAGATGCGCCGGTGGAGAAGTTTACGCTGCTCAGTGAGTCAGATACGGTTTATGTGGGAAGCCTTCCGGCGGGGAAAACCTGCGTGGTATCTTACCAATACCGTGTAAATGCACAGACAGGCGGAGGACAGTATAATCTGGCACTGACAATGGACTACGCTGATTCCAAAGGGAATACTTATGCGGGAAGCGGCAGGGCGAGGATGGATATCAGGCAGCCTTTGAGCATGCAGTTCGATCCGCTTGTGATCGCGTCACAGGTTGCGGTGGCTGATGTGGTGGAGGCGCGTATACAGGCGATGAATCTGGGGAGAGGCAGAGTGTATAATGTGCGCGCCGTCATTGAGGCTGACGGGCTGCTTGCGCAGGGAACCATTTTTATCGGAGATATGGAGCCGGGGACGCAGGCATCGGGAAGCACGCAGGTGACGGTGAGCAGTATGTCAGGCAGCAGTCTATACGGGGAGACCGAAGGTCTCATTACGTTTTACTATGAGGATGAGTTGGGACAGGAGCAGACGGAAACCGGAACATTCCGAACGACAATACTCTCTCCGTTTTCTGAAAATTCACAGATGCAGCAGGATGACGGGAAACAGTGGTGGGTGATCATGGCGGTCATCGGAGGGATCTTATGTATATTTACGGTTATCATAGTCGTGCGCACAGTAAAGAGCAGGAAAGAATATGAAACGGTGGAATGATTTTTTAAAACTGAGGAGGCAGTATGATGTTGTAAAGATCATATGTCTTTACGCTGCGATCGGGATTTTTTTTCTGGCAAGTGCGTTTTTAAACGGGATTTTTTTGTATCGGGAAATCGCCGGCAGTGCAGAATATATTTTCACGGAAAACAGGAACGGGGTATTGACGGAGGCAAGGCTGGAGGAGATACGCAGGCTTGGCTGTGTGGCAGATGTGAGCCGGCAGCGTGTGGTGACAGTTTCGGTGAAATACAAGACGAACGAAGCAGTATTTTCCTGCACGGAGCTGTCAGAGTCATACATAAAGACTGCTTACGGGCTCACGGAATCCGGTGCGATGAAAACATTTTATATGAATCGGACCGCGTATGATCAATTAACGCGAGATGTGACAGGACAGGAAAAAAACGCAGACCAGGGAAGGCTGCGTATCAGCTATACACCGGAGGAATCAGGGCAGACTGTTGCGGTCGGTGGCACGGATGAGATATCAGCTGTTGCAGTGCTGGTTGCGGAGGGACTGTCGGAAGAGGAGCCGGTTGTATTCTGCAGGGGAAATAGCATAGGGATGTCAGAAAATGTGTCGCAGCTTCGAGTGCTCACCAAACGGCAGGGTATTACGGGAGAGAATGTGAGACAGATCCAGGCATTGGGCTTTTCACTTGAAAATGTGCAGACCGTCCGCGAGGCGGAATATCAGAGAGACCTGCAGGTGGTCAGGATTAAGTATGGTGGAGTGGCTGCGGCTGTCAGCCTGGCAGCCGCTTGCGTTTTGTCGAAGGTTTTTTGCAAAAAAAATAGGGTCGTCTTGTAAAACCGAAGGGCTAATGCTAGTATAGAAATACAAAATAACAGAACGTTACCCATTTGAAGGACCATGTGGGAGAGCAGAAGAAACGGAGGATATTTCATGCGCAGTGAAGCAGCAATGTACGGGTTGTTTATGGATATTGCCAATGAGGATGACAGGATTTTAGCCGTTTATATGAACGGTTCGAGAACGAATGAGAATGCGCCGAAAGATATTTTTCAGGATTACGATATTGTGTTTGTGGTGCCAGAGACCAAAGCGTTTATTGAGGACAAGGATTGGATTAAAAAATTTGGAACGGTTCTTTATATGCAATACCCGGATGAGCATCCCGACTATCCGAATGACAAAGAGAATATTTACGGATGGCTCATGCAGTTTGACGACGGTAACAGAGTAGATCTCCACGTAGAATCCGTTGCACATGCGAAAGACCATATCCGTGACGATAAGCTTTGCAGGATTTTATTGGACAAAGAAAATATTTTGCCGGAGATTCCCGAAGCTACAGACGAGGATTACCGCGTAAGGAGACCGTCGGAAGCGCAGTTTAGGGCATGTATCAATGAGTTTTGGTGGTGCAGCAATAATCTGGCAAAAGGCTTATGGAGAGAAGAGATGCCATATGTACAGGATATGGCAAATTTTGTTGTCCGCAAACAGCTCGAAAAGATGCTTTCATGGAAGGTTGGCGTAAAAACAGATTTTAATGTAAGTGTCGGAAAATCGGCAAAATATATGTACAGGTGGATTGACGGGAAAGAATATCAGGATTATCTGAATACATATTTCGCAGGCGGTATAGACGCTGCCTGGGAAGCAGTTTTCCTTATGTGTGAACTGTTTGATTCGACAACCGAATATGTGGCGGAGAGATTAAATTATACCTACGATATCGGGGAGGGAAAAGCAGCCCTGGCATTTTTAAAACATGTGAGGTGTCTGCCCAAGGATGCAGACGGAGTTTACTGACACTTATTCCTGTGCGTTATGTAATATATGATCCCGGTCATATCTGCCAGAATCCAGCCGATGGGCACCGACCACCAGATACCGGTGACATCGAAGGCAGGGATTGCAGAGAGCACATACGCCAGTGCCACACGGGTGCCCAGTGAGATAACAGTGAGCACCACGCTCATTTCCGGCTTTCCCAATGCACGGTACAGACCGTACAGCAGGAACAGGCAGCCGATTCCACAGTAAAAGGCACCTTCAATGCGCAGATAACAGATGCCTTCCTGGATAGTTTTCGTCTCTTTTGCTTCTACGAATAGCGTCATCAGCGGACGGGCAAAAACCCATACCAGACCGGAGATCACAATGCAGAAGCACATGGATGTCAGTACTGCGCCCTTTAGTCCTGCGCGGATGCGTTCGGTCTTTTGCGCACCGTAGTTCTGGGCGATAAAGGTGGAAAATGCATTTCCAAAGTCCTGTACGGGCATGTAAGCGAAAGCGTCGATTTTCACTGCGGCTGCGAAAGCAGCCATGACTGTTGGACCGAAGCTGTTGACCAGACCCTGCACCATGAGGATGCCAAGGTTCATGACAGACTGCTGGAGACAGGTCATGACGGAAAAGCGTGCAATTTCTCTGATGCTGTTTAAGCGGACACGGCATCTTCGGTGAATGGTTCGAAGCTGGGGGCACTGTATTATGGCATAAACAGCAATCCCGATCCCAGAGACATACTGTGCAATCAACGTAGCCCCGGCGGCTCCTGCTACGTCCAGCTTCAGTCCCAGCACAAACCACAGGTCAAGTATAATATTCAGCACTGCGGAAACGGCAAGAAAAAACAGCGGCACAACAGAATTACCCACTGCCCGAAGAAACGACGCGAAATAATTATACAGAAACGTGGCGGCAATTCCGCAGAAGATAATGAGCAGGTAATTTCGCATGAGGTCCCATACGATATCCGGTACGCGCAGAAAGGTCTGAATGAAGTCCAGACAGACGAAAGCGAGGACGTTCAGAAAAACAGTCGCAGCTCCAATTAAAACAAAAGAAGCGCGTATACTGTCCTGCAGGCCGGCTTCGTCCTTCTGACCGAAACGGATAGAAAATAAGGCTCCGCTGCCCATGCACAGTCCCAGCAGAATGGAGGTCAAAAAGGTCATCAATGTAAAGGAAGACCCAACGGCAGCCAAAGCATTTTTGCCCAGAAACTTTCCGACGATCAGGGTATCCGCTATGTTGTAGCACTGCTGCAGCAAATTCCCTAAAATCATTGGAGCGGCAAAACGCAGCATGGATTTCATTACCGGTCCGCGGGTCAAGTCTGTGTTCATCTCTTAATACCTCACAAATAGAAAAATGTAGGTTTCGTTTCGAAAGAATAGTAGCAGTTCCCCTCTCTAAAGTCAATCTGCAATTTACTTCTTAATCGGGAAATGATATGATGACAATAAAGTTATCGATGAAGATGCCCGTATTTACACGGAAAGGGAAATTTGATATGGTAAAAAGAATACTGGACAGCTTTGCTTCGGATTTTGAAAAATATACGAAGAGTGAGCTTCTGGAATCTATTAAGAAAAGCGAGGGACGTGTGATGCTCTGTGAGACGATTGGCACAGTGCGCCCTATGCTTGGAGATGTGACAAATGCAGAATTTGTGTCGGCGATGGGTGCAGATTTTCTGCTCTTAAACATGTTCGATGTGATAAATCCCCAGATCCAGGGTCTCCCGGAGGAAGGGGCGGAGGATGTCATTCGTGCGGTCAAGAAGCTGACCGGCCGTCCGGTGGGAATAAACCTCGAACCGGTAAGTGAGGGTGAAGAGGGAGAGACAGATCTGCTTTGGAAAATGTCAGGGGGGCGGCGAGCAACCCTGGAAAACGCGCAGCGCGCATGTGAAATGGGCGTGGATATGATACTGCTGACCGGAAA
This sequence comes from Roseburia sp., assembly GCA_014804775.1. Classification (GTDB taxonomy): domain Bacteria; phylum Bacillota; class Clostridia; order Lachnospirales; family Lachnospiraceae; genus Roseburia. The sequence goes on along the minus strand of JAAUZB010000061.1, from coordinate 16,930 downwards.
TCCGGGCATGGGTGTCAGCAATGATGCTATTGAAAAGACATTAAAGCTGTATAAGGAAAAATTAGGCGATAAGCTCATACTTGCAGCAGGAAAGATGCATGCCGCAGGTGTCCTGGAGGAAGCGGCAGAGTGTATCATGACAAAAGCGGATGTAAAATGTTTCCGGGAAGCGGGAGCCGATATTGTGCTGTTTCCCGCCCCCGGTACAGTTCCGGGGATTACAATGGAGTATGTGAAAGAACTGGTCGGTTATGCGCACAGTCTGGGGGCATTGACTATCACAGCGGTTGGGACTTCGCAGGAGGGAGCCGATGTGGATACGATCCGCAGGATTGCCCTGATGTGCAAGATGACAGGCACAGATATTCATCATCTGGGCGACACGGGCTATACCGGTATGGCGCTTCCCGAGAACATACAGGCTTATTCCGTTGCCATACGCGGCATCCGCCACACATATCACCGGATGGCGGCGTCCGTCCGGCGATAAAGACGATGGAGGAGCTCATGAAAAACGGGATATGTATTGCGTATTGTGAGGATGAGACAGCACAGGCAGATTTGGTGTGCGCCATGATCGAAAAATGGGCAGAGGAACGGAACAGGATGGCACAGGTTGTTCTGTTTGAGAGTGCGGAGGAATTTTTGTTTAAAAATGAAGTCTATCCGTACGATGCGGTTTTTCTGGATATCGCGTTGAAACAGATGAACGGTGTGGAACTGGCACGCACCATTCGGAATATAGATCAGAAAATTCCAATCGCATTTTTGACGGCTGACCGGGAGTTTGCGCTGGAGGGGTATGAGGTTCGTGCCATCCGCTATCTGCTAAAACCGATCACCGCCGAAAAACTCTGGGAATTGCTGAACGGACTGCTGGCAGACATGGAAGAAAGAACAGAAGACGCTGCCTGCATCACGGTGGAAGAGAAAGGCGTGATTCGAAGAGTAGATGAGGACAGACTCTGCTATCTGGATGTGTTAGGGCACTACACACAGCTTCACCTGTCCGATGCCTCCGTGATCCGTGTGAAAGAAAGTCTGGGAACGGTTCTGGCGAGGATTCATAGGAAAGAGCTGTTTGTAAAATGCCATAGAAGCTACGCGGTCAATCTTTCTTACATCGAGAAGATCAGCCGTGCGGAATGCACGCTTGCGGACGGAGAGGTTTTGCCTGTCAGCCGGAATTCCTATCAGGAATTAAATGAGCGGTTTATACAGCATTATCTGCATGATGCAGGACAGAATCCGGTATAAAAATCAGAAAAGAATTGGAGACGGAGAAATGAAAATAAATTTTCATACACATGTAAAGAGATGCAGGCATGCTGCGGGTGACGTAGAGGATTATATCAAATGTGCCCTTGAGAAGGGACTTTCCCAACTCGGATTTTCCGATCATGCACCTTTTCCGGATTTTGATTTCGGAATGCGGATGCCATATTGTGAGCTCCGGGAATATCTGGAAGAAGTAGACGCCATGAGAGATAAATACAAAGGTGATATCACAATATGGAAGGGGCTGGAAATAGAATATCTGCCCGAATATAAGGGGTATTATGAAGAGCTGCTGACGAAATACGGTGTGGAGTATCTGCTGTTGGGAGAGCATTATTACAAAGATCAGGCAGGGGAAAATGCCAATATTTATGGAGCCCATTCCACCGAGCAGTGTCTCAGCTATGCCAATTCTGTGGCGGAGGGCATGAAAACCGGCTTTTTTAAGGCAGTTGCCCATCCTGACCTCTACATGCTGAATATGGACGCGTGGGACGATAATTGCAGGAGGGCAGCGGACTTGATCATCAATACTGCAGTTGCCACGGATACTGTCCTGGAATATAATGCGAACGGGCTCAGGCGAAAGCAGGTTGAGTACTCGGACGGCATCCGACATCCGTATCCCCATGACACATTCTGGCAAATGGTGGCAGAGACACCGGTAAGAGTGATCGTAAATTCTGACTGCCATAACCCAAAGGAGCTGTGGGATGAGGCAATAGAGCGCTCCTACAGGAAGCTGCAGGAGCTTGGGATCACGCCGATAGAAGAATTGCTGTGATTGACATAAGGATGATACGCGAGAGGTAGAAGAATGAATACGGTTGTGTTTGTTTTGGTGATTGTGACAGCGTTTGCGTTTCTGGCGTATCTGCTGTATCGGATTTACGATAAAATATATGAAAGACGGATTTCGGCATATCAGAATAAGCTTTTGAAAAATGAGATAGAGGAGGTACATAATATTTACCTCACAATGCGGGGATGGAGGCATGATTATCACAATCACATGCAGTCGCTGAAGGCTTATCTGGCAATGGACAGACTGGAGGAGGCGGCAGAGTATCTGGATGAGCTGGAGCGGGACCTGGATGATATCAATCTTCTGTTCCACACCGGAAATATCAATGCCGATGCGATTTTAAATTCCAAGATCTCACTTGCGATCAAAAAGGGGATACGGGTTGATTATAAGGCAACAGTCCCGGAAACACTTGCAGTATCAGACATCGATCTTTGCGCTGTGATCGGCAATTTGATTGACAACGCGGTGGAGGCATGCGAAAAGACAGAACCCAAAGAGCAGTTTATCAGGCTCTATATCGGTGTTTTGCGCCAGCAGCTTTATCTCTCGGTCAGCAATGCGACAAATGAACTTGTGCGGAAATTTGATGAAGAATACATTTCAATGAAACGCGGCAATCACGGGCACGGTCTGAAACGGATCAACCATATTGTAGAGAAATACGGTGGCTATATCAACCGGAAGAATGAGCCGGGAGTCTTTGTAACCGAGATCATGCTGCCACTGTAAAAATATGCAAAAACTTTTTAGGTACGGATTTTTACCATCTGTGCCTTTTTTAATACAAAAAAAAGAAACCGTGTTATAGTGACGGCAGGAAAAAGGAAGGAGTACAGTGCGATGAAACATTATTCGATCTGGAGCAATTACCGGTTTGCCTACGGACCGCTGTGGAAAAAGAAAAAAAAGATTATTTTCAGTACGCTTGCGGAAGCGGTATTTTTTGTTTTTGTACCGGTTGCTGGAACCGCGGTCACTGCCGCGATCGTGGGAGCGCTGGATGCGGGAACTGCGATGCGCAGACTTGTGTACATGATCCTGCTGGCATTTGCGGGCTACGGGGTGCTGAATATGATCAAGGTCTATCTGGAGAACCGTGGATGGCTTCAGTATATAGAGGCAAGAATCGAGCTGTTTGTTATGCTGCCGATTGAAAAAGATTTGTCAATCAGCATGGAACAGTATGAAGATGTGGAGATCCATAAACAAAAGGAAAAGGCAAGGGACTGCACATGGACGAATGCAGACGGACTGGAGGGATTTTTTCATGACAACAGTGATCTTTTAAAAAATGTGCTGGGTCTGATCGTCTATTCGCTGATCGTGGGTGCCATGAACTTAAAAATTCTGCTGATGCTGATCGGAATGTCTGCGTTAAGCGCTGCAGCGGGATATCTGGTAACACGCTATGTCAGAAGGACCAGAGACGCACTCGCAGAGCAGGATATGACAATGCGCTATATCGACCGTATTGTGGACGATGTGCAGGGAGGCAAGGACATCCGTATCTTTGGATTGGGCAGATGGATCATAGGAAAGTATGATGAGGCAATTAAAAGACGCCGCCGGATTTCTTTTGGCAGGGATATGCGGGAATATGGGAGCAATACTCTGGATACCGTGTTGAATGCCGCGAGGGAGCTGATCTGTTATCTGTATCTGATCACACAGCTTTCACACGGAATGCGAATTTCCGAATTTATATTTTATCTGGGTCTGATCGGAGGATTTTCGAATTGGCTGGGTCTGATCGGCAAATATGTGGTCGGGGTAAAAAGAGACAGCGATATGATCTGCGATCTGCGCACCTATCTCGATCTGGAGGAGAGCAGGGAGACCGAAACTGCGTTTGACTGCAGTGCGTGGACAGATATTGAGATCAAATTTGACCATGTAAGTTACCGTTACAGCGGCGCTAAGGAGGATACGTTAAAGGATGTCAGCTTTCATCTGAGGGCAGGGGAAAAGCTTGCACTTGTGGGTATCAACGGTGCAGGAAAGACAACGATCGTAAAGCTGATGTCAGGACTTTACCTTCCGACAGAAGGGACAGTATATGTCAACGGCATCAGTACGCGCGAGCTTAACCGGACAGGTTATTTTGCAAAGCAGGCTGCCATTTTTCAGGAGCCCTTTCGGACATCTTACAGTATCGGCGAAAATGTGGCATTGGCAGAACAATATGACGAAGAACGGGTATGGAGTGTACTTTCCCGGGCGGGATTAAAAGAAAAGGTAAGAGGTCTCGGCAGGAAACTTGAAACCTGTCTTGGAAAAGATATATCCCCGGACGGCATTGAACTGTCAGGCGGAGAGATGCAGAAACTTTTGCTTGCGAGAGTGTTATACCGCGATGTACCGTTGATCATGCTGGATGAGCCGACTGCTGCTCTGGATGCACTGGCAGAGACGGAGATTTATGAAAAATATCAGACTATGCTGGAAAATAAAACGGTACTTTTTATCTCCCACAGACTGGCTTCCACCAGATTCTGTGACAGGATCATCATGCTTTCCGAAGGACGCATCTGTGAGCAGGGGACGCATGCCGGATTGATGGAAGCGCAGGGAAATTATTATGAAATGTTCCAGGTGCAGAGCAGATATTATCAGGAATCGGAAAAAGATGCAGAGCAGGCGGAAATGAGGGATCTGATATGAGTAAAAATATGACAGTAAAAGAAATGTGGCACTATATGGTATTTCAGACAAAGGGTTACCGGACGGTGCAGGTTGGAATTGTCTTAGGTGCACTCACTGCGGCGGCAGTGCCATATGTGAGCAGCATATTTTATGCGGGGATTTTGGACCGGCTTATGCTTGCGAAATATGATATGGCGGTGAGAACAGTACTGCAGATGACAGTCATCATCATGATCCTTAATCTGACGGCGAAAGCATGTGACCGGATCGTGCAGCACTACGGCGCCCTCTGTGAACCTGAGATCAAAAAGCGCATGGCACAGAAAGCATTTTCCATGGAATATGAAATGATAGACAAGGCAGAAGCGCTGGCATCCTTCCGCAGAGTGAGAGCAGGGGAACAGGGAATGGGAGGTGCGGAGCGACAGCTACAGGAAATCTATCAGTTTTTTCGGGAACTTGTCGGAATCGTTTTTGCGGCAGGATTTGTACTGGTGCTTTTTGCAAGTACGGACAGTAAGAAAGAAAATCTGACAGTCTCCGTATTGCTCTCTGCGCTAATGCTTTTGACGGTTGGCATAGTGTTGGCGGTCAGCAACTATTTTTCAAAAAAAGACGGAGAATTTGCTGTGAAAACGCAGCTGGAAAACGAGCGTATCAACACACTGACGGGATATCTGTATACCTTGATGGAAAAGGAAGAATATATAAAAGATATCAGATTGTTCGGACTGAGAGATTATCTCTACAAAAAAATGGATGCTACACGGTTTGTGGGAAAAATATTTACTGAAAAGGGATGCTACACCGGAAAATGTCAGGCGGCAAGTTCCTTTGCGGCACAGATGCTTGCAGCAGTGACCTACATCTGCATTGCGGCAAAAGCATTGGCGGGCAGCATTACAGTAGGAGAGGTGACGATGTATGCGAGCGCGGTCATTGCAATGATCGCGGGTGTGCAGAAGATGTTGGAAAAATATCAGAACATCAATTATATGAATGAATATCTCAATACTTATGAGGAGTTCATCACACAGCCCAACATGCACTATGACGGTACGCTGCCCACGGAAAAACGTGATGATAACCAGTATCTGATCGAGTTTTCCCATGTCAGCTTCCGCTATCCGGGCACGGAGCAGGACATTCTGCGGGACGTTTCTATCACGTTTCACGTTGGGGAACGGCTGGCGCTTGTCGGGAGAAACGGTGCGGGAAAAACGACGCTGATCAAACTTTTATGCCGTCTCTACGAACCGACAGAGGGAGAGATCAGGCTGAACGGCATCAATATCGCAAAGTATGATTATGACGAGTACGTCAGAATTTTTTCAGTCGTGTTTCAGGATTTCAGACTGTATGATTTCCCGCTGGATGAAAACGTGTCTTCTGGAATACAGGTTGAGGAAAAACGGCTGCAGGAGGTGTTGAAACTCTCCGGTATGTGGGAGCGTGTGCAGGAACTGTCAGGGAAGCAGAGAACCCTGCTCGGACATGAAAACGGTCAGGGAGTTTCGCTGTCGGGAGGCGAAGCACAGAAGATTGCCATCGCCAGAGCACTGTACAAGGATGCGCCGTTTATTATTCTTGATGAGCCTACGGCATCGCTGGACCCGCTGGCAGAAGCAGAAATTTATGAAAACTTTGACACATTGGTCAGGAATAAAACTGCGATTTACATTTCGCACAGAATGAGCAGTTGTAAATTCTGTGACCGGATCGTGGTGCTCGGAGAGGGAAAAATACTGGAAGAGGGAAGTCATGAGGCGCTTCTGGAACAAAAGGGGAGATATTATCAACTCTACAGCGCACAGGCGAAGTATTATATGAGTGAAGGGCAGTGAAAGAAAAAAATGGTGATGATAAGCGTCAAAACCGGAGGCGGCTATACCGGTCTTGAATTTGAGCATATTGTATGGTAATGTTAATAGACAGCATAACAACTTGTTTATAAAAAAATAACGTACTTGCTTTTGTTACAGTGAAACACAGGATAGAAATGAGGATTATATGAGAAAAAAATATTTGAGTTTAATGTTATCTGTTGCTTTGATATCTGCTTTAGCAGGCTGTACAAACTCTGGTAAGACTCCAGAGCCAAAACGCATCACAGTTGTTTCCGCAGAGGAAGCATTAAAAGAATTAAAGGAGGGCAATGAGGAATTTACTTCCGGTAATACTGCGGAGCTTCGTGCTGATCTGGCAGAAAATGGACAGGCTCCCTACGCAGTTGTGATTACCTGCTCTGACTCCCGCGTCGCTCCGGAGATTTTGTTTAATACAACTATGGGTGAGCTTTTCACGATTCGTACCGCTGGCAATGTAGTGGATGAATTTGAAATTGGCAGCGTAGAATACGGTGTAGAGCACTTGGGCGCCCCATTGGTTGTGGTTATGGGGCACTCAGGCTGCGGTGCGGTAGGTGCCGCAGTCAGCGGTGAAGCAGAAGGCTTTATACAGAATATCATAGACGAGATCACCCCATCTGTCGAAGAGGCTAAAAAGACAGAGACAGATGAAAGCGCTATTTCTACACTGGCAGAGAATCTTAATATCCAAAATACGATTGAGAAGCTGCGCACAAGTACAATTCTCAGTCAGTTGGAAGCTGAAGGTGAGGTAAAAATCATTGGTGCAAAGTATGACATTAAGGATGGCAGCGTTGAATTTCTGGAATAGCGCTGGCACTTGCCATCACAGGATATCCTCATTTAAAAAACGTTTCATGCTTGCGGCAACCGAAAGGGCGCATATGAGGACGATGATCAGAAAGCTGACCCAGGGAGGGCAGCCGAAATTGCCGCTGCGCCCGGTGATCAGGAGGTAGGAGGCAGACCACGGAATAAATCCTGCGACACCGGAATTTGATAAAACGACATTCAGAAGGCAGACTGTCGCAACTACGATGAAAGGCGCGACAAATCCTTTGTTCCGGATACTTAAGTAGATGACAGGAGTGACGGTCATATACAGTAACGTGCCTCCACACAGTATTTTAAAGAGCATCATGAACAGATATAAAACGGTCGGAAGCGTTGCCGCCGATTCTACGTTGACGAAGAAGCTGCTCAGCAATGTCAGTATCAAAAGGTCAAGCCACGATAAAAACATAAACAGCAGGACAATGATATAAAGGATCAGAAATTTACCGACCAGAAATTTCGTTCTCGATACCGGCACGGAAAAAACGGTTTTCAGTGTTTTTTCCGTGTACTCTCTGCTGACGAGATAGACCGCAAAAATGGAGAGGACAAGCGGGGCAAACAGCAGCATCAGAAACATAATCATTGAACTGAACAATTCAAAGAAACCAATCACTCTGTCAGGATTTTTTAAGGAGAGCTGTATCTGATTTAATATCACAAAGACCGGAACGAACAGCGCTCCGAAAAAACCTATGACAGTCACTTTTGAACGTTTTAATTTCAGCCACTCACAATAAAGAATATCACTCAACTCCGACACCTCCAATCATATTTTTAAAATAGTCTTCGAGCTTTTCTTCACAGACAGTAATATTTGAAACAGTGATCCCGTTCTCCACAAAGGTTTTGTTTATTTCGGATCTACTGTCGGGTGAGCCAAAGATCCGAAGAAGATGCCTGCCTGCAACGGTGTAGTCCGATAACTTAAAATTCCGTTCCAGAACATGTGCAGCAGCATTGACATCGGAAACCTCAAATTCCATATATTTTCGGTTTTGCATGTGCAACCTGTCCATATCGATCTCTTCGATCAGCCGCCCCTCCTGCATCACGCCGATGATATCTGCCATCTGCTCAATTTCGCTCAGAAGATGACTTGAGATCAGGATGGTAGTCCGATTTTCCTGACACAGATTTCGCAGATAATTGCGGATTTCTAAGATTCCGATAGGATCAAGTCCGTTGATCGGCTCATCCAGAATCAGAAGCTCGGGTTCATGCATGATTGCGGCAGCAATTCCCAGCCGCTGCTTCATGCCCAGAGAATAATCTTTGAAAGCCTTATCGGATTTTGAACCCAGATCTACGACGGATAGCGCGTGTTCTACCGTATCTTTTCTGTGCTGTCCGCGCAGTCTCGCAAGTATTTTCAGATTTTCCTCTGCGGTGAGATTTTCATAGAAACATGGGGTTTCAACGATGGAACCGATGCGGTAATAGGTCTTTGAATCTGTTTTTCGGAAATCCTCTCCAAACAGGATGATATCGCCGCTTGTCGGCTTCACCAGATTTAGCAGCATCTTCATTGTCGTTGTCTTTCCTGCTCCGTTTCGCCCTAAAAGACCGTATATTTTTCCTTTGGGCACATGGAGATTTAGACAGTCGACGCTGATCTGCTCACCGTATTTTTTGGTAAGATTCTTTGTTTCGATGATGTATTGATTCATTTACTGATACCTCCTGCTTTTTATTGTATCAGTCAGTTCTGACATCCCCCTTGCGCAAGTCTTACTTTTTTCTTACACTGAGAGGAAACGACAAATAAAAAGAGGTTTTGCCTGGAAGGCTTTCTGCTGTGACTTGTCCCTGCATGGCGGTCACGAGTTCTTTTACAATGGCAAGTCCCAACCCGCTTCCGCTTTGTGAACGCGCCGTGTCACATTTATACAGTCTGTCAAACAGATAGGGAATTTCTTCCTTGGGAATTGGCAATCCGTCATTGGATGCTTCAATCATGACCGTACCGCCGCTTTGATGTATTTTGACGGTAAGCTTTGAGCATTTTCCGTGTTTTAGAGCGTTGCTGAAAAGATTGTTGATGATTCTCTCGTATGCAACCCTGTCGAGTGAAACAAAATATTCATCCTCAGAAATGTCTGCTTCAAAACTGATATTTTCGCTTTCAACGATCGGAAGATATCCGATTATGATCTGTCTGGTCAGCTCGTTCACATCATAGTCTGCCATCTGATATTCCTGTTCGTTTGCACTTATTTTGAACCATTCAAACAGAATATCCACAAGCTCTTTCAAATCCAGCGCTTTTTGATATGCGATACGGCAGTATTCTTTTTGTCCGTTTTCTTTTACCCGGTCCTGCGCAAGTGCCTCCAGATAGCCGATCAGTGAGGCGAGCGGCGTGCGGACATCGTGGGACAAATTGGTGAGAATCTGTCTGTTTGCCTCTTCCGCGTTTGTCAATCGAATAAATTGTTGCCTGTTTTCATTCATAATATCATTGATTTGGTAATTAATTTCTGCGAGAAGTCCAGTTCCCTTGACAAAGTTTTTGCGCTCGGGAGAATCCTGAATATTTTTCAGGTAGCCGGACCATTCAGACAGTTGTCTGTCGACACGGCGTATCCGCACTGCCTGTGCAACGCATATGATACCTAAAATTAATAGTAACACTGTCATATTCCACCACCAAATTTATACCCTACGCCCCAAACCGTTACAATATATGCAGGGTTATCGGGATTGTCCTCGATTTTTTTCCGCAGCCGCCGGATATGCACCATAATGTTATTGTCGTCAAAAGCATATTCTTCATTCCATACAGCGTGAAAAATCTGCTTTTTTGTAAATACCTGTTTCGGATTTTGGGCAAAGAATAGCAGGAGATCAAATTCCTTTGCCGTAAGCGCTATCTGCTTTTGCCCTTTTTGCACTTGCCGTCCAGAGACATTTATTGTGAGATTTCCTGCCGTGATGCAGGAGGCGGCAGCGCTTTCTGTATTGAATTCCATATATCTGCGCAATAATGCCGAGACACGGGCAAGAAATTCGCTGTTGCCGAAGGGCTTTGTCAGATAATCGTCCGCACCCATCCGCAGACCGGAGACTTTATCGCCTTCGCTGTCTCTTGCTGTCAGCATTAAGACCGGAACCGTGCTCTTTGCTCTTATTTCCGTTAAGACTTCGTACCCGTTTTTCTGGGGAAGCATAATATCGAGGACTACAAGATGATATTCGCCGCGCCAAAATTCACTTAATCCCGTATTTCCGTCGCTGCATGTACAGACCTGATAGCCTTCCGAACTCAGGTTGTTGGAAAGCAGCCGGCATAAATCTGTGTCATCGTCAATCAAAAGTATCTTTTTTTGCATTTTCTTCCTCCTGCCTGTCCGCGGTGTCAATCGGTTTTCTTTTGATTGTAGACGTGGAATGAAATAATATCAACTGTTTTTTAAAAGTACGCAGGAAACATTGTTTTTTAAAAGTACGCAGGAAACATATAGTGGAATTGCGAGTGCGTTTGTGGTAGGATAAAGTCGTTAAACAACTCAATGAACCAAAGTTTTTGAGGATAATTGATTATGAATAAAGAATGGTCTGAACTTAACAAAATAATGCAAACGCAAATCAGAAAGAAAGATACCTATGAAGAGGGTATTGATACTTTATTTGAGCTGCGAAATCGTTTAATGAAAACCTTAACAGTATTTTACGACGAACTAAATAGAGAAGAATTTAATGCAATCCCTTTTATAAATGCAGACGGTTATCATAGTAAAACAATTGCCTATTCAATCTGGCATATATTTCGTATCGAAGATATAGTTGCACATACATTGATAAGCGAAGATGAACAGGTGTTTTTTGCGGGAAATTATCAGGAACGTATCGATTCACCCATAATAACAACAGGAAATGAACTTGTAAAACAGCAGATTGCAGACTTTTCAAAGCAACTTAATTTGAAAGAACTTTATTCATATATTTTTGAAGTAAAAGAAAGCACCGAGAAAATAATCAAAAATCTATCTTATATCGAGTTGAAAAGGAAAATATCAGAAGAAAGAAAAGAATACCTAAAATCGTTGAATGTCGTAAGCAATGATGAAAATGCAATCTGGTTGATTGATTACTGGTGCAATAAAGATATTCGGGGATTAATTCAAATGCCATTTTCAAGGCATTGGATCATGCACATAGAAGCAAGTCTGCGTATTAAAAATAAGATACATTCATAAATTCAAATTGCTTGCGTCTAAATAAAGGAGGAAGATATTATGGAATATTTGCTGAAAAACGGAAAAAATGTTGTTATTCGTAAACCGGAGCCAGAAGATGCAGAGAGTATTATTAATGTTATGTCCATTGCGGATACAGAAACTCTTTTTTTGGCACGAAATCCAGGGGAATTTTCTACACCAGTTAAAAGAGAAAGAGAAATAATAACAAATATTCTTAATGATAATGATGTTGAGTGGTTTGTTGCTGTTTATGAAAACAAAGTGATTGGACAGTGTTCCGTTGGTTTGGTTAGAAGAAGTGCAAGATATCGTCATAGAGCAGAAGTTGCGTTTGTAATTTTGAAAGAATACTGGAATCTTGGAATTGGTGGGAAAATGATGGAGGAATGCATTAAATGGTGTAAAGAAAAGGGAGTAACTCAAATGGAGTTAGATGTCGTTAAAGATAATGACAAAGCTATCAAAATGTATAGAGATTTTGGCTTTGAAATTACTGGTACAATTTCAAAGGCATTGCATTATCAAGATGGAACCTATGCTGATGAATATATTATGATAAAGAATATATAAAAGACGATAATTTAATGGAATTTCAATATGTAATTGAGAACGGTAAATGAAATATAATTATAAAATGAAAGGAATCTTCTTATGGGAAAACTAAATGTTGACGGAACGGAAATACAAGTCTTACAGATTGAAGAAGATGATTATATCTCATTAACCGATATGGTAAGGAAATTTGACAATGGACCTGCCCTGATAGAAAAATGGTTACGAAATAAGAACACAATAGAATTTCTTGGCATATGGGAAGAAATGTATAATGCGGACTTCAATACCGCCGCCTATGAAGAAATCATGCTGGAGGCGGGATTAAACCGTTTTATTATGTCGGTTAAGCAATGGGCATCCCGCACAAATTCAAAGGGGATTGTAGCAAAAGCGGGACGATATGGCGGTACATACGCATATAAAGATATTGCGTTTGAGTTTGCAAGTTGGGTATCTCCGCAATTTAAATTATATCTTATCAAGGAATTTGAACGGTTAAAGAAAGAAGAACAGGCTTTACTTGGATGGAGCGCCAAGAGAGAATTGGCAAAAATCAATTACCGGATACATACCGATGCAATCAAAGTCAATCTCATTCCGCCGAAACTTACACCGCAGCAGACTTCTATCATTTACGCATCGGAAGCTGACGTGCTGAATATGGCATTATTTGGCATGACAGCAAAACAATGGAGGGATACGAATCCGGATAAAAAAGGTAATATCCGGGATTATGCAAGCATAAATGAATTGATATGCCTGTCAAATATGGAAAACATCAATGCAGTGCTGATTGAAGATGGGCTGAGCCAAAAAGAACGCTTGATAAAACTGAATAAAATTGCAATACATCAGATGTCTATTTTGGAAGAACAGAGCACAAATATCTTGAAGTGATTTAATTCCCCCGAATTCGAGGGAATTAAAATCAACACAGTTCAAAAGAAGTAAGGAAATGCTAATAGATTGGAGGATTTGCAAATGGAAAATAAAGTATTTTCAAAATATGGTAATCGATGTGATTTATGATTAATCTATCGACCTAATGTTATGAAGAATGACAGACGCAAAGAAATTTGTGAAGTGTATAGCAAAGTTTTTGAAGGATTCAATGCTGATCCTGATACTATTACTTGTGATGGCTGTTCATGCGAAAAGGAGAACCCTGTATTGCTTGATCCAACATGTAAAGTTCGAAAATGTGTAATTAATAAAAAGTACCTTCATTGCGGATATTGCGACCAATACCCATGTGATATTTTTCCTTCAGAACCAACACAGGAAGAGCTTGTTCAGAAAATTGACGTTGAAAAGCGATGGACATGGGAAGATGAGAAGTTAATGGAAGCATATAGCTGTAAAAAAAATATGGATGAGTTTAAAAAAAAGCTGGAATCAGAAAAATCGAAATTATAAAGGGATAATTGTAAAATGAAAACGGATAGTGAATTGCTAAAAAATCTGGATAAATTGCACACAACCGAATTGGGAGGAGAACGCATAAAAAGAAATCTGTCTTTAGATACAGACGATGTGGTAGAATGGTGTAGAACTAAAATCAATTCTGATAATGCTGCTATTATCAGAAACGGGAAAAATTGGTATGCAAATGTAGATAATTGCATCATAACGGTAAATGCGTATAGTTATACGATTATAACGGCACATAAGGAAAAGAGGTAATCTGTGAAAAAGAAAATGACAGCGTTTATCCTTGCAGGGAGCATAGTACTTTTGGCAGGTGGCTGTGGAGGCAGGGAGATCACACAGTCGGAAGGTATTACAGATACCGGGAACCAGAGTGTTCCGATGACAGAGATGCCCGTAGAGATAGAGAAAGCGGATACAGAGTATGCCGAAAAAGGAGAAGACAGAGAGTTTTCGTTTGCAGACCTAAAAAGAAGTGAGTTCTGGTTCTGTAGCGGTGCGGGCGCATGGGCGACAATTTTGAACGTGAAGGAGGACGGGAGCTTTTCCGGTGGATATTATGATGTAGATGCAGGGTGCTCAGGCGAGGGATATCCGGATGGGACCGTTTTTCTGTGTAATTTTAACGGGAAGTTCTCGCAGCCTCAAAAGATTAATGACTATACCTATGTGGTGCAGATTGACCAACTGTTCTATGAGGAGGAGGAAGGGACGGAAGAAATCACAGATGGGAGGCGTTATATTTATAGCTACGCTTATGGACTGAACGATACGGAAGAAATGCTGATCTATCTGCCGGGGGCTCCGCTTGCAGAGCTTTCGGAGGAGTTTAGAATCTGGGTGGGCTATTATGATCTTTCAAGTACCGAGGGGACAGAGCTTCCTTTTTATGCCCTGCATAATAAACCGTGTGAATATGGTTTTTACAGTTACGACGTTGTGGAAAATTTGAAAGAAAATATGAGCTTCTGGGAAGAATCTGCCGGTGACATTGAAGCAGCGATTCAGGAGGGAACGCTTACCCAGACGGAATACAACGAAAAGGTAGCAGAGCTGTATCGGATCTGGGACTATGCATTGAATCAAGTATGGAGTGTATTAAAACGCACATTGGAACCGGAGGCAATGGATGCACTCGTGGTGGAAGAGCGGGAGTGGATCGCTATGAAAGAGCAGGCAATTCAGGAAGCAGGAGCAGAGTTTGAGGGAGGAGCGATGTACCAGATGATCATGGACAATGCGGCGGCGGAGCTGACAAGGGAAAGGGTGTATGAGCTGTATGAGAAGATTCCGTGAAGGAAATCAGGTAAAGAAGTAATAGCAGAACATGAAAAATAAATCCTGACATAGGGTGTCGGGATTTTTCTGATATAATATCCGCAAAGAACTGCATCTTAAGGATGTATATGGTAAGCAAGATCACAGGGAAACTTCTGTATCTTTAGTCGGGAGGAAATAATATGTTAGAGTTACCGGAAAGCTATACGATATCCAGCCAGATAGAGAAGAGCTTGACAGGAAAAATAATAAGTTATATTGAGGTATTACATACACCTCACAGTTTTGCGTTCTTTCATGGTGATATTAAGAGCTATGGTGACTTATTGGAAGGACAAACTGTTATGAATGCGACTTATCATGGTGGCATGATTGAAATGGATACTGAGGATTGTATGGTAGTGTTTGCCGATGGTGCATATCCCAAATATTATGAAGATAGAAAGAAATTTCCGAAAAAGCATCAATTGGCTATTTACTTTGATGATGAGACGGCGGTTTTTGTGTCAATACAAATGTACGGCATTATCTTTATATTTCCGAAGGGAAAATGTACGGAAGGTTACTATATATCATCCAGCAGTAAGATAGACCCACTATGTGATGAATTTACATTTGAATATTTTCGGAGTCTTTATCCAGATAACCATAAAAAATTAAGCGCAAAGGCATTCCTTGCCACAGAGCAGAGAATACCGGGTCTTGGAAATGGGGTATTGCAGGATATCTTGTGGGATGCCGGAATTGATCCGCGCTTTGACATGAGAGAAGCTTCCGAAACAGATTTTATGGTGTTATATACTTCAGTAAAGAAAATCTTAAAGGAAATGTGTGAACAAGGCGGTCGAGATACAGAAAAGGACTTATTTGGACAAAAGGGGAAATATATTACCCAATTAAGTAAAAATACATTGTTTGAACCATGTATCAAATGCGGACACGAAATCCATAAGGTAAATTTCTTGGGCGGGACAGTGTATTATTGTGAGAATTGTCAAAAGAAGTAAGCAGATGATGCCTACATTTCGCCGCAAAGCCAGTAAACACTAGGGCTCTGCGGCATAATACTGGCGATTTTTCAAAATGCCCAAAATGGGCGCAACATTATTATGATTACAGCAAAGATAAACATTCCTGCAGCAAATGAGACACTTGACGGTCTATAGTAAATAATTCCTGAAATAAAGATTTGAGTTCTGCTCTGGTAGATGATTTATCCAACAATTCATCAATGTTGTGGGGCAAACGATACAAAGTTTGCGGCGAAACACCCAGAAGCGCCCAAATCTTCCATGCTTGATCATGGAAATGGAGATGTAAATCGGATGCTTCTAAAAGGAATTTTTTACATTTGTTGTCGTCGAACATAGTTACCAGCGTGTTCCGATAACATTCAGATGCATGCCACCTTGTTTCTATGGCAAGACCATTTATTTGATTTAACCACTTGCCAAGCTTTTTTCCATCCAGTTCCGTTTCTAATTTTTGATATATCTTTTGTTCCAGCTTATTCCTGCTGCTGGTATTTAAGTGATGAATCATATGATTGAGAGATTCGGACAAGGAAAACGTACTATCATATTTATCTGTTATGAAAACGATATTGCTGAGCTTATTATACCAATCCTTATTAAGTTGTGGCGAATGGCGGGATTTCATTAAGTAAGGAAGATTTTTATCATCATTGTATCCCGTTATCACTGCCCACAAATCGCCAAGACTCAATTTGATTAAGACAGGCTGTTTTTCCTCGATAGACTGCTTTATTCTATCAAATAGGACATTTGCCTCTGTATTTTTGTTCATTGACTCATAGCGGTAGCCGGATGCATATAAAGCTAAGGATAGCCGGTCAAGAGCAGTCTCTGAAAATTCGTCTGCCATGTACGGTTTGTTGAACGAATTACCAATTTCCTTATCTATCCAAAAATGTGCGCAACCTGTTATTGTGATTAAATATTGATATATCTTAAGGTGATGTTTATTGATAAAAGGTTCGTTCCCACAACCGCCGCATCGTATACAGTTACGTTGAT
>JAAUZB010000060.1 GCA_014804775.1 Roseburia sp. | reverse complement strand
TCATTCTCAAACCACCCAGAGCCGTATTTTATCTACCTCGACGTTTGAGTACCATACATATTTACATCATTCTCAAACTACCTTGTTAAATGGATCCGTCGGCGAATGGTTTGAGTACCATACATATTTACATCATTCTCAAACCCTAATCACCCAAAAGAAGAAGAAAAACACGTTTGAGTACCATACATATTTACATCATTCTCAAACGCATAATCAAATATATCACCTTTGTATTTGTTTGAGTACCATACATATTTACATCATTCTCAAACCTGCACAAAATCAGTTAGGATGGAGGACAAGGTTTGAGTACCATACATATTTACATCATTCTCAAACTATAAAAACCATAAATAAAATAAATGAAAGGTTTGAGTACCATACATATTTACATCATTCTCAAACGGACACAGTTTTTGATAGATCATTTACTATGTTTGAGTACCATACATATTTACATCATTCTCAAACTTTTGTAGCGTAAAATGGTAAATCGCATTTGTTTGAGTACCATACATATTTACATCATTCTCAAACCTCAAATTCAAAAATGATATGTGCCATCATCGCATCATATTGGTACTCAAACATGCTTATTATATTTCACATTTATCTTTGTCTATTATATACCTTCTAAACATTGTTGAAAAGTTTCTTTGCTGATTTTCTATAAAAAGCAGCGAAACCTCATTGTATGCTGCCGTTTTTGCAAACTGCTCTATTTGTTCTGTCGAAATATAACTCCCGAGATTTACAAAAACAACTACTTTCTTCTGCAACAGACTGGCTACTAATTTAATGTATTGATCTATGTTTTGCAAAAAATTATCTGAGCAGTTCTCCACTCTTACCCCCATTGCTTTAAAAATAGCCACAATATCTGTCTCCACGTCGGTCGTCAGAAAGTATGTTCCATGCTGCTCCAGCTCCGAAAAATAACCTTGCAGGCCTGCTAATATTTCCCGCGTTTTTAGATACATTGTTTCATCAAAAGCTATCTCTTTTAATTCCGAATAAAGTTTATTCAATAACTTCTTATCATTCACATCAACGGAAAACGGATTTATAATCACTTCTACGCACTTCTCAATGTTTAGCTCCTTGTCATTATCTGATAAAACAAACTCTCCTTCGCCTCCCTCCGACTGAATATATAATTCCTGCACATATTTAGAAAAAAGTTCCGGTGATTCTATGATCCATTCACAGCATTGCCGTTCCTCCAAGGTAATCTGTCTCGCCAAGTTTTTGTGAACCAATTTCATAAAATCACCAACCTTTCATCGCTGTCCAACACTTCCTTTTTGACTTCGCCAATTATTAAATCCATCTTAGCGTACTGTTTTTCTGTGACAGTCAATAACTGTACCAATCCCTCTGTCGGACTATTCTTATGAACACTATCCGTTATTCCCTTCACCACAGTCCCGTTTAGCGCAAGCTTACAATAGACCGACTCTTGCAACATCATAAATCCGCTTTTTAAAAGAAATTTTCGGAACCTTGTATATTCACGACGCTGTGCGCTCGTTTGAACTGGAAGGTCAAAAAATACCAATACTCTCATAAATCTATAACTCAATTGTATAAAATTGAAGCAGCGAACTATCATTTTCATTTAGGGCATCAAACGCACTTTTACAATATATTTTGATGGCATTATTCACATACTGCACTCTGCCATCTATTCGCACCTCATGATTTAGGACGTTTACCAACCGCATCTTTTCTTCATGCTCAAACTGTTCCAAAGACATTTCTACCACTTCTTTATCAATCAATGCCCTAAACGGTTCCATTAAATCTGACGCAAGATTGAATTGATTGAACATATTGTCGTGGAAAATTCCTAACTGCGTAATATATCCATTGGTTACTACTTCCCTCGCAAATGCTGACAGCACAATTGCATATCCATAATTTAATGCTGCATTAATAAAATTATCCGCTGTCCTCGTAAAGCTCGTTCCAAATAACGCGTTGAAATACACTTTCGCTGCATGCCCTTCACGGTTTGTTCCATCATTCCATTCAATTTCACGTATGTATGAATCTAATAGCGCTGCCTCCTCCTTTCCCATGTATTCTAACAGTTCCTTTTGCTTTCGTATCTTTTCCGTAACAATTTCTGTCCAGACAGCCTCTTTAATATTGGCGTTCCATTGTATTTGCTTTCTTATCTTATTACTCGTATCATGGCTTCCATAGTATCCCACCAGCTCTGAAGATGGATTCCTTTTTTCGTCACAGAAGATCACTTTAATCTTTTTCTTTGCCAGTTCTGCTAGGAGTCCCGTAGTCAATGACACCGCGGTGGATTCGATCAATACCGTAGAAATCTCCCCTAAATGTATCTTTGTTATCCCCTCATTGCGGACTACCAGATATCCCATCTGATAGTCCAGCTTCGCCCGTCTGGAGATAACAATGATCCGCCAGCTCATACTTTTTTCAGATCAATCTCCTGCGCATAAATTCCGGTAGGCGATTGATTGATAATAGAAATCTGTTTACACTTTGTAATATTATTGTTTAGCACTAAAATACCCGCTTTAGCAGGTCCTCCTATTAATTTCAAATCAGATGCACCGCTTTGGCACTGAAACATGTGAAGAATCTCCGACAGCACAACACACTGTTCTTCTTTTGACAGCGTCATAAATTTGTCTCTTTTATCTCTCAATGTTTTCTCCTGTGCTGCCAGACGTGCATTATATATTGTATTTTGAAGCTTATCTAAAAATGTATCGTATAGGCTTAGCAACGTGTCCTTCTCCAGCATATCATGTGCTGTAATTTCCAGGTTTTTATTTTCCAATCTGCGTTGCACAAATTTATTCACCTTTTTTAAGGTTTCTGCCTGTTTTGCCGTCAAAAGCAACTGCTCAGCTCCCTTGAAAAGCAGCTGATTACCTGTTCGCCCGGATAGCCACATGTGATATCCGTCTACTTTAAATAAGGTATCAATTTTTATCTTTGATAATATGATCCGTGGATTGATAAGTTTTCGTTCCACGGTAAAATATTTCAGTGCCTCCCTCTCTTCCTTTTCAATCTGCTGTTGTAAATATAAGGGAACATACTCTATGGTGCGCATCATATTGCCGCGTTTATCCTCCGATTCTACCAGTATAAAATAGGCACCTTTCGCCTTGTTGTATCCACCATACTTCGCGATGTCCCTCAGCCTCTCGTCACTTCCCTTGATTGCAACCTGACCTTGTCCCTTTTTCATTATCTGTTGGTCGAAAAGTCCTCCCTTCTCCTGATAACTTCTCCTTGTCACCAGGATATTATTTTTATCCATATACTTCCTGACTGTACAGATAGTTCCTGTCTTTCCGGCTCTCCATGCAGTCTCGCCATTCCGTACAATATCATAGTCTGATGTAAACATCTTCTTCAAATTGTAACTTCTTCCTGGGTTCTCTCTGATATACCATACTGCATTCGCCGTAAATTTCGTATAGTAGGTATTTCCTACCACAATATTCAAATATGCATCCTTGGCATGATGTAAATCATTCATTTCCCGAACCTTTATCAAACCAAAATCCTGTCTAAACTGTGATGTCACTTTTGCCTTGGCATACACAATTTCCGTATCCGGCAGTACCTGCTTTAATATAGAGGCCGCTGCCTTGGTTCCCTGTCTTGTTTCTACGATCTGCCTTGCAATAAATCCGGCAAGTTCTGTCGGCTCAAATTCAGTTGCTCTTGTCAGACGCTCATACTTCTCCTTTGAAATAAAGCCACTGTCTGATAAAGCTTTCCAGAACGGGCGCATCTTCTCTCTTATCTCTTCACGGATAGGATAACTGTCTGTCTTTTCTGCATTATATGTTTTTTTCACCAGTACCCTGTTATCCAGGCTGTCATCCATAACCTTAGACTGCGGGTATATATGGTCAATATCGTACTTATTGTTATCCCACAAGTCTTGGAGCTCAATGCGCTCTCCCGAATACATACAACGCCCCTTTTGTGTATAATATAAATATAGCTTATCTCTCCTAAGCTGCTGATCTTGTGTATTCACCAGTTCCTCTATCCAATCTTTCTCCTCGGTTTTACACTTTTTATATAGATCGATCAATTTTTTCTTTCGGGATTCCGTCCTCTTGCTTTCCGCTTTCTCACGTGCCATCTCCACAAAAATACGCTTAGGCGGTCTTTTCATTACATTGCACAACTCTTTTACAATTAAAAGGGTCTGCCAGATCTGTCTTTTCACTGCCGGAGACAGTGTCGATCGTTCGATCAGGCTATATGAAATCTCTTTTCTTTCATCAGTTCCATTTTCCTCTTCTATTGCCTGTGAAAACAAATATTTTTCACTTAAAAGCTGCATCAGATTATCATTTGTCTCCCAAAGTGCCTGTATAATACTCCATGCTTCTCCTGTCTCAGGTGCCGGTGCCGTAATCTTTTCTAAGAATGCTTTAGACAGCCGTCCCCATCCTTTATAAGAAAGCATGCACAGTGCTTTTCTCTGCCCTGTTGTAAGTTGTGGATACTGCTTTTCCAATCTTTTATTCAGCAGCTTCTTATCCTCGCCAAATAATGTAATGTTAAGGATTATTTCTTCTTTTTCTTCCTGTGTAAGACTGCATTCTGTCAGTTTTTCTTTAAAATCATGGTATGATGTCAAACTTCCCTTAAATTCGCCGTCAATTCCTGTAATGTCTACCTGTTTGTCCACAATTCCTTCTCTTACAAGATAATCTCTCAACTTTTTTACTGTCACTTTCCTGTATCGCTGAAACAGATTTTCATAAATATTCTGCTTTAACGAAACGTCTATCGGTTCACCATCCAGCCGCAGATTATTCAGTTCATTTAATACAACAAACTTACTGTATAGCATGGAATTTTTTGGAAGTACATCCTCATATAAAAGGTATGTACACTTATTTGTCATCCTTCGAATAAACTTTTGCGCACTTGCTTCTTTATCAACTATCTCATCAAACTTCCACGGATATATCTTTTCTTTTTGTTTCCGTTCCACCCAATTGGTCGCATCATCTCCCTTTTTTATACCGTTTAGCGGTCCGACATAATAAGGAATCCTAAATGTGAAAATACTACATATCTTTTCTTTATTTTCTTTGATAAACGGTATTTTTGCCTCCAGATGATCTAATATCTTCTGCAATTCATATAAGTGAACTTGATAAGGAATAACTCCATTGTCTTTTGTCACCTGCTTTGGCAAAAAAGTTCCCTTTTCCAGTTCCTCATTCAGATACTTTACTTTGTCTTTATCCGCAATGGCATCCGAGACATTCTTTCGTAAATACGCATAGAAATCCTCTTTACTGCATCTTTTCCCTGCTATATCCCTCTTTTTCCCATTTTTCTTAGTCATCCCGATATATGCACTATAGTTAGAATATTTTTCGTCTGTCCTGACAAAAAGATTCCTGTATGCCGTCTTATCCAGGTTTTCTTTTACTAAGTCTTTTAAATATTTCAGATCCTTTCGATGTTTCTCCCATACTTCTACCTTCGCCTCAGAGATCGAACTATGTTCTCCTAAAATATCTGCCAGCACAGACCAATCATAAACAGCCTTAGCAAAGGCAATAATAATAAATTGTTCCCCTAAATCCGTCTCTACGATATCAACATACTCGTCATATGAATTATCAGAAAAAGAAATCTTCGGTTTTTCACATTCGTCCAGCTCAGCCATCCCAAATATATCGCTCAAGCTTGCTTTTCCACCTGTAATAAGGCTTAATATTGCCTTTTCACACGCCGTTTTTGCAGCAAGTACTTTAACCAGTGTCGCTTTCTTAGCTGTTCTGGTCATGTTAGTATTCTTTAAGCAGTCCTCGACCTCTTTGATTTTCTCATCATCAATCGCAATGTTAAAATCAAGTTCCTCATCTTTTATGCCTTGCACAAACTGCTGAAAAACTGTTTTAAATTCCCTGATGTTTTCAATATTTCCTGAAAACAAAAAGTGTCCCCTATGCTTCATCATGTGATGTAGCGCCAGATATATAAGCCGAATATCTGGCATCTCTTCTGTTTCCATGAGCCATTTTCTCAAATGATAAATCGTTGGAAACTCCCTGTGATAGTCTTTATCCGTATAATCGGAGTCCACAAACAACGCATATGGAAGCAGTGGACAATTTCCATCGGCATCCCTTTTATCTTCCGCGGTATAACGGCTCTCCTTCATTCTTAAATAAAAACCTGCATCGACCTTGCTGATTTCCTCCGAAAATAATTCCTGTAATATGTCTATTCTCCAATTTCTTCTTGCCAGTCTTCTTCTTGCCGTACGGAATAGTCTTCTTTCTTCTGCTGTATTCGCACTGTCAAACAGCCGTACACCCCAAAGTGCCTTTCCATGTGCTCTTAAAACATTATATTCCGTATCTGTAACCGCCCATCCCACTGAACCGGTTCCCATATCTAAACCCAGAAAATAATCTTGCATCATTTGTAACCTCCTCTGTTTTTATATGTTATTTTATCACAATATGTAGTTAATTTCTATTGTAACCGAAATTTGAGCAAACAAAAAAAGCCTGATAATCAGACTTTTTTGCTTCACACACTGTGAGCCATTAGAAATGGCGATTTGAATTAATTTTTATTTGAACTTATGATGTAAATTTAGTATGGTACTAAATATACTCATATTATAAACGAATAATTAAGATAAAGCAACAAAAATTTCTTTGAAAAGACCGTACAAATAAACGTCTCAGCTGATTTTACAGCATCAATACTCCTCGTCGCTTAAAACTCTTTCATTTCCGTAAACACTACACCAGATTCTGTCGCAATCCCGGCGTATAGCGCATCGGTATCTTTTCCGATCTCTAAATAATGCTTTACGACATAGTGTGCCGTAAATGGCATCTTGGGCATAGCCTCCAATAACTCTTCCATCTGAAACCATTTCAGATTACCNTCATTGCTCGTAATCACCTTTTGGCTGTCTATCAGGTCGGCAAAAAAATAATAATTCTGCCGTATTTCATTGTTCTTCAGTCGAAGTGTAACATACCGTAGGGACAAATTGCTAATATCCCGATCCACAAGTCCTGTTTCTTCGTATAATTCCCGAAGAACACAGGCCTTTGCGTCATTCAGCTCTTCTTTCTCAAAATGCCCTCCGGCTGAAGCAGTATATGAATCAGTGATTACTTTGGAACCGATCCGGTACAGAAGCAGTAGGTTATTTCCCTGTCGCAAATACAGGCTTGTCATATTTCTGAGTTTTCCGTCCATATACTTTTCTCTCCTATATTGGTATAACATAAATCGTCTATATTTAGCCTCATACCAACTTCACTCCCCTCTACTTCGCCNGTTTCACGAAACCCGAAGGATGCATAAAGATTTCTTGCGATATGGTTCGTTGAGTAATATGCCGTATAAATTTCTTTTACTTTGAAACNATCAACTAAATAATCNATACCAAGCTTNAANGCCNTTTTGCCGTATCCCTTATTCTGATATTTCTCATCAATCATGAATTTCCATAAGGTATAATAACTTTTAGTTTCATAATATCCCAACATAATAAACCCAACCATTATATTATCCGCATAAACAGCAAAGGGAAANGCAGTTTCATAATAAATCCATGCTTGCGCCAATGAGTGAACATTCGATGAAACAAANTTTTTCTGATCATCGGCAATCTTTAAGTTCAAACATTCTTCATAGTTTTCCCTTGTGATTTCTCTTAATTCAACCATTATGATTCCCTCCTCATAAAAGATAGGTTTCAACGCCTTTCACTTCTACCATTATATGACTGCCTCGTGCTTATGGGACAACAAACATACCGTCTCCACATGCCCTGTCGCCGGGAACATGTCCACGCAGCACACCTTCTTCACCTTATACCCCTCCGTCTGCAGCACCTCAAGATCTCTCGCCAGNCTTGTCGGCTTGCATGAAATATACACCATCTGCGGCACTCCGTACCGGATGATCTTCTCAAGCGCGCGCGGATGAATCCCGTCNCTCGGCGGGTCCAGCACGATATAATCCGGCTTCTCNTCAATTTCATCCANAACCTTTAAAACATCACCGGCAATAAACTCACANTTATGTAACCCATTTAATTTGGCATTCTGCTGGGCNGCTTCAACNGCCTCCTCGACAATCTCCACTCCNATCACCTTTTTNGCCACAGGAGAAAGCATCTGCGCNATCGTTCCGGTTCCCGAATACAGGTCAAAAACAACCTTTCCCNAAGCCTCTCCCGAACTGCCAAGCGCATCTCCGATAAACTCTCTCGCCGTCTCATAAAGCACTTCNGCCCCGAGAGAATTCGTCTGGAAAAAAGAAAACGGTGTAATTTTAAACCTNAGCCCCAAAAGCTCCTCAAAGAAGAAATCCTGTCCGAACANCACATCCGTGCCTTCATTTGTGACAGTGTCCGCCACACTGTCATTTCTCGTGTGCAGGATTCCTGTCATTTTTCCNGAAAAATGACAGGACAGCAGAGCATTTTTCCATCCGTCCAGAAGCTCTTTCTCCTCTGACGCATCCAACTGCGTCGTCGTCACCAGCACTGTAATGATCTCTCCCGTTCTGGCAGCCTTTCTGACAAGCAGATGCCGCAGGTACCCTGTATGCCTTATTTTATGATAGTACGAAATCTGTCTTTCCTTAAAAAAAGCCAGCGTTGCCGTCAACACAGTTCGAAAATCCTCATCTACGATCTGGCAATCCGGCACATTTACCACGTCATAAAAACTGTTTCGCCTGTGCATGCCAAGCGCCAGCGGTCCGTCCCTGTATTCATCTCCAAAAGAAAACTCCATTTTATTGCGGTATTCCGTCTGCCTCGGGCTTTCTTTTATGCCTAAAAACTCATAGTCCTCATTCTCNGGAACNATGACNCCGTCAATCAGCCTTCTGACCTGNTCTGCCTTTAGCTCCAGCTGCTTCTCATAGGGAAGGCTCTGNTAAGTNCAGCCGCCGCAGACACCNAAGTGNACGCATCCTGCCTCCTCACGCTCCAGCGGTGACTTCTCAATCACCTCAAGCAGGCGCCCTTCACANTTCCCTTTCCGTATCTTGTGAATAGATACTGACACCTTCTGTCCCTCAATTGCATTCTTCACAACAATCTGCTTTCCCTCTCCGGTCATCANAATNCCTTTGTTCGGNAAATCCACCCGTGTGATGATNCCNTCTATGATCTGTCCCTTTTTCATTTCTACCTCCATGCCTCGANCTTGTAACCCTCCGTCACAAACCTGAACTCCATATGCTTGCGNAATCATAACTGTTCAGAACCCCACCGCATATATTCGCAAAAACATCCAGCAAAGCTGTCTGCNGCTTCTTCGAAGCTTATCTTTTGCTCATATATGGGGTGGTGGCTCTATTCGAGCCACCTCGAAAATCGGATAAACAGCTTCTTACATGTAAACATGACGAACCAGTTTATCCCATTTTCGGGGGTTCTGAATAGCTACGCGCAGTGTACGTTAAAAAGGGGCTGCATCATGCAGCCCCTCGCCAATTCTTTTTACTTTTCCTCTTTCTTCTCTTCCGCTTTTACCGGCTCATCCTTCTTTGCCGGCTCTTCCGGTTTCTCTTCGTCATCCTCAAAGAAATCGTCTTCAAAATCGTCATCGAAGTCATCCTCAAAGTCATCTTCGAAGTCTTCTAAATAATCCGGGGTAAAGAAACGGTAGATACCGTAAATAGCTGCTGCCAGCGCAACAACGATACCGATCACGGCAAATATCCATACAACCTTATTCGCCTTCTTCTCTTCTGCCGCTGCTTCTTCCCTCTTACTCAGGATTTCGTTCAGTTTTGTCATGTTGATGAAATCTTCCACTCTGTTCATGGGACACTCCTCCTCATAAATTTATAATCCGTCTTTCGACAATACTTATCCTTACTTATATGATTATAACATATGTTTCCCGCTTCGCCTATAAAAAATTTATAAAATAGATAAATTTATATTTTTTTCAATTTTGCAAAGGCTGCAAACATTTTTTTCGTCCCCGCAGTATCAAAATCGACAGTCACC
This sequence comes from Roseburia sp., assembly GCA_014804775.1. Lineage (GTDB taxonomy): Bacteria > Bacillota > Clostridia > Lachnospirales > Lachnospiraceae > Roseburia. The sequence continues at coordinate 41,506 of JAAUZB010000060.1, read as the reverse complement.
TCAAAGTCCCTGCCACCCTCAATGATGCCCGTTACCGTGCCGTCGCCAAATCTCATATGGACTACCCGGTCTCCTACATCATAGTTCAGGCTTCCCTTCATCGTGTTTGCGGTCGCAAAGGCACGTGCCTGCATACTCTGCCCGGAAGGCTGCTGCCGCACCGGTGTCCGCTTCTGTCTTACACTTTGCATCTGTGTTTCGGACTCTCTTCCCCGCAAGGAAGGCTGAGGTATACCGCTCTCAAAAAGCTCCTGCGGGATCTCCTTTACAAAGCGGGATAATTTATTGAACTGCGTCTCTCCCCGTATCATCCGCTGCCTTGCACAGGTGACGGTCAGCTCTTTCATCGCTCTGGTGATCCCCACATAAGCCAGCCGGCGCTCCTCCTCAAGTTCCTCACCCGCATTGTCCGCAGTGATGGACATATAACTCGGAAAAAGACCGTCCTCCATTCCCGCCAGATAAACCTTCGGAAACTCCAGACCCTTAGCGCTATGCAGTGTCATCAGAACAACATAATCGCTGCCCTCTTCCAGACCGTCAATATCTGCCACAAGAGCTACCTCCTCGAGAAATCCGCTCAGTGTCGGCGCTTCCTCCCCTTCTTCATAGGCAGCCGCCTTGCTGATCAACTCGTCAATATTCTCAATACGTGATTCTGCCTCATCGCTTCCGTCCGCTTCAAGCTCCCGGACATAGCCTGTCTCCTCGATGATCTCCCGCAGCAGATCTGCCACGCCAAGATAAGGCAGCTTGCTCCTCATTACCTGGATAAAGTTTGTAAAAGGAGCGATCTTTGATGCGCTCTTCCCGATTGACGGAATATCCGCCGCCTGCCTGAGCGCGTCATAAAAGCTGATTTCATAGGCGTCCGCATAATCCGAAACACGGTTTAATGTGGTGCTTCCGATACCACGCTTGGGAACATTCACAATCCTGCGCACCGCAAGGTCATCTCTGGCGTTATCAATCGTCTTAAGATATGCAAGCAGGTCCTTGATCTCCTTTCTCGCATAAAAGTTTACTCCACCGACAATCTTATACGGTATATTAGATACGATAAACCGCTCCTCAAAAAGACGTGACTGTGCATTCGTGCGGTAAAGCACAGCATGGTCTCCGTAAGAAAAATATCCGTTTCTCACATCCCTCGAAATATCTCCCGCAATGTAATCAGCCTCGTCATATGCCGTATCAAACTGCTCAAAGCCGATTTTCTTTCCCTCATCATTTGCCGTCCAGAGCGTTTTTCGCTTACGGTTTGCATTGTTGGCGATCACATGATTCGCCGCATCCAGAATATTCTGAGTGGAGCGGTAATTCTGTTCCAGCTTAATCACTCTCGCATCCGGAAAATGCTTCTCAAAATTTAAAATATTAAAGATATTTGCCCCTCGGAATTTATAGATTGACTGATCGTCATCTCCCACCACGCAGAGGTTATTATATTTTCCCGCCAGAAGACGGACCAGTTCAAACTGCACGGTGTTGGTATCCTGATACTCATCCACCATAACATAGTGGAAACGTTCCTGATAATTGTTCAATACCTCCGGTACACTCTTGAACAGTTCTACCGTCTTGACAAGCAGATCATCAAAGTCCAACGCATTACTCCTGTGAAGCATCTCCTGATACTCACGGTACACCTCCGCCTGTTTTCGTTTCGCGTAATCGCCGGCGCTGGCGGCACGAAGTGCAAATTCCGTAGGTGAGATCATCTCATCCTTTGCCGAAGAGATCGCCGCGAGAAAACTTCTCTCCTTGTAGATCTTGGTATCGATCTCCATTCTTTTACATATATCCTTCATCACGGACTTCGAGTCATCCGCATCGTAAATGGTAAAGTTCGTGTCAAATCCGATCCGGTCAATATACCGTCTTAAAATACGCACACAGGTGGAGTGAAAAGTGGAAACCCAGATGCTCTCCGAACCGTACCCGACCAGCCGGTCGATGCGCTCCCTCATTTCCCCTGCCGCTTTATTGGTAAAAGTGATCGCCAGAATGTTGTACGGATTGACCTCCTTCTCTTCGATCAGATAGGCGGTCCGATGCGTCAGTGCGCGCGTTTTGCCGCTTCCCGCCCCCGCTAAGATCAGAACCGGCCCCTCCGTCGTAAATACAGCCTCTCTCTGCTGCTCATTTAAGGTATCATAAATGCTCATATGTATCGGTATCCTTTTCATTTTAGTAAAGACAAGTATATCACATTCTTTCCTTCATTACGAGTAAAACTCGAACGGAATAGGTAGAAATAATACAAAAATTATTTCAAAAATATTACGAATATATTCTTGACATGTGCGCATTACTGTACTAGTATGAAATAAGGTAAAAGCTGTTGTCAGTTAGATTTCAGAAAGTGAGGAGAATATGAAAAGAACGTATGTTACACCTTCCATTGAGATGGAAACATTTGCACCCAATGAGTATATTGCAGCATGCTACGCTATTGTAGATGTCAATAACTCATCTAATTTTGCGATCAAAGGCGGCTGGGACGGTCAGTACACCGACGGTATAAACAATAACAGTAACGGCAGATATAACTGGCCGGGCAACGGATTTCAGGATGATAACTTCGATTANCTTGATACCNCATGGGGTGAGTCCACAACAGGCTTATTCTATGACGGTCCGGGCATGAGCCATTCTACAAACGTTAAGACNTGGGAAGGCAATAATGACNGGCGTGTAGGTNAGACTTTAGTAGATCATGTTGCNACACAGGTCAACATCGTTGAGCTTACTGAAGCAAACAGCAGTACATACAACAGTTCTCCGAATGCATCATAGATTTTTGAAGATNAGAGCAAAAAAGGATTTCATTACACATGAAATCCTTTTTTTATTGCGTCCATGAATTGACACAGATATTCCGGTGTACCGTCGGGGGAGCCCGTNTCGCACGCCGCNCTGCCGGCNCAGGAGAGNCAGACCTTCTGCCATCTGCAGCTACAGCACCGTTCTGACAAGCGGACGGCAGACGTACGNGCAAGGAGCNGTTCCCATGCCGCAGCAAANCNCANTTCCCATATATTAAGTTTCTCCTCCTGNAATGCNAAGCAGGGACTTAAAAATCCTCTCCAGTCAATCCAAAAAGAGCTTCTCCCCGCCCTGCAGACGATCCGGTCATGACCGGGGAATCGCGCTCCCTGCCAGATNATTCCCGCGTCACGCAGAAAATCCCGCTGCGCTCCCGGCATTTCATGCTGCATTGCCCGCANATGATAATCGGCACATTCCTCCGGCGACAGGCGGATCGCATCGTCAAATTTATCCTTGTTCCTGCACATGGGGAACATATAGCTGTCAACTTCCACAGGAACCCCTAAGCTGTCTGCAATCTCATAAAAACGTTCAAAATCTTTTCTGTTTTTTGCAGTGAGCGAAACATTCATTTTTACAGGNACACTGTTTTCCCGAAGCATNCGAATACCGCGNACNGTCTTTTCAAATCCNGCCTTATAATGGCACAGTTCCTCATAGCCGTCCGCATCCGCNCCGTACAACGTGATATTGATCCTCCTCGGAGGNTGCTTTGCAAAAAAATCTGCCCACTCCTGATCTATCAGCGTCCCGTTCGTATTTACCGTAAGAAAAAANCCCCGCTCCTGCAATCCCAGATACACCTGTTCAAAGTCCGGATACAGCAGCGGCTCNCCGCCGGTCAACAGTAAAAAGACACATCCNGCTTCCTTCAGTTCATCCGCCGTCCCAAGCCACCGTTCCTTCGGCTGNAAACCGCCCATTGCCTCAACCTTCGACCTGTCGAGNCTCGCATAGCACATCTCACATGACATATTACATATCGGCGAAAGTTCAAATGTTCCGCTGAGAGGNATCCCTTTCTCTGTGGCTTTNATNACAAGNCGCTCCTCCAATTTATCTGTTCTTTCTGATTCTCCCACTACGCATCCTCCCCTTCGAGAAGTTTCTGCAGTTTGTNCACCGCATCCGGNTTTGTATTGCATCCGTAACGGTATACCGGCACATNCTCCGCCAACGCTTCCGCCAGTTCCCATATATGTGTCACCGCCTGTAANTTCCANTGATTCACNGTCATCTGACTGACCAAAGCCTTTACTGCGGATGCACCCTTACACTGCTCTCCNCTGTTTTCCGGCTCCTGCCGCAGAAACACAACTGCACGCAGCGGATAAGCTTCATTGATGCAGATATCCGANGANCCGCTGACNGGCCATCCAAANACATGCCATCTTCCATCCNGTTTNTGCAACAGCGCCCGGTCTCCGTTGANCACCCAGGAACCGGAAACATGNTCGGTCCACAGTGATGCGTGGGTCGATTTCCCGATGCCGCTCGGGCCGCTGAACAAAATGACCTCTCCTCCNACATNCAGTGCGGCGCANTGCAATACACAGCCGTTTTGGGCGAGCAGATGCCTTTCCAGTGCAAAGAGTGAGCAGAACACGGTGTCCACCTGTGAATACTGCAAAAANNCNCTCTGNAGCATGCATCTGCAATGCTTCTCATCTACTTCCTCATAACAGCCGTACGCCATCGGTGCNCCCAGNAANCGGAACACGCGCCGTTCNCTCNCTCCNTCGGAAANCACTTCGATATCGTCACGCCGCGCGATNACTTCCCCGCTCATCTGCGGTATTNTGTCTGTAAGGACGAGNTCATANCTNTGCTGTACGGGCAGGGCNTCTTTNCCCTGAAAACGCAGAAANGATTTCGGAAACANAATCTCCCCGGTGTGATTGATNTCAAACACAAAGCNTCCGATCTGATATCNGTCACATCTCACNTTNTTCACGCTATTCCTCCAGCATGTTATTTTTTCGCANTATCTCCAGAAAAGAAGCAATATCTGCCGANGCGCGATCNCTGTCAACCTCAAATTCCTCCAGCATGGCGNTCAACAAGCCNTCCTCACTGTTNTCCTNCTGAAGGAAAGTCCAGATAAATTCTCCGGTCTCGTTGAGNGTGATCATGCCGCTAAACCGNGCCGCGGCATCGCCCACAGGCACGATCACNGTTTCTCCTGCAATCTTNCTCATAATNTATTCATTCTTGATTTTCATGTTTTCCTCCGTTCCGGATTCGANGCCATACCCCATANANTNTCCTGACTNCAGGGCGGAGAGGGATCATACGAATCCATATTTTTNCAAAAAATNCCCACCAGAAACTGCCCTCGGAAATACNTTNCCCGTTGCGCAATGCCAGCTCTGCCACTCCCAATATGCGCTCTCTTTGAATCGGTCCTTCTGTTTCCTGCTGTCCATCGCCGATTAATATNCATCCCTCAGAAGTGACCCGCAAAATCCGGTGGAGCACATAGGCACCGTTTTCTCTCTGNAAAAGTACCAGATCGCCTTTTTTCAGAGAACGCTTTACCGGCACTAGCAGAACCTGGTCTCTGCCGCCGGTGAGAAACGGTTCCATACTGCTCCCCGTGACAGCAAGGCTTACCTGNTTTCCGTCTGCCAACAGTTCTTTTAAAACTCCGATATANGCCTCGTTGTCAACCTTCCTCATCACCGCACCGTTTCTCCTGCTTCGCTAATTTCCCAGTGACATTTGCTCCGTCGCTTCCTCTTTGGAAAGCTCTGTAAGCNTTCCCTCCACAATCCTGTAAATGCGCTGACACATCCCCAGCACGCCGGAGCGGTGCGTAATTACAATACAGGTCTTATGCGGATCGCTCTTAACAATATTGTCAAGCACCTGCCGCTCCGTCTCTGCATCCAGCGCACTCGTTGCNTCATCCAGCAGCAGAATAGGACTGTTCCTTAATACCGCACGGGCAATAGCAATACGCTGTGCCTGTCCCTCGGAAATTCCGTGCCCTCGCTCTCCGATATATGCATCAATTCCTTCCGGCATTTTCTGCACAAAATTCCATGCGCACGCGACTCGCAGTGCTTCCCGAATCTCCTCATCTGTCGCATCTTCTTTTACCATGCGCAGGTTTTCCGCCACAGTACCGGAAATGATCGTATTCCCCTGCGGCACATAGGAAAACAGACTGCGGACATCTGCACTGACCGGCGCCTTTGTACCGTCCTTTGCGATAAGAAGCACCTCTCCCTCTGACGGATGGATCAGTCCGAGAATCAGACGCAGCATAGTGGTCTTCCCCTCTCCACTGCCCCCGACCAGCGCAACGATCTCTCCCGGCGCTGCCACAAACCGGCCATCATGCAGCACCGGCACAGAATTGGCGTAAGAAAAGCTCACATTTTCCAAAGCGACCGTAAACCCATCCTTTGCCGCCGGCATGAGCTTACGCAGAACTTCTTCATCATGCTGTTCTTTGGGAAGCTCAACAAGCTCGCGGATACGCTGTACNGATACCGTACTGTTGATCATTCCCGGAATGATACCGACTATTTTGTTGAAGCTGCTGCTTAGATTGGAACGCTGGGACAAAAAGAGGGTCATCGTTCCGTATGTGATGGCATGTGTCCACAGCAGATACAGACAGTATCCAAATGCGATAAATCCGACCGCCGCCGAGAGNAGCGACAGTATCACGCTGCGNGCAATGCAGAAAAGATTATATTTAAGCTGAAAATCCTTATATGTATTCTGCCATTTTTTGAGTCCCTTGATATANTGCCCGCTGATACCAAAGCTTTTGATGGTGTCTAAATTATAAAAGGTTTCCATCTCAAAACTCATCATCCGGCTGTTCATCTCCATGACCTTTTTCTGATACTCTCTGCTCTTTTTGATCAAAGTGCGNCTGAATGCAAGCAGCACCGGAGCACTGAGAAAGGTGATGAACGCCATTGTGACGTCATAGTGGAGAATAACCAGAAAGATTGCCACAAACGAATATACACATATGATCACATTGGGAATCCATGACACGGCATTGCCTGCAATAGTTTTCACATCGCTGTTAAACCGGTTCAGAAGATCTCCGTTTGGGTACTCTGTGAGTTTCGACCAGTCNGCGTCAATGATCTTGTCAAACACCTCTGCCTGAATGTCATTGTTCACGTAAATACTGAGTTTTAATGAATAACGCTCCACTAAGCTGGAAAAGACGAGGCTGAATGCCATACTGCCCGCCATGATAAGAACCAGAAGCCATACCTTGCTTGTCTGATAAGACGTAATAATATCGATCGCATATTTGCTCACCACAGCAGANACAAGGCTCAGCGTCGTGCTGAATATACCAAGAAATGTGTAAAACAGAACAATTTTCCAATATTTTCTGCTNTAAGAAAAAATCCACTGCCAGTCACGCACAAAATCACGGTAAGTGCCGTCTCCGATACTGTCNACAAACCGCTGCAGCAGCCGTGACCGAAAGAGGCGGTTCATGCCGGTATATNTAATTTTTTCTTCTGTCTGCTCCTGTCCACCCACNNTACACCTCTGAATTTTTTCCTNACTGTTCCANTCCATTTTATCACAGAAGNGGAAANCCGACAACAAGAACCGCTTGCATATTACCTTCAACGTTTGTATAATAAATTCTATGGAATCACAAATGAGTTTATTTTGCNAGATTATNGATCTTGCACTTCATCCNGATAAAAATTGCGATTTTTCCGACACACAAAAAANGACCGTTCAAGACGATCTGTCCACNCTGATCGAGATCAGCCGCAATCATAAGATGCTGACCGCTTTCTTAGATGGTCTGCAAAAACTGGACATCTCTGTTCCTGCGGAAATTCAGTCCGCACTTCGCAGAGAAGTTCTTCTGTTGTGCGACAACAGTTACCGTATGCTGGATTTCACGCGCAATCTGCTTGCGGTAATGTCTGAAGAACAAGTGACCTATTATGTTCTAAAGGGCATTACTCTGCTTCCCTGTTATCCCAAACCGGAATACCGCACATTTGGNGACGTTGACATATTAATTCCAGACCCGTCTGAATTTGACAGGATCAAAAACAGGCTTGTCTCGGAAGGGTTTCACGCGCAGGAAACTTTCGCAGAACANCATCTCGAGCTTGTATGNATGTTCCGCGGACGCCCGTGCTGTCTGGAGCTTCACAGCAAGGTTATCGCCGATCAGGCNGATCCTTCTTTTAACCGGACCGTTCACAGGTACTTTTCCCGGGTTTCGCCTGTCNNGGACANCTTTCCTGAGATNGGCTGTTCCTTTGCTCTCTTTCCNCACACGGAAAATGCTCTCTATCTGCTCCTGCANATGCTGCAGCATTTTCTGTCATCNGGTTTTGGACTGAAGCTGCTGTGTGACTGGTGTCTTTATCTGGAACGCAACGGCAGCCTCATTGACACACAGNCCTTTCGCTCCNAGCTTGGNGAACTCGGATTACAGCGTTTTTGTGACGCCGTCACATTGGCATGTCAAAAGATCGGACTTCCTNNGTCCGTTGCAGCGNCCTTCCTTTCAGACGCACCNCCTGATGANGCCTACATGCAGCTTTTTATGGATGAGGTCTTTTCCTCCGGCGAACACGGGCATTCCGACANCAGNCGCATGAGCGTTATNTCACAGAGCGGCGGTTTCAAAAAATACTTCTATGAGTTGAATGTACATATGAAGCGGCGGTTTCACCGGCTCGGAAAAATCGTCCCGCTCTATCCTGTGCTNTGGNTNATCACGATTTTNTGTTTTATATGGAATAATCATTTTGTCCGCCATGTCAGCACCAGAGATATTCTCAGTACTGCCAACGCACGCGGCAGGCTGATCGACGAGCTTAAGCTATANAAGCCGCAGCAGCATGAATGATTTTAATATTTATATCTTGCCATCCGGTTTTGAAAACTATATAATGTGATAAGAGGTGATACAAATGGATAACGAGACAAAGCAGTTTTTAAGTGAAATTTTACAAGAGTTGAGCAGAATAGGTTATGTCAAACCGGAAGAAATCCCGAACATTGATCTGTATATGGATCAGATCACGACTTTCATGGATTNGCAGCTTGCCTCTTCCAAGCGTCACGACAGCGACAANATCCTGACNAAAACCATGATCAACAACTACGCAAAGAATAANCTTCTTCCGCCGCCNGAGAAGAAAAAATATACAAAAGAACATGTGCTGACTTTGATCTTTATCTACTATTTCAAGAGTATCTTAAGTATCAGCGATATACAGCACATTCTAGGTCCGATCACGGACAAATATTTTGGTCAAAAGGGGGATTACTGTCTCGAGGATATCTACAGAGAAGTATTCAGTCTTGAGCATCAGGAAACCAAAAATATCATGAAGGATCTCGCCAAAAAATTCAGCACCTCCATGGGGACCTTTCCCGACGCTTCTGCAGATGATGCTGATCTGCTGCACACATTCAGCTTTATCTGCATGTTAAGTTATGATGTCTATGTCAAAAAGACTCTGATTGAAAAGCTGATCGATCAGGCTGCTTCGCAGATGCCGGAATCCGATCCGGAATCAAAGAAGAAATAGGCTCCCGCCTAATTCCCGTCGGCACTGCGCTCTGCAAGTCTGGCAAACACCAGATCATATCCGTCATTACCGTAATTCAGGGCGCGGTTCACCCTGCTGATCGTGGCAGTGGATGCACCTGTCTTCTCGGCAATGTCAAGGTATGTCTTCTGCTCACGCAGCATTCTGGCAACCTCAAATCTCTGTGACAAAGAAAGCATTTCATTCACCGTGCAGACATCTTCAAAAAATGCATAGCATTCTTCTCTCGTCCGCAGGCTTAAAATCCCGTCGAAAAGCTGGTCCATTTCCTCTGTCTTTAGCTTCTTACTCATGTTCCATTCTCCTCTTCTTCACTAACATCTTTTCCTATATTAGCATATTAAAGTTTTAAAGTAAATATCATTTTTTCTTGAACTTTCGCAATTATTGCATTTTTCGTATACGGTTGCTATAATGAAACAAGAAATGGAGGCTAACATGAAAAAAACAGGACAGTTCTTTTTTATTTTTGTACCGTTTGTATTGACAACTTCTCTGCAATATCTTTCCATGATTTTTTTGATGGGGATTTCGGCTCTGGTTGACTCCGGTTATTCTTATATGCAGGGCTCTCACAATGCGTACGCAATCTACAATGACCTTGGAGCATTCTGGACAACCACACGCTTTAATACTGCCATCATGCTTGTCTATGCACTGATCAATCTTTCTGTGTTTGCGATCTGGTATTATGTAAAATATGACGGCTGTTATCTTGTGAAACCGAAAACCTTGTTTCATCCGCTGTCGCTGATCGGAATCCTTATGCTGGTGCCCGGTCTGCAATNTCTCTCCAACTATATCGTGACATTTACCGCCGCACTGTTTCCTCACTGGCTTGAAGTCTATGAAGACCTGTTAGAAACTGCCGGGCTGGATGACACCTTGACTGTGACCATGGTCCTCTATTCCATCATTCTTGGACCGATTTCCGAGGAATTAATATTTCGCGGCGTCACATTGCGTCAGGCGGAGAAATGTCTTCCGTTCTGGCTCGCCAATTTTCTGCAGGCGTTGCTGTTCGGTATATTCCACATGAATATGATCCAGGGCATTTACGCGTTCTGCCTGGGGCTGTTTTTTGGATATATCTGCAAAAAGGGCGGCAGTATCTACCACTCGATTCTGCTGCACATGCTCTTTAATTTCTGGGGTACCGTGATCAGTCAGTTCCTATATTACGAGAATACCAGCTTCTCATTTGTGTTCTGGTTCCTTTTTGCCATTGTCATGACAGGCGCCGGAATGCTGGTGTTTACCGTCGGTGCCAACCAGTTAAAACGTGCGTCACAAGTGCACACAGCGTGAGCCGTTGGCTCACGCAAAAAAAGCTGCCGACAGATTATTCTGTGGCAGCTTTTTTATATAGGATTCACACTGCTGTCAGCCTTTGCAGCGCTGCAATCAGCATTTCCATCTCTTCCCTCGTACCGATACTGATGCGGAGATAATTATCGATACGTGTCTGGGAAAAATACCGCACATATATGTTTTCTTTTCGGAGTGCCTCAAAAAGATCCTTCGCGCTGGCTGTAGCATGAGTCGCAAAGATAAAATTACTCATAGAATCCTCAAATGAAAATCCCAGTTCACGCAAAGCCTGTTTTGTCCATTCTCTTGTTTCAATAATCTGTTTTCTTGTCTCCTCAAAGTACTCCCTGTCACGAATTGCCTCTACGCCAAGCGCAAGCGCCGTCTGGTTCATCGTGTACGAATTAAAGGAATATTTTACATCATTAATATATCGGATCAATGTCTCATTTCCCATTGCATATCCGATCCGCATGCCCGCCATAGAGCGTGATTTTGAGAACGTCTGCACTACCAGAAGATTATCGTAACGGTCAATCAGAGGAAGCGCCGATTCCCCTCCAAAATCAATATACGCCTCATCCACCACGACAATCACATCTCTGTTGTGCGCGATAATATCTTCTATCTCGGAAAGCTCCATCAAAACNCCNGTNGGCGCATTGGGATTNGGAAAAATAACCCCTCCGTTCTCCCCGTAATAGTCCTCTTTTCGAATCTTGAAATTGNCGTCNAACGCNTTCTGCTCATACGGAATCCGAAGCATGTCAGCCCACACATCATAAAAGGAATAGGTAATATCCGGGAAAAGTATCGGCNTCTTCGAATTAAAAAAAGTCATAAAAATCATGGCAAGCACATCGTCGGACCCCACACCGACAAATACCTGCCGAGGACTCAGACCGTAATACTCCGCAATTGCTTCTACCAGTGCTTTTCCTGTCGGGTCCGGGTACAGTCTCAGCCTGTCCGTATCAAATTCACGCAGCGCACGCACCACGCCGGGCGCCGGCGGATAAGGATTTTCGTTCGTATTCAGTTTGATCATATGCACACCTTGCGGCTGCTCTCCCGGCACATACGGCAGAACTTTTCTCACATAGGATTCCCAATTGCTCATTGCCATGCTCCTTCTTCAGTGTTTTTGCAGTCCAAATTTTTCAGCCACTTTGGCAAAACCGGNCAGAGAGTTTTGTATTGTCTCAGGGGANACNCANTATGCNAGCCGCGCATACCCGGCGCATCCNAAGGCACTGCCCTTTACGATGATGATATTCTGCTCTTTTGCCGCCGCAACAAACTCTTCTTCNTTCTCTGCAGGAGATTTCACCCAAAGATAAAATGCNCCTTCCGGCTTGATACAGGTAAACCCAAGCTCNGTCANNCCCTNATAAANCATNTTCCTGTTCCTGTCATAAAATTCCAGATCNGTCTTCTCATTTAAACATCTNCCCACAGCTTTCTGGATCAGCGACGGTGCGTTGACAAATCCGATCGTACGGTTGGAGACGTTTATGCCGCTNATNAGCAGCTCTGCATCCGCAGCTTCGTTCGGAACCGCCACATAGCCGATGCGCTCTCCCGGCAGGGAAAGCGACTTGGAAAATGAATATCCCACGATCGTATTCTTATGATATTTTGTCAGAAAATCCTCTTTGTTTCCGTCATAGACCAGCTCACGGTATGGCTCATCGGAGATCAGATAAATCTCNTGCCGGTATTCCTGTTCTTTTTCAGCAAGAATCCTCCCGATCTCTGTCATTGTATCTTCGTGATAGATGACNCCGGTCGGATTGTTCGGCGTATTGATGAGAACTGCCTTNGTNTTNTCTGTTATCTTTTTGCGAAANTCGTCAAGATCAGGCAAAAATGTCTCNTGATCCGGCTCTGCCACAACCAGTTTCGCATCAAAATTCGCCGCATAATTTCTGTATTCCCCAAAAAACGGTGCAAACACAATGACCTCATCGCCGGNATCTAAAATGGTCTTAAAAATAATATTGAGCCCGCCCGCCGCGCCGACTGTCATTATGATATTGTGACCGTCAAAACATGTTCCAAATCTGCTGTTCAGATTCTCTGCAATCGCCTCCCGCACATCTTCATAACCGGAGTTGTCCATATAACCGTGCAAAACCAACGGGTCACTTTCNTCCAAAAGATCCTTTATCGCCTGGTTGATAGCCTGCGGTGCCGGGGTCGCCGGATTTCCAAGAGAAAAATCATAGACATTTTCTTTCCCGACCTTCTCCGCCAGTTCTTTNCCCTCCACNAACATNGCNCGGATTGCAGANCTNCCTGCAAGCGNGTCCCTTANTTTTTTTGATATCATACTTACCTCTATTTTTCNTATAATTTTGTTTTCATTATACATTTTTCGAAATATTTCGTCAATAAAAGATAACNGACCNGTCACAAAANGNGCATGCGCCAAATTCCGGCGCATGCCCNCATNTAATCTTATTTNTTNACTTCTGCGACAAACCGCTCAAAAGCAGCTCTNCCCTCTTCCGTGCATTTATATACACCTGCGTCTTTCAAGACCTCCATAAATACCAGTCCNATTTCCTTCTGGACCACCTCATGAAGNCGNTCNGGNGTNATCGTNCCNTCNAATACGCTTCCCGGCGTGTATCCGTATTTCGGCAAAAATTCTTCCACCCAGTCTGCATGNTTTTGAAGCATTTCATCCCTGCGAAGAACCGCACCGTCCAAAAGCGCCTGCTCAAGCGCCGCCATCTCNTCCTTCAATCTCGCAGGAAGAACTGCAAGACCCATGACCTCGATCAGACCAATNTTNTCTTTCTTGATNTGGTGCAGCTTGGCATGCGGNTGATAAACNCCCAGCGGATGNTCCTCTGTCGTAATATTATTACGGAGCACCAGATCCAGCTCATAGTCCCCGTCACGCCTTCTTGCNATCGGAGTGATCGTATTGTGCGGCTCNCCATCTGTCTCTGCAAACACAAAGGCAGCCTCNTCCGTATAANCTCTCCATGCGCCCAGNATCTTATCCGCAAGATCGATCAGNCTCTCTTTCTGTGNNGCACGAATGCGAATGACAGACATCGGCCATTTCACGATCCCTGCTTTCACATCCTCAAAGCCGCGGAAGCTGATCTCCTTCTCTATCGGTGCCTTTGCCATTGCAAATTCATAATGTCCACCCTGAAAATGGTCATGGCTTAAGATGGAACCGCCGACGATCGGCAGATCTGCATTGGAGCCGACAAAATAGTGTGGGAACTGCTCTACAAAATCTAACAGCTTGCCAAACGTCGCACGCTCGATTTTCATCGGCGTATGCTCTCCGTTAAAAATAATGCAGTGCTCATTGTAATATACATACGGCGAGTACTGGAAAAACCAGTTGCTCTGATTGATCGTCACAGGAATGATTCTGTGATTCTGTCTTGCCGGATGGTTGATCCTTCCCGCATACCCTTCGTTCTCCTTACAGAGCAGGCATTTGGGATAACCGCTTTGTTTCGCCAGCTTCGCTGCGGCGATAGCCTTCGGATCTTTCTCAGGCTTGGANAGNTTGATCGTGATATCCAGGGTTCCGAACTCGGTATCCGCCGTCCATTTCACATCTTTTTTAATCCGNTATCTCCGAATATAATCACTGTCACAGCTNAATTTGTAAAAATAATCCGTCGCCGCCTGTGCGCTGTTATGATTTTTCAATCCCCAGAACATGTCTATCACTTCACTGGGTCTTGGCATCAGAACACTCATGATCTTTGTATCGAACAAATCCCGATAAGTAATGGTATTTTCCGGTATCAAATTATTCTCAGCCGCATANTCAAGCATCTCCGAGAGAATTCCCTCAAGCGCTGCCTCTGCGCTCTCCTGCGTCATGGGAGTGCGTGCCTCATAGGCAGCAACCGTCTCATCCTCAAGCTCATCAAGCCCAAACAGCTGCAACAGACTGTTGACAGTATAGATTTTGTCAGCTGGTTTTACCAGACCGGTCACAAGACCGTATTCCGTTAATTCTAAAATTTTTTCCTGAATCATGGCTTATATCTCCTCTTTATGCGATTTTTGTCGGACCGTCCCCGATTTCTACCACATAGAAATCTGCGGCATAACCGATCTTTTTCTGATATGCGGCTCCGACCTGTTCGATAAAGGTGTCCACCGCTTCATCCTTCACGATGCTGACAGTACATCCGCCAAAGCCTGCTCCGGTCATTCGCGATCCGATCACGCCGTCAACCTTCCATGCCTCTTCCACCAGAGTATCCAGCTCAATTCCTGTCACCTCATAATCATCCCGCAGTGAAACGTGAGACGCATTCATCAATTCTCCAAACAGCGTTATATCATTGTTTTTCAGCGCTTCCACCGCCTGGACAGTTCTCTGGTTCTCATAAACGGCATGTTTCGCACGTTTCCTGCAGATATCATCCTTGATGGCATCCTTATGCTGCTCAAACTGCTCTTCCGTCAAATCGCCCAGAGCCNTTATGTCGGCAACCTCACTGATCTGCGCTAATGCNCTCTCACACTCGGCACGTCTCTCGTTATATTTTGAATCACCCAATCCGCGTTTTTTGTTGCTNCATGAAATTACAATCTTAGCATGATCCAGCTTGATCGGTGCATACGTGTACTGCAATGTTGCCGTATCCAAAAAGATCGCATGTTCCGCTTTTCCCATAGCAATCGCAAACTGATCCATAATTCCGCAGTTAACGCCATTGAACTTATTCTCGGAAAACTGACCGATCAGCGCAAGATCCTGATTCGTCACGTCAAATCCAAACATATCCTTGAGGATAAATCCGGTCAGAACCTCCACCGATGCAGAAGAAGAAAGTCCTGAGCCGTTCGGAATGTTTCCGAACAATACCAGATCCATCCCCTGCTCCACTTTCATTCCCTTTTCACCAAATGCCCAGATAATGCCCTTCGGATAATTTGTCNAGTCTGCCNCTTTCTCCGGTTTCAACCCTTCCACAGATGATTCCAGCACACCAAGCTCTTCAAAGTTCATAGAATAGAAGCGAAGTTTCTTATCCTCTCTCTTTCTTGCCACACCGTACGTACCGATCGTAAGCGCACACGGGAACACATGACCGCCGTTATAGTCTGTATGCTCTCCTATCATATTGACACGTCCCGGTGCAAAGTAGACACCGATTTCCCCTTCTTCGCCAAATAACTCCTTAAACTTGGCAAGTACCTCTTCCCAAATCATTTTATAACCCTCCTTTATCCGTCATTTTTATTTTCGCTGAAAATCTTTGATCACATTCCATGTTGCAAGTGCATTTCCGTCATAGTCAAACAGCACCTGATTCGCCCACTCATTTCCACACTGTTTTGTTGCCTCATTCATATATTTCAGAGATGCCNGCGTCGCCCATCCGGAGCCGGGCACCGGAATCCATGCGGGCTCCCAGTAGAAAAAGCCTCTGCCCTTTCCGTCTTTGATACGACTGATCCGCTGCAGGAAATCTTTCATGAAATCGCTCTGCCCCTGCACAGTCATCGGATACTCGATTTTTTCCACCAAGGACGGTTTTGTGGCATAGCCTTTGCGCTCCTCATCGGGAAGCTTCTCGTACTCCTTATAGTCGTCCATCGTGTACCCCATGGATACCTCCGCCACGATAAGATCCTTGCCGTAGCGTCCGGCTATGTCATTCATATTGTCCTCTAACATCTGGAGTGTGCCGTGCCAGAACGGATAATAGGACAGACCTATGATCTCAAAATCCTCACCGCGCTCTGTAAAATTATCGAACCACTCGCGGTAAAGGGCATTGTTGCCTCCGTTATCCAGATGGATCATAACCGGTAACTTCTCAAGCTCCGGATGCAGTCCGTCTGCAATCCGCTCCTCATCCGCTTTTCGGACAGCGCGGATTCCCGCATTGACAAACTTCGCAATATTATCGTAATTCGGCACATGTCCCTCCGGCCAGAGGAGACCTTTTGACAGCTCATTTCCCACCTGCACCATAGTGAGGTTTACGCCCTCTTTCCAAAATGTCCGCATCGTCTCAAGCGTATAGTCAAAAACAGCCTGCTCCAGCTCTTCTACCGAGTAAGAAGTCCATGCCTTCGGCTTAATCTGTTTTCCCGGGTCTGCCCAGAAATCACTGTAATGAAAATTGAGAAGTACCCCCAGCCCGGCCTCCGACACCTTTTTTGCAATGCCAAGAGACGTCTCAAGGTCATTTCCTCCGGCGCCGTAAGACTCACCGTTCTCGGACCACGGATCATTCCAGACACGGATTCGAATGGTGTCCACATCATACTTTTTCACGATGTCCAAAATATCCATCTCTTTTCCGTCATCATAATATTTCGCTCCGCACTTCTCCAGTTCTGTCATTGTAGATAGGTCCATACCTTTTACAAATTTCATTTTCTGTCTCCTCCTTATATTGCACAATCGCTCATCTGCTACCAGCCTTTCAGCGCCGTAATATGGTAACTCAACAGCTTGCTCTCATAGTTCTCCTGCTTAATCTTCCACTGATACGGTGACGTATTCAGAAACTTTTTAAAATTCCGATTGAAAGTCGAAGTCGTCGCAAACCCTACTTTCTCTGCCACCTCATCCATAGAGTCCGTCGTCTTTTTCAGACGCTCGCATGATGCCTGTATTCGCGTCAGATTGACATAGTCCATCGGCGACATATTCATATAGCTCTCAAACACGCGTCTGAAATGCGTCTCACTCATCCCGCATGCATTTGCCAGATCCTCCACCTTGATGTGATCCGCATATTTTTCTCTGATATAGTCCAGCGCATTGCCGATCTGGGTAATTCCGGTCTTCTTATGCATATCTGTATCATATATCTCAGTGGTCTCATTCATTCGGATGAGCTCAATGACCAATGCGAGCATCAAACTGTGCACGCTATCCGAGTAATGCTTTTTCTTACTGCGCATTTCTTCCATGACCATTGTGACCAGTCCGACCAGGTTCCCGCTTTCCTCCTCATGCAAAAACCACGCCTCCCTGTTAATGATGCCAAGGATCTCCCTCTGACGCAGCTCATCGCCCGCGTACAGTTCTTTTAAGAAAAGCATCGGATCAAAAAACAGATATTCCCAAAAGCTCGGCTCCTTTGCATCCTCGCTGATCGTGATGTGAGGATAATTCTGCGGAATCACACTGATCATCGCAGGCTGATACCGGCACTCCTTCTCATTCAGCACAAGTCTGCCGGTACCGTCCCTGCAGTAGCCTATCTCCATCAAATTGTGGAAGTGCAGATTTGTCTCATCATGCCCGTAGCATCTGATCCATTTGTCACCCAAAAGAGTCAGAACCGATTCGTTGTGCGGAACCTCATAAAACCGCAGCTCTATCGTGTCCTTTTTCTTTTTTCCCATAATCCCTCCAAAGTAAATCCCCTGAAAAGAATGACAGCTTGATATCTGTGAGATCATCTCCCCGATTATCAAGCTGTCAAATACCTCCTCACTCAGCAGTCCCGAAATATGTTTCCCTTTTTTCAGTCAAAGTCAAATTTTGTATAGCGCTTATACATTGCCTTATACCGTGTACGAACCATCTCGTTTCCTGCGAGGATATCCTCTTCGGTTCCCGTATATTGGCAGCGCATGCAGTAAAATTCGTTTTTATCCTTATCATAAAACATATCAATGTCCAGATCACGCATAAAGCAGGACGGACACCTGTAATTTAGTCTGCCTTTTCCAGATTGAGCCATGTTGAAAATACCTCCTTATCAGACATCGTTTTCTTATATCCTAAAGTAAACATCGGAGAGAATGCATATCCCTCTCTGATGTATCCATCTGCATCTTTGGCATCTGAGGTCAGAGATACTTTGGTCTCAATTGCAGGAATGACCGCGCTCACCTCTTCTGCTCCCGACAGGGATGCCTCACGGCATTTGTACTCATAAACGATTGTTTCCTTCGCACCGTCTTTTGCACATGTCAGTGTAATTCCCGTCATGTCCTCCGGATACTCGGTGGTACCGTAGCATGCAACGATGTACTCGTTGATCTCCACCTTTGCAGAAGGATCGCTCATCTCAAGAATATTGCGCTCAATACGGATCGCACTGCTTCCTTCCTCAAAATATTCCTTTGTCTGAAGCTTCACGGTAAGTCCTTCGAATTCAATCTCTACCGGGTCCAGGGTCAGAATGCGTGTAATCTTGCCATCTGCAGCTTTCTCCTCAGAAAAATGAGCTTTCGTGCGGCACAGGCAAAGGTCAACTTCTTCTCCGTTGTAGCATACTTTTGCACTTCTTATGGTTCCCTCTCCTGCATAGTGGGTGAAATATCCTGCACGGTATTTCTCCTGGATCAGGAACGGATAAGACGCATCCTGTACATGCTTCGTTCCAATACCTACTTCCCATTTTAATTTCGCAGCGTACGGACGCAGATCAACAATGGCGCCGCCCTGATCCATGTTCACACATGCTCTCATATAAGGATCGCAATACCAGAACAGCTGCTTGTCCGATCCGTAAAGGATATCTCTCCAAAGAGCACACTCCGGCTCGGTATAACGCTTTTTCTCACGGTAGTAATCCGCAAACTCTGCCATGGTCATATCGACCAGCTTGCCTTCTTTTTTCAGATCGCCGTAATATGCACATCCGTCTTCATAAGATTTCAAAAGCAGCTCGTAGGAAGCTTCCCAGCGTCCCATCTTGTTCATCCATCCCGGTCCGACGAACATCATATTATATGCATAACCGTTATTGTATTTCTCAAGATCACGGTACTGGTCTACCAGATTGTAGAAATACGGCATCTCCCATGTCTTGGAATCATAGATCATACCGCGGAGTACGTTCTGCGGGTGTGTTCCGAAGTTGGAACCGTTTCCGTCGTAACAGGCGATCAGGTCGCGGGACAGATGCGGGATTGCAACGATACCGCTGTCTTCCGCCTCATTTGCTGCAGGCGCATGTGTATTCTGCTTGGACGGAATCCACGGTGCCCATGGGCCGCCGTCAAACAGCGTATACCATGAATTGTTGCAGGTATGGTACGCCTTCGGTCCTTCCTCCCAACAGGTCGCAACCGCACATTTCACGGTCGGATATTTCTCTTTAATGTAATTGGTCAGCTCCGCATCCAGATAATAGGAACCGGTCGATTCCGGATAAAATCCAAATCTGTCATGGAATTTTTCAAATACATCATTTACGATTTCCTTCTTATCTTCCATAGAAAACATCCAGATACAGAAATCCTTTGTCTTATACTTCTCGCGGAACTCCTTGCACGGAAGACCTAACAATGACAGAGAAATCTCATCTCCGTATTTCTCATGGTCTTCTTTTGCCAAAGCCACTGCCTCATCGTTGAACAGAGACGCATAGGTCATCTGAATGGTAGTCTTCAGACCGTTTTGGTGAGCGATACGCTGCTGTGTCTTGAAAATATCCAGAGACTCTGTCAGAAGCGCTTTTCTTCCGATATCTTCCGCCTTGCCGTGTCCTGTCACTTTCTCCGCATACTCCGGAACCATCTCCGGCCGGTGAATCAGGTTTAAAACAAACTTGTCCATCTCATATTCTCCTTACTCTTAGTTTGTGCAACCCAAAAACTCATAACTACGATGCTGTTGCGCTAGAATTGCGCAATCGGTTGTCCTATGGTACAAGTATAAGCCCTGACTCTTTTTGTGTCAATGTATATAGTTGATAATATTTTCCAGCTTTTTTTGTTATAAATGCACAAGCCTATTTTTTTCGTTTGCGATAGAAAATGACAGTTTTCGCCCTTTGCGCAACCGGTAAATCGTACTATTGCGTCTGTTTTTGCGTGCTTTTATTTTGTAGACTCCTTCAATACAACTTCATAGGAAAGCAGTCTGCACGGTTCCACACTCTTTCCTTCGATCATATCCAGCAGAGTACGGCATGCCACCTGTCCAAGCTCGCGCGCATCAAAAGACAAAGACGTGACAGAAGGAATATTGTTCTCCAGCATCATACTGTTGTAAAATGATGCGACCCTGATGTCCTCCGGTACCTTGATGTGTTCTTCCCTTAAAATACGCAGCACATGACCTGCCACCGCATCATCCATACAAAGGATGCAGTCCGCCTTTTTTTCCAATGCCTCATTGACACTCCGCTCTACCGCATAGCTTCCGCCGTCGCAATTCATATAGATCATGCTTTCGTCCGGCTTCTCCCCTATCTCCTCATAAGCCTCCCGAAAACCGTACAACCGGCTCTGGTTCACAAAATGCCCCTCGTCGCCTCCTAGCAGCGCGATCCTTTTGAACTGCTTCATCAGCAGAATCGAAGTCAGCTCTTTGCAAGCGTTCTTGTGGCTGTGGTCAACCTGCACAACATCCGGATACAGTGTACTGCCAATCGTTACAAAGTGCATTTTTTTCTGCTGCAAAAATTCTATCTGAGGATCTTCCATATACGTTCTCATCAGTATAATACCGTCCACCTTATGATTCGAAATGATCCGCTCTAAAGGTGAAAGGTCACTGCGTTTGCAGATGGAGATCAAAACGTCATATTCCATGACTCCCGCCGTCTCCTGAATTCCAAACAGGCATTCCTGGAAAAAATTCAAATCGACAATATCATATTCTCCCGGCATGACGGCACAGAGGTTGTATGTCTTAGACTGCGCCAATCCTTTGGCGATCACATTGGGCTTGTAATCGTGCGCTTCTATGTAATCAAGCACACGTTGTCTGGTTGCTGCGCCAATCCTTCCCTTTCCGGATATCGCTCTGGATACTGTGGTCTTTGAAACTCCAAGTGCATCTGCCACATCCGCGATCGTGATCTTTTCCTGTCCTTCTCCTTCCATCCTGCTCACCTTCCCTATTTTATCCATACTGTATGAAATTCATTTATATATCATACATTATTGTTCATTTTGCCTCATAAGTCAACGATATTTCATTTCGTTTTAGGGCAGCACGTTTTAGGGCAATCGCTTGATAAAAGTTACTTTTCATACATTTGACATTTTACGCGAATTGAATCAGAAGATATCTTCTGATTTGATTCGCTGTTCATCAGTTAATCTGTGAAAAGTAGCTTATATTAAACGATTGCCCTACTATACGGATTCAGGTGTCAAAAGCCTTGGAGAAAATATTGGGCGGCAAATTGCACAAAAGGGGATTGAGTAATTTGCCGCCAATCACTTTGAAATAAGGCTATTGACACCTGAATCTTATACAGAAATATTGCCACCTACTACGGTTCCTGCGGCTGCTGCTCCGCCGGTTCCTGTGGCTGTTGCTCCACCGGCTCCTGCGGCTGCTGCTCTGCCGGTTCCTGCGGTTGCTGCTCTACCGGCTCCTGTGGCTGCTGTTCCGCCGGCTGCCCGTTCTTTAGCTGTTCAAGCGCACTTTCCGCCGCCACCAGCACATCATAGTTTGTCACATACTGCTTTGCCGTATCCGGCAGTGCATTGTACAGATTTCTGGCATTGACAATTGCCGTCTCACTCTCAAGCGTTACGATTCCGATACCGTCTATCATATTCACCACCGTCGCTGCGTCATTCTTCTGCGTCGATTTGCTCTCTGTTCCCGGCAATGTGTATACAAGTACGGCGTATCCCTTATTTACGGTTTCATAGATCGTCTTTGCCACCGACAAGGGCAGGTTAATGCATCCGTGAGAACCGTTCGTCTTATAAATATTTCCCCCGAAACTTTTTCTCCATGTAGCGTCGTGCATCCCAACGTCCCCGTTAAACGGCATCCAGTAATTTACCGGTGTCTCATAATCCGGTCCCCGCAAAATAGCGTTTGTCGTCTTATAAGTCAATCCAAACGCTCCTGTCGGCGTACTGTGCCCTTTTGCCACACATCCGGACACAAAATCACTCTCAACCACCAGTTTTCCGTTTTCGTATACAAAAAGGTGCTGCGCCGTCAGGTTGATCTCTACATAGGAATCACCGTAATCAGTTTCGCCGTGGCTGTTAGCCGTCTGCAGATATACCGGTTCGCGCGTCACACTTTCCCCTTCTTTTAAATCTGCCAGAATCTGATCCCTCTCACCACCATTGTCAATTCTCCATCCGTAAAATCCGTTGGATATCGTCACGGTCTGCCCGTAGGATGTATCAAATGTCTTCGGCTGATACGCCGTATTGTACTTCTTTCCGAGAGATTTCACATAGTCGAGCACTGCCTCCTCGTCTATCACAGGCTTCCACTTGTCCTGGCTCAGCCACGTGCTGATGATCTCCCCGTCAAGTACCTCCGTCTCGTCGCCGAATTCATATGTGATCGTCATTCCGGCATAAGTGTTCAGACTGTCGATCAATCCCAAAAGGCCGGCGTGATCGTCTCCGACCTCAGGGTCTTCGTAGCATCCGCTCTCATCGAGATCCAATTCTTCCTGCAAGACAAATACCGCATCCTCTATTGCCTTCTTCAATGCCTTCCGGTTGACCGTAGTCCCGTAGTCCGCAGGCACAAGGCTATACCCCGTATCTTTGCTGTACTCAGAGCACTCTGCATTCACCGGTTTTCTCTGATTCCCCTCCTCGAGACAGGAGAGCGAATCCAGCACATTCTCCAAGGCATCCTCATCATAGGTGATCGCATTGCTCAGCGTAAGGTCAGCTCCGCCAAACAAAACTGCAATCCATGCAAATCCGTTCTGCTCTTTTAAGAGAGCTTCCACTTCGCCCTCAAAAACCGGGGCAAGTCCAATGCTTTCCCCGGCAACATTCTCGCTTAATCCCTCACGCTCCAGCAAAGTCAGCGAGTATCGGTTGATCTGCTCTGTGATGAGCTTCTCTACCTTTGCCGCACTGCATCCTCCTACACGTATTCCATCCACCACTGTTCCGAGGCAGAAATGGCTCTGGAAAAAACATGCCATACCCATATAGGCTGCGGCGAGAACCGTCACGCCGGCCACAACAGCCAGTATCATTTTCTTTTTGGAAATCTTATTCATATCTGCTCCTTATTTCTTCGCACACATGTATTTTATTATAATTGCCCCACCCTGCTTGTCAACAAAATTGCTTAAAACGTAATATTTATGTAAAGAATTTATTGCATATGCAGGTGTCAGGGAGTGAACAATATCAAATATACTGCTCCATGACTGCATTTATGCACAAAAAATGTAGAAACAATTTAAGATAATCTTAAAAAACCAATAATCTTTCTTAAAAAATGCAGAAGATAATTGTTTCTCAAAAAATCCTGTGCTATAATCGCAGACGAAAGAAAGGAAGAGGGTGAAATTGTGAAAGCAAGAACACAAAAAGCAATCGCAGACTTTATTGACAGGAACCGGCACGGGCTTCTCCTGCTGTATTTTTTAATCTACCTGCCATGGTTTGGCTACGTAGAGAAGACGGTCACCACACATTTTCATGTCATTCATGTGGCGCTGGACGATTATATTCCTTTTTGCGAATTTTTTATTATACCTTACCTGCTGTGGTTCGGATATGTTGCATGGGGAATCGGTTATTTTTACCTGAAAAATAAAGACGAATATTTCCGTCTCTGCGCAGTGCTCTTTACAGGGATGACCGTTTTTCTGGTGATATCTACGGTTTATCCAAACGGACATTACCTGCGGCCCACCGATTTTGCCCGTGATAACATATTTGTACACATGGTACAGTGGCTCTACTCCACCGATACCTCCACAAACTTGTTCCCGAGCATACATGTGTACAACTCCATTGCCATCAATATGGCGGTATTTCATGCCGATAACTTTAAAAATAACAAACTGNTCCGCTGTGTTTCCAGCATTTTGACGGTAAGCATTGTTCTCGCGACCATGTTCTTAAAACAGCATTCTGTTTTTGATGTTGTAACCGGTATCCTGCTGGTTACGGTTATGTACAAACTCGTCTATACACCCGGTCTTATCAGCCTTCCGGNTCGCCGACGCAGATACGGACAAAAACTGCACCGTGTTTAAACGGTGCAGTTTTTTTACCATAATTTCAGCAATTGNATNGCNTTTTTCATCACACGGTAGGAAACCGTCTCAAGCTCTGATGCAGCACATTTCANTTCCTTCCGAATCTCAATATGCTGCGGACAGTGGCTCTCGCATTTGCCGCAGCCGATGCACTGGGACGCACTGGCGGCATCTTTGCGGAANGCGGTACACTGCAGATAATCTCTCCTGCCCGATTTTTTTCCCTCCGAATACATCGCATTATAACAGCGGAAGGTTCCCGGTATATCTACGCCCTTCGGNCANGGCATNCAGTAGCCGCAGCCGGTNCATCCNACNTTCACATTCTTNCGGATTTCCTCCTTTACCTGATCGATCAGCCTTCGGTCCGANTCCGTCAGNCATCCTGCATATGCCTCNGACGCCGTCTTTACATTCTGCTCCACCATTTCCATGGAATTCATTCCCGANAGCACACAGGTNACTTCCGGCTGGTCATAGAGCCATTTGAAAGCCATCTCTGCAGGNGTNCTGTGCTCCTCATCTCTGCGAAACAGCTCCTTNGCGGATTCCGGCAGCANATCCACCAGACGGCCTCCGCGCAGAGGCTCCATGATGATCACNGGCAGACCTTTTTCATGNGCNTANCGCAGCCCCTGCACCCCNGCCTGTGAATTTTCATCCATATAATTGTACTGTATCTGACANAAATCCCANTCATAGNCATCCACCAGTCTGCAGAACATATCNGAATTTCCGTGGTAGGAAAATCCGATATTGCGGATCTGACCGGANGCTTTTTTCTCTGCGATCCACNGCTCTATTCCCATNCCTTTNANNTTTTCCCANGTAGGNATATCTGTCAGCATATGCATCAGATAATAGTCTATGTANTCCGTNTTTAGACGGCGCAGCTCTTCNTGAAACATTTTTTCTGCACCGTCCACNGATTTGATCAGNTAATGCGGCAGCTTTGTCGCCAGATAAATTTTCTCACGNCAGCGCCCACGCTGCAGGATTTCNCCCACCGCCGCCTCNTTTCCCGAATAGACATACGCGGTGTCCAGATAGTTNACGCCCGCTTCAATAGCCGCCATNACCTCCTTTGCCGCCTTGTCAATGTCANTGCTGCTGCCTTTTTTGGTAAAGCGCATACAGCCATAGCCCAGCAGCGAAATTTCATTGCCATATTTGTCCTTGCGATACTGCATGTTCTTCCTCCCTTTATGCCAAATCCTCAAGTTCCTTCAGCCAGATATCCGGGCAGGCGTCCGAAGGCATTCTCAAATCACCCCTCGGTGACACTGCAACACTTCCGACCTTCGGACCGTCNGGAAGACAGGATCGCTTGAACTGCTGCGCNAAAAATCTGCGGTAAAAGACTTTTTCCCATTTTAGGATCGTCTCACTGTCATAACTGTCCGCAAAAGCGAGCCTTGCCAGATAGAANATCTTTTTCGGCGAAAATCCGTGGCGCAGCATATAGTAAAGATAAAAATCGTGAAGTTCATATGGACCTACAATACTTTCCGTTTTCTGCGAAATCTCTCCCTCCTCTGGCGGAAGCAATTCCGGTGAAACCGGCGTGTCGAGCACATCCAACAGTATCGCGCCAAGTTCCTCGTCTCCACAGNTATCTGCATAATAACGGACCAGATGGCGCACGAGCGTCTTCGGCACTGACGAATTGACTGCATACATCGACATGTGATCCCCGTTATATGTCGCCCAGCCAAGCGCCAGCTCTGACAGGTCTCCTGTTCCGATCACCAGCCCGCCGCACTGATTCGCGATATCCATCAGAATCTGGGTGCGCTCTCTTGCCTGCCCGTTCTCGTAAGTCACGTCGCACACCGACGGGTCCTGCCCGATATCACGGAAATGCACGCTGACAGCCTCTTTGATGTCCACCTCCGTAAAATCCGCCCCAAGCGACCGGATCAGGCGTACCGCATTGTCATAAGTGCGGTCTGTCGTTCCAAAGCCAGGCATCGTCACTGCCTTTATTTTTTTATGGGACATCCCCAACGCGTCAAAAGCATGCACCGTTACTAAAAGCGCCAATGTGGAATCCAATCCCCCGGAAATTCCCACCACCGCAGTCTCGCATCCAGTGTGCTCCAACCGTTTTTTCAGTCCCATCGCCTGAATTGCCAGAATCTCCTCACATCGCTTCTTACGGCTGTTTACATCCTTCGGCACAAAAGGCATCGGATCGATCTCACGGGTCAGCTGTGTCTCCTCCACCGACAGAGAAAAAGGAATCTTCTGATAATCCTCCTCAAGCATCTCAAACGTCGTCATGCGGCGTCGTTCCGCTGCGATGCGCTGCACGTCGATCTCTGCATAGACCGTCTCATTGCAAAAGCGTGCGGCTTCAGCCAAAATATGCCCGTTTTCCGCAATCAGGTTGTGACCGGAATACACCACATCCTGTGTGGATTCTCCCTCTCCCGCACTGGCATAGAGATATCCGCAGATCAGCCGCGCAGACTGTCCGCTCACCAGCTCTCTCCGGTAAACATCTTTTCCTGTCGTCTCGTCGGATGCAGAGAGGTTGACGATCAGGCTGGCGCCGTTTCTCGCATGACGGATGCTCGGAGGCTGCGGCATCCAGAGATCCTCACAGATTTCAACTCCGATCGCAAGCTCCGGCAGTTCCCTGCAGCAAAACAAGAGCTCCCGCCCCATGGGAACTCTCTTTCCGTCCGCCCATTCCACCCAGACGGTCTGTTCCGATGCCGGGGTAAAATGTCTTGCCTCATAAAATTCGTTGTAGTTGGGCAGGGATGTCTTCGGAACGATGCCCAGCAGTTCTCCNCTGTGGATGGCGGCAGCCGCATTATATAACCTGCTGTGGTACTCAAAGGGCAGACCGACAAACACGATCGCGTCCAGATCCACGGTAAAATCTATAATCTTTGAAACAGCCTCTCTTGCCCCCCGCAGCAGCTTCTCCTGCCAAAATAAATCTCCGCAGGTATATCCTGTCACACCAAGCTCCGGCAGGGCGATCACCTTTGCTCCCTGCTTTGCGGCCTTTTCAATCTCCTCACAAATAATATCTGCGTTGTATGCCGTATCGGCGACCCTGATCTTTGGGGTCACGGCTGCAATCTTCACAAATCCGTATTCCATCTTTTTCAACTCTTCCCTTTTCTTTTCATATCCTCCAGCTCTTCTATGCCGAAGCGGTATGCTTTGTTGCAGAACTGGCATTTCACTTCGATCTCTTCCCCATCGTTTATGATGTCGTCCAAATCCTTCTCGCTTAAAGTTGAGATCGCCCTTGCCACGCGCTCCTTTGAACAGTCACACTGGAAATCTGTGTCGATCGTGTCTGTAATTTCCAGACCGAACTCCCCCAAAATGATCTCCAGCATCTGCTCCGGCGTGTTGCCGTCTTCAAGCATTTTGGTCACGGAATCTATCTCGGTGATTTTCTTCTCAAGCCGGTGGATCACCTCTTCCTCCGTAGACGGCATCAGCTGAATGATAAATCCGCCAGCCCGTCTGACCGNCCCGTCCTTCTCCACCAATACGCCGAGTCCGACCGCGGACGGTGTCTGCTCCGATGCCGCAAAATAATACGTCAGATCCTCTGCAATCTCTCCTGTCTGCAATGCGATCTGTCCCACATAGGGCTCTTTCAACCCCATATCCTTGATCACGCTCATCACACCCAGACCAAGNGCTCCNCCTACATCCAGTTTNCCCTCCGCATTCGGTGNAAGCTCCACNTCTGCGACTTGCGGAAATCCTTTTACATGCCCGNTCGCGTCCGCCGTGACCGTCATTCCCTGCACCGGTCCNCCACACTGGATCTGGACTGTCAGAAGATCCTTTTCNCCNTTCATCATNGTACCCATCATCGCTGCACCGGAAAGCAGNCTNCCAAGCGCCGCCGTGATGACCGGGCTTGTCCCGTGGAAGTCTCTTGCCTTCTCCACAAGATTTTTTGCCGTAATGGCAAACGCTCTGATCTGACTNTCTGCCGCNGTTGCTCTTACAATATAATCACTCATATGTTCCTCCATCTGCGCACTTTTATCGCTNTGCGTGGTCTCTGCGTATTTTCTCCTCCTTTGTCAAGGAAGGATTGCTATCATATAGACACGTTCACTGTCCGCCCTGACCGGCTGTCTGGNAAACGCATCATACGCTGCTGCCAGTTTCAGTCCTGCTTNTTCAAGAAGACANCGGATCTTNNCNACNTCATATGCTCTCTGNTAGTGCGTCTCCTCNTATTTNCGGTATAAGCCGCNNTCTTCTCTGATAAACAGGGTCAGGTCATATTCATTGATGCCCGTCTCCTCATCAAAATAATTGTCCCAGATAAAGCTGCCCTCATCCCTCGTCTCTGCAATGGTAGTCTCCCCCAAAAGATCTTTGTATTTGTAAACCGTGTTCAGATCAAAAATAAANATACCTCCCGGCTGCAGATATTCCCGCACTCTGCCAAACACCTCAAGAAGATCCTTCTCCTCCAATATATAATTCATGGAATCACAGATGCTGATCACCGCACGCACGTCTTCCAGCAGNTCCAGCTGCCTCATATCCTGATGAAGGTACAGAATATCGCTGTCACAGCTATCNCCGTCATGTCCGTTCCAGTCATGACANCGTGCAATNCCAAGCATCTCCTCNGAGCTGTCCACNCCGATCATATCATATCCCGCGGCAGCAAGCAGCCGGGTCAGCTTTCCGGTGCCGCAGCCCAGATCTGCCACGGTNCCGTCTGCAATATCATATTCCCTCAGCAGTTCGATGATATATCTGCTCCACTCCTCATAGGGCACGTTATCCATAAAAAGATCATATACTTCGGCAAAGCTGCTGTACGCTTCCATAGACTTCCCAAAACCTCCATGCCACATTTTGCCGTGGCTTAACCATGTTTATTTTAAACCTTATAATTCTTAAATATACCAACACTTGATTATTTGCGCTTCAACACGTATACTAAAAATACCAAAACNAGAACCGCAGAAGGACTTAACACTATGCCCGAAAATTACGAACACTATATCACCAAAAATATAAAGGCGTTTTACCGGCGCAGACTTTTNGCGCCCATCCTGTACTTGCTCCTGCTTTTTGCCGTATGGAAGCTTTTTTCGCTTTCTTCCCTGCTGATGCCGGATTTTCTGGATGAATCCACTACGTTAGAGACCGCTTACCGGAATGACACCGAATATGTCAACGCGGCCCTGTACGATCTGAAATTTACCGGATACACGCGCAATATCATGGGATACCACATCGGCTATTATTATTACACGGTACGGAACGGAGAATGTATCATCGTTCTGCTCTCNCCAGACTCCTGCGAAGAAGGCCTTCCCGTCATAGAGTGTATCACTGCGACCGGAAAGATTGTGCGCGGTTCCAAGGACTTCGATGGCCTTCTCGACAGTCTCTCCGCTGATCTGAATTGGACACAAAGCGGAATCCGGGACGAAGTTTCCCAGTTTATGCTGAGCGAACCGGATTACAACCGCATCGGAAACATTCTGCTGTTTCTGGTGTTTTTTGTCACGGGCGGATACGCCGCAAGCTGTACCGTGCGTTTCCTCCTTTTCATCTGCTTTCCGCTTCTCTCACCGCCCTGCCAGGATCTGGCGCTGTTCGGGAATCCGAAAAAGCTGTTAGCGCAGGCGGAGGACGAGCTTGCCACGCTGCCGCAGCTCGCAACGGAGGACATGTTTATCACGGAACATTTTTTTATCGAGACCTCCGTATACGGAAATGCAATTGTGCCNATCAACCAGATCATCTGGATTTATAAATATTCGACACTGCACAAATTCTTCTGGTATCATTTCAGCATTTCCTATACATTGCACATCAGTGCAAAAAAACACCTTTATATCCAATGTCCGAAAAATATCAAATCGGATATTGACGGTATCATCGATTACCTCGCAGAGGCAAACCATAAGATTCTGGTAGGCTTCAACGAGGCAAACAGATTAAAAGTACAGAAGATACAGGGAACACCGATGCATTTTGAGAAATTCATCGAATTTTTAAACCGAAGGATCTGACGAAAAACCAATATTCTTTATCTGCATGATGTGCTGATCGACTCGATTGCAACGGCTCCGCCCCGGACTATCTCGATCCGGTGGAACTTTGATTTCANCAGTCCGATCAGCTCATTATTTCTCCGCTCTGTCAATTTGCATTCGAGCAGCACACTGTCACTTCCGATGTCTGACACTTCCACATTGAAAACCTGCGCGATCTGAAACACCTCAAGCTTTTCTGCTGCATTGATGTGCAAAACTTTCGCAAACAAAATCTCTTTCATGTGGATCGGCACGTCTGTCAGGTCGATCACCTTGATGACCTCCACCATGCGGTTCANCTGCTTTTTGATCTGNTCAAACGTAATGTCATCGCTGGTCACNCATATCGTCATGCGGGAAATTGACTCATCCTCCGTTGTGCCGACNGTAAGNCTCTGTAAATTATATGATTTCCCGGAAAAAAGACCGGAGACTTTCGCCAAAACACCAACCTGATTCTCTACATATAACGCAATCCATCTGTTTTTCATGACCGGCTCCTTTCATTTTAAAATCATCGAACTCATCGGATTTCCACCCTGTACCATCGGAAGCACGATCTCATCCGAAGATATGATAAACTCGATGATTGTCGGTGCATCCTGATAGGTGCGCGCCTGATCTAACGCCGCCTGAATGTCTTCTTCCCTCTCCACGCGGATCCCATGTGCGCCATAGCTCTCGGCGAGCGCCACAAAATCTGGAGCATACGGAGGACACGCATCATTCGGACCCTTGCAGCCCGCCGGACAGCTTTTTCTCCTGCGCAGGCAGGTGGCGGCATAACGTTTGCCATAAAACAGCTGCTGCATCTGACGGACCATGCCCAGATAATGGTTGTTGAACAGACAGATAATGACCGACGCTCCACAGACAACCGCCGTCGCCATCTCCTGAATATTCATCTGCAATCCACCGTCACCGGAAATGCAGACTACTTCCCTGTCCGGGTTTCCGATTTTTGCCCCGATCGCAGCCGGAAGACCAAATCCCATCGTTCCAAGACCGCCCGAAGTGATCAGCTGGTGCCACGCATCCAACTCTAAATACTGCGTCGCCCACATCTGATGCTGACCCACATCCGTCACATAAATGGCATCTCCAAACGTCCGGTTGATATGCTCTATGATCATCTGCGGCGTCATGCCATGGTCACGGCGCATTTCCAGCGGATTCTCCCTGTCCCACTCTGCGATCTGGTTCTGCCACTCTCTTGTATCTTTAGATTCCGCCCACTCGAGTAATTTTTCCAGCGCGAGATTGGCGTCGGAAACTATAGGCACATCCACGACCACATTTCTGGAAATGGACGCAGTATCCACATCAATATGGACAATCTTCGCCTTGGGCGCAAATTCATTTAAATCTCCCGTAATCCGGTCATTGAACCGGGTTCCGATCGAAAAGAGCACATCGCACTCGCTGACAGCGATATTTGCCACATATTTTCCGTGCATACCGCTGTTTCCCACATAAAGAGGATGCCCGGTCGGAATCGCGCCCTTTCCCATGATCGTGGTAACCACAGGAATCTGTGTCTTTTCCACAAACTGCAGCAATTTATCTGATGCCTTCGCAATATTGACACCGCCTCCTGCCAAGATCAGCGGTCTCTTTGCGGCGCGAAGCAGCTTATATGCCTTTTTCAACTGACCGATATGCACGCTATCGTTCGGCTTATANCCCCGGATCTGCACGTTGGTCGGGTACTCAGACGGACCGACTGCGGTCTGGATATCCTTCGGCAGATCGATCAGCACCGGTCCCGGCTTTCCCGTCGCCGCAATGTGGAACGCCATTTTGATGATACGCCCCAAATCTTCTCTTCTGCGGACCGTCACGCCGTATTTTGTGACCGAGCGTGTCATCCCCACAATATCGACCTCCTGAAAGGCATCGTTCCCGATCAGAGGAAGCGGCACCTGCCCGGTGAAGCAGACCAGCGGAATACTGTCATAATGTGCATCCGCAAGACCTGTGATAATATTTGTTGCACCCGGACCGCTGGTCACAAGGCATACGCCGACCTTCCCTGTCGATCTCGCGTAGCCTTCCGCCTCATGGATCAAGCCCTGCTCATGTCTCGGTAGGACGACATCAATCACGTCCTGCTTATATAACTCGTCAAAAAGGTCTGTCACAGTCCCGCCCGGATAACCGAAAACGGTATCCACGCCTTCTTCCTGCAATGCCTTCACAAATAGCTTTCTGCCTGTAATATCCATACAATCCTCCTTGTCAGCCAATCATTCCCAGTGTTCTCAAAATAAAAATCCAGCCTGTCAGCGTAAATGCCGCCATAAGCGTAGTCATTACGACAACGCTCGCCGTCAGCACGCCGTCGTGATTCATGCTCTTTGCCATAATATAGCAGCTTGGCGTCGTGGGTGCAGCCAGCATAATAAGAATCGCGATCATTTTTTCCCCGGAAAATCCCAGCCACGCTGCAACCGGTATAAAAATCAACGGCTGGATCACCAGTTTTATCAGGGAAGCAGCAACCGTCGGCTTAATCTTCGCCAATGCCTTTCTTCCCTCAAATCCTGCCCCTATGGTGATCAACGCCAGCGGCGTCGCCATCTGCGCCACGCTTCCGACCGTTTTGTTGATGATCGTCGGAAATTCCACACCTGTCCATGCCGCGGCAAGACCTGCTAAAATTCCAAGAATGATCGGATTTTT
Source organism: Roseburia sp. (assembly GCA_014804775.1). Lineage (GTDB taxonomy): Bacteria > Bacillota > Clostridia > Lachnospirales > Lachnospiraceae > Roseburia. The sequence continues at coordinate 8,134 of JAAUZB010000060.1, read as the reverse complement.
CAATATATTGATACATGCCTCTTTTATTTTCTGTCCGCCGCTCTCTTTCTTAGCGCCTTCTCCCTCAAAAGTAAGGACGATGACAGAAAAAACATTGTAAAGCGGCACGGCTCCGATGATCATCAAAGGTCCCATCGCCGATGTTCCGTATATGTTTTCAATAAATGCAAGTCCCATGACGGCCGCGCTGCTGCGGAAAGAAGCCTGCACAAATGCTCCCCGGATGCTCTTATCTTTTACAAAAAGCTTTGTTCCGCCCCAGATCAGCCAAAAGCATACTGCACTCACCACCGCGCAAAACAACACATATCCCGGATCAAATACCTCTCGGATGTTCACACCCGCAATATCCCGAAACAGCATAAAAGGCAGCGTCACCTTAAAATTGAACCGGTTTGCAACTGTCACAAAATCGTCGTTCAGCATACCGATCTGCTTTAAAATATATCCGATGACCATCACCAGAAAAATCGGAAATGTCGCATTAATACTGTATATAAAATTTTCTATCATAGCCATAATGCCTTCTAGTGTTTTCTCTCGTACTTATAAAAATAATATTCCAGATCAAAATANGTCTGCTCTTCACTGTCCGCGGTGATCTCCCAGTCGTCCCTCTCGTCAAGGTTCGGAAAATAAGTATCTGCTTCAAACGCATAATCAATCTTTGTAATATGTGCTGTGTCACACTCATCCAGAAGCTGACGGTACACCGTCTCTCCTCCGATCACAAAAATGTCCTCGCCCGGGTACTTTTTCAGTTCCTCGTGAAGCTCATCCATACTGTGCACCACGACGGCTCCCGGAACCGCATAGCTGCTGTCACTCGTAAGAACGATATTTGTTCTGTTCTTAAGCGGAAGACCGTTCGGAAAGCTCTCAAGCGTTTTCCTCCCCATCACGACTATCTTTCCGGTCGTCGTCTCACGGAAAAACTTCTGGTCTGCCGGTATCCGCACCAAAAGCTGGTTTTTATTTCCGATTGCCCAGTTCTTATCGACTGCTACAATTAAATTCATCTTTTTCCTCATTTCCGCATTGTATTGCCTGTTTTCTTTTACACTGCCACGGGAATATTTTTGATCTGCTCCCCTGTCACATAATCCTCGACCGTAATATCCTTTGTCGTAAACTGATAAAAATCTTTGATTTCAGGATTCAGTGTAAATTTCGGTGCCGGATGCTGTTCACGCTCGATCAGTTCTCTCACGATCGGGATATGGCGGTCATAGATATGTGCNTCCGCGATCACNTGTACCAGNTCTCCNACCTTCATATCGCAGANCTGCGCCAGCATATGGAGCAGCACCGCGTATTGGCACACATTCCAGTTATTGGCGGTGAGCACATCCTGAGAGCGCTGATTTAATATCGCATTGAGCGTCAGCTTATCCTCACCCTTTTTCTGTGTCACGTTAAAGGTCATACTGTAGGCACAGGGATACAGATTCATTTCATGCAGATCCTGATGCACGTAGATATTTGTCATAATGCGCCGGCTGAACGGGTTATTCTTCAGATCGTAGATCACGCGGTCCACCTGATCCATCATCCCTTCTTTATATTGATGCTTCACGCCCAGCTGATAGCCGTAAGCTTTTCCGATGGAACCGTTCTCATCCGCCCACTCATCCCAGATCGTACTGTTTAAGTCGTGAATATTGTTGGATTTCCGCTGCCAGATCCAGAGCATTTCCTCCGTGCAGGTCTTGATCGCCGTCTTCCGCAATGTAATCGCCGGAAACTCTTTCGCGAGATCATAACGGTTTACGATGCCGAACCTTTTTACGGTATAGGCGCTCGTCCCGTCCTCCCAATGCGGACGGACCTTCTCTCCCTCAGTACTTGTCCCATTCTCTAAAATATCTTTACACATAGTTACAAAAAGCTTATCTGCCATGCTCATATAAAGCACCATCCCTTTCCACTGCCTCTGTTAAACACTAATTGTACTCAATTTCTCATCAATTGACAAGAACAACTGTACCATTTCAGTTGCTTTTTTTTCAGGAATCAAGTATAATGCTTATCAGATTACCGAAATCAAAGGAGATTAACCATGAGTCAGGCAAAAGTTGATCACAATAAACAGCAAAGAGCAAACCGCAAGAAAATTGTCGCAAAGCAGAAAAGGCAGCGTCTCGCAGCGATCATCTGCGGATGGGCCATCGCCATTGTAATCGTCGGATGGGCAGGATATTCCATCTACCGCTCCTATGAGAACAGTAAGCCGATCGAAACGATCTACGCGAATCTCGAATCCATCGACAATTATCTGTCTTCTTTAAATGCCGCGGAGTGACAAAAGGTTCTGCCATTTACAAGAACTTTACCATGAATTTTAAAATACCCGGTGACACTGGCTGCATGACCGGTCACCGGGTATTTTTATTCGTCCGTCTCGCTTTCTGCAATTCTCGCTTTCGTCAACGCATTTTCCACCGCATTCAACAACACCAGAGATGTATATTGATTGTCAGCATTATATGTAATCCCTTCCGTTGACTGTTTGCTGATGACCTGCTCGCTGATTGCCTCAAGCGCCGGTCTCATCAGCGGATACATTGTCTCCACCGAATCGTCCAGATTGACCAGCGAAATGGAATTAATGCGGTTTTCATCCACAATGACCTGCACGTCTACATTGTGATTCCCAAACATCACGGAGGACGAATATACTCCTGCGGTATAATTCATCGTCTCCACCGATTCCCCATCTTTTCCCTTGGGCCAAAACATAAACAGCAGCAAAACAACAAGCAGTATTCCAAGCCCCGCAAAAATAACCGTATAGATTAGCTCTTTCATATGAAGGACTACGATTCTGGTCTTTGCGCTCACCTTTTTCCTCCAATTACTGATTATTATATTGTATGAAATATGCGCATGTTCATGACTCTTTTTTTAGAAATTTAAAAAAAGGAGTTGACAAATTCATCTCTGCATAGTATTATGCTATATGTGTCTGACAGTTCAGAACACTTTTATGAATATGCGCGAGTGGCTCAGTTGGTGGAGCACGACCTTGCCAAGGTCGGGGTCGCGGGTTCGAGTCCCGTCTCGCGCTCTTTTTATTGTACCTCCTTATCAGCAAAAAAATAGAGTATATAGATTTCCGTTTCTATATACTCTAACATTGTAACTATATTTGATTTTGATTGATATGATTGAATTATGCCAACTGCATAACTTCGGTTTCAATCTCCTTTAATTCCTCTATTGACAATGTTGGAACATATTTTGCAATCTTTTCAAAAGAAAGTTCCCCGTCCTTAATCATACGTTCTGCTGTTTCCCTGTCTGCATCATGCCTTTCACTTCTGATAAATGATTTCATTATCTGTTCTTCATCAAACAAACTCATCATAATCGTCACAACCTCCTTTTCTCTTTCAAGCAAATATTCCCTTAAAACATTCCTGTCCTTGCATATGCGAATTGTTTCCGTAACCGCTTTTTGTGTCATTCCATACTGTTTTGTCTGCTCGTTAAAAACTTTACAGAAAATAATGTACTGATTGATGATGTCATCTGTATCGCTTTCATAGATAACTTTTGCTTTTACTTCAATATCAATATCTGCACCCTCAAAAAATTCTTTTGACAAAAATATTTTATCGGATTTCCACTCTTTGTTTCCTGTAAAAATCACATAAAGCTCGGGCTTTGGCATTTTCACTTTCCTGCTTTTGTAATAGTTTTGGCTGGTTCTTTGAAAATATTCATGATAGCTTTGCGCCAAGTAAAGCAAAACCCTTACTAAAATATTCATTGTCCACGTTGACTGTGCTTCTATGAGGATCATCAGCTTATTATTGGCAATAAAGCCTAAGTCATTATACAGATTGTCGGTCAACACATTTTCTATCGTTACATCAGTCAAAGAGTCCTCTGTCGCTGTGGTGTCCTCTGGGTGGAGTGTTTTATACAACTTTAACAGATAACTCTTATTTTGAAAAAGGTCAAGGAATACGCTATCTCCTGCAATGCAGTATTCGTGCAACCATGTTCATTCGGACTACCGTTAAGCAATAATATTTTCAAATTCTGTACCCCCTCAATAATTCGTGGTTTCAGCAACACTCCGCATACCTTCCATAAGTTTTACCGTACCAGCACAAATGTCATGAATGCCATCACAACAGTCCGTCCCCATCGGAAGTGATTCATATGGATTCTCCATTTCTGCCACTTCAATATACAATTTTGCCGCCTTCTTTGGATCGCCGATCTGGTTGCCGTTCTGTCCCATGTAGAATTCCATGTTCGCATCATACAGATGTTTGTATGGGGAACCTTTCGGAGCGGTGGTTTTGTAAGAAGAACCAAAGAACTCTGTCCGCATAAATCCCGGTTTTACATCCGTTACATGGATACCAAATTCTTTTACTTCCTGTGCCAGTGTTTCAGAGATTGCTTTTACTGCGTGTTTTGTCGCACAGTAAATACCTGACAACGGTCCCACACTGTATGCTCCAAGACTGCTGACATTGAAGATATGTCCTCTTTGCTGCTTTCTCATGATTGGAAGGATGTTTCTTGTTACATTCAAAAGCCCGAACACATTGATATCAAACTCCTCACGGGCATCCGCATCACTCATCTCCTCAATCGTTGCAAGATGCGTAAAACCTGCATTATTTACGACCACATCGATGCGCCCAAATTTTGCAAGACCGCCCTCGACAGCTTTCTTTACATCTGCTTCCTCTTTCACATTCATGGCAAGCGGTAGGAAATTCTCTCTCTCCGCTCCAAATATTTTCTCAAGGCTTTCCCTGCTACGGCTTGTACCGATGACTGGATAGCCCTGTGCGATCAATTCCTCTACAAGAGCCTTTCCGAGTCCTTTTGAACATCCTGTCACAAGCCATACTTTCTTATTTTCCATTTTCCTGTCCTTTCCGGATGAGGCTCTGCATATACTCATGGCTCCATTCATCCTCTTTTCCCTCCATAAGTTTCCCATAATGCTCGATCTTACGTTCAAGCACCGCAAGCCGGAGTTTCAACGCTTCCATCTCAATAAGCGTCTTTTCTTTCTGGGCGGTCATGATCCTGTACCGTTCTGGCAATGTAGAGTCACCCTGTTGATATAATTCAATGTACCCGGAATCAGTCCCTTATCGTCATAGTACCGGACGGTATGAACCGATACCCCTAACAACTCTGCTACTTCTTTTACTGTATACATATCCGCCTCCTTGTTTCGTAATTATAAAGGATTCGAGTTGCTCGAAGTCAAGGTGAAAATAAAATTTAATATGAAATACTTTTATTGATATGCCATCGTAAAATTGCATTACTTCCCCGCACTGATACATAACAAGGGAACCAGACTGGTGATAGTTGCACCATGCTTGGCTCCCTTTTATCATTTGCTACTAAGAAACTAATTTTTTCTAAATTTATTTTGAATCAGCTATTTTCTCCTTTAATACCAGTCATGTTTTTCGCCCCGGTCGAGGTCATTGATCTGTGCCATTTCATCCTCAGTCAGGCTGAAATGGTACAATTCGGCATTTTCTTTGATATGGTCGGGATTACCGGAACCGGGGATAACCACCACGCCCTTCTGCAAATTCCAGCGTAAGATTACCTGAGCAGAAGATACGCCATGTGCCCCGGCAATTTCAGAAATCACAGGATCGCCAAGCAGTTCTCCCGTATGCCCTCTGCCGCCCAGCGGATACCAGCCCTGTACTACAATACCCAAATCCTGAATAAACGGAATAACATCATTCTCCTGATAATATGGGTGGATTTCATTCTGGACCAATGCGGGAACCGTATCCACCTGCGGCAGAAACTCTGTCAATTCCTCCACATACCAGTTTGACAATCCGATTGAACGAATTTTTCCCTCTTTTACAAATTGTTCCATCGTTTTGTATGCCTCCACATCATTGGGGTCTGGATGATGCAGAAGCATTAGATCCACATAACCGATATCCAGCCGGTCAATACATGCCTGAATTGACTGAGACGGATTTTCCATCTCATTACCCGGATAAATTTTAGTCGTGACAAATACATCCTCACGCCGTATGATCCCTTCACTGACCGCTTCCCTGATTGCCTGCCCGATCTCCTCCTCATTGCCATAAGCAGAAGCAGTATCAATAAGGCGGATACCGTTTGATAACGCAGATTTCACAGAATTAATGCACTCATCACCATGAAGGCTATACGTTCCAAGGCCATTGATTGGCATCTCATATCCACTGTTTAACATTACTGTCTTAGACTCAAAATCAAACTCCGCTCTTGCAATATTTTCTTCCTCTGCCACTGGTTCACTGTCTGTATGGTCAGGCTCAGTTCCCATTTCATGTACAGATTCAATGGTATCTGTTGCCGAAATCGTTTCATTGCCCCCGACTGTCCCGTTTTCCCCCACCCTGTTTTGCCCGCACGCTGTCATAGGAAGCGCCAATAAGAAAATGACAACAATACCGAATAGTTTTCTCATTTCACAGCCTTTCTTACCGCTATTTCAGCGTTTTCCCAAAATCCCGGAGTTCCTTTAACTTTGTGGAAGAACCGTTTTCCATACCGTAAGCTGTAAATACTCCCATATCTTCAAGACCAAGGTATTCCAGAAAATCTCCCTTGTATGAAAACATTGCGCCATCATACATTTTAGGATCACCAGAACTTAATATCATGGCAACTTTTTTCAGATTCCGGGGTTTTTTTGGATAAGCAGCGGAATAGAAACGGTCGATGGTACATTTTAACTGCCCCGAAACACCATGATAGTAAATCGGCGAAGCAATAACAAGCATATCCGCCTCTCCCAGCAGGGAATAGACTTCCTGCATATCATCTTTCTGCACACAAACGCCGTTTCCTTTTGTATGGCAGTATTCGCAGGCCAGACAGCCCGCAATCTTTTTCTTACATACATCGATCACATCCACCTGATGGCCAGCGGATTCCGCACCTTCTCGAAAGGCATCTACCATCTGTTTCGTATTGCCCTTTGGACGGGGGCTTCCATTCAATACTAAAATATGCATAGCTGTTACCTCCACCTTCAATCTCTATTTCAGATATTCCCCAAAAAACTGTTCCAATTTATCAAACGGGATTGCGTTTTTGTTGCCTCCGTCATAGAGATCCGTATGGACCGCCCCTGGAATGATCAGCAGTTCTTTATTATCCGCATAAGGATTATCCTTTACCATAGCCGCATATGCGTCACGGCTGAAATAGCAGGAATGCGCCTTTTCACCGTGCATCACCAGAACGGCGCTGCGGATCTCATTGCTGTACTTTAAGATCGGCTGGTTCATAAAGGACATACAGCCAATCGCATTCCAGCCCCCGTTAGAATTGAGGGAACGCTTATGATAGCCGCGGTCCGTTTTATAATAATCATAATAATCTGCCACATAGAAGGGGGCATCCTCTGGAAGCGGATCGACAACACCGCCGCCCAACGTATAACTGCCATTTTTATAGTCCGTGATCCGTTGTGCGTTCATTGCCTTTTTCTTTTCATATCTCGCATCAGCAGAATCCTCGGAATCAAAATATCCGTTTGCATTGACACGGGTCATATCATACATAGTAGATGCCACAGTCGCTATAATCCGGGTATCCAGTGCCGCAGCATTCAGAGCCAGACCGCCCCATCCACAGATTCCGATAATTCCAATCTTCTCCGGATCAACATTGTCCTGTAGGGAAAGAAAATCTACCGCCGCCTGAAAATCTTCTGTGTTAATGTCAGGAGATGCCATATACCTGGGTTCCCCACTGCTCTCGCCCGTAAAAGACGGATCGAATGCAATCGTAAGAAAACCACGCTCTGCCATTGTCTGGGCATACAGACCCGCCGCCTGCTCCTTTACTGCACCAAAAGGTCCGCATACCGCAATAGCCGCCAGCCTGCCCTCAGCCTCTCCTGGCTCATAAAGGTCTGCCGCCAGTGTAAAGCCATAGCGGTTATGGAACGTCACCTTACGGTGGTTCACCTTTTCACTTTTCGGGAAAGTCTTATCCCACTTATTTGTTAATTCCAGTTTTACAGTATCTGCCATTTTACATATACCTCTCTTTCTTTATACATTGATTTTTTCACTCTTATTGCTTTTTTCCATACGCCGGACTAAAAAGTCAAGACAGT
>JAAUZB010000059.1 GCA_014804775.1 Roseburia sp. | reverse complement strand
TTACAAATGGTTCTCAGATTGATTTCCTGCTTGAATTTGGGAATGCATCCTCGGTACCGGAAGCGATTCAGCAGCTCCTCGAATTTAAAGGGGAGGCAATAGAGGATATCTATGTACAGCCGCAAAAGAAAAATGATTTAGAGGAACATATCATGGTTCTTCCACGAAAAAATGATAATTTCAGGCGGCTATACGCATACCTCATTAAATCCAGAGGATTATCACCGGAAATTGTGAATGAATTTGTACATAGAAAACTGATCTATGAAGATGCGGTGCATCATAACATTGTTTATTGCGGTTATGATCCGGAAGGGAACATTCGATACGCAGGATTGCGTGGAACAGCTGACTTCAAAGGGAGAAAATTTCAGGGTGATGTTGAGTATAATGACAAAAACTATGGTGTGAACATTGTAAACAAGGATAGCAGCGAACTAAAAGTATTTGAGGCGGTGATAGACTGCATGTCCTACATGGATATGACAGGAGATTATACATCAAATAAACTGGTTCTGGGGATGACCGCGGATAATCCGTTAGAGCAGTTTTTAAGAGACTATTCACATGTGAAAAGTATTTCATTTTGTCTGGACAATGATTATGCAGGGAGAAAAGCAGTTTATGGGGAGGACCCGCAGCATCCGGAAAGAGAAATCCTGGGATTGAAAGAAAAATATGAGGAAAGAGGATTTTCGGTATCAGTAGAAGTCCCGCCGACAGGAAAAGACTGGAATGAAGCATTGCTTTATATACAAATGCTGGCTAATAAGCTTAATGATTTTTATGATCAGTTAGAAATGATCGGTCGTACTACTGAGAATGTAAATGGGAAAATACTGCAACAGAACGCACAGAAATATATTGATGATCTGCAGACATATATGGAGAGTGTAAAAGTGATGATTGGTCCGGAAGAGCTGCTTGAAGTTTATGGACTGATAGATGATCTGAAGCACATTAATCCAGGACAGAAGAGAGAATCAGGAGGAGCAACCGAGCTTCCGGTTGCAGTAGATAGCATTGAAGATTATCATCGCATTGTATATATCAATGCTTATGGAGAGTTACAGCCTTTGACGGGTGATACGTTTTCAACCAGAGACGCAGCGAATAAACGGATTGCGGATTTGAAAGGAGTTGTGCCGACTTCTTATAATAATCTGGAATATAAAGCAATGACGATGTGGTCACAGGAGGATGTCGCAAGTCTGCGGACAGAACGAATTAATATTTTAAAACATATTGGTCCAAAGATGAAAAATGCAGGGTGGTCACTGATGGAATATTGTGCACAGCGTACAGTTTGGGTTTCGGATAGGAATAAAAATGAAAAAAGAGAGTTTGGCTCATTTGCACAACTTCAAGACTTTTTGGAAAATCTGATAGTGGAAAGCGAAGGTGGGGACAGAGATCCGCGGCGATATGCCGCAAATTCGAATGGAGATGTTGAGAGATTATGGCATGGGAAGACGACTGAACAGTTTTCACCTTCAGATGCAAAAAAATTTTTAGATGAGACGGTGACTGTAGCGGAGCATAAGGAAGATAGTGTATGTTATTCGTTTGAAGTAAATGAATGTAGCGAATTCCCAACGCTGGGAGAAACACATAGCGGTATTATGACAGCTGCAGAGGCATTGAATGTCTATGAGGCAATTCCAGAGCATAAGCAGTCATTAATTGGCGGGATTAATTTTGTTATGAAAAGCATGGATGAAGAGGCAGTAACAATTCCTTTATCCAGTGGGAACTCAATAGATTTATCAATGCTTGAATACTATCCTGAGTTAAAAGAGGACCGAAAGGCTGCACAGCAGATAAGAGATTTTATTTCGGCTGCAAAAGAAAAGGGATTTGATATGCATGGTGAATATAAATTTCCCGATGAAAAGCAAGAGCAGGTAGTGACCGTACCTCCTCGCAGATACAGCCGATGATATGAAACAAGGCTTCGTTGGGAGCCTTGTTTTATATGTGGAGATAAAGTATAATACATATGATTGGAGAAAATAAAGTGAATGTTTCGTTAAAACAGGAAGATTACGATAAGATTCTTGAAAACGTATTAGCAACATTACGTGATATAAAGGCAAAAAAGAAGAATCATGCGGTGATTTTTTTGGGAGGGCAGCCGGGAGCCGGAAAATCTACTTTTTATAATATGGAAGAAAGCTTTTATGATTATATTAAAATAGATGGTGATCAATACCGAAAATATCATCCTGCCTATACAGAGATGTGTGAGGATGAGATGGTAGAAAAAACGCAGCCGTTTGTAAACCGCATGGTGGAAGATATAATATCACGTTTAAGCGATGAGGGTTATAATCTTCTGATAGAGGGGACTTTAAGAGATGCAAGCGTTCCGATTAATACAGCGACTGAACTAAGAACGAAAGGGTATACAACAGAACTGTACGTTATTGCATGTAATGCATGTAATGCGTGGGAGTCAACATTGAAGCGATTAAAACTGATGAGAGAGCTTCAACATTCAATTCCGAGGACAGTTGGAATCGAAAAATACAGTAGTATTGTAAATTTGTTACCAGAAAACCTCAGAGCTATTGAACATAGTGGATGTATGGATAGAATTGTGATTCTAAATCGGGATAATGAAATTCTTTGGAGCAATTTATCAAATAAAGAGGGAGAGACAGCAGAGACTGTACTGTCGTGTCAATTAAATTTGCAGGAATGGAATTCTAAATATGAGGAATACAAAAGGCAATATGAAGGAGAAGTATTAGTTTGTGCCAACTTGGCACAAACTGTTTCAAACGAAGGAGAACAAACAACTTTTCATCGGAGGAGAGGGGGGAGATAAAATTGTTAAATCTGTTTCACGTACATACATATAGGTGTAATCATGCGGAAAATATTTCGGATGAGTTGTATATAAAGCGTGCACTTCAATTGCATGCGAACAGTATAACATTTACAGATCATGCTCCTTTTCCAGGAAATTGTTTTGGAAATCGGATGCAATATGAGCAACTGCCGGAATATATTTCCACGCTCCAGGAACTGAAGATGCGGTATCAGGGACAGATTGATGTGAAAATTGGATTAGAAATAGAGTACTTACCGAGTTTTCAATCTTATTATGAGGAGTTGGCAGCTTGCCAGCATTTAGATATTTTAATGGTTGGACAGCATTTCTATGAAGAAAAGCCGGGACAATACAGTTTTTTGTTGAAAAATAAAAATGAAGTAGAACATCGAGGTTGCATGACTGCTATTCATCAAGCAATCGAAACTGGATTTTTTTCAGTGATAGCTCATCCGGACAGATCCTTTAGGAGAGTAACGGGATGGAATGAGGAATGTACGACATTAAGCCGAGCGGTAATTGAGAGTGCAGCTGCGAAAGGGATTGTATTGGAGAGAAATCTTTCATCTTTGGAGCAAAAGAACTATTTTAGAACAGAATTTTGGAATTTGCTTCTTCCCAATAATAAGACGGTTACTGGATTGGATGCACATGCTCTGAGCGAGCTAGAAAGAGATGAGAACAAATTGAAAAATATTGGGCGGAAGATGTATGCTTCCAGAGTACGGTGCTAGTCGATTATAAAATATAGATAAGAGTTGCCACAGGGTGACTCTTATTTTTTGTGTCCTGATAAGAGGGATTGTGCCAAGTTGGCACAAAGTGTTTTTGGCGTGGGGTGTTAGGGGTTGCCCCTTGCTGCAAATCCGCCTGGCGGTTTGGTGTGCGTAAATCATGCTCCCCGCGAAGCGGACGGGAGTATGCATTTAGGCGTATCCTGCTACATTACTTTTACATCTTTATGGGGATCCATCTTGATGGATATTGATGCACAGCATTACTTTTCCATCTTGATGGATATTGATGCACAGCATTACTTTTCCATCTTGATGGATATTGGCTGGAGTGCAACTTTTTTTGAAATATATGGTCTTGAGTATAACAAAAAAGGTGCTTTGATTCTTTATGATTATTTATGATGCCAAAAATATATTTTAAAGGAAAAGTCGGTATGGATGATAAAGATATGAGATCGGTCTTGGAGACAATTCAAACTGTGTTTCCAGATAAGACATTAGTTGATATAGATGAATATGAAGACAAGGATCACCAGACATATAAATATCTGTATGAGACTAGCCATGAAAAGGTTAATCTGTTGTCAGAAGAGTTATTTGACATCCGTTACCAGCTTGAAGACAGAGAACGTGAACTGGCGGAATTGAATGATGAACTGACTGTGCAAAAGTCTGTAAATGAAAAACTGAATAATACCACTATGAGTATTATGGAGTTTGTAAAAAAATTTACAGAACAGGAAATTGTTGTGTCATGTGTTAAGGCCGTAGATAGGGACGGCAATGAAATTGTTGCAAAAAGTGATGGAAGCCCCTCACTGATCAATAACGTATCAGATCGACCGGGAATATATGAATCTAAAAGACCCAGTTGGTTTACTCCGTTAAAAAATGAGTTAAATAAGGAAAATGCAGCAAAAAAGTCTGCACGGAACACAAAACATATTTTATTGGAGAAATTACTGTTTTGGAAAAATGGATATGAACAGCTGAAAAGCGGTAAGGCTTCTGCGAAAGAATTAGCGGATCAATTCGATCTTAACAGAAAAAATCAGATTATTGAGTTGCTCCGGACAGAGGCATCCAATGAAGAGAAGTATTTGAAATATATTCTTCTTACACCGGGAATTTCAAGAGATTATTTGAAAACGCTGATAGGAGCCTCGGAAATCGGGTTGAATGCAAATGTGATAATTGAATTATTAGAGCAGCCGATAGAACTATTCAATAAAGAGGTCATAGAATTCTATGTTTCGGAAGCACATAAGGGGACAGAATATAACTTAAAAAAAGAACTCGCGGAAGAGCTAGTGCGTGGTGACTGGTATGTGAGTGCAGACATAAATGGAAAATCTCAAAAGTTTCAACTCGTTCCTTTTGAGTTATTAGAGGATTTAAAAGATAAGTTAAATAATATCTGTATGATCCTGTCTGATCTGGCGGACGCGACAGTTTGTGCCAATTTGGCACAAACTGTCGCGAATTCCCATGAAGATGAAGAAACAATATCTGATTTTATACCAGATACAGAAGAATCGCTTATAGAATTTGACGATTCAATGCTTGATACATAAAACATTGTGCCAAGCTGGCACAAAGTGAGGGGAATATTTTATGGCAATGGAAAGATTTACAGTTTCTATGAGCGAATCAGATATAGATCTGTTTCAACGAAAGCGTTTCGAGATGGGGATGTCAAAATCAGCATATATCCGGTTTCTGATTGCAGAGCATGAAAATAAAGTGCCGGTGTTCTTGAGGAACAAAGAACTTATAGAAGCGATTGCGGAATTAAACACTTCTATTAATGAACTGATTATAACAGGCAGAATAAATGATGTGGAAAAATTACACATATATGAAGATATGAAAAAAATAAATACTTTAATGAAAGGACTGAAATAACTTTGTGCCAAGTTGGCACAAGGTACATACAAGGAAAGGAAACTATAATTTTGGCATGGAAAAAGGTGTTGTATGCAAGGTCTGGAATATTCAGTCAGCAACGATGACAAAAGGATCGGCAGCTCAGTTAAAGGACAGTATAAAATATATCTTAGATAATGAAAAGACAGATTATGAGCTGGCAATGGAACAAAGTGCTATTAATGACCCTCTGGGGCAGCTAGGAAGAGAGTGCCAATATGTAGAGAATGACATCAAAACAGTTTCTGGTGCTTATGTTGGCAGTCGGAACTTAGTTTCTACTGATATAAAAGGCGCTGTGGCGGAAATGATGGAGGTGAAAAAATTTTATGAAAAGACAGACGGACGCGCTGCCCTGCATGGGATCATATCATTATCAGAAGCAGAGTCAGATATAAAAAATGCATCAAAACTTATGCAGCTATGTAATGATGTAATGAAAGAAGTGTTTCCAGATCATCAGGTGATTTTTGCAGTACATACGAATACGGATAATTTACATATTCACTTTATAATTAACTCGGTTGGATTGAATGGAAGAAAGATACATCAGGATGACAAATTTATGACAATGGTATTGCATCCATGTATTAATAAATACGCAAAAAAATACGGGTTTACGCCCAATGCAAAATGGGAAAAGGAATACGAAGAGGAAAAGATATCTTTTGCTGAACGGAAAATAGCTATGCGAAAGGCAATTGACCTTGCAATTGAACAGTCGAATGATTTTAATGATTTTGTCCATAATCTGAGAAAAAACGGTGTATCTGTAAATATTGGAGAATATATATCGCTGAAAACGGACGATATGGGAAAAGCAATCAGAACGTATAAGCTTGGAGCAAATTATACAAAGGATGCGATTGTGGAGAGGATTGCATCCCGAAAAAGAGAATTTGTAGAGGTGTCGGTGAATGACTATACAATGCAAGAAAAACCGGCGGCAGTTTTTACCCCAGTGATTTCAAAAATGGGGAAATATAAAGATATGAATCCGGAGCAGAAAAAATATATTCTCAGTCAAATAAAGCTTGGGAGAAACCCGTGGAGAGAGCACCAACAGATGAACTGGCAGCTGAATCATATAGCAGATCAGTTGAATCAGCAGGAGAGGATTAATGCATATGTACGGTTTTATTCCAGGAACGGCACGCTGCAGGGAGCTATGGATGGAATTATAGAGGCAAAGAAAAAAGTAATGGAGGAAAAAAAGATCATTGCCTCGCAAAAAAGAAAGTATAAACCTATTTTAGACATATACAGTGAAATGAAAGAAATTCAAAAAAAAGCATATCTGTATGAACATGAGGGTGTTGCAGATTACAGACCGGAGTTTGAGCAATACCGGATTTTAACGAGACGGTTAAGAGACGGATATAATAAGGATATTACTGAAGTGGCGGCATTTCTGCAGGAATGTGATGAGCGAACGATGTATGCTCACGCGCAGCTACAAGAACTATCAGAAGAATATCGGGAAATAAAAAGATATTCTGCGAAACGTGAAGGCAATATAGAGGGAATCGGTCCTCTTGCCGATTTGATTGGACTATACGATTCGAGAGAAAGAGAAAAAATTGGAATATATAAGTGGGATACATTTTTTATAGCTTCAAAAGATTCTGATGTATCCGTTAAGGTACATAGATTCGCACCGACCACACCAGATGGAAAGACGAGACAAATATATGAAATTGCACTGATAGATAAACAAGGAAAAACAATCTTAAAATTGGATAATAGGGACGGTAACAAAGAATTTTTGCAACAGATTAAGAGTATCCAAAAACAGTATGGATTTACAGAATGCAAAAAATTTGCGGATGAAAAATTGGCGCGCGATTATGGAACAGATATGAAATCTGCAAAGTCCGAGGAAAAGAGATGGAAGATGGGAGCTGATGTAAGGTAAATGGAAAAATTGCATTATAAAAAAGAGATAGAAGATGTGAAGCGGTATGAGGAAAGTAATTACAAAGAAAATATTTATTCAATTTCTTCATTGTATGAATACAGTAAAATTCGTGATGCATTCGAAATGCTTCGTGCAGCCGTTGTAGACATTAATCCGGCATTGGTAACAAAGTGCATCACCGGAACGGAGCAGGATTTTGTCAGACTTATGGACAAAGCCAAAGAATTTATAAAATACAATTATCACGGAGCGGATGCGGATAAAGCATTTTTGCTGGACATGTTCCAGGAATGTGTATTTGGATATTATGTGCTGACTCCGCTCATTAAAGCAAAAGATGTATCAGATATTAAAGTGTACGCATGGAACCGGATCACCTGTAAAGCAAACGGTGACCGTTATACGACGAATATTTCATTTTTCAGTGAGGAAGATTATAACCGTTGGTTTGAGCGTCTATTACGGATTCATAGGCTTCAAAGAAATGAGGATGCAGCACTGCAATACTGCACGGACCGAAAAGGGGTGGACGATTATTTTTTGCGAATCGATGTTCAGTTGAAATGTATTGTATCAACAGAGGATTCGTCCCTTCATATCCGTAAAATTCCAAAACAAAAGTACACATGGGATTATTTAAAAAATCAGGGAATGCTGGATGATGAGATACAGGATTATCTGTATGACAGGATTGCATCCGGATACCATTTTCTTCTCTCTGGAAGAGGCGGATCAGGGAAAACGTCTTTACTTAATAATATGATAGACAGCATATCCTTTTTGGAGTCGGTTCTGGTAGTGCAGGAGTCGGACGAGCTGTATTCCGACATACACCCGCAGATCCAATTCGAACATACTATGGAAATGAAAAAGAACGGAGAACCAATTGAGTATTCCCTTGAGGATTTGTTGCGGTTTGGGCTGTTGCAGGATATTGATAATTTCGTGGTTGGTGAAATCAAAGGTGGAGAGGCATTACATGTTTTTACAACGGCATTGAATACAGGCGCACGGTTTTTCGGTACAATTCACAGCAATAGCGCACCGGCATCTGTTCGCAGGCTTGTACAACTGGCGAGATACGTATCGGATTATCCGATGGAAACATTGGAGGAGATGCTCTCTTCTATGAAATTCAGTTTGATTCATCTGCGCAGGTTTAGTGTGGCTGAAATTTACGAAATTGCAGGCTGGGACAGTGAAAAAATGCAGCTAAAATATAATCTTGTATATAAGAAAAAAGGAGTTAGATAAATGGCGAGTATAAGAACTTTTCTGCAGAGAGCAGATAAAAAAACAAAGGAAGAGGTACAAAGGAAGAGGGAGCGGAACCGGTCCCTGACAGTGTTGCCAAAAGCAACACAAAGCGCACTGGGAATAGGGGCAATCCAGAAGGAGGACTGCGTATTTCAAATCGGCAAAAATGAGTACATAAAAATATATTCTGTTGGATTGCCGTTAGGAGAGAATAGACAGGCGTTTATGGAAAGTCTCTGCGGTATGACAACTAACCGAATCCGATTGTCAGTATTCTGCAAAAATAAAGAAGAAAAACACCGTGAGTGTATGTTTATGAGCATATACTTTTCCGGTTCAAATTATGCGGATGTCTATACTCAGACGCAGGAGCTGGACACAAAATTAAAGGACCAGATGAATGAAAAACTTCATATATCTATTTTGGCATGTCCTATTGACAGTGTATTGATGTTCATCCATATGAACAGTGCAGGGGAAATGAAGGAGTACGATATCACAAGTCTTGCCAACAAAAAGACAGCATGGAAGAATTCATTGTATCAGCCTGTGACAGAGACGACAGAAGGGGAGTTCCTATGTCATGGGAAATATGGAATTTGTTTTTTGGGGAAGCTTTTCCCCGATCACAGAGCCGATCTTGATGGTATTGTAAGAGGAATCAACGGAAATATTCAATTTGTGGTGGACATGCAAATGCCTACAGGGGAAGATGTTCAAATGCAGGATCATGAAATAGGGAAAAAATATAGCTGCAGTATAGATACTACTAACACCCGCTATATTAATCTTTCTTATCTGTGTACTGTTCTGGCTGATTCGGAGAAGGAACGTATGTCTGCAAAGAAAAAAATAAGCCAAGTCGGTATTGAAAACGAAATCCTTTTTGTTCCGTGTTGTGGTCGGGAAACAGAAGTATTCTACAGTATTTGTTCTCTGGGAATACGGGACTTTCGTTCTATGAGAAATGCTGATATGGCATTTGCCAGCAGTCTGCTATTATGATTTTTAGGTAAAGGAGATTTGATATGCCTGTAATCCAAACAAAATACAGTAAAACAAAACAATATGATGAGCCGCTTTTTATAAAGCCACAGTCGGTACAGGAACTGTTCAGTGTGAAAGCAATTGATAGTACAGGAATTTATGAGTTAAATCAGAACAAATATTCCAAGTGCTTTGTTTTGACGGATATTAATTTTGCCGGAGTTACGGATGCGGAACAGAAAAGCATCATCATTAATTTTAGCAGAGTCCTTAACAGTATGCCATGCAGATTTTCATTTACGGTTGCAAATGAGTATGCGGATGAAGCCGCTTTTAATCGTAAACTTTTATATCAAAATCGTGGGGACAGCAAGGATGAACTGAGAAATGCTTTTAATGAAGTTATCAGCACAAATGTAACTGATGCAAGGCAGGGGCTTTATCAGACAATATATTTGACTCTTACCGTTAGAGCCGAAAGTATCAAAGAAGCCAAAGGAATATTCGCAAGTCTGGAAGCTGCACTTGGAAGTGCGCTTATTCAGATTGGCGTAAACGGCATGGCAGGATCACAGATTATTCCGCAGACTATCAATGAGAGGATACAGAGCTGGTATAATTTTACACATTCCGGATTGCGTACAAATTATAAGTTTGATTACGATCAAAGCATTGAAAAACGGAATGACTGGATTAATATAGTGTCGCCAGAATCTATCGTTTTTTACAATGATTATTTTGTGATGAACGGATGCCGCTACGGAAGGGTAATGTACATATCAAAGCATGCACAGAGTTTGGAATCTGATATTATATCTGAATTTTCCAATTTATGTTGTACTAGTTACATTTCCATTAATTCGGAGCCGTTGGATCTGGCCGGTCTTAAACAGGAGATAGGAAGAAAACATGCGTCTGTTGGTATGAAGATTGAAAATGAGAAACAGCGGAACAGAAATAATAATGACTTTTTAAGTGATGCAAGTGATAAGCTGCTATCTGAAAAAGAGGCGCTCAATGCTTTTGCGAGGCAGGTTTCAGAAGGAGACGATCATTATTTTAATACCACTGTATTGGTCATGTTTTTGACGGATACGTTGGATGACCTGAAAAAAATAACGGACAAGATCAATTCTATTGCCGGAGTAAAGTCATTTGAATTGCAGGTTTGCTTCAATATGCAGAGGCAGGGCATCAATTCAGCGTTTATGTTTGGAATCCAAGAGTTTAAGCGGGTCTGTAATTTGTCTGCTCCCTGTCTGGCAATGTATATGCCTTTTAAAACACAGGAGCTGAATGACCAGGATGGGACTTACTATGGAATAAATAAATTAAGCCAGAATGCAATCCTTGCTAATAGAAAGCTGCTTCAAAGTTATCATGGTATGATTCTGGGTAAGACTGGGAGCGGTAAGTCTGTATTTGCAAAATGCGAGATTATAAGTATGGCATTAAATCATCCAGAGGATCAGATTTTGATTATTGATCCTCAAAATGAGTACCGGAACATTGCACATGCACCAGGGATTAATGGTACAGTGATTTCATTTGATACGCAAAAAGAGATATATGTCAATCCGTTAGATGTCAACTTTGAGGATGTAGATTATGCTGCCATGCAGGAGATTGTGGCAGAAAAGACGGATTTTATTATAACACTGCTTTCCAGCTGCATGAGGAGGGATATTGATGCCGAGGAGCAGGGTATACTGGACGAGGTAATTGATCAGGTATACTCAGAAAATTATGCGCTGAGAAAAAAAATGAACGGGGAAGGGGCAGAGATAACAGAATACAGTGTACCAAAATATATGCAGACAAAGGAGACCTCGCTGCCGGTTGTGTCTGACCTGTCGTCAGAAGAACAGATGCGGGCATACAGTCCGACACTGCAGGACATTTATCAGAAACTTATGGATAAGGAAAATTTTGTGGCGTCTAAACTTGCAGCACATATGCAGATTTTTGTTAACGGTTCGCTTAACCTGTTTAATCATAGAACTAATGTCGATCTGAATAAAAAGTTCTTGACGTTTGATATCAGCGGGATAAAAACAAATTTGCGTGTTACATGTATGCTTGTCATGCTGGAAATCGTAAAGGATAAAATAAAGAATAATTTTAGTGAAGGGTACTGGACAGACTTGTATATTGACGAATTTCATGAACTGCTGGCTATACCAACAGTGGCGGAGTATGTCATTAAACTCTGGAAAGAGGTGAGAAAACTTAAAGGATCTTTGACAGGAATCACACAGAACATGACAGATTTGATCAATAACTCACCTGACTCAACAAAATTGGCGGCGTTATTGTCCAACACTGAATATTTTGCATTGTTGAATCAGTCTACGATTGACAGAAAACTTCTTGCAGAGTTTCTGCCATCTATCAGTCCTGCAATGTTCAATTTTGTGGAAGGAGCGTCTGCCGGGACAGGACTTTTGAAAATGGGCGCGGTAACAGTACCGTTTGATATGCGTATGAGCAGGGAGAGTCAGTTATATGAATTAGTCAATACAGACGGGGAACACCAACAGACATCCGTATAATATACCTTGTGCCAAATTGGCACAAACCAAGAGGGCAGGAGGGAGGCCGGCTATGACATTCAAGGATGAAGATGTGGAGGAAAGATTTTGTGATAAATCCAAGAACTTTACAGATAAAACGGAAAAAGTTTTCGGAAATATAAAATCGGAGAAGGCTACAGATAATACAAATTTTGTCAGTAGAGAACCGGAAGAGCAGGAAGCAACGAGGGAAGAAGAATACAGCGCACAAGTCGGAATATATGAGGAGATGGCAGACCATGATGTGAAATATTCAGGAAAAAGTGAAAACCCTGTATTCAAGAGAGAGCCCAATCATAAATACATAGATTCCAAAGCCACCAGTCGAACAGAAACATCAGAATCTGCGTTTCGTGAAAAAGCAGTTCATTTTGCAGATAAAGCAGAAAAGGCTTTCGAAAATATAAAACCGGAAGAAAATGAAGCTGCGGCATCCCATATAGATGCAAAGGCGGAAATTTCATTCAATCATGGTGCGGACCGGGCACGGGAAAGGAAAAGACATTACAAGAAAGAAGCAAAGGATGCCAGGGCAGAGCAGAAACAGCTAAAAAAGGAACTAAAGGAAATAAATAAGTCACCCTCACAAGAGGAAGTGTTTAATAGTTCAAACGCACGATTTAAGGAAAAGGCAGGTGCAGAAGCATTTACAGAGCCGGATGATGCGAAATTCATGAAACCGGAACAGAAAACATCCGGTGAATCGTATTTTAAAAACAGGGAAGAAAAGCTGGCTCAGGCAAAGGAACGCAAGAAAGCATCTGACAGAAAAGAAAATAAGGAAGTGAGAAAAGCCGCTGCCATGACGGCGGCATCCAAAATGTTCAGTGCGAAAAAGGGTATGCAGAACCAGCTGGGGGATATGTCTGGACAGGGAACAGGGGATTTATTAAAAGATGGAAGTGCAGGATTGCTGAACACATTTACGAATGGAATAAAACAGTTAACGGTCAATGCTGTCAAAACAGTTGGAATTGCAATAGCAAACTGGGTATCAGCAGCCATTGGTGCACTAATCGTTCCCGCGTCTATTTTTTTGATTATTTGTGTATTTCTGATTTTTGGCATATCTGCAATTGGCGGTGTGATTGCAGCAAATTCGGATGCCGGAGAATCTTATGATCTGGATGTCAACGGTGACGGATATGTGTATCAAAATCTGACGAGTGCTGAAATTGATAATATTATTAAGGAAATCTATATAAATGATCCAGATCTTTCAAAAACGCCGGAGATAGTGCTCCGTTATGCACTGTCTAAGGTTGGATGTGCTTACAATCAGGCATATCACGGATCTCTTACAGCGGATATATTTGACTGTTCCTCTCTGGCATACCGTTCCTATCGACAGGCAGGAATAGACATATCAAATGACGGAAATTACTGCGCTGCGAGTGAATGCTATGAACTGGTATTGACAGACAGACTTATTAAAGACCGGATGATGCCGGGAGATCTGATATTTTACGGAGGTTCGGATAATGGAAGGTATCTGGGAATCTACCATGTTGCAATATACGTAGGAAAGATTAATGGAGCAGATAAGATGGTGGAGGCAAGGGGACCATCATGGGGGGTAGTATACTGTGATGTCAGAAGTAATAATGTAGTTAAAATAGCAAGACCTTATTAAATATGCTTACAGGAAAACACTGCACTATTTTGGTGCAGTATTTTTTTGTCAACATTTTTTCTGAAAATATGGTTTAGAGCATAACACTCTTTCTTTTCGTGGGTGTTATCCTAATGAAAATAAATCAGTAGAAGGGAGATATGGAATGGCTGATGAAATAGCTCAGGTGTGTGAGTTGGAAATCCGAGGCATTACAATGGCTGTGAAAGCGCCGGTAGAGCTTGCCCAGATTCTTTATCGCATGACGTTGGCACTGATGAGATTGGGAGACAGGCATACCGAAAAGAAGGAGAAAAAAAAGGAGAAGAAGGAAGAAAAGAAGGAAAAGAAGGAAACAAAGGCATTAAATGAGCCAGGGGAAAAAAGCATTGAGGAGATTTTTAAGCTATCTCAAAACGGACCGCCGCAGGTAATAAATCTCCGTAAAGAAGATATGGAAGAAATACTGCAGCTTGCAGAAAAGGACGGTCTGCATTGGGCGTCCACCGTCGACTTTATTCCAGGAGACGGGCTGACCCCGGTCATTGTTCCAGCACAGGAAGCTGCCATTTGGGACGCTTTAATAGAAAAGACTGCATCAAAGCGACTGGAGAAAGATAAAAATACGGTACAGGAGTATGACAGGAAGCTTGCAGAGGAGAAGGAAAAACTTCGAAATGCCAAGCCGGAGAATAAAGCGGCGATTGAAACAAGGATCGAAAACCTGTTACAGGCGAAGGCGGAAGCAGAAAAGTGGGTTGTTTACGGAGAGGATGTTGTCACAAATAAAAATGCAACAATAAGTTTTGTGGACTATCTGCGGCTGGCAAAGGGCACAGAATTTGAGACAAATCCGGAAAGAGCAATGGCAGAGTATGAAAAGGGTGTCGAGGTTGGAAGGAAAATGCCTGCAAAAGAATGCTTTTCTCCAATCAGAGACAAAAGTTATATGCCG
This sequence comes from Roseburia sp., assembly GCA_014804775.1. GTDB lineage: Bacteria > Bacillota > Clostridia > Lachnospirales > Lachnospiraceae > Roseburia. The sequence continues at coordinate 48,265 of JAAUZB010000059.1, read as the reverse complement.
GATACACAGCTGACGTTTTACTTTCCGGATCACGGTGCAATTGTAACCAGAAAATTCGAAGTGGATCAGGAAACAGGTCTTGTTTACAGCGAATATGCCTTAAAAAACGAAAGCGGTGAAATACATCAGTTCAGCGATCACAATATGACGAAAGATCAGTGGAATTCAAATGTTCTTCCGGAAATGCTTGATCAGGCGGGAATGATCGAGGGAACGGAGTGCCGTCTGTTTGACAGTCAGGAAAAGCTGCAGGCATACATGGACTATCATGGAAAAGTCCGGCCCCAGTCAGAGATTAATGTCGAGAATGCAATAAAAGAGGGCAAGGAGGTTTTTCGCAGTGCAGAGGTAAAGAACGAGATTGAGACGGCTGTGTCAGAAAAAATGAAAGGTTTTGCCTCTGCAAAAATAGAGAGTGATCGGATGAAAATCAGCGTAGACACGGAACATTTGTCAATACATGAGGGAAAACTCCGTCTGAGACTTAACGAAAATGAAGACCTGTACTTTGCCAATATTGCTAACGAGGGAATAAAAGACGGAAAAGCCGTTTTTGAAATTGAAAACGATGCAACGGTTCTCTATGTGAAACATGAGGGAAATGAGGTTAAACAGTCAAGAGCGATGACGGCGGAAGAATTCGGTAAGAAAATTTCGGAAGCAGCTTCAAAGGATCATGTGATGTCTCAGCATCAGAGCAGGTAAATGGAGGGCGTTATGGCAGGAAAAAGAAGTCCGACAGTGATCATTAATGAGCAAGGAACGCCCCAAGAGAAGTTTATAAAATATAGTGTGGGTTTTTTAGTTGTTTTGTATTTGGCATTTCTTTGGGGGGCTGCATGGCTGCCTGAATGCTCCATCACAGACTGGATGAACAACTTTTATGAATTTGTATGGGTGGAACATCATTTTATTGTAGGCATTACGAAAGCAACGCCTGCTTGTGTCTGTGTTTTTGAAATAGCCTGGACACTTGGATATTTATATTTTATTACAGCTATCAAGCATCCGTACAGAGGCAGAGAGCACGGAGATGCGCATTGGGGAGATGTCGTAAGTTTTTCAAAAAAGTTCGCGAACCATGACAAAAAGAATGAAGTCGAAGTTAATTTTGGAGACTGTGCAGCCCCCCAATATCCTGTAACAGTAAATACACACAATTACTGGATCGCGGAAGGATGCTATGTAAATTTGGATAATAAGCATACGTCCAATCTTAACTTCTTAATTGTAGGTCCGCCGGGAACCGGTAAGACATTTCGTCTTGCACGTCCTATACTTTCGATGCTGACAGGATGCTTTCTTGTGACAGATCCCAAAGGAGAACTGTCAAAACAGACGGGGCAGTATTTTGAGGATAACGGATATGAAGTGCTTGTATTGAATGTGGAATCGGAAGAGGCGATGGAGCACAGTATTCATTTTAATCCGTTCAGGTATCTGAGAAATGAATCTGACATTATGTCATTGGCGCAGATCCTGTTTAAAGCAACATCGACGCCGGGAGATAAGCCAGATGCATTTTTTGAAAACAGTGCCGAGGTTCTTCTGACATGCATTTTGTATTTGATGCATTATACCTATCCGGAGAAAAAGAAAAACTGGAAGTGTTTTGTAGAACTATTGGAGAGCACAGCAGTAAAACAAGATCCGCAGACAATGGGTATTGATAACTCCGATGAGAAAGGAATTTACAATCGTTTTCTCAGGGCGGATGAAGAATGGAAAAAAGGTACATATACGAATGGAGTACCACAGACAGAACATATCAAAGGATTTGTAGATGTTGAAAAGTTTTATACAGGGGCGCAGGAAACTACGTCATCTATTGTAGCTTCGCTGGATGCCCACTGTAAATATATGAAATTAAACTGTGTCAAGGAGCTGCTTTCGGAGGATGATATTGACATTACGAATTCATTTGGCTACTGCAAAAAGGGCAAAAAATCGCCTACCGGAAAGAGGATTCTTTACATCGTGACATCAGAGGACAAGCGGTATTATGACTGGATCACTTCTATGGTATACTCGTTGTTTTTTGATGAATTGTATCATCTTACAACCATTGATCCGTCATTGCATGATACGCTTCCGGAACATCTGACGTTTCTGATGGACGAGTTTAACAACATTACATTACCGGATTCATTTGTAGACCGACTGTCCACCATGCGATCCAGAGGCATGAGTGCGATTGTGATCGTGCAGAATCTTATGCAGCTGAAGAACAAGTTTCCGGAACATGATCTTGATAAAAACTTAATCGGAAATATGTCTATTATTGATATTCTAGGTGCTCCGGATATTGACAGCTGCGAGTATTTGTCCAAGATGTTCGGAACAATGACGATCCATAAGCAGACAACCGGACTGACACGGGGAATGCAGGGGAGCTTTTCAGAGAATGAAGATGTGATGGAAAAGCCGCTTTTCTCGCAGGAGGATATGTTTGGAATGGACAAAGACGGTCCGTGCGCCATTGCGATTAAAGGAACAGATCCATTGTGGGTACAAAAGTGTAAATTTGAGGACAGTCCGCTTTATCCCCTTTTAACACGTAAAAAGCCGTACAGAGCAAAGCACAAAACAGTAGTAGAAAACCGTTTTGTGGACTACAGCAAATCACTGTGTGATCAATTACCGGATATTCTGATTGGGGATGATGCTGAATCCTATCTGCAAAGCTGCAGGGAGGACGGAATAAAGGTAGCGGTATTAAGGGAAGAGGAACTTGATTTAATAGCTACGCTGGATTCGCATCATGTGCCGGTTCCCGGTTGCGATGCAACAACGCAGGAATACTGGAATGCAGTATATGATGCCACGGCAAAAGCTATTGAAGAAGAGCGGAGAAATACGCTTGATCTGGATTCTTATACCTCTGATCAGCTGATTGTTGTACAGCGGCTGAGAAATAAGGGATTTGAGGCAATTCAGATCAAGGGACTGGATAAACTGATCCGAACAGGCTATGAGTACGAAGAGATAGTAAAGTATTTCGGAGTACATATGTCATCGAAGGAAATTGAGGAATTTTCGGAACGACTTTCGCAGGCGAGGAACTTTAAAGAGTAATTTCGGAGGAAATTGATATGATAAAAAAATTTTTGGTAAAGGCAAAAGTGGCTACAGATAAAGTGAAAGAAACTGTTAAAACAGTAGTTGTGGCATTGACAGTAGCATACATAACATCCCCGATTCCTGTTTATGCAGGAGATGCATCATACCTTAGTCCGCTTAACAAGCTGAAAACGGTTATGTTTTCCATTATCGCAGCAGCGGGTATAATTGTGCTTGGTTATGGCGGATTAAAGTTTGCTGTTTCATTTCAGAAAATGGATCAGAACGGCGAACATCAGGCAATCTATACTATGATTGCAGGCGGCATTATGATTGGTATATCTGCATTTGTGGCAGCATTGATGTAATATAAACACTGCTTGCTTATTCCAGCATAGCTTTTTGAGGTAAAGAAATGATTGAAAATGTATATGAAGTAGCATATGGCATATGGAATACGCTTATCAGCATTGCGATGACATTATTTACAACATCACCGACCAACGCCAGCGGATCTGTTTATGTAACAACCAGGACTTTGTATAATTCCATATCAAATATTGCAATTCCAATTGCGATTGTGTTTTTTCTGATTGCAATATGTAAGGACGTGACTTCTTGTCCTCCAGACCAGCAGGTCAAGCGTTTTTTTGGGGATGTACTGAAATTTGGTATCATGGTTGGGATATTAGCCAATCTGTGGGATATTATGGGATACATTATGCAGATCGCAGATGGAATAACAAACAAATTTGGCAGTGCCTCTTCTTATACTTTGAGCATGTCAGATGATTTGAAAAATGTAATTGCAGAAGCAGATGTGAAACCGTCGGTAGAAGTTCATATGGTGTCATTATGGGCGGATCTGTTACAGTTGCTGAGTGAATGGACGGATTTTCTGATGACGAAATTTTTGTTTTTCCTCACATCAATAGTTACGTTGATTATTATAGTCGCATCCTGCATATCAATCCTCTCAAGTGCTTTTCAGAGAATTATTAAGCCGCTTGCCATTTTACCGTTCTCAAGTATTGCCGTAGCAATGGGATCAGGAAGTGGCGAGGCAACAAGGGTTACTACACATTATCTGAAATCCTTTTTTGGGTTTTGCCTCAGTGGGGCGTTTATGGTGATATGTGTCAAATTGGGAGTGGCATTAATGAGCGGACTCATTGTATTTGACTATAATTCGCTGACGCTGCATGAAAAAGTATTGTATATTTCCATCCAGAATGCGATTACACCGATTATGATTGCAGGATTAATAAAAGGAACAGACGGTGTTCTGCAGAAATTTTTCTAGTTTGTGCCAACTTGGCACAAACTTTGTATGAGGTAAAAAAGAATGGCGACAATGAATCGAAATGTGAATCTTGAGGAAATAAATTCAGATGCTTTTATGGGAATTCCCTATTTACAGTATCAGACGATACTGCAAAAAGGGATACTTATTGGAAGCATAGTGACCGCGATAGGAATAAACCTGATAGGGAGCTTTTTCTGGGACATCAATACGAACCTTATCATAGTAATCACACTTTTTCCTTTAATCGCAGGTGTTGCTTTTGGATGCAATTATAATCAGGATCTGTCTTTAATCAGGTATTTAAGACTAATCATTTCCAAACCGTCCAAAGCATTCTATTCCAGTTCCACGGAAGATATAGTGCATCTAAGAAATTCTGCTGCGCGGATTATAAGGGAAGAGGAGCTGCAAAAGCGGCAGCAGCAAAACGTATCCCAGGAGGAACACAAAAAACTCCTTATTAAGCTATTGGTCGGAATTGCGATATCAGCAGCAGCGTTAATCATTGCACTTGCTTTAATAGGAAATCTGAAAAAAGAGGAAGTACATCATACTGTTGCGACAGTGGATTACAGCATAGAGACAGGAGAGTGCCAGTATGAATAAAAAAATTTTGATTTCTCTCTTATCGGTAGCGATTATCGGTACACTTGCATACATACTTTATTCTGCAGGAATGTTGTCATTTAAAACAATAGAAGAAGAGGGAGAAGCCACAAAAACGGTGTTGTCAGTTGATGCGTTAGAAAACAACCGTTATTACGTATGGCATAATGAGAACGAATCTGGCATAAAGGAGGATCTTAATGGGACAGCCCATACAGGCGTGTTTTTGCTATGTCCGGCAGGGGATACCAATTGGGATAAAGATTCCATGGTTGATCACACAGTATGGTTTGCAAGTTCGAACGATTCTGATATACCGACTCTGCGTCCGGGAGACGAATTGCTTTATATATCACCTTTATATGTTCCATACGACGGGATAAGCTGGGAAAGATATGCAGACTTCGGATATACGATCGGTGTTGCGAATATGGTAGGGGATAATAGCGGGCATTACCGTATTATTAATTCAGAAGGAAAGGGATATAAAGGATATATTTATCCTGCATCAGATGCAAACGTGTTGAATCAATATACGAATATATCTAATCTCTTTCTGGATAAAATCGGGGGAGTTCCTATCAGAGATGAACAGATTACTGATGGCGGTACTGTGTCAGGATTGGAAAAAGACAAAAAATATGTATGTGAATGGTATACAGGGACTTATTATCAGGATTATGAGATGCGTGCGGACATTCATACGTTCTGCCATATGGAATCGTTTACGACATATGATTATGAATTTTTGCACAGCAACTGTATTTCGGTCACAATTCCGGACTGGCTTAAAACCGGATACTATTATGTAGATGGAATTGGTTTTTTCAGGTATGTGTCACGCGATGATGAACCTCAATATAATGGAACTGCGTATGATGCGGCAATTGACTGGAATGATCCGATCGTGATCTATGACGAAGATGGGAATGTGTTGTATGATCCGATAACCGGAAAGGATGCAAGAACAGAAACATCTGTAACACAGGATACTGAACAAGATACAGATGAAGGAGCGGAGAGTTATGAAACCATTAGTGATGAAATTCCGGTGAGGAGGGAGCAGACAGATGAGCGCATATAATATGATTTATTCTTCTAATATGGATGAAGAGGGTGTCATTGAGAAATTCGATGTAATTAAGAGAGTAAATGAAAACTTATTTGATTCTATTTATGAAGGAATGAACGGGAACAGTTCAACAGGGATTAGAGAGGATGTTTTAGATTATATCAGCCAAAATATTAATGAATTCAGATCGGACTGGGACTATGTGTTCCATATAACGGCACTGGTTTGGGATCAAAAGATGTCGCCGGAACATATAAAGTTGATCAATAGCTTTTTCGGTAATTCAGCTGCCGGGACGCACTATGCACTCTGTGAATTTGTGATTGTCTTTACGGAAGCTGTACAAAAGGATATTCCTTTGGAGGAAATCAGCCGTATTTTGGGTTCAGATGATGACATAGTGGATATCCAAGAAAAGATTGCTGAATGGCAGCCTAAAGAGGAGCATTGCGACAGTACCACAGTGGAAAGTGAGGTTGTGGTAGATAATCCAGAGGAGTATGAGAATACAAACGGATCTGGCTATGCGGACATGTTGAGCAGTATAGTGAATGTCATGAGTTATAAGGACAGTCATATGGATCACTCTGCAATAGCTATTCAGGGTAATTTTAATAAAATCATTGCAAAATTTCAGCTGGCAGTGACAGAAATATCAGCATATTCAGCAGAAGTTACGCACGCCGTAGAGAAAGACAGAGCAGAAAATGAACGTCTTCGTGCAATGCTGGAATTTCAGAAGAAGGTCCTTAACAGCCAGCAGCAAATAATCAATGAACAGAAAGGCGAGATCATTAGATTGAAGTCTGTTATTCAGGATGCAGAAAAATCTCAGATGCAAAGAGAAGAAATAAATAATAAGATTTTGGAGCTGCAGGCATTAACATATGCTTCCACTTCACAAGAAAAGATAGGGAGCGATTATCCATACTGATTCCAATATTAAAGAGGAGATGAATACAGTGGGAGAGACAGGATTGAAAAAAACAGAAGAATATATAGAAAAACTTCGTGCACTTGCAGAACAGGCAGAAAAAGACGGGAGTGAATGTAAAAAGCGTTTTCTGGAACAGATTATGGAAAAAAAACCGGAAAATCTGGAGCTGTTTGATTTTATATATAAGACAAACGATGATTTGACAGAGCCACTGGCAGATTTTTTTTCTTATCTGGTTTCATTTGGACTGCCGTTGGAATGGTATGAGATCGGAAGTGTGGTCAGTGATGAAAAAACCCATGCGGAAGAATATCTTCAAGAGATTCGATGCTGTATTGAGAAAAATATAGCAGCTGAAGAAATAAGAAGTGCACTGAGTGACAGCAGCGATATATCGGATTTTGCTATAAAGGTCAGGCATAATGATGAAAAAATATCGAATAAGCCCGAATTGGAAGGAGAGCGTGAAACAGTTATTAAACATCTTATAGATGAGAATACACAGTTAAATGCACGTTTGGACAGTGTAATGAAAGAGTTAAATACCTCAAGGCAGGAAGTGAAATCCTTAATGGAAGAGGTATACGCCGGCAGACGCAGTATACAGGAATACCGAACAGAGAATGAACAATTGAAAAAAGATACAGGCAGAGCGGTGCTGGCAATCCGCCTGGAAGAGGGAAAAACTGCGAAATATCAGGCAATGGCAGAACAGCTAGAGGCAATCAATGTTAGAATTCGTTTGACAAATAAAGAGATTGAAGAGGAACTGGCAGTTGTCAGGCAGGAATTACTGGAACGTGAAGACACTGTAAAGGAACTTGAGGAGAAGCTTTTTGAACAGAAAAGAATTATGGAAGAGATTCGGAATGAAGCTGCGTCCGAAGTAGAAAAAGTTGCGACGTCGCAAGAAATAGACACGGATTCCATAGAGCCGTTCAGAGAGGAGGAAGATCAAGATTATCCGGAAGGAGATGTTATTGTGATAAGTGATAACAGACCGGAGATTCAGCAGCATTCTAATCTGTTTGTATCAGTTTTATCAAAGTTTTACGAGATACGGTTTGCAAAAAAAACTCAGGCAGATCAGGATAACCTTATTTTTATTAAAATGATGGAAAAAAATTTTTCGATGGATATGGTGCAGTTGATAAAGAAAGCATTAAAGGACAATGATGATCTGTCAAGATTAGATTTATACCGGTTGATATCACAAAACGCGTCGGACACTGAACTGACAAGGTTCTGCGGTATTGCAGCATGATTCATAGATTGGAGAGGCATATGTTACGGATACATGATATTTTAGGGAAATTCTTAGATGTTCTGCCGGGGAAAAAGAAGAAATCAGAACCGGATCAGCAGGATATAAGGGAAGATTCGTGGGTTGAGGATGATAAGACAAGAGGACTGTTGAGGAACATTATAGATGAGAATAAGAAACGGACTGATGCATCAGATGCAAAAGCCGCTAATTTTGTTTTGCCGACAGAGTTTCAGACAAAACAGGAAAAAAAGATACCAGAAAAGGAGGGAGTGTTTAATGATGAAATAGTAATGGATCTCCTGACAGAATACAATATGGAGCAGATAGCAGCAATGCTGAAAGTAACGAATTATATGGATGACGTTAATGCCGATATGCTCAAACTGATGTTTAGACCAGAAATGTCAGCAGAAGATATCACTGCATATATTGAAACGTTTTACGGTAAAGGAGAACTTTAAATGAATATGACGATGATTGCGGGACGTTTGTGTACTGTTCCCAAAATAAAATTGCTTGAATTAGACAAAAAAACAGTCTGTGTATGTAAAATAGCAGTTGCAGTAGTTAATGAACTGTTTGATTCTATGGATGAAGCAGCACTCACTGAAGAAAACGTAGATTTCTTTCAGTGTATTGCATTTGGAAATACAGCAAAAATGATTAGTGACAATTTCATTAAAGGAGCTAAGATTGTTCTTTATGGGAAAATGCGTAATCACAGATTTGAAGATGCAAATGCTGCAAAGCATTTTACCAACGTGTTATTGATCGAGAAAACAGAGTTTGGAGACACGGAAGCAATGGTCTGTAAAATCTCTGAAAAGAGAAAACATATGGACCTTTCCATTATGTCTGATCTAAAAGAATTATATGATCTGTATGATAGAGTATGTATGAATGGTTTCCTCTGTATTGATGAGGATGATTACTATAATATTGCTACATCAAACATGGTCATATAAGAAAAATATTATAAGGAGGACACAGGTATGTCAGACGATGTAAATTTTGTCACAATTGAGTTGAGCAGGAAGCAGGTTGACACGGAACACCTGACGCACAATGAAAAGACAAACAAAGATTATGCAAGAGTATTTGCACCCGGAGGAGGGGTATTGTTTTATCCGGTGGAGAGCATCAAACCTAAGAAGGATAATCAGGAAAGAGTGTATTTTTCACGGCCGGAGGGGACCGAGCTGACGATAAATTACAGCCGGCGCAAAGAGGGCGTTCCTGATGATGCGCCGAATTCCGAAAAGTATGAAAAGTATACGGAGAAGCTTACGATTGAGGAACTGAAATCACGGTATGAGACAGAACGGCGTGACTATGCAGCAAATCACGGTTTTGCAAATATGACGGTTCCGACAGCATGGGGGCACCGCTTTAATGCAAATGATGAAAACAAAACACCGATGGTATCCATATCGGTTCCTATTCCCGAAAACGACATTGATACATACTGGAGCTTTGTTCTTGCGGCAGACCGGTTCAAAGAATCTACCAAGGAAAGCGGTATGAGTTATTTCGGATTTCCGAAAAAGAATAAAGAGGGAGATTCGGATTACATGGTGCGGCTGAAGACCAGTGACAGACAGGAAGACGGTTCATATAAGGACCGTTATATAGAAATCAGCAGTATGAAATTAAAAGAATATGTCGATGCGGCAAAAGAGCGCAGTCAGGAAAAATATCAGAACAAAGATACTTCTGCCGAAGAAACGGAAACCGCAACGCCCAATGAGGCAAATCCTGCAGAGGAAACGGAAGCAGCAGCTGAAGCGAAAACACCTAACAAGGTGAATCCTAAATCGCGGCGGACACGTTGAAAACAGAAAGGGCATGACTATGGAAATTGCAAATATGACATCGGATGAAATTGCATCGCGGCTGATGCTGACAGTAATGAATTATGAAGAAAACAAAGAAAATATTACAGATTTTCCTTATATTAGAAAAGGAAAGTTTGCACTTGTGGCGCAGCTTTGTGTAGGAGAGAAAAATGATGCCGGACAGTATACTGCCTGTCTTACTGTGACAGACAGTATGATTAAACAGTGGGGATTCCAGAAAAATGTACTGTTCGAAATCGCGGCGGACAATTCCCGCACCCTTTTCCCATCTATATGTGAGCCTTTGGAAAAATACCTGGATACGGATCATCTGAAAGACCATGCACTGATGCCGGACGGGGTGGTAATACCGAATGTAATGGTACTTACAAATGAGTATCACTTTAACGGGGCAGCAACTATGTTTTATGATCCGGAAAAATTAAACGAAGCTGCCACTAAACTTTCGTGTAAAAAACTGGCATTGATGCCGTCAAGTGTGAATCAGATCTATTGTATTCCGCAGAAAGGAAATGATGATTTGAAAGCATTTCAGGATCTGTATCAGAAATTTGCAGAGGCATTGGGTAAAGAAAATATGCTTTCTGAGGATATTCTGACATATGATGCCAAGACACGGACTATTACAGAATCAACCGGAACGTCGTACGCATTGGATTTAAGCGAGACCGCAGTAAGACGTCCAGGACATGGGAGATAGAGATGAAAAAAGAAGAGTTTTTTAAGTATGTTAAGGAAAATATTCTGGCATATCTGCCAGAGGATTATGAATCTGCACACGTAGAATTAAGACAGATACCGAAAAATAACGACGTGATCAAGAATGCAATTGTGGTGGTCGAAAAAGAAAACGCAGTTGCACCTATAATCTATCTTGATGATTTTTATGAGGAGCATCTGCATCATGAGAAGCTTTTAGGTGCAATTATGACGCGCATTGCCAAAATGGTGTGGGAAAACCGTGATGTGGAGCAGTTTGGGCAAATTCAACAAAAGTTTTCAGACTTTGAATATATAAAGTCAAGGATTGTAATGGAGGTCATTAACGCAGGGCAAAATAAGCAGTTCCTGCAGAATATTCCCTACAGTATATCCGAAGCCGGAAGCGAACTTGCCATTATATACAAAGTGGTTATAAATGAGGATGAGGAGGGAAGAGCGTCAATTACGGTTAATGACGAGCATATGAAAATGTGGAATGTTGATGTGGAGGATCTACACTCATATGCAAGGGAAAATAGTAACCGGATATGCCCAGCTGAGGTATCGTCTATACAAGATCTGATAGGGGAGTTACTACCTTTTGATAGCAGTGAGGATATTTATGAGCAGGGACCCAACATGTATGTGATCACAAATAAGCAGAGAATGAACGGTGCGTCCGCAATGTTTTACAGTGATGCGTTGAAAGATATTGCAGAGAGAGAAGGGAATGATTTGTTTATTTTACCATCCAGTATTCATGAAGTGATTGCCGTTTCGGTTGATATGGGCAGTCCGGAAGAACTGGGAGAAATGGTAAAAGAAGTAAACAAAACGTTGAGTCCGGGAGAGGTACTGTCGGATCATGTGTTTAGATTTTCTGCGGAAGATCAGAAAATCAAAGATGTAACAGAAATGAGTACTGCAAATCAGAAGATTGCGCCTGCAACAATGAACAATCCCCGTCATCACAGATAAAAAGGAGGAAATGATAATGACAGAGCCAAATACAGAGAAGAAAGTAGCTGCATTATATACTGCCCTGCATAAAGCAAAGAAGAATGCAGGTATAAGAGGAGGTAATGCGGCAGAGAGGGAATACTTGTATATACCGCAGGATAAAAGGACAGAAAAATAGCAAGCATATGGTGGCACTGGCATTTTTTGCCAGTGCCTTTTAGGAGAGCGAAGTATGGGAAAAAATATTATTATTGCAGAAAAACCGTCTGTTGGTCGAGAATATGCCAGAGTGCTTGGAGTTATGGGAAGTGCTGGTGCTGGGTATATGGAAAGTGATAGATGGATTGTCACATGGACGGTAGGACATTTGGTTACAATGGCATATCCAGAAAAGTATGATGCAGCGTTGAAGGAATGGAAATTGGAGACGCTGCCTTTTATTCCGAAGCAATATAAATATGAACCGATCAAAGAAACATATAAGCAGCTTAATATTGTAAAAAATCTATATAACAGACCGGATATAGATATTATTTACTATGCCGGAGATGCCGGTCGGGAAGGACTATACATACAAATGCTTGTAAGGCAGTTTGTGGGGCACAGTTTGTCGGCAAAGGAAAAGGTGGTTTGGATTGACTCTCAAACGGACGCAGAAGTGCTGCGAGGAATATCAGAAGCAAAAGATACAAAAGAGTATAAAACGATGTCGGATGCCGGATATATGAGAGCAATTGAGGACTATTCTACGGGAATAAATTTTTCAAGATTACTTTCCATCAAATATGCAGCGATGCTTAATTCCGGTTCGGGGCAGAAAAAACATAAGCCGATTTCTGTGGGTCGTGTGATGACTTGTGTTCTTGGAATGATCGTGAATCGAGAACGTGAAATCAGAGATTTTCATGTGACGAATTTTTACCGTGTTGCAGCAATACTTGATATAAACGGAAGTAAAATTGAGTGTGAATGGAAGGATACTGCTGAAAGCAGATATCATATGTCACCGAAATTATATTCGGAATTTGGCTTTTTAAAAGAGCAGGATGCAAAAGAAATGATTGGTGGACTTGATGCCAATATCCGGATTAGTTCTGTGACAAGAAATACAGAGAAAAAAAATGCTCCACTTTTGTTTAACCTGGCAGAGTTGCAGGGAGAATGCACCAAAAAACTGCATATTTCACCGGGAGAAACATTAAAAACTGTGCAAAGCCTTTACGAAAAAAAGCTGACTACGTATCCGAGAACAGATGCCAGGGTTTTGACAAATGCGATAGCAGGTGAGATCAACAAAAATCTTTCCGGTCTTGAAAAAGGTGCATATAGGCAATATGTATCATGCATTGGAGAACATCATTGGAAATTGGGCAGTAAGTATATTGATGACAGCAAAGTGACGGATCACTATGCGATTATTCCTACCGGAGTCCTGCCGGTGGGATTGTCTGAAAGGGAAACAGCAGTATATGATATGATATGTCGGCGGTTTTTAGCAGCTTTTTATCCAGCAGCAGAATACGAGCGGGTACGGTTTGAGGCAGTTGTTGGAACTGAGAAGTTTTTTGGGACAAGCAAGTTCCTCACGGTTTCGGGATATTATGATGTGGCAGGAATGCCAGAGAATGACAATAATTCTCAAGAACTTGTAAATGCAATGGGGAAATTGTGTCAGGGAAATACCTATCCTGCAAAATATGAAATAAGAAAAGGGGAGACAGCTCCGCCCAGACGGTATACGTCAGGATCTATGATTCTTGCAATGGAGAATGCCGGTACGCTCATTGAAGATGATGAACTGCGTGAACAGATCAAAGCGAATGGGATTGGAACATCTGCGACAAGGGCAGAAGTTATTGATAAATTGATTCGCCTGAATTATATTGCGCTTAATGAGAAAAAACAGATTCTGACACCAACAGAATTTGGAGAGATGATATTTGAAGTTGTGAATGCAACATTGCCAGAGATGCTTTTGCCGGAAATGACAGCAAAATGGGAGAGAGGGCTGGAACAGATTGCATCCGGCATGATAACGAAGGAATCCTATGAAAAAGAACTGTATTCGTATATTCAGAAAGAATGCGAGAAAATAAAGGCAATGGATAACGCGGATGAGATTGTAAAGAAAATCCGACCTTTTGCATCACATCGTATTGAACAGAAATATAAGGAGTTTGACGCATTTAATACCCGCATCCTATGTCCGCTGTGTGGTGATGAGGTGGAGACAACAAAGTGGGGCTTTAAATGCAGATCAAATATTAATAAGAATGAAGGGTGTACATTTGCGATAGGAGATGTTTTAGGACATTTTCTTTTGACAAATGAACTTAAGCTTTTGCTTGAAAAAGGGAAAGCAGGACCTTTTTATGACTTTGTATCACAAAAAGGGAAGATATTCGCGGCAAATTTGCTGTGGGATGATGAAAAGAAGAAAATAGAATTTGAAATGGTTGATATGCCATGGGAAGAAACGAAGATGTGCTGTCCTGTATGCGGAAAAAAGATTGTAAAACAAAATTCTTTTTATAAATGTGAAAGCCATATTGATAAAGAGCAGGGATGCAGATTTTGGATAGGGAAAATCAAAGGGAAATCTATTTCGGAAAAAACGGTGGAACAGCTGATAAAAAATGGAAGGACAGAACTGATCAAAGGATTTAAGAACGCAGAAGGTGCTGTTTTTGATGCATATTTGATCTGGAACCCAAGCGAGCAGAAGATTTCATTCGAATTTCCAACACAGTCTGATATAGAGACAAAATTTTTCTGCCCTATTTGTAAAGGAAAGATTCTTACTACTCCGTATGGCTTTAAATGTCAGAACTATAAGAATGAAGAAAGTGGTTGCAGTTTTTTTGCAGGGACAATATTGGGACACAAAATTAAAGAAAAAGAGCTTCAGCAGATTCTTTCTGGAAATATGACAGAATTAGTGTCAATGAAGAACAAAGATAAAAAAAGCTTTGAGGCAAGACTGTATTGGAATCAGGGTGAGCGTCGAATTGATTTAAAGTTTGATGATAATATTCCGCAGGAGATAGATATTAAATGTCCAATCTGTAACAGTCCCCTGCAAAAAACAAAATACGGTTATTTGTGCAGCAAAAATAGTGGCAACGATGAGGGGTGCAAGTTTAGACTGGGCAATGTAGCAGGTGTTCTGCTCGATGAAAAACAGCTTTCTAAGCTGATAAATCAGGGCAGGACAGATTTGATTTCAGGATTCAAGCCGAAAACGAAGGGAAAACAGCTTTTTTCCGCATATCTGGTCTGGAACCCGGACGAGCAGAAGATTGTTTTTGATTTTCCGAATAAGGATACATCAAAAGAAATTAGTAATTATGTCTGTCCAGCTTGCCACAAAGGGAAATTGTATAAAACGTCGTATAACTATAGCTGCGACTGTGGGTTCGAACTGGATTTTACAATAGCAGGGAAAACGTTGCCTGATGAACAGATAAAAAAGATTTTGATAAAAGGGGAATCGGATCTAATGACAGATTTTTTATCAATGCGAACCAGAAGAAAGTTTTCGGCAAAACTGATTGTGGAAGAAAAAGGAGTAAAGTTTGCATTTCCAGAGGGAATGAAAAAATAGAGCAGATAAATTTGTTTGACAAAATCCAGTGATAATATTAAAATACAATTATTACTTGTAATTATATTTTTGTTGCATAGTAATATTATGTGTGAGGTGATTGTATGGATATTCCGACGGAAAAGATAGCTGATGTATCTGATTGCGGTGATGAGAAAAGTAGCGGATTAGCGGTAAGGAAAAATTATATGTCACATAGTAATAGATTCTTTACGGCTGATCTGATAGATACACCGATCTATAATAAAGATATGATGGATAGCCTTTTAGCTGGGATTGTTCAAAATATTTATATAGAGATGGAAAAACAGCATATGACAGTACGTGGACTGGGAGAAATAGCGGGTATCAACTATTCGCATCTTTGCAACCTGTTTGGCGGAAGGACAAAAATAGGGTTAACTGCATTGATCAAGCTATCCTATGCATTGCATCTGAGTCCGTGCGATCTATTTCCATATGATGAAAATAAGCGGAAAACAAATGGACAGAGATTTAATGAGATAACGAAAGGGTTAGATATACAAAGCAGTAATTTTATACTGAACATGGCAGCTGATTATGCGAAAGAATGTCGCAGGTTGGGAAGAAAATAGCAGGAGTTCGGGAAAGGATTTGTGTTGCAAACGCAGCATGAGTCCTTTTTTGTATGAGTAAACTGCCGTAAATGTATAAAAGTTTTTAGATGATATACAAAAAACAATAAAATATTTAAAAATATGGTCTGGAGTATAACACATAATATTTTTTTTGAATGTATGATAGAAAATGAAATTTGTATATGAGCAGGAGGAATGTGATGATGGGCGAAAAAATCAGGCTGTTCGTTGATCTTGACGGGACTGCAGCAGAATTTCGTGTTGTAGACACACTGGAAGTACTGTATGAGGAAGGATATTTCTTGAATCTTCTGCCGCAGCAGAATGTTGTAGATGCAATCAGACATATCATTAGGGAGCATCCAGAAGTAGAGGTCAATATTTTGTCAGCTGTATTGACAGACAGCAAATATGCTCTGTCAGAAAAGAATGCATGGATTGACAGGTATTTGCCGGAAATCACACCGGAACACAGGATTTTCCCACCCTGTGGGGCAGATAAGAAAGACTTTATTGAGGATGGTGTCGGCCCAACTGATTTTCTGCTTGACGATTATTCCGTTAATCTGCAATCATGGGAGCCTCCGGCAAGAGGAATCAAACTCATGAATGGAATAAACGGTACAAAGGGGACATGGCAGTCTGACAAATTGAGTATTATGAAGGACGGTGCAGAACTGGCCGGAAATTTAATGCAGATCATGACCGCAGGAGAACATTTTGAGGATATCGGACCGCAGAAAACAGAAAAAGTAAGCGAGCCGAATCATGTGGTGCCAAAACCATTTGGCAGAAGGGGAAGATAGTTTGAATGGTTTGTAAACGCCGGAAACCATGGATTCTGACGTTTTACATATATTTTGAACGGATAAATCCGTTTAAAAACAAGAAAGGAGGGAAAACCAATGAAGCAGGTTATGGAACATTATGGAAATGCCATTCTGACGATGGTCGTACTGCTGGCGCTGGGTGTAATCCTGGTGGCTGCTCTTAAAACAGATGGATTTGTGTCTAATCAGTTTAAAAGCGCGTTAGAAGGATTTTTCACGAACATGAACAACATGGTTCCGGGTGTCGGTGGCGGCGCATGAGTGCAGATCCCACACGAATTACAGTGAAACTCCGGCAGGACATCCTGCCGGAGCTTGACTATTCAGGAGTTTATGGCAAGTAACAGGAAAGGAGTATAGATTCAATGAGTGAGTTGATCACATTTGAACCGACACCGGAGCGTTTTGGCATTTTTTTAAAATATCTCGAAGATCCTGGAGTTACAGATATTGATTATAACGGTAAAGAACTTTGGATTACAGATTTTAAGAAGGGAAGATATCGCGCCGACGAATGTGTAGATGAGCAGTTTCTGTCCGCATTTATACACGATATATCAAATTGCGTAAATAAGCAGTTTAATGATGCAAACAAGATCTTAGAGGCGGACACAAAAGAACTGCGAATCAGCATCATACACAGTTCGGCGGCTGCATCGGGACTTTCCATCTGCATCAGGAAATCACCGTGTCTTGTGCGCAATACGATACAGACGATAATCGAGAATCGGTATTGTCCGAAGGAGATCCTTCAGCTTTTGATCAACTGCGTGAATGCCGGAATGAACTTTGTATTCGGCGGAGAACCTGGAGCGGGAAAGACAGAGTGCGCCAAATTTTTCATGCAGTTCATTCCAAAAGAGCAGCGTGTGATCACAATTGAAGATTCGCTTGAGATCCATTATGCAGAGATCAATCCGGGAGCAGACAGGGTAGAGCTTCGGATCAGTCCGGGATTTACCTATACGGATGCAATTAAAGCGAGCCTCAGACAAAATCCGAGATGGTTGATGCTCTCAGAGGCAAGATCTGTTGAGGTGACGTCACTGTTAGAGCAGTGGAGCACAGGGGTAAACGGGTTTACAACCATTCATTTGGACGATCTGCGGAAGCTTCCGGACCGTATCCAGAACATGATGAACAACATCAACGATGCAGACCGCATGGAAAACCGTATCTATCAGTATGTCAATGTTGGTATCCTGATCCGAAGAGAAGAATCCGAGGGAGGAATCCGGCGTTACATGGATCAGCTGTGTTTTTACAGCAGGGAGAATAACAAAAATCAGATTAATATGATCATAAAGGACGGAGAAGTGATATCAAAGGAGCTGCCGCATGATATACAGAAAAAATTTGAGCTGGCAGGCATTGATGATCCGTTCTGCTGTGATCTTGATAAATACAGAAAAGAAGGGAGATAGTGCCGATGGGGAAAATGAAAAAAAAGAAGAAAGCGGGGATATTTGACCGGCTGAAGCTTCTTAATCCAAGATATCTTGAGCATGAGGTTCATGTATACGGATATAACTTTTCATGGAAGAAGCATGTGCTTGTAATTATCTGTTCACTGCTTGGAATCAGCGCGATTGGCGTTCTGTTCCGGCTTGGCGCAGCATATTTTACAGCTGTTATATTGGCTACAGTCGCCATTCTGCCGATTTTCATCTTAAATATGTATAAAGGCATGTTCGAGCAGAAGCGTTTTGCCGATGCAGTCACTTACTGCGAGCAGATGCTGTACGCATTTCAAAAACACAAAAAGATCCTGTCTGCATTAAAAGAGACGGGTGAAGTCTTTGAACGCGGCGGAATGAAGGACGCTATTGATGAGGCTGTATATCACATGGAAAAAGGGAAGGCAGGCGGGGATATTTTCAGAGAGGCACTTGGAATCATAGAGCAGAAATATGCATGTGTAAAGATACATATGGTACACGAGCTTTTGATCAATAATGAGGAGTACGGGGGAGAGATGGAAAACTCCGTTTATCTTATGCTGAATGATATCGAAGTCTGGAAACGCAGCGGATATCTTCTGCAGGCGGATAAGAAGACCAGCCATACCGATAATATGATCTCAATTGCAGTCGCTACAATTTTATGTGCAGTTGCACTGTATGTCCTAAATGCGATGGGAAAGATCTATCCGGGAGCAGAGGGCGTGGATATATTTGCGGTTGGAATCATACAGGCATCATCCTTTGTCTTTATCTGTTTTCAGCTGTATGTGTTGGCGAAGAGCTTTAAGAGCCTTACCGTCAATTGGCTGCAGAGCGAGATGCTGCACGATGCGAATTACATCTTAAACAGCTATGACACAGTGATGAGGTATGATGATGAAAAAGAAAAGAAGCGCAGCATTCTTCTCTCAGCTCCGTTTTTTGCGGTTGCCATACCGGCATTTTTATTTCATGTCAACTGGCTGGGCATTGCTTGTATCCTGATTGCGGCGTTTATGCTCCTGCAACATAAAATCGGATACAGCTTGGCAAAAAAGGATGTCGATGCGGAATTATATATTGCTCTGCCGCAGTGGCTGATGGAAATTGCGCTGCTTCTGCAGAATAACAATGTACAGGTATCCATAGCAAAATCAATGGATCAAGCACCGATAGTGCTGCATTATGAACTCAAAAAACTAACGCAGCGTTTACGGGATTATCCGGATAAATTGTCATCGTACACAGATTTCTGCAAAAACTTTGACATCCCGGAGGTGCAGAGCTGTATGAAGATGCTGCATGCAATCTCGGAAACAGGAACTGGAAATGCCACAGTGCAGATCAACAATCTGATCCAGCGTGTAAACGAAATGCAGAACATGGCAGACAAGATCAGGAATGAGAACACTGCATTTAAAGCCAAAATGATATTTTCTTACCCAGTATTAGCTGCAACAATAAAACTGTTGATCGACCTTACCGTCGGAATGGTATATATGATGCAGCTGATGGGAAGCATGGGAGGTGTTTAAATGAAGCATATCATAGGAGCATTTGGCACGCTGATCGTGCTTGTGTTAAATATCTTTATCTGTATAGCCGTGAGTAATGCGAGCAGCAGAGCGGCGGCCGCAAGGGAATACAAGGCGGACGTGATTGCTGAGATTGAGAACAGCAATTTCAACCCGAGTGTAATAAACAGCTGTATTGCACAGGCAGATGCAGAAGGGTATACACTGCAGATCACGCCGTGCACGTATGATGAGGACGGATGCATGCAGACGGCAGAAGTTATTTTGTCATATTCATACGAGCTGCCTATCTTCGGTATCTCGGAGACGAAGAGCACCCGCGGGATTGCAAGGTAACAGGTAACGTATAACAGGAGAGCCACAGGGCGGAAAGGAAACAGAATGGAGATTATCATAGATCAATTTGGACAGGCGTTTCTGGCACTACTTGCCGGACTGGCAGTGATAGGAATGTTTGTATGGCTCTTAAACATTGCATCGGCATTCTAAAGGAGGGTCAACATGCATGATATTTTAGAACACTATGGAATGGGACTGTTGGAGCTGCTTGCCACGGCAGCAACGCTGGCAGTTATTGTGACCTGTATCAAAAGCGGAGGCGTGTTGTATGGCATCGTATTAAATTACATGGCCGGAATCTGCGGATAGCAGAGCTAGAGGAAGAGGTGGAAGCTGATGGTACATGAAACGTATCACTACAAACACATAGTGTTAATAATTTTTGTATTTCTTGCGTTTGAGGAGTATTTTTTTGGAATTTTTGGGATAGTTGAAAATGTAGTCGATCCTATGCTTTATCCAACTTCAAAAGCAATAGTTCGATCCATACCATCGCAAAAAATGGTAGTAGCAGAATTTATGGAATCTGCGGATAGCAGATATGGAATCAAAGGATGGAAAGGAGGGGAAACCAATGAAACAGATTATAGGGCAATATGGGAAATTTTTACTGGAAGGAATGATTCTGGTTATATTGCTGATGCTCTTGTTTGTTGGGATACGTGACGACGCCGGGAATCAGGGAGTTCCACACATTGTGGGAGCCAGACTGCCGACAGGTGGAATCAATTACGAAGGCTACAGTGATTTCGAGGCGTATCACGCGGAAAGCGGCAAGACAGCACCAAAGATTGAATTCAGCGGTGGTGGTTTTGAGACAGGAACAGTAAGGCTGTCCGATTATATCCACGCAGTGGATCATGCAGGACATGACCTGCAGATCAAGGTCGTTGAGATCATCCATCCGGACGGAAGCGACATTACAGGGACACTGCAGCCGGATACGGAAATCAGTCTGGATAATCCGGGAATTTATTCGGTAAAAGTTTGTGCGCTCGATGACGGAGGCAGGAAGACTGTATGTACGCTGGACATCCCGGTAAATAAAACATGATCACCAAACAGTAGAAGAAAGGATGAAAAGGAGTGAAAAGTATCATATTGACTATAGTAAGCACAATACTCGGCGTGTTGACGCTCATGATCGTAATGACTGTATCAGGACGCGAGAACAGGAGTACGGAGATTAAGAGTAATCTGGATTCCGTTGTGGAGGAGACTGTGAGCAATATGGAAGCCAGTCAGAAGTACAGTATAAACAATACGAATGAGTTTCTCGCGGATCTGGTGTGTAACCTTGTTGCGGAGTTGGATTCCGATTCGGGGATCGAAGTCAACATCTTAAAATGTGACAAGGAAAGAGGAATTTTATCCGTACGTGTCACGG
Organism: Roseburia sp.; assembly: GCA_014804775.1. Lineage (GTDB taxonomy): Bacteria > Bacillota > Clostridia > Lachnospirales > Lachnospiraceae > Roseburia. The sequence continues at coordinate 26,763 of JAAUZB010000059.1, read as the reverse complement.
AAACCTTTAAGCATCCGATTGGAAAGCCTGGAACTGTGACCTGCGATAGGAATGTCGTTTTGAACAAGATGCCGGTTGATCTTCCAGAACAGCATAATGTTATATTTTTTGTCGGATCAGATGACTATAAATCGTATTATATCAATGACGGGGAATGCATGGAGGCTCCGGAAGAGCCTGTGCTGGAAGGAAAAACATTTTACGGATGGAAGGATGTGGAAGGCTATCTTGCAGACTTCTCACAACCTGTAACAGAGGATATGATCTATTATGCGGATATTCGGTAGATAAACCGAAAGGTGTATTACTGAAAGACAGGGAAACCAGATTATGATGGTTTATCTCCTGATTTGGGAGGCATCAAACCATCCTGACAAGAGAACGAGGTGATGTGATGCGGAGGTAAGCCGATTCCAGTTTCCCTTCGGCAAACATAATAGCATTTTCGACAAAATCAGTCAACATCAATAGCACAATTAAGAGAGGGGTGGGTACGATATGACACATTAACAAAATCGGGAAGACGAATAAAACAAGAATAGGATTGAATGCTCTGTCAGATGTGTTATACTGAAAGACAGGGAAACCAAAGCGAGGCGGCTTGCCCTCTTTTATCGGAGGGATGGAACCCTCCAGACGAAAGAAAGGGGGGTGATGCAATGATTACATACACTGAATTTTTACAATTCTGTATCTTCATTGTCGCCCTTGTAAGTCTGTGTTACCAGATATTCAAGGACAAAAGAAAATAGCCGCCAACTACTGTGAATAGCTGACGGCTGATGTTGTAAAACATTAAGCGTTGTTTTTCAAGGGTAGAGCCGCTTCCGGTTTCCCTTCTGAAATCATAGTATCATTTCTGGCGGATTCAGTCAATATCAATATTCTTTTCCTGTAACGCGATCACGAAAGGTGATTTCCAGATCACAATTGAGAGCATCAGCTATTTCCCGCATTTCGTATTCGCTAAAATTGTCACGTCTCATTTTGGCGGAGAAATTTGAAGGGGATGTGTTAAGTGTTTTGGCTAAATCTTTATTTTTTATATTCTTGTAACCCAGTATAGCTTTAATTTTTCTTGCTACCATGATGATATCCTCCTTATGAAAATATTATACCAAAAACAATGACCTGCGTCAATTTGTATTGATTATAAAGTTTATATATTGACTTTAAAGTTAATAAAATAACTTGAAACTTAACAATAAAAGGATTATAATATAATTGTAAAGTTATAAAAGAAATTTGCATTATAATTTTACGGAAGGGAGTGAATGTGCATGGTGTATGAAGTCACCAATAATTACGGATCAGGGGTTTTCTCTACGGAGGATGATGCGATCATGGCGGTGGGGATGCTGGGAAAGTACCATAAGATGAATATTCAACCGTCGGATGTAAAAGAGCAGCTCAATAAAAATGGCAGTTACGAAAGATATCCATTAGTTGTAAGGAAATGTAATAATTAATGACATTTTATGTGGAAATCTCAGTGAGTGTAGTATATACTATATAAATAAGGAAATTGGATTGTTATCCAAAGTATTGGACATGTGATGTAGTAAGATAAGGGTAAGAAAAGGATCTATCCTGATTTTAAATGAAAAAATGTTACAGGGAGAAAGAGAGGAATAGAAATATGAAAGCAAGAAGAGTTTTATTATTAATGGCAGTTTTAACAGCAATGACAGTGAGTGTATGCGGATGCGGACAAAAGGATGAGACGCCGGAAAACGGTACAGAGATTGCAGCGATCACGGACACAGAGCAGCCGACGGAAGCCATTCCGGAGGAAACTGAAGATACCGAGGAATTGCAGATCGAAGCAGCGGTGACAGATACAGAAGAAATTGCGACGTCGCAACCGGATTCTTCTGTTAAAGAGATGTCCGCGACTAAGTATGCGAAGAACACGGTCAATGTCAGAAAAGGACCGTCTGCAGATACAGAGAAGATTGGCAGTTTAAGCGCGAACCAGAAAGTAACCGTGACCGGGCAGGCAGAAAACGGCTGGTACCGGATCGATTACAACGGAGAAGCAGGCTACGTGAGCGATAAGTATCTGGTGGATGAAAAGGTGACGACAGCTTCGGGAAATTCCAATGGCGGCAAGACAAACAATACAGGTGCAGCCGGGAATTCGGGCGGTGAGGCACCGGCACAGGGCAATGGCGGAACAGTAACTGCAGGAAATACGGCGGATCCCGGAAATGATAACGGGAGTGCAGCAGACAGCGGAAGCACCAGTGCAGGAAATACGGGAAACACCGGCACAGGCGGAAACAGTGATGCAGGAAACACTGGAAACATCGGAAATACAGGCACAGGTTCTGATAATACAAGCGGATCTCAATCTGAGTATGAAAACAGTTCTTCTGGTCAGACGTATTATGGAGAAGATGCAAAATGGCTTATAGAGTCAGGACTGATTGAAGCAGGCGGTGGAGTAGTGAATGAAGACGGAAGTGTTACAATTAATCCATAATTAGGAGCTAATGGAGACAGAGTTTCATTAGAGAAGGGAAAGGTGATTTATAATTTATGCATAAAAGAAACAATAGAATAAAGAGGATTGTTGCATTGCTTGCAGTACTGCTGTGCATATGCGGTATACTGTCAGGTGCAGATATGTGGAAGACATATGCCGCGTCACTCTCCCGCCCGGATACCAGCGGCGGTCAGACGGAAAGCGGCGATACGTTAAACGTCGATCTTGCAACCGGCACGGGTCAGGAGGCGGTGATGGGGAGCCCGTCGGAGGGTACATATACTGCAGGCGACGATGGTACAGGTACGATAGCGTTAGACAACCCATCCGGCGGACGGATGCATGTGAACATCGGACAGACCATAGATCTCTATGCGCCAAACGCTGATACGGATTATACGGATGTGATCGCTTTTTCCGGGAATTACACGTTCATGGCGGCAGGTGGCAGGGGAGGAAATATAGCTACTAAGGATGTATGTGCAGGAGTTACGGCAGCTTTGGGCGGCTACGGTTCAGTGATCACTAACAGCAGCATCGATTATAGCAGCGGGCAGTCAATTACCTACCGCAAGGGTTCAAACGGGACGAGTGTATCGGTATCGGAAGCGACCAATACAACGTCATGGAACAGTTCCACAAGCAGTGCAACACTGAAATCACTCATGGGTTCACGCATCAACGGTGGACTGATAGGTGAGGCAGGTGGCTGGCGTGCATACAGTGCCGTTGCCCAGGCGGGGAGTGCATCTTATATACAGGTATCGGGAGATAATTATATTTTGGCGGGCGGCGGTGCACCGGGAGTAGTGATGTTCCGCTGTCTGAATGGCAGTTATAAGGCAGAGGGACTCAATGGAATGCATGCAGATGTCACGCCGCCTCTGCCGGCAGGATGCGACGGTTTTTATAATCCGGGTTCCTCTTCTATGTCGAGGCGATATCGGGATTACGACGGGACATCCAATATCAATGCCGGTCGGATCGTAGGGGCGACAGCAAAGAACGGGATTCCTGTGGTCAACGTTTTTGGCGGCGGAGTCCAATATGAAGATATGTTTTACGGGTGGGTGACCAATCACAGCAACACAAAAGAATCAAGCTTTTCCAACGTATATCCCGGATATTCGGGGCTTGCGTCACGCAGTGGCAGTAAGTTCAGCACAGCGGGGATGAATGATTCTGCTTACAGTATTTCTGTAGACATCAGTGCAACGGAGAGCAGTCCCTATGTCAGGCTGAAATGTAATGCGAAATATATCACGGTTACAAATCCGACAAGAGAAGGTTATGATTTTGACGGATGGACATGCAGTCCCGGCGTGACAGTCGTCAGCCAGACTGGAAGTGGCTACAGATTTAAAGTCACTGACGGCGGAGCGACCATTACAGCAAAGTGGAAAGCGAGGATATATACGATCACATTCGACGGCAACGGAGCTGATGGCGGTTCTACACCCCAGCAGACCTGTTATGCAGACAAAACCTATCTCTTGAATCCGAACGGCTTTACCAAGACAGGATACACATTCAGCGGATGGGCAAGGACGCCAGGAGGTGATGTCATGTATGCAGACCGTGCATCAGTCTGCAACCTAAATGAGGGAAAAGGTACAAATGTTACATTGTATGCCAAGTGGACAGCGAATCAGTACACGATAGTCTTTGATCCCAACGGCGGTACTGGACAAATTGACAGCATCACGGCAGCGTATGACGAGGAAATCACGCTCCCGGACGGCGCGTCAGCTTATAAGAAATACACGCGTAACAACGAAAATGTGACAGCGGATGTATTAAGCGGAGCACTGGTTCCTGCAGGAGAAACCGGAGCAGATAATGAGACAAAGGCATATGCGTCTGTTTTCTTGGGCTGGGCGTTGGAAGATGGGAAAGACCTGTTTAAGCCACAGCATGTGGTCGGAGAAACGGTGCAGAACCTTGCGGAAGAGGATGGCGCCACAGTTACTCTGTATGCGGTATGGGACGACTGCCCGTGGATTCATGCGGAAGACCGTTATTATACATTGGAGGAGGCACAGAGCGGATATATTACCTATGATCTGCTGATGAGTTATGCGACGGCGGAGGATAGAGAGGACGGAAGTCCGATTCTGCCAGGTGAACATGAGGACGGGACATCGTTTAAGATGACAAACTATGCACCGACGGATTTCACCCAGTTCAATGCATCAGGAGCTTCGTCAGAGACGTTTCAAGTTGTAGACAGCGCAGGCAGCGTATACAGGAAAACGATCATGGTCTACGTGGTAGATACGACGCCGGTTGTGGAGAAGCCGGTTGGATATACTCGATTCATCAATGAATACTATTACAATCAACCTTATGAGTATGGCGGACTTGAGGATGATTCCATCTGGAAGACAGATCCGGAATATGTGGCAGTGATCCAGAGCGCGTTTGATAACCTGAGAAACGATACACCGGAGATGGTGTTTGAATTCACACATGAGGACATCTTGGAGATGAAAGAGTTTGTCCAGGTAAACGGGATCGGAAATACTAAATACGATGACGCGCTGCAACGGTTCTATGACCAGTTCATGGCGCCCAATCGGACGAAGTGACATTTAATAAGGAAATTACAAGGCTCTCAGCTGACAAATCGAGCATGGAAAGTAAAAATCAAAAGGGGTGGGAGGAGTTATCTTTCCGCCCTTTATAGTAGGGAGGAAAACAGAATGATATATGAACTGAGAAAATCCACATGTGAGGTTAGATATAAGGATAGAAAAGAGATTAAAGAGGGATGCACCCTTAATGTTACGGACCAAGATCCGGAGATTATTAAACCATTTCCCGATAAAGACGAAGCTATAAATGCATTAAAAGGATATGAGACCGTGATATGGGAGTTAAGCGGCAGTGCAGGAAGGTACTACAGTGTGACTGAATATTATGTCGAGGGCAACGAATATGATGAGGATGGTGAATGGATAGGAGGCGGAGAGGTTTATGCTATGTCAGATATGGAGGCTGCAAAAAAGAAAGTTTCATCCTTATCAGAGGAAGGCAATGGAAAAGTAGGTTTATATAAAGTTGTAAAAGCAGTTTGGGGAGCAGATCATCCGGTCAATTTGTATTTTAGAACAAAAGAGGAGGCGGATACGTTTTATGGTAATACCAACTATGTAGATAAGCCAGTTAAGGTATCCATGTCAGAAAAAGAGGCTTCTGATGCATTAGACATTACAAGCGAAGAGCTTAAGGAAATGGGTTATCCGACAGCAATGCCAGAGAAAAAAGTAGAGGAGCAGACGGCGGAAAATGATTTTCCTCGTCCCAAAAGACGCGGACGCTGACATTATATACTGTTTTAAAAGTAAAATGATATGATAAGAACCGCTCTGATGTTAGTAGCATCAGGGCGGTTTTGCATGGTGAGCCCGGCGGCGCACGTTTCTAAGCAGTGCAACTTGTACCTAAATATAAATAAAAGTGTTGACATACCGACCAATGGACGGTATACTATAACCATAGAAAGGAACGACACGAGGGATTAGGGGGATATAAAAATGAGATATACCTTATCAAATAATAAGAGAATTGGGAGGGTAAAGGCATGGTAGCAGAAGTTTTTTATAACCAAAAGAAGATTGAAGAGGTTATGACAGATCATGGAATGACCGACGAGGAAGTTATTGAATTGGCATTGGGAATCGACCTTAATACTATGGACGGTGCACAGGAAGCCTATGAGCAGGGAATCTCCTATGCATATTTGGATGATAGTGGGAATTATTTATACGATTTTGAAAATATGCAGGTTGTATGGCAGTAATTTGGATGCGATGTTAGCAGAGGTATAAAAATGGCGAATAGAGCAGCAAGAGCATGTATCGAATGCGGAAAGACTTTTTACGGAACCAGAGACAACCATTATTGCCCAGCGTGCGCGAGAACCAAAAAATCTGATACGGTGGTTAAAATTCGCACTTGTCAAGACTGTGGTATTGAGTTTTTTGGAGGTCCTAGGGCGCGCAGATGCCCGGATTGTGCGCACAAGGCACGGAAGGAAACTGGCCGGAAGTTTCGACAGTCGGGACCAAAGAGACCGTTGGGAAGCATAGATAAGTGTGTTATTTGCGGGCAGGAGTATACGGTCGTGTCTGGACGTCAAATATATTGCTCGGAAGAATGCCAGAGAATTGGCGTGTTAGAATGGCAGCGGGAACACAAGAAAGGATACGCTGAAAAGTCCGGTCAGACAGTAAAGAAGCAGCAGAGAAGGGATGAGCAGAAAAAAGTGTGCTCTTACTGCTTGCGGAAATTTACAGCACATACACCTACAAGCTATTGTTCGGAGCATTGTAGACAGGAGGCGAAAAAGCTGCAGCAGTGTATGTCTGATATTAAGCGTGGATTTAACCGAGACCTTGAAAAATACGAAAAGAACAGGGATGCTTACAGGAAGGAAGTGGAGAGGAATGGTGAAAATGAATGATAAATTGTTTCGAAAACTTTGGGAGGATGCACTTGTTCAGCCGAATCTGGAATTGTACATTGGCGAATATGGATATCCGGAATGGTATAATGAGATTGTGGGGCGAGATGATGAAGAGGAACTGTCGGAGGAAGAATTGTCCGAGGTAGTGAGAACTCTTACAGCTATACATGAAGTGGCACATATGAGTGTACGTGACATTATTTCGGAAGCAGGAATGACACTGCAGGCTTTTTCAGATCGGTTTTGCATTCCCCTTCGGACGGTCGAAAGATGGGCAGCAGGAGAAAGAGAATGTTCCAGTCATCAGCGACTGGGATTTTGCCGCCAGCTACACATATTATCTTTTTAAAACCCGGAGGGCAAAGATGAATAAGGTTGATTTTGCAATCATAATCACAGCGGAGAAGTGCAACCCTAATGGGGATGCACTTGCTCCCAATATTCCGCGGCAGGACATCAACGGATATGGGGAGATATCAGACGTATGCCTGAAAAGAAAGATCAGAGACAGGCTCTTTGAGATGGGGGAGTCTATCCTGGTTGTAAAAAATGATGATGTCACAGACGATTTGTACTCTGTAAAAGACAGAGTTAGGGCGGTAAAGGAATTGAAGGCTTTAAAAAATGACCGAGAGGGATATAAGCGGTTGTGCTGTGAGACGTGGATTGATGTGAGGGCATTCGGGCAGGTATTCCCGTTTAAGGATTTGACAGGATTTTCTTCCATTCCTGTTCGTGGCCCTGTCAGCCTTGGAATAGCAACATCGCTTAAGCCTGTGGATATTGTTACGATGAATTTTACAAAAAGCACAAATCTGACGACCGACAATCTGTCGGCTCCAGAAGAAAAGGACAGCACTACGCGTCAGGTAAAATATATTATAGACAGGGGTGTTTATGTGGCATACGGCTCAATATCTCCGCATCTGGCGTCACTGACGGGATTTACCGCAGACGATGCAGTAAAAATGAAAAGTGCAATGTCACGCCTATTGGAGAATGATGAATCTTCGGCGCGTCCAAGTGGTAGCATGACCAGTACGCTGATCTGGGCGGAGCATCGGCATGGGACGGTAGCATCTCCAGCAAAAGTACATAGATCCTTTGGCATCCGATCGGAAGAACAGTACCCATACTATAAAATCGACATAAAGCCGATTGAGGGGATTGATTATGATATTATTTCAGATTTCTAAATAAAAAAGGCGGTAGGTGTGGTCCTATCGCCTTATAAAATGCTATTTTCTGTTTCATAGAGAACGAGAAGGGCGGAGGCAGTCATTTTCTGTAGCTTTTCGTTCCCGGTCAATGGGAAAGAGGTGTTTTCATCTCCGTCAAGAAAGTTATAATCCTTATAAATGGTGACACCGTTTTTTTCTTCGGTAACGACTTCCAGGATTTGATCTCCGCCAAATTCAGCAATATCTTCCCTTAGTTCCTCGATTAGATTAGAACAATCAAAACTGATCGACTGTCCGTTTGCGTTTGTAAATGCCATTTCAAAACCCTCCATAAGCTTTAGGAGGATTATATCACAATTCTTTAAGTATTACAAATATGTTCGGTTTGAAAACACTACTATATGTGCTATACTGAGAAAAATATATTTTTAATGCAAGGAGAAATCTGGTTTTCGTAGTAGTACATATAATAAATTATAGGTTGATGGTATTAGGAGGTCCCGACGGAGAAATGGGGGCATCTATGCGATATCTTTCCCAGAGATACAGTATGCCGTACCGTAAGGTGAGCGGAATTCTGACTGACATCGGAACCGAGGAATTGGCACATCTTGAGATGGTTGCAACCATTGTGAGACAGCTGACCAAAGGGCTTTCAGCAGAGGAATTGGAAGCAGAGGGATTCGCGGACTACTATGTAGATCACACCGCGGGTATCTGGCCGACGGCAGCGGCAGGAATTCCGTTTAATGCATGTGAATTCCAGTCGAAGGGTGATGCGATCACGGACTTGTTTGAGGATATGGCAGCAGAGCAGAAAGCAAGAACGACGTATGACAATATTCTGCGGCTGGTAAAAGATCCTGAAGTATGTGACCCGATCCGTTTCTTAAGGCAGCGTGAAATCGTGCACTTCCAGCGATTCGGTGAAGGGCTGCGCATCGTACAGGATGAACTTGACAGCAAGAATTTCTATATCTGCAATCCAGAATTCGACCCGGGCTGCGGCAAATAAGAGTTGGAGAGAGAAGGCGCCGAATGCAAAAAAGGCAGGAAGCTGCCTTCTTTTTCATTCGTCTTTTATCAGACCGGGGCAGGAGAGGCTTCGGGCAAGTATTCCATGCATATGTGCAATGGCAATGCCGTAATTGACAATGGGAACGCCTGCTGCCTTTGCTGCGGCGATTCGGCTTTTCATTTCTTTTTCATTGAGCATGCAGCCGCCGCAGTGTATGACAAGCGCGAAGTCCGATAAATGATCGGGAAATTCGCCTCCGGATGTATATGTGTACTCAGGCTGTACGTTTGTGAATTTTTCGATCCATGCAGGTATTTTTACAGTTCCGATATCACCGCACTGACGGTGGTGCGTGCATCCCTCAGAGATCAGTACCTTATCGCCATCCTTGAGAGAGGACAGCGCCTGGGCGCCCCGGACAAGTTCTTCCAGTTCTCCTTTGTAGCGTGCAAACAGGATGGAAAAGGAGGTCAGCATAATGTCCTCGGGAACGATTTTTGACACACTGCCAAACGCCTGTGAATCCGTGATCACAAGCTTAGGTTTTTTCCTGAGTGAATGAATGGTTTCCTCCAGCTCTGTGACCTGACAGGCAACAGCAGAGCAGTGCGCATCCAAAATTTCACGCATGGTCTGCTGCTGCGGCAGGATCAACCTTCCTTTGGGTGCGGCATCATCTACAGGGATGACAAGTATAACAAAAGCGCCCGTTTCCAAAAGGTCGGCAACGATATATCTGGTATTTTCCACATTCTTAGCGAAATCGCCGATTTTCTCTTTCAGTTCACGGATGCCTTCGCCCGTCCGGGCACTGACATAAATTCCGTTTGCATCCAATGTGTTTTGTTTTTCAAGTAAATCCACCTTATTATATGCGATGATATACGGAAGCTTTTTTTCTTCAAAGAGCGCGATAAACTCTCGGTCTGCGTCACAAAGTCCTATTTTGGAGTCTGTGACGAGCACGGCTATGTCTGTTTTGGCAAGTATCTGTCTGGTTTTTTTGACACGGAGTTCCCCCAGTGTTCCGTCGTCGTCAATGCCGGGGGTATCAATGATAACGACCGGTCCGATAGGCAAAAGCTCCATAGCTTTTTTTACGGGATCGGTGGTTGTGCCTTTTACATCAGAAACAACAGATAATTCCTGTCCGGTAACAGCGTTTACAAGGCTTGATTTGCCCGCATTGCGAATGCCGAAAAATCCGATGTGCACACGCTCTGCAGATGCGGTATCATTCAGTCCCATAGTTATGTCCTTTCATTAAAAGCGAAAATCACGGCGGTTAGAGTTCTTGATATCCTCAATGTTTTGTCTTGCGATATCTTGTGCTTTCGGGTTCGGTATGCGCTCAAGCTCGCGCGATACCATATCATATCCAATCTGCTTTGTCTCGTCAGAGGCGTAATCCTCCAGATATTCGGACAGTGTCATAAGCGCGTTGGGATGGCAGCAGTTGAGTATCTGGCCGTTTTTGCAAAGGCTCATAAAGCGGTCACCCGTGCGTCCCTCACGGTAGCAGGCAGTGCAGAAGGAGGGAATATGACCGCTTTCCATGAGCCATCTGACTACCTCGTCCAACGTCCGCTGGTCTGAGACATCAAACTGTTCGGTATCGTGGGGGCGCTCCTCATGGGTGTATCCGCCTACCGAGGTGCGCGATCCTCCGCTGACCTGGGATACGCCAAGCCGCAGCAGCTTTGAGCGTACCGCTTCCGTTTCGCGGGTGGAGATAATCATTCCGGTGTAAGGCACTGCCAGACGGATACATGCTGTTATTTTTGCAAAAGTTTCGTCGTCAATGCCGTTGTCAAATGCGGTGGGGTCGATATCGTCGGCGCGTTTTACTCTCGGTACACTGATCGTGTGCGGACCCACGCCGTGGACGACTTCCAAATGCTCTGCGTGCATGATAAGACCTGCGAATTCGTATTTATACATTTCGAGACCGAATAACACGCCCAGTCCCACATCATCGATACCGCCTTCCATAGCTCTGTCCATGGCTTCGGTGTGATAGTCATAGTCGTGCTTAGGACCTGTCGGGTGGAGCGTTAGGTAGCTCTTTTTATGGTATGTCTCCTGAAACAGGATATACGTGCCGATGCCTGCATCCTTCAGCTTGCGGTAATTCTCCACAGTAGTGGCGGCAATATTGACATTCACACGGCGGATATCTCCGTTTTTGTGGTGGACACTGTAAATGGTTTTTATGCAGTCCAAAATGTATTCGATGGGATTGTTCACAGGGTCCTCGCCGGCTTCTATGGCAAGACGCTTGTGTCCCATGTCCTGAAGCGCGATAACTTCAGCACGAACTTCCTCCTGTGTAAGCTTTTTGCGGGGAATATGCTTATTTTTCATGTGGTAGGGGCAGTAAACGCAGCCGTTGACGCAATAATTTGAAAGATAGAGCGGTGCAAAAATAACGATGCGGTTGCCGTAGAAAGCGAGTTTTATCTCCTCAGCGATTTCATACATTTTTTCAATTTTTTCGGGTATCTCACATGCGAGCAGAACAGAGGCCTCACGGTGGCTCAGTCCTTCACAGACACAGCCGGTCGCAGTTTTTTTCGGGCGGGCCTTTTCCAGTATCCGGTCTATAAGCTCTGCGTTGTTTTTGTTTGCCTCCGCATAGGCAAGCGTCTCCTGAATTTCTTCGTCATTGATAAATTCCTCAGCTTTGAGTGATTTTGGATTATAAACAGCCATTATGTTCTCCTTTCCGGGTATAGCTACCCGTTAAAATGTTTGATATCTCCACGGTCTGTCACAATGTCATAGCCGATCGATTTCATCCGCTGGCTCAGGCAGTCCTTGCACTGTGCCGATTCTTCCCCGGTGCATATCTTGTCATTGTACAGCTCGTATTTTTTACGCACCGATGCAGGGGACAGGTTTGGCATTACTACATTGGCGCCTGCCAATATTCCTTTTTCTCTGCCCCGGGGATCGATGGTGCCCAGTGCCGTTGTCGAGGGCAGCAGTACGCTTGGATGGATCAGGCGTATGACAGACAAAAGATAGCATGTCAGTTCCACTTCACCGGATGCCTCGTCGGCAAAAGGCGTTTCCCGATGAGGGATAAAGGGACCGATACCGCACATGTCGGGCATAAAGGTCTCTATAAATTTTAAGTCTTTCGCAAGGGCTGCATCCGTCTGATACGGTGATCCGACCATAAATCCGCATCCGACCTGATAGCCGATCTCGCGTAAATCATACAGACATCGGATACGCTCCTCGAAAGACATGGTTTCGGGGTGAAGCTTCCTATAGTGTTCTTTGTCTGCGGTTTCGTGGCGGAGAAGATATCTGTCAGCTCCGGCAGCATGCAGCCGCTCATAGCTTTCCCGGCTTCGTTCACCCATAGAAAGCGTCAGCGCACAGTCGGGGTGGGCAGATTTGATTTCACCGATTATTCTGCATAGAACGTCGTCAGTAAAATATCCGTCCTCGCCGCCTTGTAGAACAAAGGTGCGAAAACCCAGAGAATATCCTTCGTCGGCGCATGCAAGAATTTGTTCTTCTGTCAGCCGGTAACGCTCGCAGTGGCGGTTGCTTTTGCGGATTCCGCAATAAAGGCAGTCGTTTTTACAGATGTTGCTTATTTCAATAAGTCCGCGCACAAACACAGAGCTGCCATATATTTTTTTGCGTATCACGACGGCGGCATCGGCAAGCATTTTGGCGGCTTCTTCGCATCGGTTTCCGATAAGATATTCATATTCCGAAAGAGAAAGGCAGCGTTCCTTCTGCAGTTTTTCAATCAGAGAGTAAAGTCGGTCATTCATCATTGAATTTCATGCTTGAAAAGGCTGTTTTCACTGTAATGCCTTCAAGATTTCCTATCCGTCCTGCCAGAGTGGATATCGTATCTTGCGGCGCGTCTATGGCAATGCTGATAATGTTTATCTTTCTCGCTCTGTAGGGGATACCCATTCTGCCGATAATATAGTTTCCGTATTCGTGCAGTATCTCATTGAGCGGTGGAACACTGCTTCCCCGTTCTACGATAATGCTCATTACAGCTACTCTTGTTTCCAAATTCATGCACATTCCTTTCTTTTAATTCGGCATCGGTCTTTTTTGAGTTCGGCTTTATTTATGAAATGTAAAAGTGATTTGGTGCCAAAAGCTCTGCTCCAAAGTGACTGGTGACAAATTGCAAAAAAAGTTGTGCGCACTCCGTTGCATCGAACATTCCAATGAGCCTCTTAAATCGAAAATCGTGTTCAGCAAAGGCTTCCACGATTTTTGAGTCTCATTTCCATGATGCAAAAGTCGTTTGCTCAATCTTTTTTTGCAATTTGTTGACCAATGTTTTTCTTCAGAGCTTTTGACACCAGATCAATACTTACGTGTAAAATAAAACTTGCCGTGCCCGAAAGGCACGGCAAAAAAGGACCTTAAATAGTCCGAAATTATGCAGCCGTACCTTTCACTCAGACCGAAGTCTTTATGTCAGGTGAGAGTATATACTTTGCATTATTCGATTTTACGCGCTAGAGGAGTTTATGTCAATGGGATGGGATTGGAAATTTTGTAATACACAATTTTGAGGAAGAATGAAACAGAATAAAAATTTGTTGATAAGCTAACGCTAAATACAGTATAATAAAAATAGAAGTCGCGCTTTAGTTAGAAAACGAAAGGAAGTGATACTATGGCATTGGCAACACAGGCTATTAGAAATAATGAACTTACAGCGGAATATTCTGAAAAAACAGCCGTAGACGCATTATATGACGAACTCTCCAAAGGAATAGAAAGCTTGAAAAAAGGCGATGTTTATACACTTGAAGAAGCCTGGGAGGAAATTGATAAGATATAATGTCAAAAGAAGAAAAACATTCTTTGGAAAAACCAGAGAAATACAAAATTGTTGTTTCAAAGGATGCGCTTTGGGATATCAAATCAACAAAGAAATATATCCTTGATACATTCAAATATCGTGAATATGCAGAAAAATTTTCAAATAAAATTAAAAAAGCGATAGAGGAGTTGGAGTCTTTTCCCAAAGGCTATGAAGCAACGGGATATGTTATTGAAGGGCTAAGTATCTATTTTAAACCTTATAGTACATATTTGATTTTTTTTGTTGTGGAAGATTCTACGATTACGGTTATACGAGTTTTAAAAGACCGTATGTATTGGCAGGCTATTATAAAGAAAATGCAGAAAATCAGTAGATAAAGATTTTTAGCGGTTTCTATAAGGAGATTTTAAAAGCTATAAAAGTCAAAATCATGCTTGACATATGAATCATGTGACGCTATAATCAATATGATTTGACGCGTTGAAGTTTATAAAAACTTAATAATGTTTAGAATTAAAAAAGAAATAGGAGGGTATGAAAATGGACAATAACATGCAAACCGAAGATAAGGGTGGATTTTTATGGGGACTTCTTGGATGCTGTATCCCGATCGTTGGATTGATCTTATTCCTGGTATGGAAGGACAGCAAGCCGAAGACCGCTAAGGCAGCAGGAATCGGTGCACTGGTTTGTGTCATCGTATACGTTGTTTTCTATATTCTTATGGCGGTTCTTGGAATAGGAGCAGGTCTTCTTGCCGGCTAAGATAGGGAAATTCCTGCGGATTTTCTTTGGATGCCATGCACGACCGGAACGTTCTTTCTTTTTCAGAGGGAAGCAGTTTCCTATCTGTGCGCGCTGTACCGGCGAACTGATTGGCATGATTGCGGGGATTCCGATTGCGATATTCGTTGGAGTTCCGAAGTGGTACATAATGATACTTATGATGGTTCCAATGTTGTTTGACGGGTTTCTGCAGCTTTTGACTGCTTATGAGAGCGGCAATATACGCAGGCTTTTGACGGGGATATTATTTGGGATAGCATTTATATATGCACTGATTTATTTCCATCGGTTTTGCGTATGGGTTGCCGGGCAGATTTGGTTGCATCTTGGAGCAGATCCGGAGCAATTAGAGAAAGTGCTGGATGCATGGACCTAATTTTGTATTTATGGAAATAAAATGGCTGTCGTGCCGGGTACCGGTACAACAGCCATTTTTTATAATTGAAGTGCTGCTTTTGCGGCGGAATGAGAGGAAAAATGACATTAGATGAATTGCAAATTGGAAGAAAAGCCGTGATCGTTGGCGTTGGCGGAGAGGGAGCACTCCGCTGCCGGCTTCTTGATATGGGTTTGATTCCAAGAACAGAAGTGGAAGTTCGTAAGGTGGCGCCGATGGGGGATCCGATTGAGATCAGGATCCGCGGATACGAACTGACCATTCGCAAGGAAGATGCGAAAGAGATAGAGATAGAGACTGTGGAGGAAAAAAATCCGCTGCTCCTGCATGGGCAGTCGCATTTTGCTTCGCAAAACAAGGAGGATTTATGATTTTTGCACTGGCGGGAAATCAAAATTGCGGAAAGACAACATTATTTAATCAGCTGACGGGCGCAAACCAACATGTGGGGAATTTTCCGGGAGTGACAGTAGAACAGAAGGTCGGAGAGATACGGTCGGTAAAAAACTGTTCTGTCGTAGATCTTCCGGGGATTTATTCTATCCGTCCCTATACCAGTGAGGAAATTGTAACAAGGGATTTTATCCTGAATGAAAAACCGGACGGGATCATCAATATTGTAGATGCCACCAACATTGAGAGAAATCTGTACTTAAGCCTGCAGCTCTTGGAGATGCATATTCCTATGGTGCTCGCATTGAATATGATGGACGAGGTGCGTGGAAACGGAGGCTCGATCGACTACAAGAGGATGTCCGAAGAACTGGGGATACCCGTGATCCCGATCAGTGCAGTAAAGGATGAAGGTATTGAGGATCTCATTCATGCAATTGTCGAGACAGCTAGAAAAAAGAACTACCCGAAAGTCATGGATTTCTGCGAGCAGGGACCGGTGCACCGCTGCATTCATGCAGTTTCTCATCAGGTTGAGGATCATGCGGTAAATGCCGGAATGTCACCGCGCTTTGCGGCGGGAAAGATTGTCGAGGGTGACAGTGATATTATAGAACGGCTGGAACTGTCCGAGAATGAATTAGACATGATGGAACACAGCATCGTTGAGATGGAAAGGGACTGCGGACTGGACCGAAATGCGGCATTGGCTGATATGCGATATACATTTATTGAAAAAGTCTGTTCCAAAACGGTGAAGAAATGCCATGAGAGCAAAGAGCAGCTTCGGAGCGTAAAGATTGATAATGTACTTACGAACAGATATCTTGCCATTCCGATGTTTCTTGGAATCATGCTGCTGATTTTCTGGCTCACGTTCCATGTGATCGGAGCGTTTTTGAGCGACCTTCTTGCCATGGGGATCGATGCCTTTATCNNGGTGTGTGACANGGCGCTTACGGCATACGGGATCAATCCGGTGGTGCACAGCATGATCATAGACGGCGCGTTTGCNGGGGTGGGGAGTGTTTTAAGCTTTCTGCCGATCATAGTGGTGCTGTTTTTCTTTNTGTCTATNCTGGAGGATTCCGGNTACATGGCGAGGATCGCTTTTGTGATGGACAAGCCTTTGCGTAAGATCGGACTTTCCGGAAGGAGNTTTGTGCCGATGCTGATCGGATTTGGCTGTACGGTGCCGGCGGTGATGGCGACCCGCACGCTTTCCTCGGAGAGAGACCGCAGGATGACGATCATGTTGACNCCGTTTATGAGCTGTTCTGCAAAAATCCCTATCTACGCTGTGTTTGCNGCAGCTTTTTTCCCGGGNAGAGAAGCNCTTGTGATGATCATTCTGTATGTGACGGGAATTCTGGTNGGTATTCTTTCGGCAGGAATNTTAAANCATACTGCATTCCGGGGAAATCCGATTCCTTTTGTCATGGAACTGCCNAATTACCGTTTTCCGTCTGCAAAGAGCGTTTTTCNNCTGATGTGGGACAAGGCAAAAGATTTTTTGCAGAGNGCATTTACCGTTATTTTTGTGGCGACGATCATTATCTGGTTTTTCCAGACNTTTGACACCCGNTTGAATGTGGTGGCAGACAGNGCGGACAGCCTGCTCGCACTGGTAGGNCANCGGATNGCACCGCTGTTTGCNCCGATCGGGTTTTCNGACTGGCGGGTGTCTACGGCGCTGATCACAGGATTTACGGCAAAAGAAGCTGTCGTGAGTACCCTNAGCGTCCTGACAGGAACGGCTGCCGCCAATCTNGAACAGGTGCTCGGGACGATGTTTACCGGTNTGTCTGCNGCNAGTTTTTTNGTGTTTACTCTTTTATATACGCCCTGTGTGGCNGCGGTGGCTGCGGTCAAGCGNGAGATGGGAAGCGGATGGAAGGCGCTNTTCATTGTTGNGCTTCAGTGTGTGATCGCCTGGNTGGCGGCGTTTCTGGTCTATCAGATAGGAGGNTTTTTCTTTTAATATGAGATTGCGTGACTGGATATTACTCGGACTGCTCTTTTTGTGGTTTGCAGGAGCCGTTTTNNTGTGGATCAGGAAGAAAAAGAACGGAACGTGCCCGGACTGCAGCGGATGCAGCNAAGGAAACTGTGATTTTTGTAAACAAAAACGATAATGTNACATTTCAGGAATAAACATGCCGCCCCTTTCATACATTTTAGTAATTATGGAAGGGGTACTTTTATGGATATCAGCACAAAAAAAGAGTTTGACTTATACAAAGACCTTNTGAACCGCACCGGCGGTGAATTTTATCTGGGAGTCGTAGGTCCGGTGAGGACAGGAAAATCCACTTTTATAAAACGATTTATGGATTTGATGGTACTTCCGCATATGGAAGATGTACATAGCAGGGAACGGACGATCGACGAATTGCCCCAGTCGGCGCAGGGGAAGACCATTATGACAACGGAACCCAAATTCATTCCGAAGGATGCGGCGGAGATTGCGCTTGAGGACGGCACCAAAATGAAGGTACGTCTGGTTGACTGCGTGGGATTTATGGTGGACGGTGCCGCCGGTCATATGGAAGACGGTGAAAAGAGGATGGTGAAGACACCGTGGTTTGACTATGAGATTCCTTTTACGGAGGCGGCAACGATCGGGACGGAAAAGGTCATCAGAGACCATGCAACGATCGGGATCATTATCACGACAGACGGCAGTATCGGAGAACTGGAGCGGAACAATTATGAAGAGGCAGAAGAGAGGACCGTGCAGGAGTTAGAGCGGATCGGGAAACCCTATGTCATTGTCCTGAACTCACAGAAACCTTACGCCGAGGAGACAGCGCGTCTGGCAGAGGAAATGCAGCAGAAGTACCAGACGGCTGTTGTGCCGGTTAATTGTGAGCAGCTGCGCAAGGAGGATGTGTACCGCATTTTGGAGAGCATTCTCTATGAATTTCCGGTGGTGCGGGTTGAATTTTTTATTCCGAAATGGGCGGAAATGCTGGAGATGAGCCATCCGGTCAAGGATGAGATCATACGCACTGCATCCGGTATTTTGGACACGGTGAGAAAGACAAAAGATATTTACGGTCTGGCACTGACGCCGGAGCAGTATCTGTCAAAAATCAAAGTGGAAGAACAGAATCTCGCAACAGGCTGTGTAAAAATCCGCATGGATATTGCTGAGAAATATTATTATGAGAATATGAGCGAGCTTGCCGGCGTTCCGATTCAGGGAGAGTACGAACTGATTTCCATGATCAAGGATATGGCACAGAGAAAAGAGTCCTACGATAAGGTGTCAGATGCTTTTGCGGCGGTCCAGATGAAAGGATACGGCGTAGTCGGACCGGGACTTTCGGATATCAAGATGGAGGAACCGGTGTTGATCAGGCACGGCAACAAATTCGGCGTGAAAATGAAAGCGGTCTCTCCGTCAATCCATATGATAAAGGCAAATATCGAAACGGAGATCGCGCCGATCGTCGGCAGTGAAGAACAGGCAAACGACCTGATTTCCTACATCAAACAGGGACAGCAGAGCGAGGAAGGGGCCTGGGAGACGAATATTTTCGGAAAATCCATTGGAGAGCTGATGGAAGACGGGATACGCAGTAAGATTTCCATGATGGATGACGAATGCCAGATGAAGCTGCAGGACACCATGCAGAAGATTGTAAATGACAGCAGCGGNGGAATGGTATGTATCATCATATAATGTGGCACAGAAAAAGTCAGCGTCTTATGNCGCTGNCTTTTTCTGACATCAGGACAGTTCGCTGTCNGTTGACTTGCNTTCGTCCGGCTCGTGCTTGTAACCGCCNGNCTCCTGATATTCCCGATAGACGTCTTCNTANGCGGCATAGATGAATTCCTTCATCGGATCTTTATCGGAAACGGAGGACATGGCTTCGGTAAAGATCTTTGCCGCTTCCTCTTTTGAGTTGCAGTTTTTCAGGCGGTTCTCGAAGGCGTCACGCATCGTCTGGATGCGGGCAGCCTGCTGATAGAGCTGTGGCTCCTCGGCCTGAAGAAAACGCATTTCCTCTGCGGTGAGCTTCTTGCCGCTTTTTAATTTGGCCATGATATGCGCGAGATAGCGCTGTTTTTCTTCGTCAGTCATGCCGCAGGCGGGACTTAAAAGTTTGGAAATATTTTCGGCAAGATCAAAGCTGTCCGTGACAGGGGAGGCGGCACGTTCGTTTTTGTGAAGTCCGTAATTGGAAGTTCCGAGATTGGTGAGAATGCGTTCTGCGGCGCTTCTGGTATCCTTTTTGGGGTTTAAGAGGCGGTCTAGACCGGTTACATGTAAATTTTGCATAAAAGTTCTCCTCTGAATAGTGATATCTGTTTTATATATCGTCATCCCACGGGAAAAGTTGAGCAATGCACAATTCCAAGCCTTTTCATATTACTGTGAATGTGCTACAATAAACCCGAAATACGAAACGACAGTGCAAGCGGCTGTGAAGAAATGGGGGAAATATATGAATATACGTTTTTACAATGCGAAAATACTTACCCTGGTAGAAAATCATAAGTTTTCTGTCATTGAAGGCGAACTCTGGGTAAAAGGAGATTCTGTCTGTTACATCGGATCGGGACAGGATGTGTCCGAAGTCTGTAAAGAGGATGAGGTTGTGATCTGGGACCGCGAGATTGACGCAGAAGGCAACCTGCTGATGCCGGGCTTTAAGAACGCACATACCCATACGGGCATGACGTTCCTGCGCTCCTATGCGGATGACCTTCCGTTACACGACTGGCTGAATCAGCAGGTGTTTCCGAGAGAGGCACAGCTGACGGAGGACGACGTGTACTGGCTCAATATCCTTGGCATTATGGAGTATCTGACCAGCGGCATCACGTCCAATTTTGATATGTACTTTTTCCCGCCGGTGGATGCCAAAGCATCTGCAGATACCGGATTCCGTACGGTACAGACCAGCGGTCTTAACAATTTCGGCGGAACGGTCGAGCTGATGGAAGAGAATTACCATATCGTAAATGAGATGAGTGATCTCACATCGTTTATCATCGGATTTCATGGAGAATATACCACGTCAAAAGAGTTGATGGAGGGAGTGGCGAAGCTCGCGCAGAAGCTCAGATCACCGGTATGGGTGCACAACGCNGAGACAAAGATCGAGGTAGACGGGTGCAAGGAGCGTTGGGGCATGACGCCCACCCAGCTGACCGACAGCCTGGGCATGTATGAGTACGGCGGAGGCGGGTATCACTGTGTATGGGTCGAGGATGCNGACTTTGAGATTTTTAAGAAAAGAGGCTTGACAGCAGTGACGAATCCGGCATCGAACATAAAGCTTGCCTCCGGCATCTGCCCGACGAAGCGTTTTGTGGATGAAGGGATTTCCATGGCGATCGGAACGGACGGTCCTGCCAGCAACAACTGTCTGGACATGTTCCGTGAGATGTTTTTGACATCTACTCTGGCAAAGGTCCGCGAGATGGATGCGGAGTGTNTCTGCGCAGATGAAATCCTTTATATGGCGACGGCAGGAGGCGCCCATGCGATGNTGCTTGATGACTGTGACAGCATTGCGGTCGGCAAGAAGGCAGATATCGTCATGATCGATCTCGCGCAGCCGAACATGCAGCCGGAGAATAATATTGTCAAGAACCTTGTCTACAGCGGAAGCAAACAGAATGTGAAGATGACAATGGTAAACGGAAAGATACTGTATGAGGACGGCAGATTTGATATAGGTTTTGATCCGCGGGACATTTACCGGCGCGCCAATGCCATCATCGGCCGCATGAAATAACAGAGAGGCAGAAAAGCGATTATGCGGGTAACATTTATACATCACAGCTGTTTTGTGATCGAGACAGAGGAGAAGGCGCTGATCTTTGACTGGTTTAACGGGGAGCGTGTGAACGGGTATCATTTTGGCGGAGTCNTGCCGGAGTTTCGGCCGGACATGCCGGTTTATGTGTTTGCCAGTCACAAGCATCAGGATCACTTTGATATGGACGTGCTCCGACTGGCAGAAAAGTATGCCAATATCCGTTTTATATTTTCAAAGGACTGCAAAATGAGTCCGCATTTTCTGGAAAAGCACGGATTTCCAAGGGATATACGGGACAAAATCTTATATGTGACTATCAGCAGCAAATATCAGGTGGACGATCTGAAGATTGAGACATTCCGTTCGACCGATGCGGGAGTTGCATTTTTGGTGGAGACAGAAGGAATTGCCCTTTTTCATGCAGGTGATCTGAACAACTGGCGGTGGGAAGGCGTAGGCGATATCATCAATGGGAAAATGGAGCGGGAATACAAGAGTGTGATCCGCAGGCTTTCTGATCGAGAGATCCGCCTGGCATTCATTCCTCTCGATCCCCGGCAGGGACAGTATCAGAGTCTCGGTTTGGACTACTTTCTCAAAAACACGAATGCGGATTACGTTTTTCCGATGCATATGTGGCAGGATTATTCCGGAATTGCGGCGTACAAGAAGAGACTTAGCAACGCGTCCATGACAGAGCGTGTGATTGAGATCACACAGGAAAATCAGACATTTGAGATTGATAGCATAGACAGTGCTTGACGTTGGGGAAACAGTTGAGATATACTAAAAAGGTTATAGAATATAATTAAAAAATTATGTCAGAAAGGCAGGAATTAAGATGGCATTTTTTGGATGGTTCGTACATTATTTGATCATATTTGTGATTTTGGCGGCGATTGCCGGTCTTGGTATTTTTGCGGGAAAGAAGTGGAGAGACCATTCTGCCGCAAAGAAAGAGGCAGAAGCCGGAGCATCAAAGGAATAAGACACAACACGTTGGAGGAATGAGTCGTGAAGAAGTTTTACGGAGAAAATGAACTGCGCAGAATGTACCTTACATTTTTTGAGAGCAAGGGACATCTGAAAATGAACAGCTTTTCACTGGTGCCGCACAATGATAAAAGTTTATTGTTGATCAATGCAGGTATGGCACCTTTGAAACCGTATTTTACCGGGCAGGAGATCCCCCCGAGGAAGAGAGTGACAACCTGTCAGAAGTGTATCCGCACCGGTGATATCGAGAATGTCGGCAAGACGGCGAGACATCTGACATTTTTCGAGATGCTGGGCAACTTTTCATTTGGAGATTATTTTAAGCATGAGGCAATTGCATGGTCATGGGAATTTTTGACAGAGGTGCTCGGACTGGAGAAGGACAGGCTTTATCCTTCGATCTATGGGGAGGACGATGAGGCGTTNANAATCTGGAANGAGGAGATCGGCATTCCNGCGGAGCGNATCACAAGATTTTACCGTGACCCTGAGACGGGAGCATGNGACAANTTCTGGGAACACGGTGCAGGACCGTGCGGACCGTGNTCNGAAATTTACTATGACAGGGGAGAGAAATACGGNTGCGGAAAGCCGGACTGCAAGGTGGGCTGCGACTGTGACCGTTTCATGGAAGTGTGGAACAATGTGTTCACGCAGTTTGAGGGAGACGGAAAGGGCGGTTANACCGAGCTGGCGCAGAAAAATATCGATACCGGAATGGGACTTGAGCGTCTTGCNGTAGTGGTACAGGATGTGGANTCCGTATTTGATATCGACACGATGAAGGCGATCCGCGACAAGGTGTGNGAACTNTCGGGCAANACCTATCAGACAGANGCNTTGGATGATGTGTCCATCCGTCTGATCACCGACCATATCCGTTCTGCAACCTTTATGGTTTCGGACGGTATCATGCCNTCNAACGAAGGNCGCGGTTATGTGCTGCGCCGCATTATCCGCCGCGCGGCAAGACACGGAAGGATGCTGGGCATCGAGGGNAATTTCATGGCGAAACTTGCCAATACCGTTGTNACGGAGAGCAAGGACGGNTATCCGGAGCTGGATGAGAAGCAGGATTTTATTTTCAAAGTCCTGACGCAGGAAGAAGANAAATTCAGCAAAACGATCGATCAGGGACTTGCCATTTTAGAGGAGATGGAGAAAGCGCTGCAGGCTTCCGGTGAGAAAGTATTATCCGGCAAAGATGCCTTCAAGCTTTATGATACTTACGGATTCCCGATGGACCTGACACAGGAGATCCTGGAGGAAAAAAGATTTTCCATCGATGAGGAAGGCTTTAGGGAAGCGATGGAGGAGCAGCGGACCAAGGCGCGCAAAGCCCGCAAGGTGACAAACTATATGGGAGCGGATGTGACCGTATACGAATCCATCGATCCGGCGATCACGACAGAATTTGTCGGCTATGACAGTCTGGATGCGCATTCCAGGATTTTGGTCCTCACGACGGAGAGTGAGATCGTGGAGGCTCTTTCGGACGGAGAGATTGGAACCGTGATCGTTGCCGAGACGCCGTTTTATGCGACCATGGGTGGACAGCAGGGAGATAAGGGTGTGATAAAGAGCGCTTCCGGTGAATTCCAGGTGGAAGATACGATAAAACTGCTGGGTGGCAAGGTCGGTCATATCGGCAGGGTGACAAGCGGAATGTTCAAATCCGGGGATGAGGTCGAGCTGTCTGTTGACGCCTCTCTGCGGGCACAGACCTGCAAGAACCATTCTGCGACGCATCTGATGCAGAAAGCGCTGCGCGAAGTGCTCGGCACGCATGTTGAGCAGGCAGGCTCTTATCAGGACAGCGAGAGAACCCGTTTTGATTTCAGCCATTTTGCAGCGATGACACCGGAGGAGATTGCAAAAGTAGAGCAGATGGTCAACGAAAAGATTGCAGAGCAGATTCCGGTCTGCACGGATGTTATGACCATAGAGGAAGCGAAAAAGAGCGGGGCAATGGCACTGTTTGGCGAAAAGTACGGCGAGACCGTGCGGGTGGTTTCCATGGGAGACTTTTCCAAGGAGCTCTGCGGCGGTACGCATGTAAAGAATACCGGCGATATCACGGCATTTAAGATCATTTCCGAAAACGGGGTGGCAGCAGGCGTGCGCCGTATCGAAGCGCTGACGGGCGACCATGTCTTTGAGTATTACCGCGGCATTGAGGAAGAGCTTGCGGCGGCGGCAAGAACAGTCAAAGCGACACCGGCGACGCTGACGGAGAAGCTGGAGCATATGCTTGCGGAGATCAAAGAACTGCGCAGTGAAAATGAATCCCTAAAGAGCAAAGCGGCAAAAGACGCACTGGGGGATGTTATGGATCAGGTGGTGGAGGTAAAGGGTGTCAAACTCCTCGCTGTCGGTGTGGACGATGTGGATATGAACGGGCTGCGTGATCTGGGCGATCAGCTGAAGGAAAAGCTCGGAGACGGTGTTGTCGTACTTGCTTCTGCCAAGGACGGCAAGGTAAACCTGATCGCCATGGCTACCGACGGAGCAATGAAGAAGGGTGCGCATGCCGGCAACCTGATCAAAGCGATCGCCGCAAAAGTCGGCGGCGGCGGCGGTGGACGTCCCAATATGGCGCAGGCAGGCGGTAAGAATCCGGCAGGAATCCCGGATGCGATCGCAGAGGCAAAGATTGCGCTGGAAGGTCAAATTGTCTGAATTTTTTGAATTATGTAAAAATACTTGACGTTGGAAAAAAATGTGATATAATATTTTTTAGTGCAATAATATTACCCAAACAGTTGAATATGCACAATACGCAACTGGAGGGAGGTTAGGTGTGAGATAATGTCTAGTGTAATTGTAAAAGAAAACGAGACTTTAGATAGCGCTTTACGCCGTTTCAAAAGAAACTGCGCCAAAGCAGGTATCCAGCAGGAGATTCGTAAAAGAGAACACTACGAGAAGCCAAGCGTAAAACGCAAGAAAAAATCTGAAGCAGCAAGAAAAAGAAAGTACAATTAAGACAGATAAAAAAGCTACCGCATAAGCGGTAGCTTTTTTGTAAACAGAAAATAGATTTACGTGTCAAAAGCTCTGTTTCAAAGTGATTGACGGCAAATTGCACAAAAAGAGTTGTGCGCGCTCCATGGCACCGAACATTCCAATGAGCCTCTTAGAGCGAAAATCGTGTTCAGCAAAGGCTTCCACGATTTTTGAGTCTCATTTCCATGGTGCAAAAGTCGCTTGCTCAATCTCTTTTTGTGCAATTTACCGACCAATATTTTCCTTCAGGGCTTTTGGCACTTGAAACAAAATTGAATAAACTTTACACTTTCTCATAAATCCGCTATAATAACTATAACCAGAAACAACGTTTATCATTCAAAAAGGCGGTGAAAGGATGGTGCAGGAATTGACAGAAAAAGAGCTTATTACAATAACGATTGACACTTATATGAATCTGCAGCGTATTAAAAAGGAGAACGGCACACAGGAGAATAGAGAACTTGATTATCAGCTAAAGGGTGTTATTGCAAAATTATCCTCTATGGGTGTTAATGTTGAAGATCTTACGATTTAACAGGTATACAATGACATAGTAACAAGAAAAGGTATAAAGTCCATTGGATTTTATACCTTTTTTGATACACGGAAAACAGTATGCCAATTTTAATACCCGAATTCCTGCCCAATCAGGATAACTTTGATACGTCCTGGAATTCCGCTTCGTCTGGTGATGACCACCTGATTGCAGATACAGTCGGAAGCCAGACAGTCTGAACATATGCCAGTGGAAGCACACGGAGTATCGCGGTTAAGGCGCTGGCAGTTGATCGGAGCAACAGTATTATGTATACGGAGTACAGCTTCCTCCACGTCGGGGACAATCTTGTTCATGCCAGCCATGATGATGACATTTTCCGGACCGTAGATCAAAGCTGCCACGCGGTTCCCGGTGCCGTCGATATTGACCAGCTCGCCGTTTGCGGTGATGGCATTGGTACTCATGAAGTAAAAATCGGCAGAGAGCGCTTTGTGAAAGATGTCTTTTGCTTCTTCAGGCGTTGTGGCCGTGGCGCGGTCGAGCAGTGTGATGTTCGGATCGTAGCGCAGTGCGGTCAGCATGCCGATTTCATCTAAAGTCATGGAACCGCCGAAAGAAACCGTGCAGCCGGGGGTGAGATAGGCGAATGCTTTCTTTTCCGCGTCCTCTATCGTGGCACAGTAGCAGGCTTCTATCTGACGTTTTTCGAGATTTTGAATAACAGTATTGGCAAGTGCCTCATAATGCTTGTCCTTTGGGCTCATTTGAATACCTCCTGATAACTTTGTTGAATACAGTATAGCATTTTTTTGAGCCTATGAAGAAAAGTCTGTAAATTTTGATCTTCTATGATAATTGATAGGGATGAACGGTATTATCAGCCGTTTGTCCCTTGCTTATACTTTTAACAGAAACAGGAGCACATGTCA
>JAAUZB010000058.1 GCA_014804775.1 Roseburia sp. | reverse complement strand
TAAATATAGCGGCGAAGCTGTCAAAAGGAGAGGCGTTAGATAGTGAAATGATACTTTCAGAGCCGCTGAACGTAATTTATCAGAGTGCAGATGATGGACTTGCTGATACGGTAAAACCACGATTAGAAATGGCAGGGGCAGATTGTGAGAGAATCGCGGTCATTGACGAAAGTATAAAGTCGCTTTCCATGATAGATGAACGGTTGGAAGAAGCTGTTATAAGGACGGGGCAAAGTTGTTGATTTTAGACCCAATACAAGCCTATTTAGGTGGCGGTATGGATAATGAACAAATCCAACAAGTTGGATTGGCAAACGAAGCAAGGGATATGACAAAGAAATTAGCGGCACTTGCAGAGAAATATCAGTGTGCGATTGTCCTTGTCGGACATATGAACAAAGCGGCAGGAAATAAGGCGGCATACCGGGGAATGGGTTCTATTGATTTCTTTGCAGTAGCAAGAAGTGTTCTCTTAGTTGGCAGGGTAGAGGGTGAGGAAAATTTAAGGGCTGTGGTGCAGATTAAAAATAACCTTGCAGCGTTCGGACACCCGAAAGCGTTTGCGTTGTCGGAGGATGGTTTTAGGTGGCTTGGAGATTATGAGATTACAGCAGATGAAGTATTAGGTGGTATTGCTCCAAAGGCAAATAAAATGGAACAGGCGAAGCGGTTGCTTCGGGAACTAGCAGAAACAAACAATGCCATGCAGAGCAATGAGATTTTCAGTCTTGCAGACGAACAGGGCATATCGAAGCGGACACTGGAAAATGCAAAGAAAGAGTTAGGTGTCCGGGCAAAGAGGATTAACAATACATGGTATTGGGAACTGGATAAAATCAAACAGTGACGGACAAGGCAAGGTAACAGCGCAACAATGCAGAGTATTAGAATTTTGCAGTCTTGGAATTGCGTTCTTGAAGATTGCAAGGTTGCAAAAACTATAGAGATTGCAATGTTGCGCTGTTGGGAGAAAGCCAGAGAATGGTGGCAATAAGGCGGCGTAAAGCCGCCCACCGTCCGCAGGACGGAAAGCCCCCGGCAGGGCGCAAAGGCACTTTTGATAGAGCGTAGCCTGTCGAAAGTGCTTTTGCGTTACTTTCGGGAAAGTAACAAAGCCGAAGTGAGGAAACCTCGCTTTGCGCCTTAATCGGCGCAGTAAAAAAATAGAGAATGTGGAGGATATTTTTATTGGAAAGAACGATTAGCGGCATGATGGGAAAAGGTTCAGTCAATCACAATACGAGAGTCTTTACAGCTAAAAATGTAGATAGAGAGAGAAGCCGGGATAACGTGGAATTTTGCCACTCGGATATAAAGGGGGTTTATCATACTCTTTTTGATGATGCACTGGAACGCTACAACGCAAAACAGAAACGGAGTGACCGTAAGATTGATGATTACTATGAGAAGATACGCCGGGGAAAGCAAGAGAAATTATTTTATGAGGTAATCTTCCAAATCGGCAATAAGGATGATATGAATGTGCAGAGCAAAGAAGGGCAGTTGGCGAAAGATATTTTATGTGAGTTTATGGAGCAGTTTCAGAAAAGAAATCCTAACCTGTATGTATTTTCTAGCCATTTGCACATGGACGAGCAGACACCGCATATCCACATCGATTTTGTTCCGTTTATCCGTAACAGCAAACGTGGGCTTGATACAAGAGTTTCCCTCAAAGGTGCATTGGCAGAACAAGGATATAAAGGTGGTACAAGAGGAATGACGGAATGGAATCAGTGGATAGAAGTGGAGAAGCAGGAACTTTCAAAAGTCATGGAGCGGTATGACGTACAGTGGAAACAGTTAGGCACACATAACAAGCATTTGTCTGTACTCGATTTTGAGAAGCAGGAAAGGCAGAAAGAGGTTGCAGAACTGGAACAGACAATTTCCGGCAGTAAAGAAGAATTATCAGATATTCTTCATCAGCAGATTGTAGTAGGACGAGAAACGGAGCAGATGCGGAAAGAGGGCGAAGCGATCCGGCAGGAAGTATCGGAACTTTCCACAACAAATCTTTTGCTGAAAGAACAGACGAAAACTCTGGCAGAGGATAAAGAAAAGCTGCTATCCGAAAATGAAAAATTAGAGAAACAGCAGAAAAAGTTACAGCAGGAGATTAATAAAATGGTGCAGTCTAAGGAAGTCATGGAACGGAACATACACGCCTATGATGAAGATACGAAATGGCAGTTGCCGGAGCCGGGAACGCTGATGAGTGCAAAGGTTTATCGTGATAAAAAGGCTTTACCGCTTGTGGAGAGATTGATAGAAGTGGTAAAAAGTTTGACTATTAAATGCGTACAGCTTGCGGAGCAGGGAAAGAAGCTGACCGCCAAAGTGGACAAACAACAGAAGCAGATTAGCCGCTTGACAGATAAGGTCATGGAACAGAACAATACTATAGAGAGGTTGCAGGAAAAAGCGTCTGATTTTGGGCGTTTAGAGCGTCATCTAGGTAGGGAGCAAGTGCAGTTGATAGTGGAACGTTCAAAGGTGTTAGAGCAGGCAGAAAAGGCAAATAAACGCCCAAAACATGCTTTTGAAATGAGTCGATAGGAAAGTGAGGATTGATAGGATATGACAGATATGGAAAAGAAAGTCATGGTGAGGCTGTGTGCTAAAATCGTGGCAGAAACAGACCTTTACGAAACGGATAAGGAAATGCAAAATTTGATAGACTGGGTATGCTTGTCGGAGCAGATCAAGACGAATAATAATACAATCCGCAATCTGACTGGGGAATATAAAAAGATTGAGCCGGATTGCCGGCAGGGAGTGAGGGCACAATTGGAGCGGATGAAAGAACTCTGTAAAGAGCGCAATGATTTGTATGATAAGCAGAATGACTTGAAAGGGCAGA
This sequence comes from Roseburia sp., assembly GCA_014804775.1. Taxonomy (GTDB): domain Bacteria; phylum Bacillota; class Clostridia; order Lachnospirales; family Lachnospiraceae; genus Roseburia. Next base: position 77,725 of record JAAUZB010000058.1, on the reverse strand, counting down.
AACAAAAGATTGAGAAGTCGTTGGAACGATAAGAAATGTGGGCGTGGCGGTTGCTATGCCCTATATTTTATAGTGGTAAACGGAGAATGGAAGTGATATAATCAAATCTATGAATTGGGAATTTGAATGGGAGAAAAAAATGATACAAAAAGTAAATTTGAAAGAGAATGTAAATATGATTGATGAGCTATTCCGCTATAAGAGAGTAGGTACGTTGAATAATCATATGTTAAATGTGTTGCAGGCTGAAAATAGAACTTTAGATTTTCATATACACGAAAATTCCGATGAAATGTTCTACTGTATTGAGGGAGAATTTGACATTGAATTTGAGGATGGATTGACACATTTGTGTGAAGGGGATTTTTTAATTATTCCTAAAGGAACGAAACATCGTCCTATATGTAAAGCATTAGTCAAATGCCTATTGATTGAAGTTGAGGGAACTCTCAATAAAGAAAATACGGGTGGAACATACATGGAGTAGCCGAATATTACTCCAGTTTGTAAGGAACTCAATAACCCTGCATTTATGAGGAAATTAAGTATGCAAAATGAAATTTATGTCAATATAAAAGCACAACTGAAAGCTAAGCCCAAAAAGCTGACGAATTTAGACCAGTGGCTTTTTGTGGTAGTTAATACAGCTAAATCAATCATTGACAATACAAGTAAAAATAATTTAAATAATGTGGTGAGGTTGTCTGACTGCAATAGTACCAGTCAAATTCAGCATGAGTTTGATATTATACAAGGCAAATTTGGACGAGAAGGTTTTTCTCAAAGGTACAGTCCTGTTTACCTTTATCTTTGCTCATTGGTCGCCAATTTTCCCAATCAAGAGCTTTCAAATAAAGACAAGGAATTGATAAGGCAATATTGTACGGTTGAAACCTATTTGCTATATGAAATTTAAAAATAAGGAACTTAATAATTTTCCGTTTGTTGATTAGAGTAGTGGAGAGCAACGAATTGACATTTTTTTGTTTATGTTCTTTTTACATGGTGCTAGCACCATGTAAATAAAGCAGTTAAGGAGAATGGTGGTCTTGGTGCCAAAACGGTGCCAAGAAATCATACAAATAGAAACACGTCACATAAAAACAACGATTTTGCGTTGCTTTTCGCAATAAAAAGCATAGAAAACACCTCAAAAAACGCTATTCAAATACCGTGAGGGTGGTAGAACTGTTGGATCTGGACGTGTTGCTACGATCGTTGAATAATATTGATTTTATCAGTAAAACTACAATCTCCCGTCGAGAAATCGGCGGGAGATTTTTTGCGAGCGATAAGGAAGTGCAAAATTGGATAGACTGGGTGTGCCTGTCGGAGCAGATAAAAGAAAATAATAATACAATCCGCAATAAAAGAATAGTAAATGAAGGCCCAAAATGGTATAATCAGAAAAATGATGCAAAAGCTGGCAGATCGGAGTTTTAATATGATATTATTTATTGAATGTATTATTGCATGTGTAATATTCGGTGTTGGAATTGTTGGATCAGTATTAGTAAATAAGGAATTTTGGTTACAGGAATATGCGCCAGCTGTACAGGAGAAATTTCTTAGTCTGCACCCTGAATACAAAGTGAATGATAAAAAAGATAGTTTATTAAGGCTTATTGTGAAAAAAGTTACTGGGTGTTTATTGTTTGTTGCTGTTTTAACGCTTATGGTTTATATTTCTGGGGCAAGGAATTTTATAAACGGTTTCGTGAATTGCTATATTATTTGGTTTGTCGTAAATTGGTTTGATGTATTCATACTTGATATGTGGATTTTCACAAATTGGAAAAAATGCAGATTACCGGGAACAGAATATATGGATAAGGAATATAGATCAAATAATCGAAAAAGCGTTATTGATGGTTTTTTTGGTATGGTGATAGGTCTTGTGGTTGCATTGGCAGTAGGTGGACTTACTGAAATATTGTTTTAACACGCCAATTTAGGGATTATAGGAGAGATTTTAAACAAGACTTTATGCGATTATTCGGCATCCCATTTATAGCGCAACGATTTCATATTGAGTATAAAAGAAAGTAAAGTGTTAGTGTTCTTAAATTGCAGTGAAGGAGGAAAAAGTATGGCAGCAGTTACAGCTTTAGGATTAGGTAAGACAATGGAAAAGAAGCTTCACTCAGTTGGTATTCATTCTGCTGAAGAATTAACGGAAATCGGAAGTAAACAAGCGGTTTTTCGGCTCAAAGAGAAATATCCAGGCACTTGTGTTGTTATTCTTTATCATTTAGAAGCCGCTATTCGAGGAGTTGAAATTAAGCAACTTGAAGATACTTGCAAAGCGGAGTTAAGAGACTATTTTAAGCAGTTATGATTGACTGTCTACCGTTTTGTTGTGGTAAGGAGAAACAGTATAGAATGAATAGAAAGGTGAAAACAAAATGGTATTGACATACAGAGAAGCCGTTAAAGAGGATGCCACTTTGCTAATAGATATTTATAACTCTTCATTTTATGATGATTATGTTCACTATGGAGAATGCCCTGGTTATGGAAAAACGAAGAGTCAGATGGAATTGTCCATCCTTAAATTTCCCAAATATATTATCATTAAGGATAGTATTCCAGTTGGAGTGATTTCTTTTGAAAATAAAGGAAATGGACATTATCATCTTGGTTGCTTATGTGTTATTCCAACGTATCAGGGAATAGGGATAGGTACGCAAGCATTCCAGTATATGCTGTCAATTTTTTACAATTGGAAGAAAATTACGCTGGTAACACCTTCGGACAAAGAGCAGAATATAAAATTCTATACTGAAAAATGCGGATTCAAAATTGACGGCAAAGAGATGGACGGAAATGTAGAGGTTACTAATTTTATTATGGAACGATAATTCCGGTTGTATGAGAATAAAATGTTTATCAAATTTTCTCTTAGTGATATAAGACACATGGTGCTAATATCATTTATAAGGGGTGGTTAAGGGAAAAATCTGTATTTTGTCGTTGGCTCTATTTGGGCTCTAAAATTTTTCACAACAGTAAAAATGTAGTGATAAATCAGATAATATGGTGAGAAATAAGTAGAAAAATCAAACCAAAACACTGTGATTTTGGTCCCGAGAGCTCGTGGGAGTGGTAGAACAGTTGGATCTGGTAGGGTTGCTACTATTGTTGAATAATACTGACTTTATCAGTAAAGTAAAATCTCCCGTCGAGGAATCGGCGGGAGATTTTGGCGTTGTAGCAACAGTCTGGTAACATAAAAGAAAATTGAGAGGTCGTTAAAACGATAAGAAATGCGGAGTATGGCAGTTGCTATGCTTTTGGTTGACGAGGAGTGCTATGAAATGATGAAGCTATTAACAGAGCAGATGAAAGAAGAGCAGAGAGTGATGGAAAAACTTAAAGCAGAGAAGTGTATGGCTTGAGCTGGAGTGATGAATAACATTTGGTATTGTGCAGAGGAAGTTGTGATGAAGGATATTGTATATATTAAAAAAGCGGAATGAAATATTGTAATATTTGAATATTCTATGTATTAAAAACGTAATAAAAATTGTTGACTTTTACCTGCTTGCGTAGTATACTATGATTACATGGACTTGTAGTTAGATTTACAATATACAAATGGAAAGGAAGGTATTGAACATGAAATATCGTAAACCAGTTGTTTTAGATGCTAAATTAGTTCGAGCTGCTGTTTGTGGTGGTGGATCACCTTGCGGTAGACCTTGTAGCAAAAAAGCTTAATCTGATGATTAATGCCATTAATTCTAGGACACAGCTTTTTGCTGTGTCCTTTCTTTTACTATATGGGTTTGTTTAAAAATAATAATTTCAAAGTTTGAACAATTTTCTAACACAGATAAAATTCAAATAAATTATAGAAAGAATAAGTGAATAATCATCAAATGATATTGGGAATACACTTATTATACGAGGTTTATAAGAAAAATGTATTTTAAAATAAAAGACAAGATTCTATTTCGACAATATGCGGAGTATGGATACATAACAGATAATGCTATGTTTGGTTATCAGTTTTTAAATGATACTACTATTATGCCAGGAGAAAAATATGTTTCGGATATTGCGGCTATAATGCTTGGCATATTGAGCAAGGAGCCTCAAAATATAGAGGATATAGTTAGACAATTATTAGACATATTTGTAGAAGTGGAATATGATGAATTAAAGCAAGATACAGTAGAATTTTTTATGCAGCTTGTAGATGAAGGATTTTTAAGTTGGGGGGAAACATTTGAACAATGCAATAACTGCGAGAATGTTACGATATGCGAAGGCGCAACAAATGAACCGGAGAATACGGTTGTGATGAAAGAGGACTGTTCATTAAATATTTTTAGTGAAAATGATTTCCTTAGAAGTATTCATATTGAAATAGCAAATGAATGTAATGAACGATGTGTTCATTGCTATATTCCGCATGAATTCAAATGTAAAATTATAGATGCCGATTTGTTTTATAGAATTGTAGAAGAAGGTAGATCTATGAACATTATTAATGTTACTATATCTGGAGGAGAACCATTACTACATAAGGATTTCTTAGGTTTCTTATCAAGATGCAGAGAATTAGATTTATCAGTTAATGTGCTTACTAATTTAACATTGTTATCAGATGATATTGTTTCTGAAATGAAGAAAAATCCACTTCTTTCAGTTCAAACGTCATTATATTCTATGGATCCGCTGGTACACGATTCTATAACTAAAGTTAACGGGAGTTTTGAAAAAACAAAAGACAGTTTATTAAAGTTGATTTCTGCTGGTATTCCAGTACAAATTTCATGTCCAATAATGAAACAGAATAAGAACTCCTTTGTTGATGTAATCAATTGGGGAAATGCTAATAATATAGCGGTATCAGTTGATTATGTTATCTTTGCTGCATATGATCATTCTAATTCCAATCTAGTGAATAGATTATCGCTGGAAGAAGTGGAAACTGCTTTTGATAAACAGCTTACGAAGGAATATGCCCACTCACTAAATGAAATTTCAAAAGAAAAAAGTTTATTGACAGCGAAAGATCCAATTTGTACTATTTGTCGTTACTATTTTTGCGTTTCAGCGGAGGGAGATGTTTTCCCTTGTGTTGGATGGCAGACAAATAAGATGGGCAATTTAAATGAAAAGACTATAAAAGAGATTTGGGAATCATCAAAGAAAGTACAGAAATTAAGACAAATAAAAAGAGACAGTTTTCCTAAATGTGTTGAATGTAAGGACAGGGGATATTGTACCGTTTGTATGATGTGTAATTCTAATGAAAATAATGATGGTGATGCATTTAGGATAAATGATTTCCATTGTAAAGTAGCCTCTATGATTCATTCTAAAGTAGATATGTTTCTCGATTAAAATTAGCATTATTGAATGGGAGTGCAAAGCTTATGGAAAAAATAAATATTAAAGATGCATACGAAAATAATTTAAAACATATTGATTTAGAATTGCCCTTAAATGCATTTACGTGTGTAACGGGATGTTCAGGATGCGGAAAATCTTCCTTAGTTTTTGATACAATTTATGCTGAAAGCCAAAGAGGGTTTCTTGAGGGAATGACCGGAAATATATATGGGCAGAAGCTAATGAATAAGCCTAAGGTAGGGACTATTGAGAATTTGCGTCCTTCGCTTAATATTTCTCAAAACTATTACAATGTTAATCCGCGTTCAACAATTGGAACTGCAACAGAGATTTCCTATTATTTAAGGTCTTTATTCTCAATGCTTAATAGTGACAAGAATAATGATATTCCAGAGAATATATTTTCATCTAATAATCCTAAAGCATTTTGTGAGAATTGTTTTGGACTTGGCGTAGAAACAGTAGTTTCGGAATCACTTTTGATGCCAGATAAAGAAAAATCATTAAAAGATGGAGCGATATTATTTTTTAAAGGGGCGCCTGAAAGTAAGGAGCAGAAATATTTACAGGCATTATGCGACTATTATGGAATTGATATAAATAAAAAAATTACGGAATTGGGAAAAAAGGAATTATATCAATTGCTGTATTCAAATGAAAAAATTAAGTATAAACTTTCTTATAAAGAAGGAAAACGTAGAAAGCAGCATTATGTTTTTCTTCAAGGGGCAGTTTCAGCCATTATGGAAAAGGTGACTCAATTAGATAATTCATTATCAACAAATATATATACAAAATATATGGAAGATGTTCCTTGTCATGTTTGTGGAGGTGCAAAATTAAAAAAAGAAATTTTAGAATACAAAATAAATGGGTTGAATTATTATGAAGTAGAGAGTATGGAATTGACATCGTTGAATACTTGGTTGCAAGAATTTGACTATGATAATGTTTTACAACAAAAAAAAGAATTGGTTTCACAATTGATAAAAAGTATGTTTTGTAAAATTAGTTCAATGATTCAGTTGAATTTAGGATATTTATGCTTGAATAGGACAATTCCATCACTTTCAGGAGGTGAAAGACAACGTGTACGTATTGCAACACAGCTTACATGCCCTCTTAAAGGCTTAATTTATATACTAGATGAACCGTGCAAAGGTTTACATTATAGAGATATTACAAATATAATAAAAGCGACACGTGATCTTATTAATAAAGGCAACACTGTTATTGCAATAGAGCACAATAAGCAATATATTTCTTCAGCGGATAACATTGTAGAATTAGGACCTGTTGGAGGACCAAAAGGAGGTTATATTATTAGTTCTAAAAATAAACCTTCCAATTACCGGTATAATCTTTCTTTTAACGCTGATCGAACTTTGGAACAATATTTTGAGATTACGAATATTAATTTTAGAAACATAAAAAATCAAAGTGTTCGATTTCCCATAGGGGGAATAACATGTATTACAGGAGTTTCGGGATCTGGTAAATCCACACTTGCATTGGTTATTTCAAAGTGTTTTGAAAGAAAATCTAATATTTATAGTGAGTCTTTTAGTGGTGTGGGTTCAATAAAACGAGTGATAAAGGTTAATCAAGCTCCAATTGGAAAAACCCCCAGATCTACGATAGTTTCATATTTAGAGATTTATGATGAGATTCGGACAATGTTTTCAAAAACTGATGCTGCAAAAAAAATGAAAGTAAATGCATCATCATTTAGTATGAATGTAAAAGGCGGACGATGTGAGTGTTGCCAGGGAACAGGATTTCAAAAAATTGAATTGAATTACTTACCAAGTTCCTATATCACGTGCCCTGAATGCGAGGGGAAAAGGTTTAATGAAACCATATTATCAGTTAAGTATAATGGAAAGACAATACAAGAAGTATTAGATACTCCCATTTCTGACATAATAGAAATATTTACTGAGTCAAAGAAAGTCATTTCGGTATTAACTAACATGATTAAATTAGGACTGGGGTACTTAAAGCTTGGACAAATGTCAATGAATTTATCTGGAGGAGAGGCACAACGTATAAAATTAGCCAAAGCATTAGGAGTTTCTTCGGGAGGACATAATTTATATATTCTAGATGAACCTACTTCTGGTCTTAATGATTTGGATGTTAGAAAATTTGAAAATATATTGATTTCTTTGAAAGAAAATCAGGAAACGGTAATAATTGTGGAACATAATATTGAATTCATTTCAAAAATTTCTGATTATATAATAGATTTTGGAATGGTTGGCGGAGAAGAAGGCGGAAAAATAGCTGCACAAGGTATGCCAGAACAGGTTTTTCATAACAAGCAATCCTCGCTATGGAATCTAGATATTTAAAAAGATAAGATGAAAGATTGTCACCGGTTGACGTTCTTAGTTGGAATTTTACAATTGAGTTCTACTTTTTCGAGGAATTTAATTGTCTAAGTCAATGTATATTAAGTATTTTTAAGGAGGATAATGTTGAATAAGGTTGATATTAATCAATGCATTATAACAATAACCCGTAATTGCAACTTGAGGTGTGACTTTTGTTATGCAAAAAAAACAGGATATATTGAAAATGATTTAATTGAATATGATAATACTAGGAAAATAGTTGATTTTTGTAGTGACGCTAAAGTAAATTTTATTGTTTTAACTGGTGGAGAGCCAACTTTATATCCTAATATTATGGAGGTTATCAAATACATAAAAAGTAGAACACATAAAATGATGCCTACAATAGCAACAAATGGTATAAAGTTAGCAGATTTTAGCTATTGTAAAGAGATAATAGATAAGGGGGTAGGTTATGTTGATATATCGCTAAAGGGGCGAAATGGAAAAGAATGCTATGAAACGGTAGGACAAGACTGTTTTTCACAGCAGATGAAAGCTATACATAATTTGTCAGCTTTACATGTAGAGTTTACCTGTTCAATGGTTTTGACGCATGATAATGTTAATACTTTTTGTGAAGGTATTAAAAGTGCTTATGATAATGGCGCTAGACAATTTTCTTTTACCTTTGCTTTAGATAATGAAAAATCCGATGTAAGAGATTTTAAGTACTTGGAAGAAAACAATCCGTTTACTTTAATTGACACGTTTATCTCACAAATTGATAAGCTGAATATGATAACAAGAGGAGAATGGTGGGTTGAATATAGCTTCCCGATGTGTGTTTATACCAAGAAACAGCTGTCGTTATTAGAAGGAAGACTAGCAGCTCCATGTCACATTTTTAAAAGAAATAGTATTACATTTGATTCAAAAATGAATTTATTACCGTGTAGTATGCATATTGAAAGTAAAATGGGACAATTTGGAGTGGATTTTTCGTCGTATGAAGAATTTAAGGAGCTAATAGAACGTGCTCCATATAAACCCACTATGGATTCTATAAGTGAGTTGCCCTCGAGTTATTGTTCGTCATGCAAACATTTTAGATCATGTTATGGAGGATGTTCAATTTTCTGGAAAAATTGTTCTTTCGAAGCATTTAAGGAATTTAAGGAACATAATGGTTACAACTTTACTGATTTTTAATGATGGCATATATATTCTTACTAAGACTTTTCACGGAAAGAATATAAATAGTATGATGAAAAATTTTTTCATTAGAGAAGTCATTTCTCCAGAAGCAAGTTGGCATATGTAAATGGAATTGGAGAAGATTAGCAAAGGAGCATATGGAAAAGCATAAAATTTAAGGGGGAAAAGAGAAAGTGATGACATGTCGTCGCTTTTGAAAAGGAAATTAGAATGGGAAATGAGATGATAGAATAAAAATATTTAGAACATTAATATTCGGATATTTCCAACTTGATTGCTCTATAGAAGAAATAATGTTGCAAGTAAACAATTCTGCGTTTTTTATGAAATTGAATATACGAAATTAATTAGTGTCTGCTGATTGACATAAAAAGCTTAAAAATACTGAATTTATAGCTCATAAGTGGTAAAATACATACAAGGGTTTAAATCTTTTGATTCATTTTTCTTGCAGGTTTTCTGTAAAATACCACTCTAAGGAGCATAAAATTCATGTACAAGCCAGTTGATATGTCATAGTCTTCTTTTCTCGATTTCAGCTAGCCAATGGGGCTGTATATGAATCCTGACAACCGATGGATAAAAATGGCAGATGCCATTCTATGGGATGTGTTTGAAAAGAAATATTCCAAGCTCTTTAAAGTAAAGACAGGCAACTGTCGCTATGCCTTTAAGAACAGCACTTAGAGAACTCATCATCTGCAGTACTTCATAGGTCTTCCCGGTTATCAGGAAGAACCACCGTTTGATCCAAGCACTATGGTTCTTTTCCCAGAGCGCGTACTGGTAGATCAGATATACAGGACAAGGGGCAACTGCAGCTTGTTGGACTTAATCAGTAGACATTAATTTGATGGAACGGAGACGAAATCTATGGAATATTGTATGGTTTGTGAGAGAATTGATTGGATTAAAAATGGTAAGAATCCATATTTTGTCAAAGAATTGAATACGGGATATGTTGTAATTGGAGATCATCAACGTATTAAAGGTTATTCTTTGTTTCTATGCAAGGAACACGCAACGGAACTGCATTTTTTGGAACCGGATTTTAGGGATGAATTTCTGCGTGAAATGGCAATTGTGGCAGAGGCTGTTTACAATGCATTTAAGCCAGATAAGCTGAACTATGAGCTTTTAGGTGCAGGCAGTGGTGTCCATATGCATTGGCACCTTTTTCCCAGAAGAAAAGGGGATATTGAAACTGGAGGACCTGTCTGGGAATTAGGTTCGGAATTGGTGGCAGATGAATTTCTGCCAACGCCAGAAGAATTAGATGATTTAAAAACCCGATTGCGTATAGAATTAGATAAACTGTTGGCAATTTAGCATTCATATGCTGCACATCACAAACATATATTAGATAAAAACAAAATATAAAAAAATGAACGAACATTATAAATTTATTAATATTCCACTACCATATGCCTATAATGCTATGGAACCTTATATTGATGAAAAAACAATGATGTTACATCATGACAAACATCTACAGACTTATATTGACAATCTGAACAATACACTTAGTGAATATCCCCAATTCCAGAATTGGACACTTGAACAACTCATCATGAATATTCCCAGTCTTCCGAATGAAATCCAAACAGCCATAAAAAATAATGGTGGAGGTGTTTTTAACCATCAATTTTATTTTTCAAATCTTGCCCCTTCTACCTCATCATATCCCGTTGGAATATTAGGCGAAGCAATTGAAAACGAATTTGGCAGCTATCAATCATTTCAAGATCAGTTTAAGACAGCTGCTTTATCCGTTTTTGGTTCTGGCTATGCATGGCTGGTTGTTGATGCCACTGGACAACTGAGAATTATTACGACCCAAAACCAAGATACCCCTTTACCCCTAATGATGTGTCCTGTACTCAGCATAGATGTCTGGGAACACGCATATTATCTGAAGCATTATAACAAAAGAGCGGATTATATAGATGACTGGTTTCATGTAGTCAATTGGAATAATGCTAATAGAAATTATATGCGTTGCGTTATTCCTTTGAAATTCGTTCAGTAACAGTACTTTTTCCGCTACAAGGAGAGCCACCTAAAAAAGAACTCTTTTATTCATGATCCTTTGCTCCTCATAGATTTTCTTTTCTGTTTTTGGGGGCCCTCCTTATTTATTATCGAAAAAGGAATACTCTTTTTCTGCTTTAGCATTTGATCAAATACTACATGTTCTCTCTTCTTTTTTCCCATCTGAAACCTCCATTATAATAGTTTAGTTTTCAGATGCCATCCAAATTTCCATCACCATTTTCCTCCTCTCCAAATATGAAAATAGACATTTGCCAATTGATTATAGTTTTCCTTGGATTATATCTTCTCATAGGGAATTATGAACCCTCATAAGGGAAAAAGCAAGGGAAAGAAAATCATAGTCTGTAAACCCCCAGTTGACAATTCTTACTGAAGTTACGTTTCTGAGTTGGTGTTTTTTCTCAATAGATTATGGTAATATAAAGCTATGACTTCATCAGCATATGAGCTCAGGAGGATGTTCTATGAGTTTAGGGAAAAATATTCAGTACTTGAGAAAACAAAAGAAAATTACACAAGAGCAGTTAGCGGAGAGGATGTCGGTTTCCCGCCAGACAATATACAAATGGGAAGCGGATGAAATTATCCCTGAATTGAATAAGCTGGTTGCCTTAAGTGATATGTTCTCTTGCAAATTGGATGCCTTGGTCAAAGAAGATATGAATGTCGATGACGGGGTTTATTCGGAAATTACAGTAAAAAAAGTGAAAGCGTTCAAGATGGCGAGATATGTGATGCTCACGCCGAATCCGGAAGATGATGTAAATTCCTACATGGAAAACTGGGCCAGACGGTCAGGTCTGCTGGAATTTCAGCCGGATGCAATGAGAATCGGATGGGATTTTCCGTTTGCTATATCTGAAATGCAAAATAGGTTTGGCCTTCGCGGATATGTGGCAGCCTATATTTTACCGGAAGGGTTTGAGACAAGCTGTCCGGGTGTGGAATTTGCAGATCAGAAAGAAGCGGATTATGCTGTGATTACAGTACGTGATCCTTTTGCGACGGCCTTAGGACGTATTCCAAATGCCTATAAAAAAATAATGGAGTTTTTACAGGCAAACGGATTTCGCGAAAAGCCGAAGGAGGGTATTTTATCCTGCTTTGAGTATGTGTATAAAAAAGAAGGGAATACCTACATGGATGTATATATTCATGTGGACAGTGTTTCGAGGACAGACAGCTTTACAAATTTCTCGTAATGATGACAGTGAACAATAAATTTGGAAGGAGAAGATAAAATGAAACTGGTTATGCAAACCACTTCTGAAAACTGTGGTCAGGCATGTATTGCAATGATTACAGGTAAGGATATAGAGGAAGTAATGAAAGACATGAAAACAAGCGGACCTACCAGCATAGGACAGCTGATTGAAATATTGGACTTTTACGGAGTGAAACATGCCAAAAAGAATACCCGTATTTCAAAAAAGAATCCTGCACCATATAAATATTCTATTTTGACAGTGCATACAAATGCGGGTTACACTCATTGGATGCTGCTATACGACAACAAATATTATGATCCTGAATTTGGATTGATTGATGGCGAATACACTTACGGAAAAATAACATCATTTTTAGGGATAGAGCAGGAGACAGAAGTATGAAAAAAATAGATACATCATATAAAATTTGTATTTTTATATGTTTACTTTTAACTCTGGCAGGTTGTTCAAAAGAAAGTGATAATTTGGCAGATGAGCAATCAGAGGAAATGAACATGTCGGAAGAGGTAACGCAGACGGAAGAACTGCCAACAGAGGAAATTGCTGAGCCGATCATAACAGAGGTGGACTGGTCAGATTATTTTGACGGAATCAATGGCGCTGCTGTTATTTATGATCTGACGGAGAACTGCTATCAGATATATAATCAGGAATTGGCGTGTACCCGGCGTTCACCATGTTCGACCTTTAAAATAATTTCATCTTTGATTGCTTTGGAAAAAGGGATAATTGTGCCGGATGACTCTATTCGCACATGGAGCGGAGAAATATTTTGGAACGAGGAGTGGAATAAGGATATTGATTTTTCTGATGCGTTTCATGCTTCCTGTGTTTGGTATTTTCGAGAGGTTATTGATGAAATTGGCAGGGATGTAATGCAGGAGGACTTAGACAGACTTCAATACGGTAATTGTGACATTTCTGATTGGGATGGGCGGTTAAATTCAAATAATAGCAATCCGGTTTTAACGGGCTTTTGGATTGAATCGTCATTGCTGATTTCGCCGAAAGAGCAGGTAGAAGTAATGGAACGTATTTTTGGCGAAAATACAGATTATTCGGAAGATGCATTAAATGAATTAAAGCAGGTTATGCTGCTGCAAGGGGAAAGTGAAGCAGATATTTCGATTTATGGAAAAACAGGAATGGGCATGGCGCAGGGGATTGTCGTTGACTCATGGTTTACAGGTTTTGCGGATACCGCTGATAAAAGAATATACTTTTGTGTGTATTTAGGTGAGACGGAGAATGGAAATGTGTCCAGCGCGAAGGCAAGAGAAATAGCCATAAAAATAGTGACTGACTATTAAAGTGTTTATTGTTGAAAAGGACAATGGTTGTTGCAAAAGAACAGTAGGAAGCAGAGGAATTGTTATGGATAAGCAGATTATTGATGAGGCTATCGAATATGTGAAAAATGTATTTGAACACGACTATAGCGGACATGATTTTTTTCATACTCTAAGGGTATATAAAATGGCTACGACAATAGCTGAACAGGAGGGGGCAGATATAATGATTGTTCAGTTAGCCGCGTTGTTACATGATGTTGATGATAGTAAATTGTCGCCTCAGACACATGCAAATAAAGACAAAGCAGTTGATTTCCTGAACAGGCATGATGTGTCCCAAGAAATAATAAAAATGATTTGTGACATTATAGATGTTGTATCTTTTGCCGGAATAGACTCTACTGTACCTAATTCAATAGAAGGTAAGTGTGTACAGGATGCTGACAGATTAGATGCGATCGGTGCGATCGGAATTGCAAGGGCATTTGCGTATGGGGGCAATCACAACAGGGCAATCTATGATCCCGATATTCCTTTTAAAGAAGAGATGACCAAAAAAGAATACCAAAATAATACTTCCACAACGATAAATCATTTTTATGAAAAGCTGTTTTTGCTTAGTAAACTAATGAATACGGCTACGGCAAAAGCAATAGCGAAAGAAAGAGACGCCTATATGCGAATATATATTTCGGAATTTATGGCGGAATGGGAAGGTATTCGATAACTTTTGGCAATGACAATTTGGAAATGATGGGAAAGAGTATCGCTGCATATGTGAAAAAGAAAATTCTTTGACATATTCATTACATAGTGTTAATATGATGATAGAAAGAGTGCTACCGATAGACGGTTAGTCCAAGTAAATTAGTTTGACAAAAATTGCCGCTTAGTTTACCAGACGTGGGCGGCTATTTTTGTGTCTTATTACTTCCGATGGCATACCCAAGTCCGAAAGAGGTCAGACATAAGCTGCCAGAATGGGCATGGATAATTTTCTTCTTAATTTAAAATGTATTGTCATCGTCAAAATGTTCCATAATATCCTCAACATTGCAATGGAGAATATTGCACAGTTTATCAATTGTGTTGACATGGACGTTCTTATTGTGGCGCAAACGGTCTAGTTGCGAACGGTTTACGTTATATTTGGTATAGAGGTCGTATTGCGAGACTCCCTTTTCCTTCATGGTTATCCATAAGCGGTCATAGCTTATCATTTTTATCACTGCCTCTTTCAAAATGTACTTGCATTATATTAATTATCCTTGTAAAATTAGCTCAATAATAGTGTTCGCATAACGACACTAAATATTAGTTGCGCAGATATAAGGAACAGATGAAACCGAGACACATTTTGAAAGGAGAATAACAAACAAATGAAGTTTTACGAAATCACTTATATGCTTGAAGATGAACAACATGAAAGGCTTTCAGAACTGGTGGAGCGCTACGAAAAAATCAAAGGGTGGAATGAAAAGGAGACACTGCAGTTTGCAGTTACCTCTACTTCCAAAGCAGAT
Organism: Roseburia sp.; assembly: GCA_014804775.1. Classification (GTDB taxonomy): domain Bacteria; phylum Bacillota; class Clostridia; order Lachnospirales; family Lachnospiraceae; genus Roseburia. Next base: position 62,708 of record JAAUZB010000058.1, on the reverse strand, counting down.
ATAGAAGGAAAGCTTCAGTTCTTGGAGGAACAGATCGTCCAGATGGAGAAAGAATGGCAGGGGCATAAAGAAGAAAAAGCTAAGCAGAAGCGAGTATATATTAGTGATGAGGAACGTGAAAAATGCAAAAAAGTTGTAGATGCTTATGCAGAAGAGCTTGATGACATTGATATTATGGTTGTTGAGGCAGGAAGATATGGATTTGTAAAACTAATATATTATAAATTCCCGTATGGATTTGATGATGCAATAGCTTACACTGATAGCTTGGAACTTTTTCTTGATTTGTGGGACGAATGGTTTGAGTCGCAGTTACTCAGACTTACAAAAAATACACCAATGACAGAAATGGATTATGAGGATATATTCAAATGCCTGCCAAAGGATAAACAGGAGGAACTTATTGCAAAGCGGGAGTATTTTGCCGAAAAGGCAGAAATACGGATAAGCTGATGCGAAAAAGAACTCTAAAATTGGTGGTAATTACTATGTGTATTTAGTACAATATTATCAGCAGTAGAGAAGGAGGAGATTAACGTGAAGAAATGGTATGACGAAGAATATGAATGGGAAATTGAAGTGATCGGATTTAATAAGGACAATGAGGAAACAGAGATGTTTTGCAGGAATGGCGAGGAAATTGGAGACAAGTATACCTGCACTTATGGCTGCCCTGTAAACTCACAGGGACAGGGCATCTGCTCCAAAGTAATGATGATGATGTACCCTATCATGGAGGCTGTCAGAAGCGGAGGCGATCTGGAAAATATAGGTGGAGACAGTAAGTACAGTAAGGTTGTTATGTGCCCGGACGGATGTATTTTGTTCAGGCTTACAGCAAAACCGCTAGGCAACAGAAACTTTTGGAAAGTTTGGAACGAAAATCGAGAATAACTATAGTTATTTTTTCCACTAGCATATAAGCTATTTATAGTGTAAATTAACTGTATATAGAAAGAGGTGATGTATATGATGATATATATAGGCGGGTTTAGTCATAAACTAGGATTTGATGCCCATGCAGAACAGCAGTTATAAGAGATCTGTATGGGCTGATAAAGCGATATAATCTGCTGTTCTGCACTTGTTTATTACAGAATAAATAAGGAGCGGGAAAGATGAAATACAAAAATGCAGCAGAAATTTTACCTCCCGGATTATTGCGGGAAATTCAATGTTTTACCGAAGGAGAGCTTTTATATATTCCCAAGTCTGAATCAAAGCAGGAGTGGGGTGCGATTAGCGGATCAAAAAGGTTCTATTTGGAAAGAAACAGTCAGATCAGGGAATTATTTTATGCCGGTATGCCGGTTGAGGAACTGGCAAAAAAATTCGGATTATCTGACAGCACAATTAAGAAAATAATTTATCAAAAAAAGCAGTGATGAAACGGTCTCCCGAAAATTATGAAATCATAATTTCGGGAGATTTTATATTGTGGGATTCAAAGGCACTGTAGGTAATATTATCTAAAATGGCTATAATCATTTTGAAGACTCGAAATATTTCAATGCGTATTATATAGTTTACTTGGCGGTACAAGAATATTTTGTAATGATTGATATGGAGACAGCCGATGACAGTAAACGAAATTAAAAATTATAGAAAACGAGATGCCTGTTCCTATTGCTTTGGAACCTTTCCGACATTTGAACTGCTGCAGACCAACCCGGAAGTGATAGAAATGATTTTGGTGCATTCAGATGTAAAAGGGGAGATTTTGAACAAACTAAAGCAAGAATGCAAAAAGACGGGCGTGAAAATAATACAAAGTGACCGGCATATTGAAAAAATACGTGATAAAGATAACTGCATTATAATTGCGGTCTTTAAGAAATATTACTGTAAATTAGATCATAATAAGAACCATGTAGTGTTGGTGAATCCAAGCAATACAGGAAATTTGGGTACGATCATCAGAAGCTGTGTGGGTTTTGGCATTACCAATTTAGCCATTATTGAACCAGCGGTTGATATTTTCCATCCTAAGGTGGTCAGGGCGTCAATGGGAGCGATATTTAAAATAAAAATTGAGTGTTTTTCGTGTTTTGACCGGTATGATCAGGAGTATGGAAGCGAAAGAGAGAAATATCCTTTTATGTTAAACGGAAAATATCAGCTTGGAACATTTGAACATTCGGAAGATAAACCATATTCACTGATTTTTGGAAATGAGGCAAGCGGGTTAGATGCGAGCTATCTGAATGTGGGAAAAAGCGTGGTGATTTCGCATACGCATTCTATTGATTCGCTGAATTTATCATTGGCAACCGGGATAGGTATATATGAGTTCTGCAAGTCGCAGCATGAGAATTTCGCCAAGTGAATGGAGAAGTGGAAATGAGAGCAAATAATTTGAGGAGGAAAATGAATATGGAATTACTTGATACGGATAGAGTTCATTTGAGAAATTTTTGTCAGCAAGATATAGATGACATGTATGAATTTTGCAGCCAGCCAGAAATTGAGACGGTTGGATGGAGTGCACATAAAAGTACTGATGAGACAAAAAAAGTTCTGGAACAATGGATATTAAATAAAAACATTTTTGCTGTTGTTCATAAAAAAGAAAATAAGGTGATTGGATACATTGCAATTCACGACGATTCAGAAGAGGGACGCTCAGACACAAAAGAGCTAGGGTTTGCTCTAAACAATCAATATCGCCGACAGGGAATTATGAGTGAAGTGCTCCATTGTGTTTTAGATTATCTATTCTCGAAAGATGTTTTTTATGTATGGGCTTGCTGCTTCCAAGACAATATTTCATCTAAAAACTTAATAGAGAAAATGGGGTTTGAATTTATGCAGGAAGGCGTATTTTTTTCAGAGAGTTTCAAAAAGGAATTTCCGTCATATGAATACAGAATGTCAAAGAGTGACTGGATAACCGTGAGCTGAATTATAGAGCTCGATATTTAAACTGCCAATTTCTTTTTTCAGAAATATTCCTTGACATCCAAATAGAATTGTGATAGTTTATTAAAAAAGTTTAGGAGAACATAAAAATGCAGAACTTACATTTTACAATGATTGATATGTACATGTATAGACGTACTTAGAAGTAATTGTGTTCCGATTGGATGCACAGTTACGGCAGGGTAGGTCTGATATGTCTGTGCATATAAATCGGTAGGTGTAAGTTTGAATTGTATAGAATGCTTGTAATAGCCGATATTTTAGGAGTGCACTGGACATATTGTATGTTTAGTGCATTTTTTGTGTTCAGGAAGGAGTTTTTATGAAATTAGCAAATGGAACAGAGGTTATTGTCAAACCTTATCGTGAGGAGAATGCAGAGGAAATTGTCAATTTGATCATCAGAAATTTCAGAGAAGTAAATGTAAAAGATTATGGCGAAAAGGCTACAGAGGAATTGGTTGCCACACACGATGTAAATTGGTTTAAGGGTGTAGCAGAGTATGCACATGTGTATGTGTTTTGGAATGAAAATAAAATAGTGGGTGTCGGTTCTATTTCAAGTTTTTGGGGAAGCCTTACGGAAAGCATATTGCTCACTATATTTGTCTTGCCGGAATTTCATGGACAGGGGATTGGCGGTTATATCATTGATACCCTTGAAGGGGATGAATTGTTTTTGAGAGCCGAGAGGATAGAAATTCCTGCCTCTATCACTGCGGTAGAATTTTACCGCAAGAAGGGGTACGACTATAAAAACGGTGTCAAAGAGCTGGATGAAGAGCAGCTTTACCGATTGGAAAAATTCAGGAAAGTTAATTAGAACAGGGGAGGATAGATATGATTCGGACAATGAATATTGAGGATTATGAAAATGTATATAATTTATGGATGCATACGGAGGGTATGGGATTAAATACAATAGACGATTCGAGGGAAGGGATTGCAAAATACCTGCTTAGAAATCCCAATACATGCTTTGTAGCTGAAGATAACGGAGAACTTGTGGGCGTTATTATGAGTGGACATGATGGACGCAGAGGTTTTATCTATCACACTACTGTGAAGATGGAATACAGGGGAAATGGAATAGGGAGAAAGCTTGTCGATTCGGCATTAGCGGCGTTGGAGATGGAAGGAATACATAAAGTGGCATTGGTGGCATTTGAGAAAAATATATCGGGAAATATTTTCTGGGAAAAGGCTGGTTTTTCCGTAAGAGATGATTTAGTATACCGGAATAAAAATATCCATGAACTCAAAAGGATTGAAAAGGGCTTACTAAAATGATGTAAGCCGGTGCGGAGGAGAGGGTTATGCAGTATCAGAATATTTTGGATAAAATCGTAGACAAAAGCAGAGAAATATTGGGAACAAAACTTACCGGCGTATATTTACACGGTTCAATGGCGATGGGGTGTTTTAACCCGGATAAAAGTGACATCGACCTGATCATCGTCATTGAAGATGATATTTCAGATACACAAAAAATCATGCTTATGAAACACATTGTGGACTTAAACGGACAAGCTCCGTCAAAAGGTTTGGAGATCAGTGTTGTAAAGAGAGAATACTGTAATCCGTTTGTCTATCCCACGCCGTTTGAATTGCATTTTTCGCCGATGCATTTGCAGCGGTTCATCGACGATCCGCAGGAATATATAGAGAACATGAAGGGCGAAGATATCGATTTGGCGGCGCATTTCACCATTATCACAAAGTACGGAATTGTACTCTGGGGAGAAAAGATAGAAAATGTATTTGCCCCGGTGCCGAGGCAGAATTATATTGACAGTATTTGCGCTGATATTGAAAATGCTGCAGAGGATATTTTAGAACAGCCGATTTATATCACGCTCAATTTGTGCAGAGTTTTAGCATTTGTGGAGGAAGGGTTATGCCTATCCAAGGAAGAAGGCGGGAAATGGGGAATAGAACATCTGCCGCTTCAGTACCGTTCCATGATCGCGGAGGCGCTGGAGTGCTATGCATCGGATAGAGTGATGGCGGTAGAGACAAAGAGCGCGGACGACTTTGTGAAAAAAGCAATGGGGTTGATATCGAAAGAGCTATTTTGATATAATGAGACACAGGATTTAAACTTGAGGAGGCCAAGGCATGAGCGAAATTAATGATACGGCGGTAGTGAAGCATCAATATGCGAATGCAGATAATCTAAATACCAGAATATCAATCCACGATAAATATTCGACAAACAAGATGGGATTTGGGAATTGGATTGTTTCCAACTATAAAATTGATAAGGGCATGAAGGTTTTAGAATTGGGCTGCGGAACAGGGGATATGTGGAAGCACGAAGATGCAGTGATAAATTCCTGTTCACAACTGGTGCTTTCGGATTTTTCTGAGGGAATGGTAGAAACGGCAAAACAAAACTTAAGCAGTTATGATAATATTGAGTATAGAGTGATAGACATCCAGAAAATACCGTATGAGGATGAGACGTTTGATATTGTTATAGCGAATATGATGCTGTACCATGTCCCTGATATAGACGAAGGGCTGGCTGAAGTCCGGCGGGTCTTAAAGAAAAACGGTTCTTTTTACTGTGCGACATATGGTGAGCATGGAATTATAGAGTACCTTTCTAAGATTCTTTCTGTTTATGGCGTTGAGGATACTATAAACAAAAATTTTACTCTTCAAAACGGAACTGAAATATTAAGGAGGATGTTCTGCGATGTTGAAAAATTGGAATATACAGATTCCTTGGCAGTTACGCACGTAGACGATATGGTAGACTACATTTATTCTCTTTCAAGTATGACATCGTTAAATAATGTACCCCGAAAAGAAATAAGAGAAATTTTGCTGCAAAATATGACAGACGGTATTTTGCACGTTCCGAAAGAGTACGGTATGTTTGTCGCATCATAGAAATTTGACGCGTCATAGAAATCTGACGTATCATGGGAAAGGCATAGACAGCACGGTGAAAGGGACAGGAAATGGTACATTTATATGCAGCAGATATCAGCAATCTGCCGGACCCTAAAGAAAATCCGGAGGTGCTTGAGAATCTGACCGATGAGCGAAAAAAAAATACCATGAGGTTTGTACAGGCGGCTGACAGAAAAAGAAGCTTGGGGGCAGGCATTTTGTTGGGAAAAATCCTACCTCTTTATGGTGCATCGCCGGAAGAAATACGGATAGGAGCAGACGGAAAGCCGGAAGTGGAAGGAATCTGTTTTAATCTGTCACATTCGGCAGAGTTTGTCATCTGCGCGGTGGGAGAGCAGGCGGTGGGCTGTGACGTGGAAAAAATCGCGAAAGCGCCGGAACGGGTGGCTGAACATTTCTTTCACCGGCATGAAGCAGAATATCTGCGGGCATGCGGGGAAGAGGGGAGAGCGGCGATGTTTTTCCGCCTCTGGACAATGAAGGAGAGTTATATAAAGATGACAGGAGAGGGAATGCGCCTTCCGCTCGACAGCTTTGAGTTTCTCTTAGATGCTGAGAAAGTAAGCGTGTGGCGGGATGGACAAATGCTCTCCTGTCATATCATGGAATATGAGATTCCGGGATACAAAGTATCTGTATGTGCCAAAGAAGATGAATTTGCACAATATGTGGAATATATAGAGCTTGGGCAGCTACTCAGAATTTGATCCTATTTCAGAAAGAAATGGACCAGCTTATCGTAAAAGCTGCTGTAAGGCTGATAGCGCATGGGAAGGTCTATCCAGGTTTTTTTGTCTACAATGCTCTTGTAGTGGGAAAATGTCTGGAACCCGTCTTTTCCGTGGTAAGAGCCCATTCCGCTTTCGCCAAAGCCGCCGAATCCCATTTCGCTCGTGGCAAGATGAATGACGGTATCATTAATGCATCCGCCGCCAAACCCGCACTGTGAGGTCACTTTCTTTACGGTTGCCTGACTTCGTGTAAACAGATACAGAGCAAGAGGATGCTCCATGGAATTGATCTTTTGGATGGCATCATTGATGGAATGATAGGTGAGAATTGGCAGAACCGGTCCAAAAATCTCCTCCTGCATAACGGCATCTTCAAAGGTCACGGAATCGAGCACAGTCGGCTCGATCTGCAGCGTCTGGCTGTTTGAATTGCCCCCGTGTACGGTTTTTTCCTTGTCGATCAGCTTTAAGATACGGTCAAAATGCTTTTGGTTAATAATTTTTCCGTAATTGCGGTTGCTTAACGGATCGTCTCCAAATTGGAGCCGGATCTGTTTTTTTATTTCTGCCAACAGCGGCTCCTTTACCGTGGCATCACAGTAAATATAGTCGGGGGCAACACAGGTCTGACCGCAGTTTAGAAATTTGCCGAACACGATCCGCTTTGCCACCAGCTTTATGTTGGCGCTCTGTGTCACGATGCAGGGACTTTTCCCGCCAAGCTCAAGGGTGACGGGGGTCAGATGATTGGCGGCATGTCTCATCACTTCTTTTCCGACGCTCTGGCTTCCGGTGAAAAAGATATAGTCGAAATGTTCGTTCAGCAGGCAGGTGTTTTCCGCACGTCCGCCGGTGATGACGGCAACATATTCTTCCTCAAAGCATTCGCTGATCAGCTGCCGGATGATCTCACCGGTATGTGGGGAGTAGGCGCTGGGCTTTACGACTGCGGTATTTCCGGCGGCGATCGCATCCACTAACGGGTCCACGGTGAGTAAAAACGGGTAATTCCAGGGACTCATGATGAGAGTAACGCCGTATGGCGACGGTTTCCGGTAGCTTCTGGAATGAAACTGTGCGAGCGGTGTGTGCACGGTCTTTTCTCTGGCAAAAGAAGGCGTGTGCCGGATCATGTAGCTGATCTCACTGAGACATAGACCGGTTTCACACATGTAGCTTTCAAAGCTGCTTTTTCCGAGGTCTTTCTGGATTGCCGCACCGATCGCTTCCTCGTTTTTCTGAATCGCATTTTGCAGTTTTTTCAATGCTTTGATCCGGTAGCCGACATCTAATGTGGCGCCGGTACTAAAAAAAGCACGCTGTTTTGTGACAATCGTTTTGATTTCATTTTCATTCATGGCAAATTTCCTTTTCTATAAACATGTGTTGCATTAAAAGATTTTATACGGATCGTGCTCGCTCATTATTTTTTCCCTGTACGGATTGTCGGTCGTGGCATCAAACCCGACTGGAAGATAGGATGAGTCAATATACGATTCATAATCGAGATCCATAAAATAGTTGCAGAAAATGATCTCCACATATATGATCTGCCGGTTCCCGTCGGTCAGGGCGTAGACGAAGCCATAATAGGGGTCTGAGCTTATCGCAAGCAGTTCGTAGCCTTCATGGAAGTCCTGCGCGCCGTAGATGCCTTGATATTCGTCGGAGGGATAGCTGCTTAGGCGCTCAATCTCCGCGTGATAAGCGGCATCGTCGTATTCGACCGCCAGGTAGCTTAGCCATTGTGGGTCCCACGGATTGTAATAGACCATTTTGTAGTCCGTGACATTCATATCGGAAGTAATGTCTTCCGGGAAAATACTTTCGTCCATTCCTAATTTACTGCTGTATCGGTCATCTGCGTCCGCACCGATATACTGCCGATAATGGCTGACATCGGTATCTTCCTCTATCTTTGCGTTTTTCATGTCAAATGCAAGAAAACCGACTGTTGCTCCAAGCAGAATAAGACGGATCAGTATGGCAGCTAATACTACGCCGATGGAAATCAACGCCACTTTAATGCCCGCGCGTCTTTTCTCTTTTTGCATATACCTTTGAAAGCTTTTTGCGGGTTCCGTGCTGAACTGAACCGGTATCTTGGGTGCAGTCATTTCTATATAAATGTTTTTGCACTCGGCACATTCCTCTAAATGGCTGTCCACTGCCTCTCTGCTCTTTTCGCTCACCATATCTTCTGCATAAAGGGGCATAAGATCCCGGATGATATCACATTCCATTTTCATAGTTTCCTCCTTTTAGGTTCCATTTCGTTTTGGATCATTTCTTTGGCGCGGTGATAGGTCACACATGCCCAGTGTTCTGATTTTTCGAAAAGAGCTCCGATTTCTTTGAAGGACAGTTCCCCGAAGATTCTGAGTGAGAAAATTTCCTTGTAGGGTTCCCGCAGACGGTGAAGAACTTTGTGAACCTGAAGCGCTGTTTCCTTATCGGCGATAAGCTCTGAAAAGGGTCTTTCTTCGGACTCATAAGCGTCCAGAGAGTCGGCAGGAGTAAGGTGCTTTTGCCTTTGGCAGTGCGTATAGTACAGGTTTTTGGCAATGGAACACAGCCAAACGCGCAGACTGGAATCCCCTCGGTAAGTGTCTATGGATTTTAATGCCCGATAGAATGTTTCCTGCGTCAATTCTTCTGCCAGGTGCTCATCGGCGGAAATTCCTCTCAGAAACCGAAATACGTCTTCGTAATATTGTTCAAACTGTAAATCTGATCGATTCATCCCATTCGGTTCCTCCTTTCCTCTATAAGACCTGCCAGACACAGAAATATCACAAAAAATTTTGTCGCAGGAAAAATCAAAAATAAGACCGCTGTGCTGGCATCAAAGTCTGTATGATGCCAATACAGCGGTTCCTGTGATAATTCTAGAACATGATTTTGGATTTGTTTTTCAGCAATCTTGCGCCGCTTACAATTAATATGATGCCGCTTGCAATTCCCCCTGCCAAAATGCAGATGCCGATTGCAAGATTGGCAGCGCCGGCGGAACCCATTGCTTTATAGAGCTTCTCTTCCATGGAAATAACCTCCTTTGATACATGATGGTTTAGCGGATCAGGATGCCTTAACGCGCCATCACGTCAATGATTTCTGCAACATACATGGTGTGCATATCGCCGTCCTGATACCATTTGCCCTTGATCTCAGGGTCCAGAAACGACTCTTCCGTGATGCGGGTAGCTGACATTTTTTGGCAGAGAAGTACCAGATTTCCGTCGTCTACATACGGGATGCCAAGCCGTACCCCCATAGTAAGCGAAGCCCCCTCCCATTTGTTGCCTTCCCGTCCTGAATGAGAGCCACAGTAATTTAGGGAAGCGCGGTAGGTCTCATCTAAAAAGGTCAGCGAAAAGAAATCCATCTTATCAAGCAGTTCCTTGGTATATCTGGAATCACGTACAAATACAAAAACAACATTTTTACCCCACAATACACCCATGCCGCCCCAACTGATCGTCATCGGGTTGGCATTCAGCTTAGTTCCGGCAGTCAGAAGAGCCCATTCTTTTCCAATTTTGGTAAACGGGTTAAACTCGAGATAGTCTGTAGAAAGTGGTTGAAACGTATGCATTTTGGAACCTCCATTTCTATATATTACCTGTGATACTCACTATTATAAAATTTTTACGGGCAAATAACAAGACTAAAAGAGAGTCATTGCTTGTAAAAAACTGCCGAAACGATTATAATAAAGAAAGGTGTGGGTAGATATTACCTGCGACACGCAAAGTTTAGCTGGAAGGGAGACAACAAATGGGTAATATATGGCATAAACCGAAACGGGGAGAGTCACTGCAACCGCTAGATGAAATTGACGGATTTAAGGTTCGCCCCGGATTTTATAATCGGGATGGAGCATTTCAGGCGCAGGGCGGAGTAAGCTTCACCATTCATTCTTTTGGAGCGACCAGATGTTCCGTGCTCTTGTTCCATCCGCGGGAAAAGGAACCGTATGCCAGGCTGACATTTCCGGAGGCATATCATATCGGAAATACGTATTCTATGCTGGTGTACGGCCTAAAGATAGAGGAATTTGAATATGCTTTTCAGTTGGAGGGTCCTTATGACAAAGAGAAGGGACTTCTGTTCAACAAAAATAACGTGCTGCTCGATCCTTACGCGAGAGCGGTTGCCGGACAGCAGAAATGGGGAGAGCGCCGTGAGGGAGATAACGATCTGGTCTATCATGCAAGAGTAGTGGAAAATAACTTCGACTGGGGAAATTCAAGGAATCTGGAGATACCGTTTGAGGATCTGGTTATTTATGAGCTGCATGTCAGAGGATTTACACAGCATGAATCCTCCGGTGTGACGGCAAGGGGCACATACGAGGGACTGCGTCAGAAGATTCCGTATCTGAAGGACCTTGGAATCAATGCGGTGGAGCTGATGCCTATTTTTGAATTCGATGAGATGGAAGGGCATCGCGTCATTGACGGAGTACATCTATATAATTACTGGGGCTACAATACGGTCTGCTTTTTTGCACCCAATACCGGATATTCTTCGGTTGTGGAACATAACCATGAGGGAGACGAGTTAAAGGCACTGATCTATGAGCTGAAGAATAACGGCATAGAGGTGATCTTAGACGTGGTGTTTAACCATACTGCCGAGGGCAATGAGAACGGTCCCTGTTTTTCATTCAAGGGAATTGACAACAATATCTACTATATGCTGACGCCAAACGGAAGCTATTATAATTTCAGCGGCTGTGGAAATGCACTGAACTGCAATCATCCGTCCGTGCAGCGTTTTATCATTGACTGCCTGCGTTACTGGGTAACAGAATACCGTGTGGACGGATTCCGCTTTGATCTGGCTTCCATTTTGACGAGAGATCAGAACGGAGCTCCGATGTCGGATCCGCCTCTGTTGCGTGCAATTGCCTGTGATGCGATGCTTGGAAAGACAAAATTGATCGCGGAGGCATGGGATGCCGGCGGTTTGTATCAGGTGGGGAGCTTTCCGTCGTGGAGCCGTTGGGCCGAATGGAATGGCAGATATCGGGATGATATACGCCGTTTCCTGAAGGGAGACGGGGGTATGGCGGGGACTGCGATCACCAGAATTACCGGATCCAGAGATATGTACGATCCGGCACACCGTGGAATGAGCGCTTCGGTGAATTTTCTGGATTGTCACGACGGATTTACACTGTACGATCTGTACTCCTACAACGTCAAACACAATGAGAAGAACGGCTGGAATAATACGGACGGCGACAACAACGGAAACAGTTGGAACTGCGGTGTAGAAGGTGAGACAGATGACCCGCAGATCAAGAAGCTGCGTCGCCGCATGGTGAAAAACGCATTTGCCACGTTGATGTGCAGTCGCGGGCCGGCGATGTTCTATGCCGGAGACGAATTCTGTAACACCCAATTTGGTAATAACAATGCATATTGCCAGGATAATATAACGTCATGGCTGGATTGGTCAAGGATGGAGGAATATCAGGAGATTCATGATTTTTTCCGCTACATGATTCATTTTCGGCATAAATATGCAATTTTGCGCAAACCTACGAAGACGACAGCCTGCAATCTGCCGGAAATCAGTATTCATAACGGTTATCCGTGGAATGGAGGAACAGATCACAACAGCAGGCTTATCGGAGTGATGTATGCAGGAAGGGATGAACAGGATTCCAGAGACGATATCATCTTTTATGCGATGAATGCATATTGGGAGCCGCTGGTCATGCAGCTTCCCGAACTTCCGAACGGATTGCAGTGGAAGGTATGCGTTGACACTTCCGTAGAGTATGAGGACGGAAAAAACATGGAGGAGCATACTGAGTTTTACTATAAAACGAATCTTCAGATTCCGGCGCGCACGGTGGTTGTGCTTGTGGCGGAATAGATTTTACACATTACTGTTTTTTTCGGGGAGAACGGAGTGCTTATTCCGTGTAAGCAGAACGGAGGAGAGGGCGATCAGGATCTGACGGTGGTCTTCGCTCATGGCGCGGTAATTGCCAAGCAGCCTGCCTTCTTCCTCGGACAGCGCCAGCTCCGGATAGCATTTGACAGGAGTGCGTCCTAATAAGTAATCTATATTTGTGCCGAGATACTCTGCAATCCGTACAGCAGTGATCCAGTCAGGAGAGCGGCGGTTATGGATATAACCGTTGACGGTATTCGGATTTAAATTCAGGTCTGCCGCAAGCTTGCGTTGCGTGATCTGTTGTTCGTCGAGCAGCTGTTGAATTCGTATCCCTGGAGATGTCATGGTAGGTATGCCTTTCTTTCCCCTCCCTTATCAAGGGAGGGGATTATTTTGTCAATACATAGTGATGTGCACATTCCCTATTATAATAGAAGAATACAACTACAGGGTGAAGCTTTCACAACCGAAATTCATATCCAGCCGCCGTCCATGGTGATCACCTGCCCGGTGAGATATTCGCTGCTGTCCGCCAGCTGCAGGGTAAGCGCAGCGACCTCCTGTGCCGTGCCGAAGCGGCCGGCGGGAATCTCGGCTTCCAGCGCTGTGCGTTCTTCTTTGGAGAGACAGGCGTTCATCTGCGTGTCAATGCAGCCGCAGGCAATCGCATTCACCTGGATATTGCTGGGAGCCAGTTCCTTGGCTAATGCTCTGGTAAATGCGTTGATGCCGCCTTTGCAGGCAGAGTAGGCAACCTCGCAGGATGCGCCGACATTGCCCCAGACAGAGGAAATGTTGATGATCCTGCCCTGCTTTTGATGTACCATGTATGGGATGGCAAGCCTGCAGGTCGAGAAAACAGAGGTCAGATTTGTGGCAACTATGCGGTTCCAGTCGTCCGTGGACATATCGGTCAAAAGACCGATATGAGATATGCCGGCGTTGTTGACCAGAATATCCACACCGCCAAAACGCGAGGATATGCCAGCAAACAGCTCCTCGACATAGCTGCTGTCCGCAATGTCTCCGATGCTGGTGAGGATATCTGTGCCGAAGTCTTTTTGAAGTGTTTCTTTGACGGACAGCAGCAGCTGTTCTGACTTGGAGCAGGTAATAACAAGCCGATAACCTGCCCGTGCAAATTCCGTCGCGATAGCACGTCCGATTCCGCGGGAGGCGCCGGTTACGAGAACTGTCTTATTCATAGGAATCCTTTCATGTGTATGTTACTGATGATGAGGTTATTTTAGCATTGTTCGAGCGGAAAGGAAAGAACTTTACTTTTATTAGAACAAGTGGTATAGTAACCGTTGGATGATATTCCGCAGAGGTGGAAATGATACCAGATTAGAAAAGAGATAAAATGGAAGAAGACTGCTTATATCTGGCGCTCATACGGTTGAAGCGCGGAAGAATGAGACGGTCGCATGCTGCTTCTGAGAGGAGGCGGTGTATGCAGATAGGATTTATCGGCGCCGGCAGGGTCGGCGTGTCACTTGGGAAATATTTTAAGGAGAAGGGGCAAAACATAGGAGGTTATTACAGCAAAACCCTTACATCTGCCAGATGGGCGGCAGATTTTACAGGAACGAAATGTTATGAAAGTTTGCAGGAAATCATAAGCAGTTGCGATATGATTCTATTTACGGTACCGGATGGGGTGATCGTCGAAGTCTGGGAACAGGCGAAGCCTTATGTATCGGGAAAAATAGTTTGTCACTGCAGCGGTCTTCACACTTCATATATCTTTTCTGATGCAGGCGCAAAGAAATGCCATGCCTATTCCATACATCCCCTTTTTGCGGTGAGCAGCAGGGAAAGCTCATGGAAGGAACTGTCAACGGTTCTGTTTACCATTGAGGGTGATGAGACACATATCCATATTATAGAAGAAATGCTTCGGGCTATGGGAAACCGCACTCGGATCATTTCGGCGGAAAACAAAATTAAATATCATGCGGCAGCAGCTTTGGCTTCCAATTATATGACGTCACTGTTTTATATGGCGCAGAATCTGTTCTTACAGTGCGGATTTGAGGAGGAAGAGGCAAAAAAAGAGCTGTATCAGCTTGCGAGAGGAAATTTGGAGCACATATTAAAGCAGGGGTGCGTGGAATCTCTGACCGGCCCGGTGGAGCGCAATGACATCGGGACAGTGAAAATGCATATCGGTGCACTGGATCCGGAAATGCAGGAGGTTTACCGGAAAAATGCCGGCTACCTGATCAATGCGGCACAGAAAAAGCATCCGGAGCGCGACTATTCAGAGTTGAAAAGGGTCTGCAGCCATATGCGGGATGACACGGCAGAATAAGAGATGATGTGAGGAGTGGAGGTAAATATGAAGAATACGGTGCTGACTTTACAGAAGCAGAAGGAAGAAAAAGATAAGATCGTCATGGTGACTGCCTATGATTACACGACAGCCAGGATCATGGATGAGGCAGGTGTCAATACCATTCTGGTCGGTGACTCGCTGGGAATGACGATGCTGGGATATGAGGATACTCTGTCTGTCACGATGGAGGACATGATACACCATTCGGCAGCAGTAGCGCGTGGGGCGCAGAACGCTTTTGTGGTAACGGATATGCCGTTTATGTCTTACCAGACCTCTGTCTATGACGCAGTGGTAAATGCCGGGCGTCTGATGAAGGAAGGGCGTGCAAATGCGGTAAAGCTGGAAGGTGGTGTGGAGTATGCGCCTCACATAGAGGCGATTGTAAAGGCATCTATACCGGTGGTGGCGCATATCGGACTCACACCTCAGTCGGTCAATGCATTCGGCGGATTTAAGGTGCAGGGAAAAGATTTGAAGGCGGCACAGAAGCTGATCGAGGATGCGAAGGCAATCGAGGCAGCCGGCGCATGCATGGTCGTTATGGAATGCGTGCCCGCCAAGCTGGCGCAAAAGATCACGGAGGAACTGACTATTCCTACAATCGGAATCGGAGCGGGACCGGATTGTGACGGTCAGGTATTGGTATATCAGGATCTGCTGGGGATGTATGGAGGTATGCGGCCTAAGTTTGTCAAGGTGTTTGCGGATGCCGGAGAGACTATGCGCGAAGGGGTAAAGGCGTATATCAGTGAGACAAAGGAAGGAACCTTCCCGGCAGCAGACCATTGCTTTAAAATAGAGGATTCTGTGATAGAGAAGCTGTATTGACGTTTCGGAAAGAGAGGAGAAACATAGCTATGAAAATCGTATCAACCATAACAGAGGTACGCGCGCAGGTTGGCGAGTGGAAAAAGGCTGGAAATACTGTAGGATTTGTCCCGACGATGGGATATCTTCATGAAGGGCATATGAGTCTGATTGACGCCGCCGGAGAGAATGATAAGGTTGTCGTCAGCATTTTTGTAAATCCGATGCAGTTTGGACCGAATGAAGACTTGGCCAGCTACCCGCGGGATTTAGAGCATGACGCCGCACTGTGTGAGGCGCACGGGGTAGATCTTATTTTTCACCCGACACCGGAAGAAATGTATGGGGAAAACTTCTATTCCTATGTGGATATGAACGTTCTGACGCAGGAACTTTGTGGATTAAGCAGGCCGGTTCACTTCCGCGGAGTGTGTACGGTCGTGGCAAAACTGTTCAATATTGTAACGTCGGATAAGGCTTATTTCGGTCAGAAGGACGCACAGCAGCTTGCGGTTATCAAACGTATGGTAAAAGATCTGAATATGCCGCTTACGGTGATCGGGTGTCCGATCGTAAGGGAAGAAGACGGACTGGCAAAGAGCTCGAGAAATACATATCTGTCTGCCGAAGAGAGAAAAGCGGCGCTGGTGCTGAGCCGATCCATATTTTTGGGAAGGCAGATGGTTGAAGAAGGAGAACAGGACTGCAAAAAGATTATTGCAGCCATGAGGGAGGAAATAGAAAAAGAGCCTCTCGCAAAGATTGATTATGTAAAAATCGTAAATCTTGATACCGTGCAGCAGATAGATAAGATCAGTGGAGATGTTTTGGCTGCGATTGCAGTCTATATTGGAAAGACAAGGCTGATCGATAACTTTATCTGCGAGCAGCAAGGGGTATAAGAGGCAAAAGAAGATGCTCCGGGTTTGTTTTTACCCTCCCGGAGCATTGATAAATATGACATGAATACAGATAAAAGAGCGGAAAAAGCAAACCGTATCTTGCGAATATAGGCGGAAGATCAGAAATGAGAAATTTCTTAGATGTGAAGATGAGGGAAAAGATATGACAATTACAATGTTGAAGGCAAAAATACACCGTGCGACAGTCACACAGGCGGAGCTTGACTATGTTGGAAGTATTACAGTGGATATAGAACTGCTTGAGCAGGCAGGAATCTATGAGTATGAGAAAGTGCAGATCGTAGATGTGAATAACGGTGCGAGATTTGAGACTTATACGATTGCCGGAGAACGTGGCAGCGGCGTTATGTGTTTAAACGGTGCGGCGGCCCGTATGGTACAGACCGGAGATAAGATCATTCTTATGGCATATGCACAGGTGTCTCCGGAGGAGGCAAAAGAACTGCGCCCGACGGTTTTGTTTGTGGATGAGAAAAACCATGTGACTCGGACGACAAACTATGAGAAGCATGGAGAGATTTCGTGACGGAAGGATATGTAATTGCAAATCTCGCGATGTTTCGAGGAAATTTATGAAAGTTAAAACGATATTTGATTTTATTTACCACTGAATTGCAGACGTATTTTCTCGAATATTCAGGGGTATATAAAAAATATGAAATTTGGGGTAGACATTTTGAAAGAACTGTGATAATATAATTAGGCGCGATTTAGATAAGAATCGTGCTTGATATATCGGCGCGTGGCTCAGCTTGGTAGAGCGCTGCGTTCGGGACGCAGAGGTCGCAGGTTCAAATCCTGTCGCGCCGATTAATAAGAGAATTAAATCAAAGCTCATGGCAGAAGTTAAGCACTCCGTAAGGAGTGCTTTTTTTGACTTGATGTATATGTGATATGTGCGTAAAAATCGCAATAGGATTGCTTGCACAAACTGAGGTTGAAGCTTTTAAAAGTTTTAATTGATATTTGCCCTGA
Source organism: Roseburia sp. (assembly GCA_014804775.1). Taxonomy (GTDB): domain Bacteria; phylum Bacillota; class Clostridia; order Lachnospirales; family Lachnospiraceae; genus Roseburia. Next base: position 45,177 of record JAAUZB010000058.1, on the reverse strand, counting down.
TTTGGACTACAATGTACTTTGTAGGGAAGATGTTTTGAGGATTTTTTGAATGGGGAAACGCAATGAAAAAATATATCAGAGTGTGCGCGTTGCTTGTTGCGATTATGGTCTGTTTTACTAATCTACAGTTTGTGTTTGCTGCCGGCACGAGCTCAAAAAGTGCATGGGATAACTTTACCGATTACGATTATTATCTCAATCGGCCTTCATACGGTGAATACAAATATCAAGTAATATTTGAGAATGATTCTGAACCGGACAGATGGATTGCTGTACTTGTAGAGGATACTAATGGTACGGCCTCGATTACATATCTTTCATTAGAGCCGTTTACAAGCCATACCAGATATAGTTTACATCGATATAATAATGATACGTACTTTACTCAGTATTGGAGCGACACACCAACGAGTTATTCCCCCTCTATACACGCAAAGGACAAAGATGGAAACGATGTGACGTTTTACCTCAGCAATGTTATTATTTTTACATACTCTGATCCGGATCATCCGGAAAATGAGATGCACCTTGAAGGCGGCGATTATGGCGCTAAAGCGGATCTGGTCAGTATGCCTGATTATTCAGAGCTTGCTGTAAATCAGCTTTATTATGATATTTTGATGGGAAAGACGACAGTTACGTTTGATGCCGGCGGAGGAGAGTGTGACGAAGAGAGCAGAGCTATATATATGTATGTTGATACAGCGTATGGTAAATTGCCGGAAGCGGAATGGGACAAGCATAATTTTCTGGGATGGTTCACAGAAAGCGGTACAGAAATTAGCGATGAAAGCAACAAGTTGAGTGAGGGAGACGAGACGCTGTACGCGCACTGGGAGGAGTATAAATACACCGTCCATTTTAATGCCAATGACGGCGCGGGAAGTATGGATGATATGACGCTGGATTATTCGGAAGAAAAGGCTCTGCCGGAGAATGCTTTTTCAAAGAAGGGTTATGAGTTTGTGGGTTGGAGTATGGACCCGGATGCGGAGACCGCCGAGTACGGTGACAGCGAAGCGGTTCAGAGTCTGAGTGGGGACGACGGTGGAGAGGTTACCCTGTATGCGGTATGGAGAGAACTCCCGGCAGCGACAGTCACATTTGACCCCAACGGTGGAGAGTGTGACGAAGAGAGCAGACCAGTGTACATAGGTGCAGTCTACGGTGAAGCGAATGCTCTGCCGGAAGCAAAATGGGAGAAGCATATATTTCTGGGCTGGTATACAGACCGTGAAAACGGTACGGAGATAACCGGAGACAGCATCAAGGAGAGTGAAGAGAGCGAGACACTGTATGCACACTGGGAGGAGTATAAATACACCGTCCATTTTGATGCCAATGGCGGCGCGGGAAACATGGGAGACATGACGCTGAATTATTCGGAGAAGAAGGCGCTGCCAGAGAATGCATTTACAAGACAGGATTATGAGTTTGTGGGGTGGAGCACGGAGCCGGATGCGGAGACTGCCGAGTATGGTGACGGAGAAGAGGTCCAGAAACTGAGCGGTGACAACAATGGAGAGGTCACCCTGTATGCGGTATGGAAAGAGATCCTGACGCCTGCGACGATCACGTTTGATCCTAACGGAGGAACGTGTGACGAAGAGAACAGACAGGTGTACAAGGACGCGGAGTACGGTGAACTGCCGGGCGCGGAGTGGGAGAAGCATATATTTCTAGGCTGGTTCACAGACCGTGAAAACGGTACGGAGATAACCGGAGACAGCATCAAAGAGAGCGAAGAGAACGAGACGCTGTATGCACACTGGGAGGAGTATAAATACACCGTCCATTTTGATGCTAATGGCGGCGAGGGAAGCATGGAAGACATGACGCTGAATTATTCGGCGAAGGAAGCGTTGCCAGAGAATGCATTTACAAGACAGGAGTATGAGTTTGTGGGGTGGAACACGGAGCCGGATGCGGAGACTGCCGAGTACAGTGATGGAGAAGAAGTCCAGAAACTGAGCGGGGACAACAATGGAGAGGTTACCCTGTATGCGGTGTGGTATAAGGAAAAGGAAGAGCCGGATATTCCGGAAGAACCAGACGTTCCCCCGACTCTTGCAACGGTTACGTTTGACGCCAATGGAGGAATGTGCGACGAGCAGAGCAGACAGGTGTACAAGGATGCGGAGTACGGTGAACTGCCGGGCGCAGAATGGGAGAAGCATACATTTCTAGGCTGGTTCACAGACCGTGAAAACGGTACGGAGATAACCGGAGACAGCATCAAAGAGAGCGAAGAGAACGAGACGCTGTATGCGCATTGGGAGGAGTATAAATACACCATTCATTTTGATGCCAATGGCGGCGAGGGAAGTATGGAAGGCATGACGCTGAATTATTCGGCGAAGGAAGCGTTGCCAGAGAATGCATTTACAAGGCAGGAGTATGAGTTTGTGGGGTGGAACACGGAGCCGGATGCGGAGACTGCCAAGTACAGTGACGGAGAAGAAATCGAGAAACTGAGCGGGGATAACAATGGGGAGGTTACCCTGTATGCAGTATGGCGGAAATCAGCAGGGGATAAGCCGGGTTCGTCGGACGACAATCAAAATACGGAAGATACGGAAAGCACAGAAGATACCGAAGATACAGAAAGCACGGAAGATACCGAAAATACGGAAAACACGGAAGATGCCGAAAAGGCGGAAAATACCGAAAGCACTGAAAAGACAGAAAGTACCGAAAAGGCGGAAAACACTGAAAAGACGGAAAGCACCGAAAAGGCAGAAAATGCAGAAAAGACGGAAAATGTAAAAAGTAATATGACGACTCAGAGGATAGAGAGTGTAAAAACGTCGGACAGTAGTTGTATATACGGCTACATAATATTGTTTGTGATGGGTACAGGTTTTATATTTTCATCGGTCAGGGTTAGAAGGAAGCAATAACGGATAGAAGCAGGAAAATTGTGTTGACAGTTTTCCTGCTTATTTTGTTCGCCCCCCGGCATGCCTGTGTGCTGTGGAGAAGTGCACTTGCTAAAATATCACCTTAAGTGTATAATTGCAATGGTAATTTTAGGTGAAGCAATCCGATCGGATTAAGGAGGAAGATATGGGAAAAGACGTGATCATTGCATGTGATTTCAGCAGTAAGGACGAAGTGATTGATTTTCTGGGCAAATTTAAGAACGAAAAGCTTTTTTTGAAAATCGGAATGGAGCTTTTCTATGCGGAAGGACCGGAGATCGTCCGGGACATCAAGCGTATGGGACATAAGATTTTTCTTGACCTGAAGCTGCACGATATACCGAACACAGTGAAAAAGGCAATGGCGGTACTGTCAAATCTGGATGTAGATATGTGCAATGTTCATGCGGCGGGAGCAGGCGGCATGATGCAGGCAGCTCTCGAGGGACTGACCCGTCCGGACGGTACAAGACCGCTGCTGATCGCCGTGACGCAGCTTACCTCTACCAGTGAGGAAGTGATGCGGCAGGAACTTTGGATAGACAAGCCGATAGATGAGACAGTCATGCATTATGCAAAGAATGCCAGAAATGCAGGACTGGACGGTGTGGTCTGTTCTCCGCTGGAGGCGGGCAAGGTTCATGAGGTCTGCGGAGAGAAGTTTCTTACGATCACGCCGGGGGTCCGTTTTGCAGACGGAGATGTGGGAGACCAAAAGCGCGTCACCACGCCGGAAAAAGCGAAAGAGCTTGGCTCTGACTATATCGTAGTCGGAAGACCGATCACACAGGCGGAGGACCCCGTGGCGGCATACCGCAGATGCGTGGAAGAGTTTGTAGAATAACTGTAAACTCTCTGCTGTGACATGAGAGGAAAGGAACCTGGGAAGATGGAGAGAAAAGGGCTGAGCGGGAGCACCTTAAAATTAATTGCAATTATCACAATGCTCATTGACCATGTGGCGGCTGCGGTTTTAATGCGCTTTCTTAAGACACGCGGAAGCACGGTGGACGGCAGTCTGATATCCGGGCTGATAGAGTCTGGAATGCTCCAGCAGATTTATGACACTATGCGTGGCGTGGGAAGAATTGCGTTTCCAATCTTCTGCTTCCTGTTGGTGGAAGGTTTCGAGCACACAGGAGACCGAAAAAAGTATGCATTGCGGCTGGGACTGTTTGCTCTGCTTTCTGAGATACCGTTTGATCTTGCCTTTAGCGGCTGCGTTCTGGAATTCCATTATCAGAATGTGTTTTTTACACTGTTTTTGGGGCTGCTCACCATGATGGCATACCGCTGGACGGAGGAACAGGCTCGCTGGGACGCTTTTCCCCGCACCCTTCTCCTGATGATCGAGGTACTGGTCGGAATGGGGGCGGCAGAGCTTTTGTCAACGGACTACGGCGGCAGAGGCGTTTGGTGTATTATGATGCTGTATCTGTTTCGAAAAAAACGTGTCTGGCAGGTTGTGGCGGGCTGTCTTGCCTTTTTCTGGTGGGAGCTGCCGGCGGTCATTGCCTTCTTGCCGATTGCGTTGTATAACGGAAAAAGGGGTTGGAACGTCAAATACTTCTTTTATTTCTTTTACCCGGTGCATCTGCTGCTGCTGTATCTGATCTGTTGGGGCTGCGGTTTGGGGCATATTTCAGCAATATGAAGAATGGGAGTAAATGAAGGCAATAAAAGAGCGCCAATGATGGCGCTCTTTTGTATCATAACCTGTCTGGCGTACCTGCCGACAGGAGAGTAGTTTGTCGGAACTGACAGAACTCCAACCTGCAATGCTGAAACTCAACAGCTCCCTTTGATATTTATAATTTTACAGGATAAATGTGACCGAATTTTGACTTCAAAATGAAAATAATATGAAGAAGTTATAATTAATTTATAAAAAGAGGAATGCTATGAATAAATTCACATTGAGACAATCAATGCTGCTGCTCTTGACGTCGGTAATCTGGGGTGCGGCGTTTGTAGCGCAGAGTGTAGGGATGGACTATATAGGTCCGTTTACGTTTAATGCGATAAGAAACCTGATCGGAGCGATCGTGCTGATTCCCTGTATTGCTTTTTTGAGGAGAAAGAGCAGTGCAAAGCAGGAAACAGCGAATGATTCACAGGAAGGGAAAAAGGCGCTGCTTAGCGGCGGTCTCGCGTGCGGTGTGCTTCTCTTTGTCGCGACGAGTCTGCAGCAGATTGGAATGCAGGACACAACGGTGGGGAAAGCTGGATTTGTGACTGCGATGTATATTGTATTGGTGCCTGTCTTTGGAATTTTTCTAAAAAAGCGTGTGGGGGTGAGGGTTTGGGCCGCAATCGCACTGGCTGTGGCAGGGCTTTACCTGCTTTGTATGACCGGGAACAGGCTTTCATTTCAGAGAGGCGATCTGTTGGTGCTCTGCTGTGCCGGCGTATTTTCCGTGCATATTCTCACAGTCGATCACTATTCGCCGCGGGTAGACGGGGTGAAAATGTCATGCATTCAGTTTTTGGTCTGCGGGATTCTGTCTGGAATTTGTATGCTGTTGTTTGAAAGACCGGATGTGGGGCAGATTTTGCAGGCATGGCTGCCGATCCTGTATGCCGGCGTATTGTCCTGCGGGGTGGCGTATACCCTGCAGATCGTCGGACAAAAAGGTCTCAATCCGACAGTGGCATCCCTGATCTTAAGCCTGGAGGCTGTATTCTCCGTGATCGCGGGCTGGGCGATTCTCGGACAGACGCTTTCCGGACGTGAAAAGGGAGGCTGCGCACTGATGTTTGCAGCGATTCTGCTTTCACAGCTGCCGGGAAAGAGAGAACAGGAGGAAAGAAGCTGAACAGTTTCGGAATTTTAGCGTGGCGGCATGGGAAAAAATATGATATGATGAATGAAGGTATGAAAATTCAGGGTTTGAGATTTTATGCGCAAAAGAGTGCGCGGGAATGAGGATTAGCGTGGTTAGATACTTTAAGACGGATGATCAGATCATACATGAAGAAAAAAAACTGGAGGGCGGCGTGTGGGTACAGATGATCAAGCCGACCGTAAAAGAGTGCATGGAGATGGCAGAACTGCTGAATGTAGATGTGGAGGATATCCAGGCTGCGCTTGATGAGGAGGAGAGCTCCCGAATCGAGCTGCAGGACGGATATACGCTGATTCTGGTGGATATTCCTACGATAGAGATCCGGCATGAAAAGCAGAGTTATACCACAATCCCGCTCGGCATCATTTTGACACAGGACATCATCGTTACGATCTGTACGGAAGATACGATCGTGCTTAGGAATTTTGTGGAAAACCGTGTAAAGGAATTCAGCACGAAAAAACGCCTGCGTTTCGTCTATCAGATACTGTATCGCACAGCATCCATTTATCAGGTTAATCTGCGTGTCATCGACAAGAAACGAACGGAGATTGAGGAGCGGATCGGGAAACACATGGAGGACATGGATCTGATCGATCTGCATGAGTTGGAATCTACACTGGTCTATTTTGCGACTTCACTTCGTGCAAACGGTGTCGTGCTTGACCGTATGACACGGTATAAAAGGCTGGAGCAGTATCCGGAAGACAAGGAATTGCTGGGAGATGTGATCGTTGAGAACCGGCAGGCGATCGAAATGACGTCGATTTACCGCGATATCATAAACGGAACAAGAGAGCTGATGTCTTCTGTGCTTGACAATCGCTTGAACAATGTCATGAAATATCTCACATCCATTACAATTGTCATGGCGATTCCGACTGTCATTTCAGGCATATACGGTATGAATGTAGACGAACGGTGGATGCCGTTTGCCCATACGCCGCACGGATTCTTGATTATCTGCGTGATCACGCTTCTGATCTGTGTGATCACCATGCTCTTTCTTCGAAAGAAAAAGATGCTGTAACTTGCTAAAGCTCAAATCTCCCGCTTGCTCCACAGGGCAGGATAAGCCCGTTGGAGGAGACGGGAAGCCCGATCTCGTCGGCACAAACGGTTCCGTGGTATTTGCGCAGAGCCGTATTCATCATATAGCTTAGGACTGCAGGCTGCAGGCCGGTCGTATAGGAGTTGATCAAAAAGAACAGCGGCTCTTCGGACAAAAGATCTGCGCATAACTGAATGAGCGGGTAAATTGCGTCCTCGATCTTCCAGATTTCACCCTTGGGTCCTCTGCCGTAGGAAGGCGGGTCCATGATGATCGCATCGTAGTGTTTCTGACGCCGGATTTCCCGTTCTGCAAACTTAACGCAGTCATCTACGATCCAACGGATGGGAGCATCGCTAAGCCCGGATGCGGTCGCATTTTCTTTCGCCCACGTCACCATACCCTTCGAAGCGTCTACATGAGTCACCGAGGCGCCCGCAGCGGCGGCAGCCAATGTTGCTCCGCCGGTATACGCAAAAAGATTTAAAACTTTAACCGGACGTCCGGCTTTTCTTATCTTGTCTGAGAACCAATCCCAATTTACCGCCTGTTCCGGAAAAAGCCCGGTATGCTTGAAACGGAATGGCTTTAGGTGAAAGGTGAGACTGCCATAATGTATTTGCCATTGTTCGGGCAGATCAAAAAACTCCCATTCACCGCCGCCCTTTGAACTGCGATGATAGTGGGCATTTCTCTTGCGCCAGCCCGCCGCATCTTTCGGTGTGTCCCAGATGACCTGAGGATCGGGACGTACAAGAATATAATCCCCCCAGCGTTCCAGCTTTTCGCCCAGGGAGCAGTCTATCACCTCATAATCTTTCCAATTAGCAGCAATCCACATAGCAAATCCTTTCTTTAAACAGGGGTATTATTTGTGTTTCCAAGTGTCAGGCATTATGAGTATCATAAGCGGAAACAGTTCCAGCCTTCCGGCCAGCATGTCAAATATTAAAACAATTTTTGAAAAAGCAGAAAAAATAGAAAAATTCTGCGTAGGTCCGACCAGATCCAACCCGGGACCGATGTTGTTTAACGTGGCGACAACAGAGGTAAATCCGGTGGTAAAATTATAGGAGTCGATGCTGACCAAAAGCATGGAGAGCATCATGATAATAAAATAAAGCACAAGAAAAACGTTGGTTGAGCGGATGACCTCATGCTCGATCACGCGCCCGTTCAGACGGATTTTCTTGACCTGTTGCGGATGGATCAAAAGAGACAGCTCCTTTCGCGCGGATTTAAACAAAATCAGAAGCCTGGAAACCTTCATTCCGCCGCCGGTACTGCCGGCGCAGGCACCGACGAACATGAGGAGGACCAGAATGGATTTTGACAGCTCGGGCCAAAGATCAAAATCAGTTGTCGCGAATCCGGTGGTCGTGATGATGGAGCCCACCTGAAAAAAAGCGTGACGCAGCGTCTCGCCGATTGCTGGATAGAACTGTCTTGTATTACATGCAATGACCCCGGCAGATGCCAGAATAATGATGAAATACCAGCGTACTTCCTCTAAATGGAAAATGTCTTTTATTTTTCCGTGCAGAAGATAAAAATATGCTGTGTAGTTGACCCCGCTTAAAATCATAAATACAGTAACAATGTTCTGCTGGGCGGGAGAATAGCTGGCGAAACTGTCACATTTGATGCCGAAACCGCCGGTGCCTGTCGTTCCGAAACTGGTAGTCAGAGCGTCGAATAGAGGCATTCGAAACACGAGAAGCAGAATAATTTCGAAAACGGTCAGCGCAAAATAAATGCCGTACAGAATTTTGGCGGTATCTCTTGCGTGAGGTACCAGCTTGCTGACAGACGGTCCGGTGCTTTCTGCTTTCATCAGATTCATGGTAGATCCGCCCATCAGAGGGAGAAGAGACATGATGAAAACAAGAACGCCCATGCCGCCGACCCAGTGGGTAAAACTCCGCCAAAACAGACTGGCGCGAGAAAGCGACTCTACATCAGTCAGAATACTTGCCCCGGTCGTGGTAAAACCGGATATTGTTTCAAAAAGCGCATCTATATAAAAGGGGATTTCTCCGGTGAGCACAAAGGGAATAGCGCCAAAAATACTCATAAAAATCCAGCTGAATGCCACCGAGACAAAACCTTCTCTTATATAAAGGCGTGCAGACTTCGGTTTCCGGCGCGTCAGGAGTAGACCCAATAAAAAGCACAGCGCCGCAACCAGAAGGTAACAGGGAGCAATATTCTCCCGATATATTACGCCGACCAAAAACGGAAGTACCAAAAATGCCCCCTCAAATTTTAAGACACAGCCCAGAATATAAAGAATAATCCAGTAGTTCATCGCAGACTAATCCTCCAGAATTTCTTTGATATCGGAAACACGATAGCCGGAGAGTACCACAAGAACAGAGTCGCCGGGCATCATAATATCCTGACCGCTGGGAATAATGACCTTTTTCTGTCGATAAATGCAGCAGATCAGTGTGTTTTTGCGGAAATGCAGTTTTGCAAGCGGAATGCCCGTAATGTTGGAATCCGCTTTGATCAGAAACTCCAGAGCTTCCGCTTTTCCATTGGCAAGTTTGTATAGTTTTTCCACGTTGCTGTCTTTCGAGTGGTTCGTGGAACGCACGTATTTTAAAATATATTCTGCCGTAATAATACGCGGATAAATGACGCTTCCCAAATTCAACTCGTTGATGGTGGAATTGAAGCTGATCCTGTTGATCTTCGTCACTGTTTTGGCGTTGGAGACATCATTTGCGTAAAGAGACAACAGAATGTTCTCTTCGTCAAGATCGGTCAGGGCGGCAAAGCCGTGGGCATGTTCGAGACCTTCCTGCAGTAAGAGTGACTGGTCGGTGGCATCACCGCAAATGATCGTAGCAGTCGGCAGCAGTTCACACAATTGCTCACATCTGTCATGGTTGACCTCGATGATTGTAACTTTGATGCCGGACTGGATCAGGGACTGGGCAAGATAAAAGGAAATTTTGCCGCCGCCTGCAAGGATTGCATTTCCGACGCGCTTCTTTGCAATGCCGATCTTTCGAATGAAATCAATGGCATCGCGTCGCTCTGAAGCAAACCCGACAACATCGTTTACCTGAAATTCATAATTACCGTTTGGAATGATGACATCTTCCCCGCGTATCACAGTGCATACCAGAACATTGGCGTGCACTGTCTGATGAAAGTCGCGAAGCTTTACGCCGATCAGCGGTGAATTAGCTGTCACTTTAAAGTAAAGAAGATCCGCGTGCCCCTTTGCAAATGAGTCTACCCGGATCGCCGAGGGAAATTGAAAAATGCGTGCGATTTCACCTGCAGCAGCCAGCTCTGGGTTGATGATCATAGCAAGCCCGAACTCTTTCTTTAAGAAATCGGTCTCTTTGTTGTAAATGGGATTGCGGATGCGTGCGATTGTCTGGCAGTGCCCGGATTTACGGGCGATCACGCAGCAAAGAAGATTTTTTTCGTCGTCCCCGGTCACTGCGATCAAAAGATCGGCGGTGGCGATTCCTGCCTCCAAAAGGACCTGATGGCTCATTCCGTTGCCGACGATGCTCATGACATCCAGATTGTCTGAGATGAAAGAAAGTTTTTCTGCACGTTCGTCGATCACTACAATACTGTGATTCTCGTTGCTCAGCTGTTCTACAAGGGTATAACCGACCTTGCCGCAGCCGACGATGATAATGTTCATATAAATGATCCTGCCTTTTCTCCAAGAGTCAATAAGATCTGAAATTTTGTACGAGAACATTATATCACAGGAACCGCAGAATGTGGGAAAAATTTCAAGGAGGAAGCAAACAAAATAGCCGGCATTGTATTTCCTGTGTAATATTGTTATAATGTCAGAAAATATAACGCAGCATTTTGATGGGCAACGGGGGATTTCTACTAAGAGAGGGAATACGGTTATGTTGGATAAAGTGATTGCATATGAAAATCGGTTGCTGCAGGACCGCAAACTGCTGAATGATCTGATCGCGGAATGCTCAGCGGGAAACACGGATGCAATGGTCAGGATGAAAATAGAAGAATTGCAGCGGGATATTGATTTTATGGCTAAGCAGACTGCGATGCTGCGGAATGCGGCGCAGACAGGGTATGCAGCGCAGACTGCAGCGCAGAATGCGCCGCAGATGATGCCAAACTGGCAGGCACCGCCTCAACCTCAGCCGGCGATGACGGCGCATGGACCGGCGCCGATGCCGCAGGAGCAAGGATCGATGCGTCCCGGACCGATGCCGCAGCCGCAGCCTCAGATGCAGCCCCGGCAAAATGCAGATCTGGAAAAGACGATCGGAAAATCTGTAATGGGAATCTGTGCGTCCCTGCTTATTTTTATCAGCCTTATTTCTTTCGCGGTTCTGATCCTGCCATATTTGAACAATACGGTAAAAATGGTGCTGATGTATGCGGTCAGCCTGGCTTTCGCAGTGACAGGAATTCTGCTTTTGGGAAAGAACAAGGATAACAAATGGTATTTGTCCCTTGCGGGATGCGGGGTGGGAGCTCTCTACATATCCCTGTTTATGAGCTGCTTCTATTTCAAAGCGATAAGTGATATGACACTGTACGTATGCATTTTCTTGTGGGGTGTTGTGATATGCGTGCTGTCAAGGCTGCGCTCGGGCATTTTTTTGATCATTGGGCAGATCGGCGTTGTGATGTCAATACTGCTGGGAGTCTGTCTTTGCGGTGCGACCAGTGATGAGCAGAAACTGCTGTTTCTGGTGATTTACAGTGTGCTCTCTGAGTCGGTATTTTACGTATCACACTTCGAGAGAAAATATAATCAAAATTTAATTAACCACATATCGTGGTCTGTGAGCATGGCACTACTGATACTGGGGGTAAATGCCCGCTATATGAATGGAACGGTGCCGGGGACGGTTTCCAGTGTTATACTTGTGGTTATATGCGGCATTTTAATCTTGTGCAGCATGACAATATTGCAGACAGAAGAGGGAAAAACGACCGCATTCGGAGTTTTTAACTCTATCTATCTTCTGATTGCATATACAGCATTCTGCCGCCGGTTTGAGATGTACTTTGCCGCGCTGATTGTCGTGACGGTACTTCTTGTGACGCTTGAACTGCGGATCGCAAAGGCGGGACATGTAGGGAAAATGATCTTACAATGTGTACTTTTTCTGCTGGTTTTTGGCACAATTATGCAGATGCCATGGCTGCGTGAACATATGTCTGTCTTTTTGTTCGCGACAGTTTGTCTCGTCTATGGATTTTTCAGAAAAGATACCTTATATAAGGTAGCGGGGGCGGGATATACGGTTCTGTTTGTGATCGTCCCTATGAACTGTTACCTGCATTTGGCATGGGGGCTTTGCCTGGCGGCGTGCGCGGTCTGGCTGTTTGGCCGCTTTAGGGATCAGTATCTGACATGGATGAAGATGGCTGCATATCCGATATTTTTGATCCTGCTGACAGAAGATGCCGTTCGGATCATGAGAGAACTTGCAGTAGAGCCGATTGTGCTGAGATGGATCATTGTACTTGCGGTTCTGGCGGCGGTCAATATTGTAATGATGAAGGTTCCTGTGCTGTACAAAAGTATAAAGACGGGCGAAAACGAACGTGAATTTCTGATTGAAACGGGAGCGGTTCAGATTGCACTGATGTGGCTGGCGTTCTATTGCATGGAAGCCGCGACAATGATGTGGCTTCATGTGCTGGCGGTCCTTCTGGGAGGGGTTGCCTTTATGGCCAATTCCTATAACCTGCTGAAAAAATATCACACTACATGGCCGGGCATCTATGTGGCAACAAAAATCATGTTCTTTATTATTGAGACACTTAGGTCCTATGAACTGCCGGATTTTACGGTCAGTCTGGCAATTTTGATCATTGCGCTGGTATGTATTTCGTTGGGCTTTCTGGTGGAGAGAAAATGGCAGCAGAGTTTCAAAACAACCAGGATTTACGGTTTGGTACTGGCTTTTGTGAGCATGATCAAGCTGATACTGATCGATATACACTATGGCAACTCATTGATGAGGACGGTGGGCTTTTTCCTGAGCGGCGTTTTGTGTTTTGCGATCAGTTTGATCTATAATATGGTAGATAAAAAAATGAAAAAATGAAAAAAGTACTTGCAATTGAAGGAAACATCGGCTATACTAAGCATTGCTGTGACATTGATAGCGTAGAAGCGTGAGGTTGCTGCTTGAAAATAGCAGGTTTTCCGTGGAGCGAATGTCAAGTTAAGAAACTGGCGACAAGTCACTGTATCACGAATAAGGTCTACAAAAGGTAGAAATGAACGTGTGAGAGCCATGCTTTTCATGGATGATTCATTCATGATACACACGGGAATGTGTACAGTCACCGCTTGTCGTACGTAATAGTGCGAAAAGGAGGCGGCTTTTTTTATGGCAAGTCAAGTAATGAGAATCACTCTGAAGGCTTATGATCACAAACTGGTTGATTCATCAGCACAGAAAATCATCGAAACTGTTAAGAAAAACGGATCACAGGTGAGCGGACCAGTACCTCTTCCGACAAAAAAAGAAGTAGTTACGATCCTGAGAGCAACTCACAAGTATAAGGATTCCCGTGAACAGTTTGAGCAGAGAACTCATAAGAGACTCATTGATATCGTTACACCGACCCAGAAGACGGTAGATGCATTGTCCCGTCTGGAGATGCCGGCAGGTGTTTATATCGATATTAAGATGAAAAACAAATAAACGTTTTTCATCCCGATGAAAAACAAATAATAAGTTTTTTGTCTTGGACGATCAAGTCAAAATATCCTGAAGGGTTTAATATAGAAGTAATGCAAAGAATCAAAACTCCGCATTCCACTTATATGGACTTTCTAGGATGAACGGTTCCGCTACCCCCATGGATTGGGCAAGAAGCGTTCCGCTGTAGAGAAAACAGGAGGGAAAAGTATGAAGAAAGCGATTTTAGCAACAAAAGTCGGAATGACTCAGATCTTCAATGCAGACGGCGTATTGGTGCCGGTTACTGTATTGGAAGCAGGTCCGTGCTCCGTAACACAGATTAAGACTGTGGAAAACGACGGATACAGCGCGGTACAGGTTGCATTTGCTGACAAGAAAGAAAGAGTTGTCAACAAGGATGCAAACGGTAAGAAGGAAATCAGAAACAGACACGGCGTAAATAAGGCTCAGATGGGACACTTTGCAAAAGCCGGTGTATCTGGTAAACGTTATGTGAGAGAATTCAAATTCGAAAATGCCGGAGAGTACAATCTTGGAGATGTGATCAAAGCAGACATCTTTGCAGAAGGTGATAAGATCGATGCGACAGCAATCTCCAAAGGAAAGGGATTCCAGGGCGCTATTAAGAGATTGGGACAGCATAGAGGACCTATGGCTCACGGTTCCAAATTCCACCGTCATCAGGGTTCCAACGGTGCATGTTCTTCTCCGAGCCGTGTGTTCAAAGGCAAGGGAATGCCCGGACATATGGGAAGCGTAAAGGTTACAACCCAGAACCTTGAGGTTGTAAAAGTTGACGCTGAGAATAACCTGCTCTTAGTGAAGGGTGCGGTGCCAGGAGCAAAGAAGTGCTTGGTAACAATCAAAGAAACCGTAAAAGCAGGTAAATAGTGCTTGGTATAGGAAAGGAGGAACTAAACGATGGCTAAGGTAGCTGTTTATAATATGGAAGGCAAAGAAGTTGAGACCATGGAATTAAACGATGCTATTTTCGGTGTGGAAATAAATGAGCATTTAGTACACATGGCAGTGCTTCAGCAGCTTGCAAACAACCGTCAGGGAACTCAGAAGGCAAAGACACGTTCTGAAGTGCGCGGCGGTGGTAGAAAACCGTGGAGACAGAAAGGAACCGGACATGCAAGACAGGGTTCAACGAGATCTCCGCAGTGGACACACGGCGGCGTGGTATTTGCTCCGGTGCCCAGAGACTATTCGTTCAAGCTCAACAAAAAGGAGAAGAGAGCAGCGTTAAAGTCCGCTCTGACTTCCAGAGTGAACGAGAGCAAGTTTATCGTTGTAGACGAGTTAAAACTTGATGCAATTAAGACGAAGAAGTTTGTTGAGGTCATGAATAACCTGAAAGTTGAGAAAGCGCTTGTTGTGCTGAATGACCTTGATGTAAATGTGATTAAATCTGCAAACAACATCCCGACTGTTAAAACGGCTCAGACCAATGAGCTTAACGTGTTTGATGTATTGAAATACGATACGGTCGTTGTGACAAAGGATGCTGTGAAGGTAATCGAGGAGGTGTATGCATAATGGCAAACGTACAGTACTATGATGTAATCCTCAAACCGGTAGTGACTGAGAAGAGCATGGCGGCGATGGCGGAGAAGAAATACACATTTCTTGTTCATCCGGAAGCAAACAAGACCATGATCAAAGAAGCAGTAGAGAAAATGTTCGAGGGAGCTAAGGTTGCCAGCGTCAACACCATGAATATGGATGGAAAGAAAAAGAGACGCGGCATGGTGATCGGAAAGACTGCCAAGACCAAGAAAGCTATCGTTCAGCTGACAGAGGACAGCAAAGACATTGAAATTTTCACGGGTCTGTAGGATGAAAAGAAACAACTAAGCACAGGTGAAGTGCGATAATAAACAGCAACGAAAGGAGAACAACAATGGGAATCAAGACATATAACCCATATACACCTTCCAGAAGAAATATGACTGGCTCTGATTTCTCCGAGATTACGAAGACAACTCCGGAAAAATCACTTACCACTTCTTTGAAGAAGAATGCCGGTCGTAACAATCAGGGTAAGATCACTGTCAGACACCATGGCGGTGGAAACAGAAGAAAATACAGACTGATCGATTTTAAGAGAAACAGCAAGGATGGAATTCCGGCAAAAGTAATCGGTATCGAGTACGATCCGAATAGAACAGCTAACATCGCACTGATCTGCTATGCAGACGGTGAGAAAGCTTATATCCTGGCACCTCAGGGGCTGACAGACGGAATGACCGTTATGAGCGGCGCAGATGCAGAGGTGAGAGTTGGAAACTGCCTGCCATTGGAGAAGATCCCGGTAGGTACTCAGGTTCACAACATTGAGCTGTATGCAGGCAAGGGTGGACAGCTGGTTCGCTCGGCAGGAATGAGCGCTCAGTTGATGGCAAAAGAAGGCAAATACGCGACACTGAGACTGCCGTCCGGTGAGATGCGTATGGTTCCGCTGAACTGCCGCGCAACCATTGGCGTGGTTGGCAACGGTGACCATAACCTGATCAATATCGGTAAAGCAGGACGGAAACGTCATATGGGTATTCGCCCGACGGTTCGCGGATCTGTTATGAACCCGAATGACCATCCGCATGGTGGTGGTGAGGGACGTGCGCCGATCGGACGTCCGGGTCCTTCTACACCTTGGGGCAAGCCTGCTCTTGGTCTTAAGACAAGAAAGAAGAACAAGGCTTCCAATAAGCTTATTGTAAGAAGACGGGATGGCAGAGCGTTAAAGTAATCTGCTTTTGCAGGTTACTTTAACGCTCGGGAATTGCCACAGGCAATTCTCCGCGTGCCGAAATGCAATCCGGATAGAAAAGCAATTCCAAATTTGGGTATTGTTTTTCTTGACGGATTCTGTTATAGTGATAAAGATGTTTGAAGTTCTATGAAACACACGGGTGTGTGTAAAGGACTTATCATATTAGGAGGTAAATTATGGCTCGTTCATTAAAAAAAGGACCATTTGCAGATGAAAGCCTGTTGAAAAAGGTAGACGCTATGAATGCTTCTGGTGAGAAATCTGTGATTAAGACATGGTCACGTCGTTCTACTATCTTCCCGCAGTTTGTTGGACACACATTTGCTGTTCATGACGGAAGAAAGCATGTTCCGGTATATGTGACAGAGGATATGGTTGGACACAAACTCGGTGAGTTCGTTGCAACAAGAACTTACAGGGGACACGGAAAAGACGAGAAGAAATCAGGCGTTAGATAAGATAGATTTTTTGAAAGGAGGTTTCATCCATGGCTAAGGGACATAGAAGTCAGATTAAGAGAGAGAGAAATGAAGTAAAAGATACCAGACCTTCCGCTAAGTTATCTTATGCAAGAGTGTCTGTTCAGAAAGCTTGCTTCGTATTAGATGCGATCCGTGGAAAGGATGTTCAGACGGCGCTGGCGATTGTGACATACAATCCGAGATATGCATCAAGCTTAGTAAAGAAATTATTGGAGTCAGCAATTGCAAATGCTGAGAACAACAACGGAATGAAAGCGGATAACCTTTATGTTGCGGAGTGCTATGCAAACAAAGGACCGACAATGAAGAGAATCAGACCGAGAGCACAGGGCAGGGCATACAGGATCGAGAAGAGAATGAGCCACATTACGATTGTGCTGGATGAGAAATAATAGTGCGTGCTGCAGCATCATGCAAAAAGCAGCGTGATGTATGAGAGGAAAGGAGTAATTATGGGACAGAAAGTTAATCCACATGGCTTGAGAGTCGGCATTATCAAAGACTGGGACTCTAAATGGTATGCGGAAGCAGATTTTGCGGACTTCTTAGTGGAAGACTATAACATCAGAACGTATCTGAAGAAGAAATTATATGCAGCAGGTGTTTCCAAGGTTGAGATCGAGAGAGCATCTGACCGCGTAAAGGTTATCATCTACACGGCAAAGCCGGGTGTAGTGATCGGTAAGGGCGGAGCCGAGATTGAGAAGATCAAAGGCGAAGTTCAGAAATTCACATCTAAGAAATTGATCGTAGACATTAAGGAAGTAAAGAGACCGGACCGTGATGCTCAGCTGGTAGCTGAGAATATTGCATTGCAGCTGGAGAACCGTGTGTCTTTCCGTAGAGCAATGAAATCCTGCATGGGAAGAACCATGAAGGCCGGCGCAAAGGGAATCAAGACTTCCTGTTCGGGACGTCTTGGCGGAGCTGATATGGCCCGTACAGAGTTCTATTCTGAGGGTACGATTCCGCTTCAGACATTGAGAGCAGATATTGATTATGGATTCGCAGAGGCAGATACGACCTACGGCAAGGTTGGCGTTAAGGTATGGATCTACAAAGGCGAAGTGCTTCCTGCAAAGAGCAATTCGGGAGAGAAGGCTTCCCGGGAAGGAGGGGCTCAGTAATTATGTTAATGCCAAAAAGAGTAAAACATCGTAAGCAGTTCCGTGGCTCAATGAGCGGTAAAGCGACCAGAGGAAACACACTTACTTATGGTGAGTATGGTATCGTCGCACTGGAGCCTTGCTGGATTAAAGCAAATCAGATCGAGGCAGCCCGTGTTGCCATGACCAGACATATTAAACGTGGTGGTAAAGTATGGATCAAGATTTTCCCGGAGAAGCCTGTAACGCAGAAGCCTATGGGTGTTCGTATGGGTAAAGGAAAAGGTGCCCTGGAGTACTGGGTAGCCGTTGTAAAACCAGGTCGTGTATTATTTGAAATCTCCGGAGTTCCGGAAGACGTTGCGAGAGAAGCGTTGCGTCTTGCTACACATAAATTACCTTGTAAATGTAAAGTAGTTTCGCGTGCAGATTTAGAAGGCGGTGTATCAAATGAAAACTAGTAAATATTTAGAAGAATTAAAAAGCCAGTCTGTTGCAGATTTGAATGCACAGTTAGTGAACGCTAAAAAAGAACTTTTCAATTTGAGATTCCAGAATGCAACGAATCAGTTAGACAACACAAGCAGAATTAAAGAAGTCAGAAAGAATATCGCAAGAATTCAGACTGTCATTACCGAGAAAGCCAAAGTTGCAGAATAGAAGCTCTAGAAAGGAGAATTTATCGTGGAAGAAAGAAATCTTAGAAAAACACGTGTTGGTGTTGTTGTAAGCGACAAGATGGATAAGACTGTCGTTGTAGCGATCCAGGACAACGTAAGACATCCTCTGTACAACAAAATCGTGAAGAAGACATATAAATTAAAAGCTCATGATGAGAATAACGATTGCAAGATCGGTGACAAAGTAAAAGTTATGGAAACAAGACCTTTATCCAAAGACAAGAGATGGAGACTTGTGGAAATTATGGAGAGAGCAAAATAGTTAAAGGAGGCTACAAGCATGGTACAACAGGAAAGTAGACTGAAGGTAGCCGATAACACAGGAGCAAAGGAACTGCTTGTGATCCGTGTTATGGGCGGCTCTACTAGAAGATATGCGAATATTGGTGATGTGATTGTTGCTACGGTCAAAGATGCAACACCAGGCGGTGTTGTAAAAAAAGGTGACGTCGTAAAAGCTGTAGTTGTTCGCACGGTAAAAGGTGCCCGCCGCAAAGACGGCTCCTACATCAAATTTGATGAGAACGCTGCCGTTATAATTAAGGAAGACAAGACCCCAAGAGGAACACGTATTTTTGGACCAGTAGCCAGAGAGCTTCGTGAGAAACAGTTCATGAAAATTGTTTCCTTAGCTCCGGAAGTATTGTAGGAGGACCGGGATATGGCAACCATGAAAATAAAAAAAGGCGATACGGTTAAAGTGATCGCCGGCAAGGATATTAACAGCGAAGGCAAGGTTATCGCTGTGAACAGAAAGAACCACACAGTGTTGGTGGAGGGTGTCAACATGGTGACCAAGCATACCAAACCGAGCATGGCAAATCAGCAGGGTGGTATCGTTCATCAGGAAGGACCGATTGATATCTCTAACGTAATGTATCTTCATAAGGGAAAACCTACCCGTATAGGTTTCAAGATGGATGGAGATAAGAAAGTTCGCTTTGCCAAGACAACCGGCGAAGTGATCGACTAATAGGGAGAGGAGGCCAAATAGTGAGCAGACTAAAAGAACAGTACCAGAATGAGATCGTAGACGCTATGGTCAAAAAATTTGGGTATAAAAATATTATGGAAGTACCAAAGCTTGAGAAGATTGTTGTAAACATGGGCGTTGGTGAAGCCAAAGAGAACGCAAAGGTGTTGGAAGCTGCAGTGAAAGATATGGAGACGATCACCGGACAGAAGGCGGTTGTGACCAAGGCAAAGAACGCTATTGCAAACTTCAAGATCAGAGAAGGCATGGCAATCGGATGTAAGACAACACTGCGCGGTGAGAAGATGTATGAATTTATGGACCGCCTGATCAACCTGGCATTGCCGCGTGTCCGTGACTTTAGAGGTGTAAATCCGAATGCATTTGACGGCAGGGGAAATTATGCGCTGGGTATCAAAGAACAGTTGATTTTCCCGGAGATCGAATATGATAAGGTCGATAAGGTGCGTGGATTGGATGTTATTTTTGTTACCACTGCCAAGACAGACGAAGAAGCCCGCGAATTGTTGTCACTGTTCAACATGCCATTCGCCAAATAAGTAGGAGGAAATTTCAATGGCTAAAACAAGTATGAAAATAAAGCAGCAGCGCAAACCGAAGTTCTCTACAAGAGCCTACACACGTTGCAAGATTTGTGGCCGCCCTCATTCTGTTTTGAAAAAGTACGGAATTTGCAGAGTATGTTTCCGTGAGTTAGCATACAAAGGCCAGATACCAGGAGTTAAGAAAGCAAGCTGGTAATCAGATTGCAAACTATAAAAGGAGGAAATATACATCATGACAACTAGTGATCCGATCGCAGATATGCTTACAAGAATCCGTAATGCAAATACTGCTAAACATGATACAGTTGATGTTCCTGCATCAAAAATGAAAATCGCTATTGCTGATATTCTTGTAGATGAGGGATACATCGCAAAATATGATATTGTTGAAGATGGAAACTTCAAGACAATCCGCATTACCTTAAAATATGGTGCAGACAAGAATCAGAAGATCATCACAGGACTTAAGAGAATTTCAAAGCCGGGTCTTCGTGTGTATGCCGGTAAGGATGAGCTCCCGAGAGTGCTTGGCGGTTTAGGAATCGCAATCCTTTCCACAAATCAGGGAATCATTACTGATAAAGAGGCTAGAAAGCTTCAGGTTGGCGGAGAAGTATTAGCATTTGTATGGTAGATTTTGACTTCCAGAGGAAAGTCAAAATCAGAAGAACGTTCCGTTCTTCCGGGATATTGGAAATATGAACGGGCACAGTAAATTATAAAATTAGGAGGTACGGGCATGTCACGTATAGGAAGAATGCCAATCGCAGTTCCGGCTGGAGTAACAGTGGATATTGCAGAAAATAATCATGTGACTGTAAAAGGTCCTAAGGGAACTCTGGAGAGAACACTTCCGTCGGAGATGGAAATCAAATTAGAGGGTAGCGAGATCACAGTTACAAGACCTAATGATTTGAAGAAAATGAAATCCTTACACGGATTAACCAGAACCTTGATCAACAACATGGTTGTCGGTGTAACAGACGGATATACAAAGGTGCTTGAGGTAAACGGTGTTGGTTACAGAGCATCCAAATCAGGAAAGGTTCTGACGTTGAACCTGGGATATTCTCATCCGGTTGAGATGACAGATCCTGAGGGACTGGAATCTAAAGTTGACGGAAATAAAATCATTGTATCAGGTATCGATAAAGAGAGAGTTGGCCAATACGCAGCTGAAATCAGAGATAAGAGAAGACCTGAGCCTTACAAAGGAAAAGGTATTAAGTACGCTGATGAAGTTATTAGACGTAAAGTTGGTAAGACTGGTAAGAAATAATTAAAGGAGTGACGAAAAATGGTTAGTAAGAAATCAAGAACAGCAGTTCGCGAAAATAAGCATAGAAGAATGCGCCATCATCTTGCAGGCACTGCAGAGAGACCACGTTTAGCTGTGTTCAGAAGTAATAATCATATGTACGCTCAGATTATTGATGATACAGTTGGGAATACACTTGTTTCTGCGTCTACACTTGAAAAAGATGTAAAGGCAGAATTGGAAAAGACTAATAACGTAGAAGCGGCAGCAAAGCTTGGTACTGTAATTGCAAAAAAAGCGTTAGATAAGGGTATTACAACGGTTGTCTTTGACAGAGGCGGTTTCATATATCAGGGCAAGGTAAAGGCATTAGCCGATGCAGCAAGAGAAGCTGGATTAGATTTTTAATAGGAGGGAACGCAAAACATGAAACGTGAAATTATTGATGCTAGTCAATTAGAATTAAACGAAAAAGTGGTATCAATTAAACGTGTAACAAAAGTTGTTAAAGGTGGACGTAACTTCCGTTTTACAGCTTTAGTTGTTGTTGGTGACGGCAACGGCCATGTCGGTGCCGGATTGGGAAAAGCAGCTGAAATTCCGGAGGCGATTCGCAAAGGAAAAGAGGATGCGATGAAGAAGCTCATTACAGTAAAGCTGGATGCAGTTGACAGTATCACACATGATGTGACAGGAAAGCATACAGGAGCTTCCGTATTGTTAAAGAAATCTCCGGATGGTACCGGTATCATCGCCGGCGGTCCTGCACGTAATGTATGTGAGCTTGCAGGGATTAAGAACATTCGTACGAAATCTTTGGGTTCCAATAATAAACAGAACGTTGTTCTCGCAACAATTAATGCTTTGAGTCAGTTAAAGTCCCCGGAAGAAGTAGCGAAGCTTCGCGGCAAATCCGTTGAAGAGATCGTAGGTTAAGGAGGAATTTAAGATGGCAGAGAAGAAACTTAAAGTAACACTTATAAGATCCACGATCGGTGCAGTTCCGAAGAACAAAAAGACTATCGAGGCGCTTGGCTTGAACAAGTTATACAAAACAGTTGAGCTGCCGGACAATGCGGCAACGGCAGGAGCGCTGCGTAAAGTTGCACCGTATGTGAAAGTAGAAGAAATTTAATATATTAAGGCAAGGAGGTGTTAGTAATGGACTTATCAAATTTACACGGAGCACCGGGTTCCACTCACAACGATAATTTCAGACGGGGACGCGGACACGGTTCGGGAAACGGTAAGACGGCCGGCAAGGGTCACAAGGGACAGAAGGCCCGTTCCGGAGCGCCAAGACCGGGATTTGAAGGCGGTCAGATGCCGTTATACCGCAGACTGCCGAAGAGAGGTTTCAAATGCAGAAACTCCAAGACAATCGTCGGCATTAATCTTTCCGCACTTGAGGCGTTTGAGAATGATGCAGTCGTATCTGTTGACACACTGATTGAGGCAGGTATCGTAAAGAATCCGAGAGACGGTGTTAAGATCCTTGGTAACGGTGAACTTACTAAGAAGCTTACAGTTCAGGCAAATGCATTTAGCGAAAGTGCAAAGGAAAAAATCGAAGCTCTTGGTGGAAAAGCAGAGGTGATCTAATGCTAGAGACACTCCGTAATGCATTTAGAATTAAAGATATTCGAAGCAGAATCATTTTTACATTTTTTATGCTAGTTATCATCAGAATCGGAAGTCAGCTTCCGATTCCTGGTGTGGATAGTCAAGTATTTGCACAGTGGTTTGCGCAGACTGCTGAAGGAATGGGATTTTTTGATGCGATAACAGGTGGATCATTCCAGCGAATGTCACTTTTCGCGCTGAACATTACACCGTATATCACATCTTCCATTATCATGCAGCTTCTCACAATTGCAATTCCAAAGCTGGAAGAAATGCAGCGTGACGGAGAAGAAGGACGTAAGAAGATCGCTGAGATTACCAGATATCTGACGGTAGCGCTTGCATTGATCGAATCAATAGCGATGACGATCGGATTTAAGCGTGGAGGTTATCTGGATCACAACAGCGGTGTCGGATGCGTTCTGGATATCATCATGGTCATCTTTGCATTGACAGCAGGTTCCGCGGTGCTGATGTGGATTGGAGAGCGCATTACAGAAAAGGGTGTTGGAAACGGTATTTCCATCGTGCTTACCGTTAACATCATTTCACGTATCCCGAATGATCTCGGTACGCTCTATCAGCAGTTTATCGCAGGAAAGAAACTGCCGAAAGCAATTCTTGCGGCAGTGATTATTATCGCTATCATTGTGGCAATGGTGCTTTTTGTAGTATATCTGCAGGGCGGTGAGCGCAGAATACCGGTGCAGTACTCCAAAAAGATTCAGGGAAGAAAACAGGTTGGCGGACAGTCAACACATATTCCGCTTAAGGTAAACACGAGCGGTGTGATCCCGGTTATTTTTGCCCAGTCTTTGTTACAGACCCCGGTGATTATCGCAGGTCTGCTCAAAAAAGGAGACGGGACAGGAATAGGAAGTAAGATATTAAGAGGAATGTCACAGTCAAACTGGTGTAATCCTGAAGAGCCGATTTATTCCATCGGTCTTGTGGTATACATCATATTGATCATAGCGTTTGCCTATTTCTATACTTCTATTACGTTCAATCCGCTTGAGATTGCAAATAATATGAAGAAGGCGGGCGGATTTATTCCGGGAATCAGACCGGGAAAACCGACCAGCGATTATCTGAACCGAATCTTGAATTACATTGTTTTTATAGGAGCAGTAGCACTCGCATTTATCGCATTTGTTCCGATTTTCTTTAACGGTGTATTTGGTGCGGACGTTTCCTTCGGAGGAACATCTATCATCATCATCGTTGGTGTCGTGATTGAAACGTTAAAACAAATTGAATCACAGATGCGTGTACGTTACTATAAAGGTTTTTTGAATGATTAAGGGATGACGCTGGACTCACATGAAGTTCAGCGTTACTTTCCTATTTAGAGAAAGGAAGGGTATATTTAATGAAGATAATAATGTTAGGGGCTCCGGGAGCCGGAAAAGGAACACAGGCAAAGCAGATCGCAGATAAATACAGCATTCCGCACATCTCGACAGGAGATATTTTCCGTGCAAATATTAAGAACGGAACAGAGCTGGGACAGAAGGCAAAACAGTATATGGATCAGGGACTGCTTGTTCCGGATGAACTGACCTGTGATCTGGTAATGGATAGAATACAGCAGGATGACTGCACAAACGGTTTTGTGCTGGACGGATTCCCGAGAACGATTCCGCAGGCAGAAGCGCTTACGGCAGCACTTGAGAAAATAGATCAGAAGATGGATTACGCAATTGACGTAGATGTTCCGGACGAGAACATCGTAAACCGTATGAGCGGAAGAAGAGCGTGCTTAAACTGTGGCGCCACATATCACATTGTTTCTATTCCAACTAAGGTAGAGGGAATCTGTGACAGATGCGGCAACGAAGTGGTATTAAGAGATGACGACAAGCCGGAAACAGTGCAGAAGAGACTGACTGTATACCATGAGCAGACACAGCCGCTGATCGACTATTACAAAGAGCAGGGTATCTTAAGATCAGTGGACGGCACACAGCCGATGGAAAAAGTATTTACGGATATCGTTGCGATTTTGGGAGAATAGAGCATGTCTGTAGTGAGAAAGACTTCCGAGGAAATCAACCGGATGCGTGAAGCCGGCAGGCTTCTCGCAAAGGTGCATGAGGACCTGGGAAAAGAACTCCGTCCCGGGATGTCAACGTTGGAGATTGACAGACTCGGAGAAGATATGATTCGAAGTTTTGGATGCACTCCGTCTTTTAAAAATTATAGCGGTTATCCGGCATCCGTGTGTGTTTCTATAGATGAGGAAGTAGTACACGGCATTCCCTCCGCGGAAAAGTTTATCCGCGAGGGGGATATTGTCAGTCTTGATATCGGACTGTGCTATAAAGGTTATCACTCCGATGCGGCGAGAACCCATGCTGTCGGAGATATCTCCAAGGAGGCGTCTTTGCTGATAGAGAGAACAAGGCAGAGCTTCTTTGAGGGAATGAAGTTTGCAACTGCCGGTCGGCATCTCCACGAGATATCGGCTGCAGTCGGCAGCTATGCAGAGCAGTTTGGATATGGCGTTGTGAGGGACTTGTGCGGACACGGTATCGGAAAAAAACTGCATGAGGACCCGGAAATCCCTAATTACAGGCCGCTGAGAAGAGGCATTCGGTTTCAGGCAGGGATGACACTTGCGGTTGAGCCGATGATAAACGAGGGTACCTGGCAGGTGCGCTGGCTAGATGATGAATGGACAGTGATTACGGCAGATATGTCGCTGTCAGCTCACTACGAAAACACCATTGTCATTACAGAGGGACTGCCGGAAATTCTGACATTAACGGAATCTGAGATTGCGGCGGATGAGAACCTAAAGCAATATCTCGGTGCACGGGGGCGCTGATATGAACATAGAATTTGCAAAGTCCATGTCCGGACATGACAGAAATCAGATTTATCTGATCAAAGAAAAAGATGAGAAGTTTGTGTATCTGGTCAACGGAACGACAAAGACGCTTGCAGCGCCAAAGAAAAAGAGCGTCAAGCATATTCAGATCATTCGACACCTTCCGGCAGAGGTGACTGATTGCCTCAGGAAGGAAATGACCGATGTCACAGTCAAAAGAGCGATCAAAACATATGGAATCATAAATCAGGAGGAGATGTAAATGTCAAAAGCAGATGTGATCGAAGTAGAGGGAACTGTAGTGGAGAAGCTGCCAAACGCTTTCTTTAAGGTGGAATTGGAGAACGGACACCAGATTATGGCGACCATCAGCGGAAAACTGCGCATGAACTTTATTCGTATTCTTCCGGGAGACAAAGTAACGATTGAAATGTCACCGTATGACCTGACAAAAGGAAGAATTATCTGGCGAGATAAATAACTCAACAAATATGTAAAAAAACCCAAAAAGAATATTGACTTATAATAAGTGTCCGTGCTATAATGCAAAACGGACACTTTTAAATAGTGCCTTTTTGCGCAATTTTAGATGCAGAAGAGCTATTGTTGAGAAAGGAGGATTTGCTGTGAAGGTAAGATCATCAGTCAAACCTATTTGCGAGAAATGCAAAGTCATTAAGAGAAAAGGAAGCATCAGGATTATCTGTGAGAATCCGAAGCACAAACAGAGACAGGGCTGATCGGTCCGGTTGTTTGTGGAATTAATTATGTGCGGCTGCAGTGGAACGCCTGGATGGGTTGTTGCACTGTTATCATAAGGAACAGCAGGGATAGCTGCTCTTTTTGGTCTGTATACCGAGGGCGAAGAAGAGAAACATCCGAATATCAGGAGAGAACCGCAAAGGCACACATTTCAGGCCGGATGACAACGGAGCTGCCGGAGAGGGTTTTTTTGGAGATTCCTGTAAGGGATCGTTAAAGTCATGATGTCAAGTGGCTTGCTCAATTTAGACAATAAGACAATGCGAAGTTCATGGGAACGGGGCATTAGATGGATTAATGGAGGTTAAAAAGCACATGGCTCGTATCGCAGGTGTAGATTTACCAAGAGAAAAACGTGTTGAGATCGGTCTTACTTATATCTATGGTATCGGCAGGACCAGCTCTAACCGTATCCTTGCAGAAGCAAAAGTAGATCCGAATACTCGTGTCAGAGATTTGACAGACGACGAAGTAAAGAGAATCAGCGCAGTAATTGACGAGACTCAGATGGTAGAAGGTGATCTGAGAAGAGAGATCGCT
The DNA here is from genome assembly GCA_014804775.1 of Roseburia sp. GTDB lineage: Bacteria > Bacillota > Clostridia > Lachnospirales > Lachnospiraceae > Roseburia. Next base: position 18,074 of record JAAUZB010000058.1, on the reverse strand, counting down.
ATGAACATCAAGCGTCTTCAGGAGATCGGATGCTATCGTGGAATTCGTCATAGAAAGGGTCTTCCTGTTCGCGGTCAGAAGACAAAGACCAATGCAAGAACAAGAAAAGGACCGAAGCGTACTGTAGCGAACAAGAAGAAATAGAACACAGTTCTGTTTTTGAAACAAAGAAATCATTTATATTTTGAGAAAGTAGGTTAGTTTAGATATGGCTAAAGTTACAAAAAAAGTGACAAAAAAGCGTGTAAAGAAAAACGTTGAACGCGGACAGGCACATATTCAGTCATCTTTTAACAATACAATCGTAACCATTACAGACGCAGAGGGAAATGCGCTGTCATGGGCAAGTGCCGGTGGTCTTGGATTTAGAGGTTCAAGGAAATCTACTCCATATGCTGCACAGATGGCAGCAGAAACTGCTACAAAGGCAGCTTTAGTACACGGATTAAAAACAGTTGACGTTATGGTAAAAGGACCAGGATCAGGCAGGGAAGCAGCTATTCGTGCGCTCTCCGCTTGCGGTCTTGAGGTTACAAGCATTAAAGATGTAACTCCGGTACCTCATAATGGATGTCGTCCACCAAAACGCAGAAGAGTTTAATTAGGAGGTAGAGACTAAAATGGCAGTAAATAAAGTTCCTGTTCTGAAAAGATGTAGATCACTTGGCTTAGAGCCAAGCTATCTGGGATATGATAAGAAGTCCAACAGAGAGTTGAAAAGAGCGAACAAGAAGATGTCTGAGTACGGTCTTCAGCTGAGAGAGAAGCAGAAAGCAAAATTCATCTATGGCGTATTAGAGAAACCTTTCCATAACTACTATGAGAAGGCAGATAAGATGAAGGGCATGACCGGTACGAACTTAATGACCATGTTAGAGTCCAGATTAGATAACGTTGTATTCCGCATGGGATTTGCAAGAACCAGAAGAGAAGCAAGACAGATTGTAGATCACAAGTTCGTAATGGTGAACGGAAAACAGGTAAACATCCCTTCCTATTTAGTAAAGGCTGGCGATGTTATCGAGATTAAAGAGAAAAATAAAGGACTTCAGAGAATGAAGGATATTCTCGAAGTGACCGGTGGAAGATTAGTTCCGGACTGGTTAGATGTTGACGCTGAAAAAATGCAGGGAACAGTAAAAGAATTACCTTCCAGAGAGCAGATCGACGTTCCTGTGAATGAAATGCTCATCGTCGAGTTGTATTCTAAGTAATCGTGATCTGTCCGTGGGGCCAGAACTGTAATTAGATAGGCAAATTGCCCGAGAAGGAGGGACTTTGTAGTGTTTGATTTTCAGAAACCAAAAATTGAAATCGCGGAAATTTCAGAAGACAAGAAGTACGGAAAGTTTGTTGTAGAACCATTGGAAAGAGGTTACGGTACAACTCTTGGTAACTCCTTGAGAAGAATCATGTTATCTTCTTTGCCAGGTGCAGCTGTGAGTCAGGTTAAGATTGACGGTGTTCTGCATGAATTCAGCTCCATTCCCGGAGTCAAAGAAGATGTTACCGAAATTGTAATGAATATCAAAAATCTTGCCATCAGAAATAACAGCTCTACAAATGAACCTAAGGTCGCTTACATTGAATTCGAAGGGGAAGGCGTAGTCAAAGCATCGGATATTCAGGTTGATTCTGATATTCAGATCTTAAATCCTGATTTGGTAATTGCCAATTTGAATGGAGGCTCTGATTGCAAGCTGTATATGGAGCTTACCATTACAAAAGGCAGAGGCTATGTCAGCGCGGAGAAGAATAAGACAGAGGATATTCCGATTGGTGTGATCGCAATCGATTCGATCTATACACCAGTGGAGCGTGTAAACTTATCCATTGAGAATACCCGTGTCGGTCAGATTACAGACTACGATAAGCTTACACTGGATGTGTACACAAACGGGACACTTGAGCCGGACGAGGCAGTCAGCCTTGCTGCAAAGGTCTTAAGTGAACACTTAAGTCTCTTTATCGACCTATCAGAAGCTGCACAGCAGGCGGATGTCATGATCGAGAAAGAAGACAATGCAAAAGAAAAAGTTTTGGAAATGAACATTGATGAGCTTGAGCTGTCTGTTCGTTCCTATAACTGCTTGAAGAGAGCTGGAATCAATACGGTGGAAGAGTTGACAAACCGCACACCGGAGGATATGATGAAGGTTCGTAACCTGGGACGCAAGTCATTGGAAGAAGTTCTTGCAAAATTAAAAGAGCTGGGACTTCAGTTAAACCAGGGTGAAGAATAAAGCGAAAGAGGAGGCAGAAACAGTAAGTCCGAAAGGCATGGAGTATGTCAGCAGCCAGAAAACACAGCGAAAATGATATCTGCATGTGTTGGCATTCGGCGAATAAGACCAAAGAGCATTGCCGGATGTACCATAAGAATGGAGGAAAAGAAAATGGCAAAGTATCGTAAATTAAGCAGAACCTCAAGCCAAAGAAAGGCTTTATTAAGAGGTCAGGTGACAGCGTTGATTTACAACGGTAAGATTGTTACCACAGAAGCAAAAGCAAAAGAAGTCCGCAAAATTGCTGAGGGACTGATCGCTTCCGCAGTAAAAGAGAGAGATAACTATGAAGAGGTTACTGTGAAGGCAAAGGTTGCCCGCAAGGACAAAGACGGAAAGAGAGTAAAGGAAGTTGTAGACGGAAAGAAAGTGACTGTCTATGATGAGGTTGAGAAGACGATCAAGAAGGATATGCCTTCCCGTCTGCATGCCCGCAGAGAGATGCTGAAAGTACTTTATCCGGTAAAGGAAGTTCCGGCAGAAGCTGCAGGAAGAAAGCGTAACACCAAGGAAGTTGATCTCGTGGCAAAACTGTTTGACGAAATCGCTCCAAAGTATGCTGACCGTAACGGTGGTTATACCAGAATTGTTAAGATCGGACAGCGTAAGGGTGACGGCGCACTGGAAGTATTACTTGAGTTAGTATAATGGACATGAAAAGCTGCCGCACTGACATCATAGAAAGTATGATGCCGGTGCGGCAGTTTTTTGCTGTTTACTGGTCTTTTGCCAACGGCAGCGTGAAGATGAATTCCGTGCCGACGCCTTCGGTACTGATGCAGTTGATATTTTCGCTATGTGCCTGTATGATTTCTTTGACGATCGAAAGTCCGAGTCCGGTTCCTTTCTTATCTTTTCCGCGAGACAGATCTGTCTTGTAGAACCGCTCCCATATTTTGTTGATGCTGTCTTTGGGAATCCCGATTCCGGAATCTTTGACCGAGACAAAGATCCGTTCATTTTTTTCTGTGGTTTCCACGGTGATAGCGGAATCCGTGCGGCTGAACTTGATCGCATTGTCAATCAGATTGTACAGTACCTGCTGAATCTTGCTCATATCTGCAGAAACATAAAGCTTTTCGCCTGTCAGTATCAGATCAAAGGAAATCCGTTTTTCTTTACAGATGCCCTCGAAGGTCTGCACTGTCATGCGGATGGTGTAATTAATATCAAAATCCGTAATGTCCAGCATAATGCCGTGAGAACCGTATTTGTTGAGTTCAAGAAGGCTTTTGGTAAGCTTATTTAATCGCTCTGTCTCAAAGAGGATGATGCCGAGATATTTATCCTGCATTTCCGGTGGTATCGTGCCGTCCTGTATGGCCTCCACATATCCTTTGATGGATGTCAGCGGAGAGCGAAAGTCGTGAGAGACATTAGAGACAAATTTTCGCTGATCTTCTTCCAACGTATGCAGCTCGTTTGCCATATAATTCAGCGACGCGGCGAGATAGCCGATTTCGTCATTAGATCGAATGTCAATCCTTGCATCAAAGTTACCGGCGGCGTATTGGGCGGCACCTTTCGTAATTTTTCGGATCGGTATATATACCACATAGGTAAACAGGATCAACACGACAAAGGCGGCCAAAAACAGCAGGACCAGAGTCTGATAGGAAATGGAAGCCAGCCCGTTTGCGAAACTGACAAGACTGCTGACCGGTTTGTGTATGATCACATATCCGCGCACCTTATAGTTGACGGTAATCGGAGAAAATACGCTTAAGGTATCAGCGGAAAAATGGTCATAAAAGGTGCTGATCCGATAGTAGCGGTTCCCGAAATCTGTCACATCAAAACCAGGGATCGTCTCGTCTGACTCGAACAGATCCGAGTCAGAGGTATTTAGAATGATCGTACCTTTAGGGTCCACGATCCAGATTTCAGCGGAAAGATAACTGCTTAAGGTTTTTAACTGAGTCTGAATTTCTTCAAGCGTCATGGAACGGGAAAAATAATTTGCAGCATAGCTGGAAGAAATTTGCGCCGATTCCCGATAGAGACTGGAAGCCTCCCGCTTTTCTATAAAATCATACATAAGATGATATGTAAAAGTGGCGATAATGATGAAGCCGATTAAGCCATACAGAATATATCCGGCCAAAAGCTTCGGATAAAGTCTGTGTTTCATAATTCTCTGACCTCAAATTTGTAGCCGATCCCCCAGACGGTTGCAAGACTCCAGCCAGCATGATCCTTGATCTTTTCGCGGAGACGTTTGACATGGACATCGACAGTCCGGGTATCACCGATATATTCATAACCCCAGATGTGATCTAAAAGCTGCTCTCTGGTAAATACCTGGTTGGGAGAGGAGGCAAGGAAATAGAGAAGCTCCAGTTCCTTTGGAGGCATATCAACTGCCTGTCCCTGATAAATAACGGAGTAGTTGGACAGATTCACCACTAGATCAGGATATTTTACACATTTCAGCTCCGGAGCAGCCTCCTCCGATTTGACAGGCTGATATCGCCGGAGAACCGCTTTGACGCGGGCGACAAGTTCCTTGGAATCAAAAGGTTTCATCATATAGTCATCCGCACCCAGTTCCAGCCCTAATACCTTGTCAAAAATTTCTCCTTTTGCGGAGAGCATAATGATCGGAACATTTGCTTTTGCGCGGACTTCACGACATACCTGATAACCGTCGATTCCCGGAAGCATCAGGTCGAGCAGGATCAAATTCGGATTATACTGTTCAAATGCCGTCAGAGCNTCCTCCCCGTCATTGACGATCCTGGTATCAAAACATTCCTTTGTCAGATAGAGTGATATGAGTTCCGCAATATTGTTGTCGTCGTCTACGATTAATATTTTCTGTTTTGCTGCCATANGGTTTCTCCTATTCTTTAATCTTTAAATTCCGCAATTGTCACNCCGGCNTCGCCTTCGCCGAATTCGCCAAGATGGAAGGACTTGACATATTTCAGNCGTTTCAGATGAGACTGCACTGCATTGCGCAGAGCGCCGGTGCCTTTGCCGTGCACGATCCGTACAGAGGGCAGATGAGCAAGATACGCATCGTCCAGATACTTGTCAAGCAGCGCGATTGCCTCNTCGGTGGTTTTACCGATCAGATTGATCTCGCTGGAAACCGAGGCNGATTTGCTCATTTTGATTTTGCCAGCCCCCGTTTTACTGTATTTTTTCGCTGCAGGNGAGGTATNCTCCTCCAGGAGGATTAAATCGTTAATATTGACCACGGAATTGAGAATTCCCATCTGGACAGAAAGCTCTCCTTTTGCGTTGGGGAGAGAATGNACAGTTCCGTTTAAATTGAGGCTGATCACTTTTACACGGTCGCCAATGCGCAGATTTTTTGGAACCTTGTGCGCAGGCGCGGCGTCTTTCTTTCGGTCAGACATTTTTTTCTGTGCGTCGCTCATCTTGCTNCGCAGTTTTGAGCGCTCCTGTTCCATTTCCCGCATAGAAGGTGCGGCAGAACCGTATTTGTTGAAATTGCGGATCGTCTCGTCTGCCAGATCCTTAGCCTCTTTTATGATGTTATAAGCCTGCTCGTTTGCGTCGCGCAGAATTNTGTCGCGGCTGGAATCCAGNCGCTCCTGTTTTTGNGTCAGCTTCTCCTTCAGAGTATGAATTTCCTCTTTGTACTGATTGATCTCAAGCTGTTCTTTTTCNATGGTNATACGGCTTTTTTCCAGATCGGCCAGAAGATCTTCAAAATTTTCTTCGGTCTCGCTGATGCGGCTTNTGGCATCTTCTATTAAATCAGCAGAAAGACCGAGCTTTTCGGAAATGGCAAAAGCGTTGCTTTTGCCGGGAATGCCGATCAAAAGACGGTATGTCGGGCTTAGGGATTCCNCGTCAAATTCGCAGCAGGCATTTTCAACGCCTGCAGTCGAAAGGGCAAATACCTTTAACTCACTGTAGTGAGTGGTAGCCATGATCCGCGCACCGTAGAGGTGCAGTCTGGATAATATGGCGATTGCAAGCGCGGCGCCCTCGGTTGGNTCTGTCCCGGCACACAGNTCGTCAAAAAGCACGAGGGAACGGTCGGTGACCTGTTCAAAAATACGGACNATATTGGTCATATGAGAGGAAAAAGTACTTAAGGATTGCTCAATNCTCTGCTCATCGCCNATATCGGCAAAGACTTCCTCNAAAATCGCGAGTTCCGAACGCTCCGAAGCAGGAATATGAAGTCCTGCCTGTCCCATGAGNGTGAGAAGCCCGACTGTTTTTANGGAAACNGTCTTACCGCCNGTATTGGGACCGGTGACAATGAGGAGATTAAAATCTTCTCCCAGACGGACATCAATGGGCACNACCTTTTTCCTGTCTAAAAGAGGNTGNCGCCCTCTGCGTATATTNATGCGTCCGTCCTCGTTAAAAAGAGGNGCAACNCCGTTATANGACTGNGCAAAAGANGCCTTTGCAAATATAAAATCCAGTTCTGTCAGTACGGCATAATNACATCTGAGCNGCTCTATGGATTCGGCAGCCAGATTGCTCAGATTAGCAAGGATCNCCTCGATCTCATCCTGCTCCTTTAACATAAGTTNCTTATACTCGTTGTTCAGGTTTACAACGGCAAGCGGCTCGATAAAAAGGGTGGAGCCGGTAGAGGACTGGTCGTGNATCATACCGGGAACCTGTGATTTTGATTCTGCTTTGACCGGAAGGCAGTACCGTCCATCGCGCATGGTAATGACAGTGTCCTGCAGATAGCTNCGGGTCGTTGAATTGTTGATCATNGAATTCATCTGTGCNCGAATNTTGTCGTTCATGCCGCGCATGGAGCGGCGGATAGAACGCAGGGTGCTGCTGGCATCGTCGGCAATCTCATCTTCAGAGAGAATGCATCGGCGGATTTCCTGATTGAGTGGGGTCAATGGCTCTATTTGTGCAAACAGACCGGTCAGCGAATCCTGACGTTCTTCTGATGAGTCAGCATCCTCTGTGCGGCTGCGCTCTGTGCCGGCGCGGGAAAACGCTTTTGCTCTCCGCGCAGCTTCCAAGAGCGAGCAGATCCGCAGAAGCTCGACNGTGCTTAAGGAGGCACCGATTCCCAGGCGTTTTAAAGAGTCCCCGATGTCTGTCACTCCGGAGAAGGACAGGGAGCCAGCTTTAAAAATACGTGTCAAAGCATCTGCCGTCTGCGTCTGAAACTGGCGGATAGAGCAGATGTCAGTGATGGGCTGCAGAGTAAGGCAGCGCTGTTTGGCTTCCCCGCTGTAAGCATACTCCGTCAGCTGTGCAATGATTTTATCATATTCAAGAGTAGTGAAAACTTTTTGATTCATGAGTAAATTCCTATAGTCGAATGATTAACGCCACAAATATTGCAAGGGCGGTTGTATTTGATGTTTACAGGTACATTATAGCTTATTCGGCTGTTTTAGAAAAGAAGCAATTCAATCTTTTCAAGAAATAGTATTGCAAGCATATGTGATTCATTTTATAATAATTAATGGTACGGTTTTCGGCAATTGTGTGCTGCGTATACGAAGGCAGCGCAGGAGAAAAGAGGAAAATCATGCAGGATAAAGACAAATTTTCTTTTATCAATGAAAAAAGAAAGGAAAAACCTGTCAATAAAAGAAGACTTCTGATTCAGGCTGTGTTTATCATTGCCATGGCGGTAGTGTTTGGATTGGTAGCAAGTCTGGTTTTTGCATACTTTCAGCCGAAGTTTCAGCAGATGCTGTATCCGGAAGAGGACACAGTGATCACACTTCCTAAGGATGAAATCCACACANCNGAGGAAACAGAGGAGATAGAACCCACGGAAACAGAAGAAGCCGACACTCAGGAGCCNGTTGTGCCGGAACCGCGGGAGCTGGAGCTTGAGGACTANCAGAGGCTGCAGAATAAAATGTATGCCGTGGGGCGGGAGGCAAACCGTTTTGTGGTAACGGTGACAGGAGTCAAGAGAGATACGGACTGGTTCAACAATGACTATGAGAGCAAGGGACATTCATCCGGAATCATTTTTGAGAATGACGGCAAAGAACTTCTGATTTTGACGGAGCGAAAGGCGATTGCGGATGTTCAGGAGATTTATGTAACCTTTGCGAACGGGGCTTCCGCAGAAGCGTCATTGAAGAATTATGACGGCAATACGGGAATCACGGTTTTGAGCGTTTTGCTGTCAGACATTGATGAGAGTACAATGAACTCTATCAAGGAGGCAACCCTGGGGAACTCCACAGCGACTGCACAGGGCGAACTTGCAATTGCAGTGGGAAGCATGACAGGGACAGGCTCTTTTATCCTGACAGGAAATATTACATCCACTACAAACATGATTTCTGCAGCGGACAATAATTTTGCNGTGCTTACCACAGATATCGTGGGCNGCCGGAACGGAAGCGGCGCGATTGTCAATCTGAATGGNGAAGTGATCGGTCTGATGCTGCAGGGGTATGGCGGTACGACGGATCAGNGTACGCTGACGGCACTTGCCATATCAGATNTNAAAGCTATTATTGAGAAGCTGGCAAACAATCAGAATATTCCNTATATCGGTCTTGANCTGACNACAGTGACGAACGANATTGCGAGAGAATACGGNATCCCCAAAGGTGCATATATTAAAGATGTCAAGATGGATTCACCGGCCATGGCAGCAGGATTGCAGACGGGTGATGTTGTCACATCGATCGGCGGNGAAACTGTTTTATCGGTGGAGGCNTATGAGAGGAATCTGCTTTTGCTGGCAGAGGGCAAGAGCGTNGAAATTGTGGTACAGCGTCAGGGAANTGACGATTATACAGAAATAACCTGCACCGTGGAGGTNGGGGTTTTAAAGTGAGGTTAGAGATGAAATATATTGAAGGTCTGCGNGANGGCGAGAGNATCAATGAAATTTATTTATGCAAGGTAAGGCAGTCAGCGCTGACGAAAGCGGGGAAACCGTATGACAGTCTGGTGCTGCAGGACAAAACAGGAACACTTGACGCGAAGATATGGGAACCNGGCTCTGTGGGGATTGATGAATTNGATACCTTGGATTACATAGCGGTGATGGGTGACATCACATGTTTTCANGGAAATCTTCAGNTGAATGTAAAGCGTGTGCGCAAGGCAGAGGAGGGAGAATATGACCCGAAGGATTATCTGCCGGTCAGCGCCCGTGATATAGACGAAATGTATCAGGAACTTGTCGAGCTGATCGGGACGGTGAGACAGCCGCATTTAAAGCAGCTGTTGGAGAGCTTTTTTGTGGAGGATAAAAACTTCGAAAAGCGTTTTAAATTTCACTCCGCAGCGAAAACAGTGCATCACGGTTTTGTAGGCGGCCTGCTGGAGCATACGTTGTCTGTGGCAAAGCACTGTGCATATTTTGCATCTGTGTATCCGATCTTAAACCGCGATCTAATCGTGAGTGCAGCCATTTTCCATGATATCGGAAAGCTGGAGGAGCTTTCGACTTTTCCGGCAAACGATTATACGGATGAGGGACAGCTTTTGGGACATATTGTGTTGGGAACAGAGATGATCGGCGAGCGCATTCGTGCCATTCCGGGATTTCCGCGCGGTCTTGCCAACGAGTTAAAGCACTGCATTCTTGCGCATCACGGAGAGTTGGAGTTTGGCTCACCGAAAAAGCCCGCTCTGGCGGAGGCGTTGGCGCTCAGTTTTGCAGACAATCTGGATGCAAAGATGGAAACCGTTCGGGAAATTTTTGCGAATGTGCCGGAAAATAATCAGGAGTGGCAGGGATACAGCAGACTTTTGGAAAGCAACATCCGCAGATCAGGAAGAGAATAGAGAACAGGACATATAAGCAGCTCGAGGAACACTACGGCTGCTTATCCTTTTTTACAGATTGGAGAGTTATGCAGAAGAATGACGAGATAGAGCTGAAAATAGAAGACATGAGCGTTGACGGTGAGGGAATCGGAAAATATGACGGGATGACATTTTTTGTGAAGGATGCAGTCTTTGGAGATACCGTAAAGGCTAAAATCACAAAGCTCAAGAAAAATTACGGCTATGCCAGAATGGAAGAGATTACAGTTCCCTCCGAATTTCGCACAGAGCCGCGCTGTGCACTGCACAGGCAGTGCGGCGGCTGTCAGATTCAGGCATTAGATTACAAGGCGCAGCTCAGATTCAAGGAGAACAAGGTGCGGAATCATTTGATCCGTCTTGGCGGGTTTGCGCCGGAGCAGATAGATGAAATTATGGAGCCAGTGGTTGGAATGGAGGAACCTTACCGATACCGGAATAAGGCACAGTTCCCAATTGGAAGTGATAAAGACGGAAATCCGATCGCGGGATTTTATGCGGCGAGGACTCACAGTATTATACCGGTGACGGACTGCCTGCTCGGTGTGGAAGAAAACCGTGAGGTATTAGAGGAAGTGCTTTCCTATATGAGAGAGAACCGTGTACCGGCTTATGACGAGAAGACGGGGAAAGGAACGGTACGCCATGTGCTGATTCGGTATGGGTTTACCACAGAGGAAATCATGGTGTGCATAGTCATCAACGGTACAAAACTTCCGGCACAGGAGAAGCTGACCGAAAAATTATGCCGGATCAAAGGCATGATAAGCATTTCTGTAAATGTGAATACGAAAAATACAAATGTGATTTTGGGCGACGTGACAAAGACGATCTGGGGACAGGCATATATCACGGATTACATTCATTTATATACATGCAAAGGGCGTGCGTTGGCAGAATTTCAGAAGACGGATACAGCGATCGCATACCACATTTCGCCGCAGTCATTTTATCAGGTAAATCCGGTGCAGACGGAGAAACTGTACAGTCTGGCGTTGGAATATGCGGGATTGACCGGCAGGGAGACGGTATGGGACCTGTACTGCGGCATCGGAACGATCTCGCTGTTTTTGGCACAGCGCGCAGGGAAGGTCTATGGCGTGGAGGTTGTTCCGCAGGCGGTGGAGGATGCGAGAAATAATGCCAAGAGCAATGACATTGCCAATGTGGAGTTTTTTGTGGGACGTGCAGAGGAGGTTCTGCCTGAGTTTTATGAGGAGGAGAGCCGGAGACAAAAGGGCAGAGAGGGAGACGGTCGCGAAGCAGATATGCTTCACCCGGATGTGATCGTTGTGGACCCGCCGAGAAAGGGCTGTGATGCCAAGTGTCTGGAGACGATGATCCAGATGCGCCCGGAGCGGATCGTGTATGTGAGCTGCGACTCGGCGACGCTGGCAAGGGATTTAAGGTTTTTGTGCGATAATGGGTATGAGCTGAGACGGGGGAGTGTTGTGGACCAGTTTGGGAATACGGTGCATGTGGAAGTCGCATGTTGTCTACAAAGAAAGGATTCGTAGAAGTCCTTTAAGCACTTTGAGCGACATATTCTATTCTCGCAATCTGACCGAAAAGACAAGAAAAGGGCAATTTCCAATGGAGCAAAAGCATCAACTGCTATTCGAGAAATCCGTAATTTTATTGAGAAATCTTATTTCGTATGATATTATTTTAGTAGTGAAAGTGTGATGTAAATGATGGAGGATTGGTTATAGAATCAGAACATATTAAAGTGAATTATAAGCCGTTATGGAAGTTATTATATTGATAGAGATATAACAAGAGGAGAATTGCGAAAATACAAAAATAGCTGCAAGCACTTTTTCAAAAATGCCAAATAATGGAAATATTTCTTTAGATATGTTGCTAAGAATTTGTTGTGAGTTAAACTGTAGCTAGGATGATATTGTAGAGATTGAAAGGCAGTCATAAGCATTGGAGGCGTTTTATATGGCAGTGAGAAATGTTAATACATTTACAGAGGCAACTAGAGTACAGATGCCCGGATTAGTTCATCTTACAAGGCTGGGATATAAATATTATGGCAAGTTGTATGAGGATATGGCAGGGGAAAAATATGATCCTGATACGAATATATTATTGGAAGTTTTTAAAGAACAATTCTGTAAATTAAATCCGGGTAGAGAGGGCAAAGTAGAGGAAACATTGAGAGCGATTCGTCAAGAATTGGATAACGATGATCTGGGAAGAAGTTTTTATAAAAGACTAACAAGTGAATCACCAGTTAAGTTGATTGATTATGATGAACCAAAGAACAATCTATATCATTGCACAGCAGAATTTACGTGCAAAAGAGATCAGGATGAGTTCAGACCAGACATTACGATTTTTGTAAATGGACTTCCACTTGTGTTTATAGAAGTAAAGAAACCAAATAATCGTGGAGGTATGGTTGAAGAAAGTATAAGAATGAATCGTGAAAGGTTTCCTAATAAAAAATTTCGCAGATTTATTAATATAACGCAATTTATGATATTTTCCAATAATATGGAGTACGACACTTTAGGGGGAATTGTTCCGGTACAAGGAGCATTCTATTGTACTGCGTCGAGGGAATTTGCAGCATTTAACTGCTTTAGAGAGGAGAATATGGGGAATGAAGCCGTAGCGCCATACATTGCTAATTTCCCATATGCAGATATAGACTTCCAAACGGAAAGAAAAATATTGTCAGATTTTAATTGTCAGGTGATTCATCATGCTCCAGAATACCAAACAAATCTTGCAGTAAATACACCTACTAATAGAATATTGACGTCCATGTGTAGCCCGGAAAGATTACTTTTTTTGATTAAATATGGTATTGCATACGTGAAACAAGAAAAAGAAGTGGATGGAAAAATTGAGTCTACAGATCAAAAGCATATTATGCGATATCAACAGTTATTTGCTGCATATGCAGTAAGAAGACAGATAAAAGAAGGCACAAAATCAGGTGTGATTTGGCACACACAAGGTAGTGGAAAAACGGCATTGTCATATCACTTGACGCATGTGTTGGGGGATTACTATGCAAAAATAAACAAAGTAGCTAAGTTTTATTTCATTGTAGACAGATTGGACCTCTTAGAGCAGGCAACACAAGAATTTGAAGTGAGAGGATTAGCGGTAAACACTGCCAATACTCGTGAAGAGTTGATGGCACAGTTCAGAACAAATCAAGCGCAAGAAGGAAATTCTGGAAATGCGGAAATAACAGTGGTAAATATTCAACGATTTGCACAAGACCATACAGCGGTTAGATTGAAGGAATATGCAACAAATCTGCAAAGGGTATTTATTATTGATGAAGCACACAGAGGATATGACCCTAAAGGGTGTTTTTTAGCAAATTTATTTGATGCAGATCCGGATTCTATTAAGATTGCGTTGACTGGAACACCATTATTAAAAAGTGAGCGTTCATCATGGAAAGTCTTTGGAAATTATTTGCATACATATTACTATGATAAGTCAATTCAAGATGGATACACTTTAAAGATAATCAGAGAAGATATTGAAACGTCATATAAGGACAATCTTTCAAAAATATATGAAAAACTGGAGTATCTAGTACAAAAAAAGGAAATTCAGAAGTCTCAGATTGTTGAACATGATGCTTATGTAAAGGAATTGTTGCGATATATTATCAATGATTTAAAACAGTTCCGATTACTCCAAGGAGATGATACTTTAGGTGGCATGGTAATTTGTGAAACAAGTGAACAGGCAAGAAAGTTATTTATGCACTTTGATGAGATACAAAATGAACTCAATCAGAATGTATCTGCTATAACACATTTTAAAGTAGGGCTTATTCTACATGATAGTGATGATAAGGAGACCAGAAAGCAGATTATCAAAGACTTCAAGAAAAATATGACTATAGATATTCTTATAGTATTCAATATGTTATTAACGGGATTCGATGCACCAAGATTAAAACGATTGTATTTTGGCAGAAAATTGAAGGATCATAATCTCCTTCAGGCGATTACAAGAGTAAATCGTCCATATAAGAACAATAGATATGGATATTTAATTGATTTTGCAGATATTAAAGAGAATTTTGACGAAACCAATGAAGCATATCTGAAAGAATTAAATCGTTTTAGTAATCCAGATGAAGTTGGCGAGGATACTGCTACAGATACTTTATTGCATGTTATAGAAGATAGAGATGCTTTGATTCAACAGATGAGAGATGTGAAGCAAGTCTTATTTGAGTACACTACAGATAATGCGGAAATTTTCAGTCAGGAAATATCCGAAATAGAGGATAGGCAGAAACTATTAGAATTAAAAAAGGCATTAATAACAGCGAAAGACTGTTGTAATATAGTAAGAACATTTGGTGATGAGGGATTGAAGGAAGAGTTTGCAAAGTTGGAGATTTATATGCTACCTGCGATGATTTCAGAAGTTCAACGTCATATAGAAATTTTGACACAAAAAGAAGCCTTCTCACAGGATGATGCTACAAGGCAACTTGTGAATGAAGCCATGGCGAATATTACATTTAATTTTAGTAAAATTGGACAAGAGGAAATGCAGTTGATTTCTGGTGGAGCAGAATTGCAAGAAAAATGGCAGTATACCATTAGAAGTTTTATGGAAAATACTGACCAAGAAGATCCGGAATACATTACTCTTAGGGAAGCATTTATGCAACGGTTCAAGGAACATGGATTTGTGGTTGATAGTATGGCAAAATATAATGAACAGTCAAAAGCCTTGGATGAAGTTATTAAGAAATTAAATGAATTACAAAAAAAGAATAATGCTTTGGCAAGAAAATATAACGGCGATACGAAATTTGCATGTGTTCATAAGAGAATAAGAGAAGAAAATGAACGACGTAGGTTACAGCGGCAAGTAGCAATTCTTTCTGCGTATGATGAAAAAATCAGAGAAATGCTTATGCGTATTAAAGAAGATGTAGACCAGAAGGTTTATGATAGAAATGACATACTAAAAAAGGATGCATATTTTGAACAAACGGTTATGGTACAAATAAAGGAAGGAATGGATAAGCTGGGATTTGAAGGTAGCAGGGAGGATCGTACCTTTATTCAAAGCAGAATTGTGTTGCAATACTTAGCACAATATCATGCAACCTATCCGGCAGCCTAAGGAAATGCAATGAATATCAAAGAGAATACGATAGAACTTATTGATGCATTAAAATCGACATGTCAAACATATGGAATGGGAAACGATGGTAATGAGTATAAAATTATTACACAGGTTTTTTTGTACAAGTATATTAATGACAAGTTTGGATATGCAGTAAAGAAATTGAGTAAAAAGTTAGCAGAAGCAGAAACTTGGGAGCAGGCATATGAACAGATGACAGAAGATGAACGGCTTGATTTGTTTGACGAATTATCACCAGATATTCCACGCTTAAACCCGGAACATTTGATTGCGAATCTATGGAATCAACAGGCGAAAGGAGATTTCGACCTGATATTCGATAGTACAATGACGGATATTGCAGATAAAAATATTGCGATTTTTTCAACACAAACAACACAGAATACAAAGATTCCTTTGTTTGAGCCATTAACGCATTATGTTACTGATGAGGCACAAAGAGCCCCATTTGCTCGAGCGTTGGTGGATAAATTAGCAAACTTTTCTTTTGAAGAGGTTTTTGGTCGACATTACGATTTTTTTGCGGCAATATTTGAATACTTGATAAAAGATTATAATACGGCCGGTGGTGGAAAATATGCAGAATACTACACACCACACGCGATTGCGACAATAATGGCAAGACTGTTGGTGGGAGATAATGCGGATTTACATAATATTGAATGTTACGACCCTTCTGCGGGAACTGGGACACTTTTAATGGCATTGGGACACCAAATAGGGGAAGATAGATGCACTATTTTTGCGCAGGACATTTCGCAGAGAAGTAATAAAATGCTCAAGTTAAATCTCATCTTAAATGGGTTAGTATCATCGCTTGATCATGCCGTTCAGGGAGATACATTAGTTGCACCATATCATAAATCTGATGATGGACAGGAATTAAGACGGTTTGATTATGTTGTATCAAATCCGCCATTTAAAATGGATTTCTCGGATACGAGAGAAAAAATAGCTACGATGCCAGCAAGATTTTGGGCTGGAGTTCCTAAAGTGCCAGCAAAGAAAAAAGAAAGTATGGCGATATATACTTGTTTTATTCAGCATGTAATAAATTCGCTTAAAGGAGAAGGTAAAGGTGCAATAGTAATTCCTACAGGTTTTATTACTGCGAAGAGTGGCGTTGAAAGTAAAATCCTAAAGCATATTGTAGATGAAAAGATTGTTTATGGTTGCGTAAGTATGCCATCAAATGTTTTTGCAAATACAGGAACAAATGTGTCTGTACTTTTTTTTGATAATTCGAGACGAACAGAAAAAGTGGTGTTGATAGACGCTTCTAAAATGGGTGAGGAATACAAAGATGGAAACAATCAGAAACGTAGACTTCGTGATTTTGAGATTGATAAAATTGTGGAGACATTTTTGAATAAGGAAGGGGTAGAGGATTTCTCAGTTGCAGTTACATATGATGAAATAAAAGCAAAGAAATATTCTCTTGCAGCAGGGCAGTATTTTGATGTTAAAATTGAATATGTGGAGCTTACTCAAGAAGAATTTAATACTAAGATGAGTGAATATACATTAAAACTACAAGAGCATTTTAGCGAGAGCAACAAGCTACAGGTTGAAATTTTGGAACAGTTAAAGAAGGTGAAGTATGAGTAAGTGGAAAAGAACAGTTCTTGGGGATGTTGCGACAATTATTACTGGGCCATTTGGAAGTCAATTACATCAATCAGATTATGTGCCTGAAGGTATAGCTATTGTAATGCCACAAAATATCGATAATAGAAAAATAAACTATGATTCAATTAACTTTATTTCTGAAGCTGATGCGCAAAAGTTAATAAGATACAAGACACAAAAAAATGATATATTATATGCTCGTAGAGGTAATGTGGAAAAACACGCATTTATTACGGAGGAGGAGAGTGGCGTATATTGTGGAACGGGCTGTTTACGTGTAAGGGTTACTGCGGAAGAAATAGAACCTCTGTTTTTATCATTTTTCCTAAATGGAGAAGAAACAAAACGATGGATTGTAACACATGCTGTTGGAAGCAATATGCCAAATCTTAATACCGATATATTAGCGAATATTCCTATAAGCTATCCTTTGCTTAATGAACAAAGAGAAATAGTCGGAATATTAAGTTTATTGGATGAAAAAATATACTTGAATAATAAGATAAACGATAATTTAGCGGCTTAGTCAGAAACGGTTGCTTGTCCACTCATCAGCATAGGCAGCAGCCAATCACGGAGGGAAATTAGCTGTCGGTTTTCACAGATATTTTTGCTCACTTGCGAAAAAATTGCTTCAGTAGCTTTGTGATACTTCCTGAGAATAATATCATCAGGAATAATCAACCTTATGGAAAGCATATCCTCATTGTTGACCGCTTCTTGGGTGGCTCCGTGAGCCAGTATATCCTTGATTGTCTCGAAGTAATCACTCGAAATAAAAGAAGAAATATATTCAAAAGCTATGTCATTACATTGAATACCGCAAAAGCCTGTGGACAGAATAACTCCTTCAATTAAAGGTTGCATTTCTTTATTCAGGAAAAGGTGCTTGACACTATTTTTCATTTTAGCGAACCAAACGCTATTTATTGTGGGTTGCATATTAGCTCTGCTTTCTCGATTATTATAATCAATAATCAAACCATTTGAGATGGATGTTCCATTCACTTCGGCAGTAGCAAGGTATTCTTTATAGGCAAAATGCTTGACACCGGGCTTTATGACCGATGAAATAGTGTTGCTTACTATTGAAGAAACAGTCCACCTAGCGGGAATTTCACGCTTCAACTGTTCATTCCACACCATTTGACCGCCAGCGGAACGATAAGGTTTGCCGTTTTCATCGGGAAAGTCAAATTGCGTGAACCAATAGTCATAGATGGTCTTTGCCATCTGCTGTAAATTATCGTT
>JAAUZB010000057.1 GCA_014804775.1 Roseburia sp. | reverse complement strand
TAGGGGAATCGAACCCCTGTTTTCGCCGTGAGAGGGCGACGTCTTAACCGCTTGACCAAGGAACCAGAACTATGTAATTGTATGTGACAATGAACCTGAAACCGACAGTAAATCCATTGTCGAGCAGTTCCTAGGGGAATCGAACCCCTGTTTTCGCCGTGAGAGGGCGACGTCTTAACCGCTTGACCAAGGAACCAGAACAGTAATTATTATATCATGTCAAAAAAAAAATGCAAGCATTTTTTTAAATACTTTCACAATATCTTTCCGTGAATCAAAATAGACTTATCCAAAGCCTTGTGATAAACTAAAAACAAGGTGAGAAAAGNGGAGTTTTTATGAAGCGTATCATTGCTTTTATTATAGCGGTCATCATATGCACNGCCGGAATGTGTATGTCAATTATTTATATGGACGTAAAGAGCGCGGGATCTTTGGAGCCGAAAAGCGATNTCCACATTCCCGCATACTGTCTTGCCGCTGACGTAACAGANCGGAGNGAATGTGCCGGACGTGAAGAATTGCAGCTGTATGAGTATGAGAGATATGAGTATGATGNAAACGGGAAACGGACCGCTCAATACCGGTACGATGAGGAAGGCGGNTTAAAATACTATAGGCAGCANCGCTATGACAGACAGGGCAACCGGACCGAAGAGGCGTACGAATACAGTCTGATCAGTGGGAAAACGGAGAATTACTGGCAGTATGAGTATGATGCCGACGGCAACGTGATCAGAAAGACGGNGGGNGCAAAGGATGGCGGCATACCGTCTTATTCCTCATATTACCGTTATGAGGATGCAGGNAGTATCTGCGTGACGGTATNTTATGACGGCGAGGGAGANCCNTNAAGNTTNGANNGCGAGATACGCGATGANAACGGAAATAANCTNTCCGACTANAATTATGACGGGGACGGGAATCGCAGAAGCTACANCTATGCNAAATATGACGAGGACGGGCGCTATATCTATCAGACCAACGGAAAGGGAGAGACAGACGATTCTCCGATGAAGGAGCTGATCACGGANTGGGACGATGAAACCCATACCAGCAAGGAAACNCTTTATGAACCGATCGGACATATAAATGCTGTTCAGTACAACACCTATACGGAAGATGGCAAGCAGCTTTCNGGCATACGCTATTTCAGCGGNTATCACGGTCACACGGAATCTGAGTGGAATATGCAGCTTGAGTTTACAGAAGGGTACTGGGCAGATTATGAAGACGGCTGTATGCAGCATGAAATGAAATATGCCTATCAGGAGATTTCTTTCTATCGNGCCTGCCGCTATGACGGGGACGGAAACTGCATCGAAGAGCTTGAATACGATACNGACAACAACACACATTCTGCGAGGCTGTACCGATATGAATATGACGATNAGGGAATGCTTGCAGCGAAATATACCTATCGGATCACAGATGATCTGACACAGCCGAGGGATGACGGGGGTGCGGTGCGCATAGAATTTGATGAAAATGCTTACCTTTCGTGCATCACACAGTCTGCACCGGACGGTACTGTGGAGGAGCAGTTTTTCTTTGACGAAAAAGGAAAGATCATCGGACAGTATATACCGGGGATGGGACAGCTCTGGACAGAAGAACTGCCGGAGAACGATGGGAACGAAATATCAAAAGGCGGAGTCTGGTATGTCGTGCAAAAAGGTGACAGCCTCTGGAAGATTGCGGAGGCATATTACGGAGACGGGTTGCGCTGTTACGATCTTTATCGGGAAAACTGGGAGACAGTCGGTCCGGACATGAATTTTATTCCGCCGGGGATGGAACTGTATATTCCGGGAATGGAAGACTGAAAGGAGCAGGATATCATGGCAGTCATAGGAATTGATTTGGGGACGACGAACAGTCTGTGCAGTGTTTTTCTGGATGGCAGGATACAGCTGATCCCGAATTCTTTTGGGGAATATCTGACACCGTCTGTGGTGAGTATCGGGGAAGACGGGGAGGTTTTTGTGGGGAAGATCGCAAAGGAAATGCTGATCACGAGACCTTCGTGTACTTTTGCCGAGTTTAAACGGAATATGGGAACGGATCATTGCTACAGGGTGGGGGAAAAAAGCTATCGGGCAGAGGAACTGTCCGCATTTGTATTGCGCCGCCTAAGGGAGGATGCAGAGCAGTTTCTGGGAGAGAAAGTCACGGAGGCAGTCATCAGCGTGCCGGCATATTTCAATGATGATAAGCGCTGTGCCACCAAAAATGCAGGGAAACTGGCGGGACTTGTTGTGGAGCGTCTGGTGAATGAGCCTTCTGCGGTCGCATTAAAGCATCATCTCGAAGCAGGGGAGATGGAAAACTTCATTATCTTTGATTTCGGAGGAGGGACACTTGACGTATCTTTCGTNGAAGCATTTGACAATATTGTGGAGATCCGTGCAGTCGCAGGAGATAATTATCTGGGCGGAAAAGATTTTGACGAGATCATTGCCGCTGAATTTTATCGGGAGCACGGATTGGCACAGTCGCTGTTTTCCGGAGAAGAACAGGGAATCGTGCAAAAGGAGGCGGAGCTTTTAAAACGTGATCTGACGGNGAAGAATGAGGCGGAGCGCACATTTCTGCTGCGCCAGAAGCAATATACGATGCGTATGACAAATCAGAAGCTGATCCACTGTTCTGCCGAGTTGTTTTCGAGGATGTCCGCACCGGTCAAAAAAGTGCTAAATGACAGCGGAACAGATTTAGAGGATATCGACAAGATCATTCTGGTGGGCGGTTCTTCAAAAATGCCTGTTGTCATGCAGTATATGAAAAGCCTGACGGAAATTGAAGTTGCAGCGGACGACAGACCGGATGAGAGCATTGCGATCGGGGTTGGCATGGCAGCNGCGATCAAGGAGAGGCAAAAGGAGATAAAAGATATTATTCTGGCAGATATCTGTCCGTTTTCCCTCGGGACAGAGCTGTACGACGGAACATTTTCGCCGATCATTGAGCGGAATGACACGCTCCCCTGCAGCAGGATGCGCTATTATGTGACAGTGGATGANGATCAGGAGAAGATGAANTTTCGGATCTATCAGGGGGAAAACATGATGGCGAAAGACAATCTTCTGCTGGGAAATCTTGAGATTACAGATCTGCCGCCGGCGCGTGCCGGAGAGACCGGTGCGGCAGTCACTTTTTTGTATGATATCAACGGAATTCTCGATATCAGGATTGACAGTGAAAATCAGTCCGTACATAAAGTGATCATGAACAAGAATATGGGACTGTCTGAGGCAGAATTAGAGGAGCGTCTGCAAAAACTGCAGAAGATGACAATNCANCCTCTCGGAAAGGAGCGGGACAGACTGCTGATCGAGCGGGCGAAACGGCTGTATGCGGAGTCAAATTTCAGGACGAGAGAACAGCTTACGGTACTCATCCGCCATTTTAAGGAGACGCTTGCATACGGAAAGGGACGGCAGNTGAGGGAGGAATATGTACGCATTTCCCTTTATCTGGAAGCGCTTGAGAGAGATAAACTGCAGTTTAAGGCATTTGACGAAAACTTTTGGACTGAACAGGAAGAAGAAAAGGAAGATTGATACGCAATGGATATATGGGAACTGTTAGGGATCGACGAGACTGAGGATATCAGTCAGATCAAATCAGCGTATGCCGCAAAGGCAAAAGAGTGTCATCCTGAGGAGCATCCGGAGGAATACCGGATGCTGCAGCAGGCATATAAGAGCGCAGTACAGCACGCCAAAGAATGGCACGCCAAAGGAAATCACGCCGAAGAATGGCATGCCCAAGCAGAAAGAGAGCAGGCGACGGGAGAAGATGCGGCGCATCGGACGGAACAAACAGATATGCCGGATTTGGACTTTACAAAGGTCGATACAGTTGTCCGTGAAGAAGTCAGTGACCGTTTCTTTCGGGAATTTAGCTATATCGCCCAAAATCCGTATCTGATCAATCAGATCGCGTGCTGGAGGTTCTTTCTGAACATTCCCGACTATCAGCCGCTGCTTGAGGAAAAAGATTTTCTCCGAAAGCTGGCTGATGCGGTCAGACGTTTCGCCAAATGGGACCGGGAGACGATCTTGTATTTCGACAAACGGCTGCGATGCGTAAAAGACCGTGACAACGGACAAAAATCGGTTTTAAGCAGAGTACGGATCAAGCTTCTTTTTGACAGACTTCTGTTGGCGGGAAAGAACGAGACAATGGTGGAAATGAAAGCGGTCAAAATGCATGGCATGATATTAGAGCAGGTGAGGAACAGCGGTATGTGGATCAGTGACAGTCCGCAGAATGCAGACGCTGTGGAACGCTATCTGCAGTTTTACTTTTCTTATGCGGCCGGACATGAGTCTGAGCTCGAAGAAAACCGCAGAAAAAACCGTAGATTCCGCACGGCAGTGCGGGCAGCGGAGACGGTGGGAATGCTGGCGCTTCTTCTGGCAGGAACCGTTCTGCTGTCTACAGACCGCACGCTGTCCACGGACCGCACGCTGTCTACAGACCGCATGCTGTCTACGGACAATATGCAGGACGAAAAGACAGGGAACGCTCCGTATTCGCCTTCTGAGGAAGAGTTACAGAGAATAGAAGATATGTTCGAGGATACCGTAGAGCGATATCAAAACTGGAACGAACCGTGACCGACGGATTTACCGGCAGGCACGGTTCGTAT
The DNA here is from genome assembly GCA_014804775.1 of Roseburia sp. Taxonomy (GTDB): domain Bacteria; phylum Bacillota; class Clostridia; order Lachnospirales; family Lachnospiraceae; genus Roseburia. The sequence continues at coordinate 150,101 of JAAUZB010000057.1, read as the reverse complement.
TATAGGTGAGGCAGATTTGATAAAATATGCCGGATCAACTGATAGAGGCGGGGAGTGTCGAGCGGTTTCCCTAAATGGGCATTCATCCCGCTTTTTAGGGATAATTTTTTGTCCTCCTCAAAGGTATTGGCAGACACGGCAATGATCGGGATATTTGCCAATATGGGATTTTTAAGCCTGCGGATGGCTTCGGTGGCACGGTAGCCGTTCATAATGGGCATCTGGATATCCATGAGGATCAGGTCATAGTAACCCGGTGCAGACTGCGCTACCATCTCAAGGGCGATGCTGCCATCGTTTGCCGACTCCACAAGAAATCCGGCATCTTTTAACACTTCAAGCTCAATTTCCAGATTCAGTTCGTTGTCATCGACAACCAGAACACGGACGGGTTTTTTAAAATACAGGGAATCTGCGGTTTCAGGTTTTGACTCCTCGGACGTCAGTTCTGACGTGCGGAGAGGGAGTTCAACAGTAAATTTGCTGCCGGTGCCCACAATGCTCGACACTTCGATTGTTCCGCCGAGTATTTTGACAAGCGCTCTGGTGATGGTAAGTCCAAGTCCTGTTCCCGGAATGCCGCTCAGGGTAGTGTTTTTCTCCCGCTCAAACGGCTCAAAGATATGTGGGAGAAACTCTTCGTTCATGCCGATGCCGCTGTCTTCCACGATAAAACGGTAGATGATATGGCTGCTGTCTGTTTTTTCCTGTTCTGTGACACATACCGAGATCCTGCCGCCTTCTTTTGTGTATTTTACAGCGTTATCTACCAGATATCGGAAAATCCGGCAGAGTTTTGACTGGTCGGTAAAAACCTTTTCGTGCTGCAGATTGATAATATCCAAAGAGAGCGTGATGTTTTTTTCTGCCGCCCTCGGAAGAATCTCTGCCTGTACCTGATGCAGGATGTTTAAAAGATCGCATTCGCTTTCTTCCAGATATATTTTCCCGGATTCTATTCTTGAGATCTCCAGTGTGTCATTGAGCAGTGTGAGCAGCTGACTGCTGGAGGCGGTGATCATATCCAGATAGCCCAGGACCTTGTCCGTATCATGGATATATTTTTGCGCAAGGGAAGTAAAACCGACGATCGCATTCATCGGTGTGAGTATGTCATGGGACATGTTGGAGAGAAACGTATTTTTGGCATTGTTTGCGAGCTTTGCCTCCGCGAGAGCATCCGCAAGGATCTGCTTCTGCGTCAGCTCCTGCATGATCTCTGCGTCAATATTGCGGTAGCCCAGAACAATCTGAGAGATATGATCTTCACTGCCGGTATTTACAATGCGGAGCTGTATGTATGTAGGCTTTCCGTTCCGGTAGATTCGGTAGTTTACGTGAAATGACTTGTCTTCAGACAGTTTTTGACGGATATACTCCGGATCGGTGACGCCTCTTAAAAACTCGCGGTCGTCCGGATAGACCCATTCCTCGATATAATCGGAATCAAACCCGGTAAAACGGCATGTCTGCCTATTCGGCGGAAATTGCTTTTGAAAGCGGTTGCTGACCCGGTACGCTTTGATCCGGTCAGTGTCCAGATTGGCATAAAAAATAGATTCATAATCGATGCTTAAGCCTTCGATCACCTCAAGACGTCTGCTCTGTTCCTCAAACTGCCGCTTTCTTTTTTCAGTCGCATCCCCCACGAATACGTAGAAGATATCTCCGTATAATTCATCATGCATAAAATGACCGTAGTCTTCGACCCAGCGTATACCGCCGCCCTTTGGAATGATGCGGTATTCCACATAATCCAAATCATAGCGGCTTTCTCTGATCTGCTCTGCAATACTTTGTTCTACGGCTTCCAGATCGTCAGGATGCACCATTCCACGAAATGAATTTCCGGTCAATTCTGTAAATTCCTCCATGGTATCACAGTTGAAAATGCGTAGCAGCGCTTTATTGGCATAGATGATATCTTCTTTATCGTCTGCGTGGTAGAGAAAGAAACCGCCCGGCATGTCATCGATAAGTTTTCGAAGCTGCTGATCCATCCATATGTCCCCCTGCATGTAAATGATAGCGTTATCATAACACTTTCGTGATTTTATTGCAAATACTCCTTTTGTTTTGTGTAGAAGAATGTTATAATATACCATATGTTGATGTCGGAGGACAGTAGGAGAAGAAAAATGGGAGCTGAGAAACAAACTGTGCTGCGCTATGCGGCCGGTGCATACTGGCTTTTGGACATGGAACAAAAGGGATTGGACTATCACAGACCGGTGATGCTCAACGAATGCGGCGCCTGTATTTGGAAGCGTTATAATGCGGGCGATACGGAGCCAGAGATTGCCGAATGGATAAAAAATGAGTATGGGATATCACAGGAACAGGCCAGAGATGACGTAAGCCGCTTTATGGAGCAGTTAAAAAAACACGGATTTTTGACGGAATGAGGCAATAAATAAGTATGAATATCTTGATAATCGGCGGAGCCGGTACTTTTACCAGGCATCTTATTGACAGATTGGACAAAGAAGGACATAGAATATTTGTACTGACAGGAGACCCAAAGGGCGAGCATAAATACAGAAAAGTATTTGAGACATATTATTTTGCCTATGACAACGTATGCATCAAGGATGTGATGAAAAGCATCAGACCGGATGTGGTTCTTTTCATGGGAGCATACGACAGAGGCTTTTTGTGGAAGGAAGAAGAGGAGACGGCAGTTTCCTATACTTCGGGTTTGACGAATCTGCTGATGGCGTTTGGAGCGCTTGAAAGAGGAAGATTTGTATATCTCTCCTCTGAGATCGTTTTTCAAAGGCAGTATCCGCAGGAGATTGAGGAAGGAGAGCCGTATGCAGCCTATACGCGGCGTGCCGAGGCGGTTGCGATGGGTGAGCGGCTGTGTCTGGACTATGCGGAAATATCAAATGCGGATACCGTAGTTCTGCGTCTGGATCATATGTATGAGATACCGGAGAATACAAGGGAGGCGGAGAGTCTCTGCGCAAGAATGTGTATTGAGGCACTGGAGACAGGGGAGATCGTGGTACAGCCCGAACTCCAGGTCGCTCTGCTTTATGTCTCGGATGCGGTGGAATTTGTGTACCGTATCATGGTGGCGAAAGAGCATCAGAAAAAGCTTTATCAGGTTTCTGCCAGAGACTGTCTGTCGCAGCCTGTCATTGCGAAGTTGATCAGGAAAGAGCTCGGAAAAGACATAAACATTGTGGAGGACCCGGAGAAGCAGATCATAGGAAATACGCTTTCCGACCGATCCTACGATGAGGAATTTGGGATACGGATCATTCACAGGCCGGAGACAGTCCTTCCGCAGCTGGCGAGGCATATCAAGCGCCATGCATCGGTATTCTGCAGGGTTGAGCGGAGGCAGACAGGCCTTTTGGAGCGGTGGAGGAGGATGTCGAAGGGACTTCTTCCAATCTTGCTTCCTTTTTTGGAGAATCTGATCTGTTTTATTCCGTTTTTCATGCTGAATAACCGTGCCGTGGGAAGTGAATATTTTCAGAATCTTGATTTTTATCTGCTATATGTGCTGCTGTTTGCCATTGTCCACGGACAGCAGCAGGCAACGTTTTCCTGCCTGCTGGCAGTTGCGGGTTACAGCTTCCGTCAGATGTATCAGAGAAGCGGCTTTGATGTCATGCTCGACTATAATACCTATGTCTGGATCGCACAGCTTTTGATCTTAGGACTTGTGATAGGATATATGCGTGATCAGCTGCGCGCCAACAAGGAGGAGCAGCTCCACGAGGTCGATTATCTGACCAAACAGATTGACGATATAGCGGAGATCAATGTCAGCAACGTCAAAGTCAAGGAGATCCTTTCGGATCAGATCATCAATCAGAATGACAGCTTTGGAAAGTTGTATGAGATCACCTCCAGTCTGGACCAGTATGAGCCGGAGGAAGTGCTGTTCTATGCGGCAGAAGTGCTGTCCCGGCTGATGGGAAGTAAGGATGTCGCCATTTATACTGTGGCGAACCGCTCTTTTGCGAGACTGTTTTCCTTTACCTCGCAAAAGGCCCACTGTTTGGGAAATTCCATCAATTACGTGGAGATGACAGACATTTATGACCGGCTGAAGGAGAAAAAGGTTTATATCAATAAAAATATGGATGAGAGATATCCTCTGATGGCAAATGCCATTTATTCCGAGGATGAGATGCAGCTGATCCTCATGGTATGGGGAATCCCGTGGGAACGAATGACGCTTGGACAGGCAAATATGCTCACGGTCATCGGATACCTCATCCAGAATGCCGTTCTGCGTGCAAACCGTTATATGCTTGCGCTCGAGAGAGAGCGTTACATAGAAAATACGCGCATCCTGGAGGAGGAAGCATTCCGTTCCCTTGTGCGTGCATATATGAATGCGCGTCAAAAGGAGCTGACTGAGTGTGCGCTGATTTTGGTAGAACAGGGAGAGTTGTCGCAAAAAGAGATCAGTGACCAGCTCAGCGGTATGATGCGTCAAAGTGATTACCTCGGCAGGATGGAAGACGAAGGAATTTATGCATTGCTCGCCAATACGAACTCGAAGGCTGCGGAAATGGTCTGCATGAGGTTCCGGGAAGCGGGTTTTGCCTGTCAGATTCAGGAGGATATCATGGTATGACCGAAACGGAAAGAGTATTTCTTTTGATTTTAATGATCAATACGGTTGTTGCCATTGTTTATTTTTTGTATAATCAGTGGTATCATAGGAAAGAGGAGAGACATGTTGTCGCTTATCTGATGAGAACCATTGTCATGCTGCTCTGTCCGGTCGTGGGACCGGCTTTCTTTCTGGCAGGGCACATGATCTACGCGTTATTTTTCCGGCAGGACGTAGATCTTGAGGACGTCATTTTCAGCAAAGACCGTGTTAAGACATACTTGAGGGCCAATACTGAGCAGGAGAGAAATGTTGTTCCGATCGAAGAGGCAATGGCAGTCAGTGACAGAGAGAGCCTGAGAACTCTGGTGATGAATGTCGTGCGTGGGAATGTGCAGCATTCCCTCGCGTCGCTTGCACTTGCACTAAACAGTGAAGATACGGAGACTTCGCACTACGCTGCAACGGTATTGAGGGATGTGCTGAATGATTTCAGACAGAAAGCGCAGGAGCTTTATCTTGCCATGAACGAAGGAGGAAAAGAAGGTCCGGAATATGCCTGTGCACTGATCGAATATATGAATGCCGTATTGGTGCAGGAGGTATTTCACGATATGGAGCAGATCACATACGTCACGATGATGGAGGAAGCCTGCGATTACCTGTACGAAAAGGATTACCGACAGCTCAAGGCAGTATATATAGAATGGCTCTGTGGTCTGTTGCTGCGTATTGGAGAATATGAACGGCTCAGACGGTGGTGTTTTCGCAGCCGCGATCTGTATCCCGACGAGCTTTCCTCCTATACCTGCTATCTGAAGCTTTATTTCACCATCGGTGACAAAAAAGGATTTTTTGATACGTTAAACCGGCTGAAACAGTCGGATGTGATCATTGATAAAGAGACATTAGAGATGATACGGACATTCGGGTAACCCAAACATTGGGCAAGAGAGGGAAATAGCGTGGTATCACGTCGAAATTATATCACCATCACCATGATGTTTCTGATTCTGTTTTTCATGTTTCAGTTTACAGGGGTGATGCGGGAAAGACTAAATGAATACGGAAAAAATGAATACACTTTGGAGGCTTATACGAAGCTGCAGAATGACAGTGCGTTTGAAGTGGCAAAAGCAGCATCGGAATCCGCAACGGACTCCTACGCGGTCTATGTGGGAGATGCCGCGGATGAGACGGCAAAGGTGGCAGAATGGTGGTGTGCATACAGTAAGCGTGAGCTTGTCTGCTATGATTCTTTAGAAGATTGCGCCGGAGACAGCGCAAAGCAGCCGGAACTTTTACTGCTGGACGGCTCCGATATTAAAACAGATGCTCAGGCGGATATTTTGACCGATCTGGCCGGTCAGGGCGTCAATATTGTGTTTATGAATATGCCGGATTATTCCGTCCTCAAAGACAGTCAGAAGCTGTGCAGCCTGCTGGGCATTCAGTATATGATACAGGAGAGCGTCAGTCTGACGGGAATGCATCTGTTTTCCGGTTTTCTTCTGGGCGGTGAAGCAATTTACGAGGCAAAGGAGGAGGAGGATCAGAAGCGTCAGGATCTGGAACTTGAGATGCCGTGGTATATACTCGGGACAGGCACGAAGACTTATATGGTGGGACTGCTTCCGGAAGAATTCATTGAATCAGAGCTTCCGGAGTATATTGCATGGCAGTACGGGAATATGAGTGAGACAGCAAAATACAACGCTGTGCTCCCTGCCGTCATCTGGCGCAACAGCGTCTCGAAGGCGAAAGTTTTCTGTGTGAGCGGGAGTTATCTCTCCGATATCGCCGGCATCGGCATTCTGGATGCGATGATGGCGGAGATCGATCTCTATGAGATCTATCCTGTTGTCAATGCACAGAACTTTGTGGTTGCGGGATATCCGACTTTTGCGGCAGAAAATGAATCCGAGATGATGCAAAAATACAGCCAGTCTGCACCGGATGTCTACCGCGAGATCGTGTGGCCGTCCTTTAGCTCTCTGACGATCCAGACCGGAGCGAAACTCACCTGTATGATGACTCCGCGGTATGATTATGAGGACAGCAGCCCGCTGCAGGGCGACGATGTGCCGTATTATCTGCGGCTGCTAAAGGAAGAACATGGGGAGGCGGGACTGTACGGAGATTCCGTGTCGGATACGCCGGTTGCNGAAAAGTTTTCCGAAGATNCACTGTTCTGGCAGGAATATGCNCCGGATTATACATTCNTATCGGTTTACCTTAAGACGGCTGCCCAGATGCAGGCGTTAGAGGATTCAGGNGTCGTGCCGCAGNTNCGTTCCGTAGTGACGGGACAGGAGAAGAANAGCGCCGAGCCGGTGATTTCTTATGCGTCGGAGAATGTGACGATGCAGCGTTCCATCAGCGGCGGTACAGAGCATACNTACATGGAAGATTTCCGTCTCAAATGTATTGAGACGGCGCTGGGNTATTCGAATATCGTGATTGACNTGAAATGTATTGCATTTCCGCAGGGAGAAGAGGACTCGTGGGAGCAGATGGTCAAAAAGATCGCGCCGAACATTTCCACCTACTGGAAAAATTTTCNGGATTTTGANGCGACAACGATTGCGGAAAGTGATCAGAGGATCCGCAGATTCCTTGCNCTTGACTATCACGATCAGAGAGAAGGAGATGTCATCACATTAGACATTGACAATTTNGAAGTGGAAGCGTGGTTTTTGCTGCGGACAAANGGCGAGNAGATCGAATCGACAAAGGGAGCAAGCTTCGTGGAGATCGAGGAGGGAGCTTATCTGATCGGTGCAAAGCGGGAACAGATAGAGATTACGCTAAAAACGAGAGACGGACGCTATTACCAGGGAGGACAGCGATGAAAATCTGTATTGTGGCAGAGGGGTGCTATCCCTATGTGGTGGGAGGNGTGTCAAGCTGGATTCACAGTATGATAGGAACCTTTTCCGATTATAANTTTATNGTTCTTGCCATTGTGGCAAATCGCTCTATGCGNGGNAAATTTGTGTATGANCTGCCGGANAATGTGCTGGAGGTGCATGAACTNTANCTCGAGGATTANGACTGGCGNCCCAAAAANTTTTTTAGAAAAGGGAGATCCTTAAAATTGAANNCGCAGGAATATGACGCGCTCAGAAGNCTGCTCGTAAATCATAATGTNCAGTGGGAGACATTGTTCCGATTGTTTTCAGAAAAANANTTNTCGNTGAATGANCTNTTGATGGGAGAGGATTTTTTGAATGCGGTCAGCGAATGNTACCGGCTNCGATATCCGGANCTTGTGTTTTCCGATTTCCTGTGGACGATGCGTTCCATTTANCTNCCANTNTTTTTAACGCTTAAGATGGATCTGCCGGAGGCAGATGTGTANCACTGTGTTGCGACGGGATATGCCGGAGTGCTGGGGAGCATGGCGAAACGGCGCTATGGGTGCAGACTTTTGATATCGGAGCACGGAATATATACGAGGGAGNGGGAGGAAGANCTCATCCGGGCAAAGTGGGTGGACGGTGTCTACAAGAATATCTGGATCGAGCAGTTCCGCAAAATGTCGCTGCTTGCCTATCAGGATGCCAATCTTGTGACAAGCTTGTATGAGCACGCGAGAGAGCTTCAGATCGAGNTGGGCTGTCCCGAGGAGAAACTCCTCGTAACTCCGAACGGCATCGACATGAAACGTTTTGAGAATATNGCACAGCACGAGAAAAAGGAGCCGGATATGGTTCATATCGGTGCTGTACTGCGAGTGACACCGATCAAAGATGTCAAGACAATGATAAGGGCATTTTCCTATGCAAAGGAAAAGAAGCCGAATTTAAAGCTGTGGATCATGGGACCCACCGATGAGGACGAAGAGTATGCCANGGAGTGCTTTGAGCTGGTGGAACTCTTAGGTGTCTCTGACGTGGTATTTACAGGAAGGGTCAACGTGACCGAATATCTGGGAGAGATGGATATGACCATACTGACCAGCATCAGTGAGGGGCAGCCGCTCACGATCCTCGAAAGCTATGCGGCGGGGAAACCGGTCATTGCAACGGATGTGGGGAACTGCCGCGGTCTGATCTACGGGGAGGGCGACGATTTCGGTGAAGCCGGAATTCTGACGCATATCATGAATGTGGAGGAGATCGCTGATGCCATGGTTGATCTTGCAGTTCACACAAAGAAGCGAAAGCAGATGGGAGAAAACGGTTACAAGCGCGTGATATCCAAGTACAGGATTGAGGATATGAAAAGGACGTACGGAAAGATTTATTGGGATCTTGAAGATATAAACTGGTAGAAAGGGGAACAGGGCATGGCCGGAATTGGAGTCAANCTNCAGAAAATATACGGAAAACAGACGATATTATCCAATTTAGCGGGCTTCGGCTATAGNACGATGGTTACCGTCGCACCTATGTTTGTGGTCATCGGTAATGTGATGCTGATGAGNAATGTGTTAGGCTATGAGACAGTGGGATATGCCAGACGTGGACTTTTTTCGGGCACGATATTATACATATTCATTTTTTCCCTTCTGACGGCATCGCCTTTTAACGCAGTCCTTTCCCGATATATGTCGGATGTTATCTATGAGGAGAAATACGAGGACATTCTGCCGTGCTATTATCTTGGACTGTTTTTAAATGTCATTTTCAGCTGTATTCCAGGAATTCCGTTCTGCATCCGTGAATATATAGCAGGAGGAGTCAANCTGCTTTTTGTCTTTACCGGATTTTGCGGCTACATATCGCTTGTTCTGGTGTTCTATTCGATGCTTTATCTGTCGATCTGTAAAGATTATCAGAAGATATCGGTGTTTTTCCTGACCGGAATGGTGGCTGCCTTCGGACTTTCCTGNCTGCTTGTGAAGGTGTTCCATCGGGATGTCGCCTACAGCATGCTTTTGTCGCTTNCCTGCGGTTTCTTTNTGACGGCAAGCCTTGAAATCGCGACGATCAAGAGATATTTCAAGAAAAACAGCAATACNTACCGGAGGATACTTGGCTATTTCAAAAAATACTGGCAGCTTGTGCTGATCAATTTTCTGTATACATTGGGACTTTATATTCACAATTTTGTGTTTTGGACGACAGATCTTAAGATGACAGTGGTGAATTCTTTCATCTACGCACCTACATACGATCTGGCGACCTGTATCGCGATGTTTACCAACCTTTCCTCCACGATCATCTTTATTTCGCGTGTAGAGATGCATTTTCATGAACGGTACAAGGCTTATTCCGAGTCTGTCATCGGCGGAAGGTGGGCAGATATCAAGAATGCGAAGGACAGGATGTTCCGCCAGCTCTCGATCGAGCTGCTGAATCTGGTGCGCATCCAGTTCATCATCTCCGTTGTGTTGTTTCTGGTCTGCGAGATTTTTCTGCCGCGCTACGGATTCTCCGGCAACGTGATGCAGATTTACCCCTGCCTTGCGGCGGGATATTTCATCCTGTTTTTGCAGTATGCGGAAATTATTTTCCTGTATTATTTCAATGATATGACAGGAGCGCTTTTGACATCCTTCGGCTTTTGTGTTGCAACCTGGGTGGTGAGCATCTTTGCGACCCGGATGTCGAATATCTGGTATGGCATAGGAGTCGTGGCGGGAAGCTTTCTTGGCTTTACAATTGCATATTTAAGATTACGCTGGGTGGAACGCAATATGGATCGGCATATTTTCTGCAAAGGAGTACTTTTTCCGGTCAAAAGCGGTACGCGTCCGCCATCGAAGGTTTACAGCCGCTACGAAAAAAATGAGGGGAGGAAAACGAAAGCATGGAAGCGATAGACATCTTCCGAATACTCTGTATTGCGACAGGAATTTTGTTTTTGATTCTGGATTTCAGAGCCTATGTGAGACAGAAACTCACGGAAAGCATCGGGCTTGTATGGATGCTGTTTTCTGTCATTCTGATCGTTTTGGGAGTGTCCTCCGGCGCACTGAGCGTGTCGGACAGTCATATTTTTTTGTGGATTTTCCTGATAGCTTTTATACTGATATGTCTGCTGTTCCGAATCAGCATGGCGGTCTCGGGACTGATTCTCAAAAATCAGGAGCTGGCAATGCAGGTATCGCTGCTGAATCAGGAAAACGAAAGGATACTGCATGAGCTTGGAATACTTACCGACGAAAAAAAAGATATTATTCGTGATTAATACCATGGGAAGAGCGGGTGCGGAGATGGCACTGATCGCACTGCTTCGTGAACTCTCACGGGAGCGGGAGGCGTCTTGCGGCGAGAACTATGAGCTGTATTGTTATGTGCTGATGGGACAGGGAGAGCTGATCGACAGGCTGCCTCCCCACGTGTACCTGCTGAATCGGGATTACAAAGATACTTCCGTGCTGGAGAAAAGCGGGAAACGGGATATGTACCGCACGATCATAAAGGCAATGCTTCGCAGAGGTACCGTTTTCTTCTGTCTGCCGGGCATCCTTGCCGCGCTTATCGGCATGATAAAAAAACGCAGGATATGGCCGGATAAACTGCTTTGGCGAGTGATCTCCGACGGGGGTGACCGATTTGAAGAGGAATTTGATCTTGCAGTCGCTTTTTTGGAAGGCGGGTCCGCCTACTATGTGGCAGATCATGTCAGGGCAAAGAAAAAAGCGGCATTTATCCATATTGACTACGCTATGGCGGGATATACAAGAAGGCTGGATCATGACTGCTATCTGAAGTATGATGCGGTATTTCCGATATCGGGTGAGGTGAAACAGAGCTTTTTGCAGGTATATCCGGAATGCGCGGACAGGACGGCAGTGTTTCACAATATCATCGACAGGGAACAGATATGCAGCATGGCAAAAGAACCGGGCGGTTTTTCGGATACATATGACGGAATTCGGATTNTCACGGTGGGGCGGCTGACATGGCAGAAGTCTTATCCGACAGCGATTGAGGCGATGCGCCTTCTCAAACAAGAGAATGTCAGGGCACGCTGGTACGTGCTGGGTGACGGACCCGAACGGCGGGATCTGGAGCACAGGATTGAGGAGGCAGGACTGCAGGAGGATTTTATTCTGGTCGGTGCGGTGGACAATCCGTATCCCTACTACGCTAAGACAGACATTTATGTCCATGCGACGCGTTTTGAGGGAAAGAGCATTGCCATTCAGGAGGCTCAGATTCTCGGCTGCGCGANCATTGCCTCAGACAGCAGCGGAAACCGGGAGCAGATCGTGCCGGATGTGGACGGAATACTGTGCAGGCTGGACGCGGCTGNNGTAANGGATGCGGTGCTTACCCTGATNGGAGATGAGGAAAAACGAAAGCGGCTGGGGCAGGCGGCAGAAGAAAAGATGAAAGAATACGNAAACGATCTTTCACTGTTAGAAAAACTGATGGCGGAGGAAGGATGAGGGTGTGACATGGGAGAAGAAAAGCAGAAAGAGTTACTGATTATCATACCTGCATATAATGAAGAGGAAAATATAGGGGTGGTTTTAGAACAGCTGGAGCNTCCTGAGATCGCAGGGATCGCGGANGTTCTGGTCATGAATGACGCTTCTTCGGATTCTACAAACTGGGTTGTNAAGGNGCACGGACATACACTTGTAACGCATGTGTTCAACCTCGGATACGGNAGTGCGCTGCAGTTGGGCTATAAGTATGCAATCCGAAGAAACTATCAGTATGTCATTCAGATGGATGCGGACGGACANCATGATGTCTGCAATATTCCGAAGATATATGAANGGTTGAGAAAGGCGGACGCCGATGGAAGGTGTCCGGATATCGTGCTGTGTTCCCGGTTTATGGAGGGAAGTTCCGATTACCCGACTTCGTGGATGCGAAGAGTGGCGTATGCATTTTTCCGGTGGCTCATACGGATAACTGCCGGACAAAGGTTTGCGGACCCCACGACAGGGCTGCAGGGGTTGAACCGGAAAGCTGTGCTCTACTATTCTAAATATAAACATTTTGATGACAGATATCCGGATGCAAATATGATCATTCAGATGCTGTTGCTGAAATTTCGGATTNCGGAGATTCCGGCTGTGATGCATCACCGTACAGCGGGGATCAGTATGCATTCGGGATTAAAACCGATCTTTTATACGATCCGGATGGTGTTTTCCGTGATGGCAGTGGTTTTTCGGATCAAAGTCTTAAAATATGACGCAGGAGTGGGGGAACGCGATGATTTTGCAGAGAAAGGCGCATGACCCCAGGTGGGAAGCTGCGAAACTGAGAGAATTGGAGGGGGACTGCCCGAACCCTGGACGCGGCTGGTACCGGATCTATACCTTTCGTCCCGAACAGAAGAATAGGGATGAACTGGACTGGCTTCCGATGGAAGATTCGGAGACGGTCGCACTGGTCCGGCTGGACATCGGAGCATTTCGCCAGAGCGAGATTGATGAGCAGACACTCGTATTTGTGGAAGAAATTCTGGACCGGTTTCGCCTAGCCGGAAAAGAGATGATCTTGAGAGTTGTGTACGACACGGTAGGGAAAGGGATGGAGCATGAGCCTTCAAGCCTTACGACTGTGCTTTCGCATATGCGCCAGCTCGGAGCGATCGCGGCCCGGCATGCAGATGATATTCTGGTCACNCAGGGACTNTTTGTGGGAAACTGGGGAGAGATGCACGGTTCAAAATTTCTGTCTCCGGAGCAGGTACGAAAGCTTGCGCAGACGTGGAGGGAGGCGACAGGAGGGGCGATCCCCATGGNATTTCGAAAACCGTCATTCTGCCGCATGGTATTAAAAGAGGGGCAGGGAGGGATCGGGATATATGATGATGCGCTGTTCGCCTCGGCGGACCATCTCGGAACCTTCTCCGAAAAGGCGGCGGCAGATGCCGGATGGGAAGAAGAATGGCGCATGGAAGATGAACTGGCGTATTTAGAACGCACAGCACCTTTTGTTCCCTGNGGCGGAGANGCGGTGGCNCCGGANCAGGAGGCGGANATAAAAACCGTGCTTGCGNTGCTNCNNNATATGCGCATCAGCTACCTGAACTGTATCTATGACGGACGGATCNTAGACCAGTGGAGAAACTTGCCTTATCCGGGAGAGGGGACAGCAGAAAAAAGCCTGTATCAGTTNATAGGAGAACATCTCGGATATCGCATGGTGATACGTCAGACGGTNATGGAGCGCAAAACAGGACGCTTAAAAATTCTGGTGGAGAACACAGGATTTTCTAATTTCTGCNGAAAGGCAAGGCTGTCTCTTGTGATACAGGANAAAGANGGAAACGAAAGAANTCTTCCGNTTGAATACGATATCCGTACAATTAAGGGAGGAGAACAGGCATGGATTTTGGCCGANCTGCNGGATGGCGGNTCAGGAAATGTCTTTCTGGCACTTGAGGAAACAGGAAAAAGGCCGGTCCGCTTTGCGAATGAGGGAGCCAAAGACCGGTTGTATCTGGGCATGCTGGGTGAAAAGAAGGAGCGTTTGTTACGCTCTGGAATGGGGAGATCATGAAAAAGACAGGGGAACTGGTGAGTGTCATTGTACCCGTATATCAAGTGGAATCATATCTGGAACGGTGCGTGGAGAGCATCAGGAATCAGACATATGCCAGGCTGGAGATTCTNCTGGTGGATGACGGATCGACAGACGGTTCGGGAATAAGATGCGACNAACTTGCAGCGNTGGATTCACGTATCCGCGTGATCCATCAGAAAAATGCGGGCGTGTCGGCGGCGAGGAATGCAGGACTGGATGCCGCNAGAGGGGAACTGATCGCGTTTTGCGATGCGGACGATTATNTGGAACCGGATATGTATGAGCATCTGGCAGAATTGCTGCATCAAAACGGCGACGCGGATATGGCNGTCTGCTCCGGCTGGTATGAGTACGGAGAACATANACGTAAAACTTTTGAGGAACCGGAATCGGAGGTGTGTCTTTCTTCCCGTGANGCGATCCGGGAGCTGCACCGCAGACATTATCTGCGNGCATATGTNTGGAACAAACTGTTCCGACGGGGAGTNCTTTCTGACATACGCTTTTCCGAAGANCTTTCCTTCGGAGAGGATTACGATATGATCTGCCGGACGATGGAGAACTGTNNNCAGNTNGTCTGCAGTCCNCNGCGGAAATATCANTATATCCAGAGAAAATCCGGCGCCTGCAATCACGGNTATGATGAGAATTATCGGCGTGCGGACCGGATGTTTGCCGCATACAAAGACAGATATGTCCTCGAAGATCCGGAATACAGGAAACGCTATGAAAATTATTACATATTTGATATGATGGGAATGATAGCTGCCATGAGCAGGAGCGGGGAGTATGTCAATCCCGACTGCAAGAGATTTCAGAGTGAGATCAGAAAACATATATGGACATATGTCTCGGATGCATCGGTACCGTTTTACCTAAAAGGCAGCGCCTGCGCAATTTGTATTCATGTCAGACTGTTTGGCAGGATCTACCGGTGGATGCACCGNGCTGAATATACATGAGCAGTGGAAAGGAGTGGCGGCTTTGCAGGAGAAAAGCAGAACAGAATATTCTGCCGTAAATACGGCGGTTGCACTCACTTCCAAAATTGTGGCGATTCTGATGGGNTTTATCACNAGAGTGGTATTTACGCACACTTTNAGCGAAAGCTATGTCGGAGTTCACGGACTTTTTACCGATATTTTAAATGTGCTTGCGCTGTCGGAGCTCGGCGTGGAGACTGCGATCAGCTTTGCGCTGTANCGGCCGATTGCGGAAGGCGACATTCCAAGACAGAAAGCTCTGATGAAAATGTTCCGATGGTTTTACCGGATCACGGCGGTCTGTGTGGGAGTGCTTGGACTTGCCCTGATTCCGTTTATGGANGTGCTGATGAAGAACCGNCCTCAGGTAGATCATCTGATGCTGATCTATCTTTTGTACCTTGCCAATTCAGTGATCTCTTATCTGCTGGTATATAAGCGNACGCTGATCGAAGTACATCAGATGAATTATATTGTGCTGCTGTATCAGATGGTGTTTCTGTTGCTGCAGGACATTTGCCAGATCGTGATTTTAGTCACAACAGGAAATTTTATTGCATTCCTGATAATTTATATCATTTGCACCGTGCTTTCCAACATCTTTATTTCATGGAAAGCGGACCGGATGTATCCCTATCTGAGGGACAAGGAACAAAGCAAACTTCCGGAGGAGGAGAAAAAAGACATCTACCGCAACATCCGTGCGATGCTGATGCATAAGTTGGGCAATGTTGCNGTCAACAATACGGATAATCTGATCATTTCCTCCTTTGTCGGGGTCATCAGTGTTGGAATCTATTCCAATTATTTTCTGTTGATCGGCTCTGTCAGGCAGGTGCTAGATCAGATTTTTCAGGGCATCACGGCAAGCGTGGGAAATCTTGGNGCGACAGAGGAGCCGAAAAAGGTAAANATGGTATTTGAGACNGCCTTTTTCATCGGACAGTGGCTCTACGGTGTGGCGGCGATCTGCCTGTATGAGCTGCTGAATCCTTTTGTTGAATTGAGCTTCGGAGCAAAGTACCTGTTTCCGGGGCAGGTTGTTCTGATTTTGTGTATCAATTTTTTTGTGAATGGGACAAGAAAGGCGGTTCTGACATTTCGGGATTCTCTGGGACTNTTTTGGTTTGACCGCTATAAAGCGCTTGTGGAAGCAGTTTTGAATCTGGTGATTTCCATTCTCCTTGTGCAGCGGTACGGGACATTCGGCGTGTTTGCAGGGACTTTCCTCAGCACCGTGCTCACTTCTGTCTGGGTGGAACCGTATATGCTTTACCGGCACCGCCTGAAAGAAAGGACGGCGCCGTTTTATCTGAAATATGTCTGCTATGTGGTTGTGATCGGCGTGGTCTGGTTTGTCACGGATATGCTTTGCGGACAGATGGAGAGTACGCTTCTCGGCACACTGATATTCCGCTTTTTTGTCTGTGCATTGCTGCCAAATCTGATGCTGGCGCTGGTTTATTTCCGGCGGCCGGAGTTCTTGGCGGTGAAGGAGAGAGCAGTAAGGATGATAGGGGAATACAGGAGGAAATCACATGGAACATCTAAATAGAGAAGAGATGGCTTTCTGTGAACTGCTTTCCGCTGCGCTGCATGTGTCTCCTTACAGTGCATCATATACAGAGAAGGAGCTGGAGTCAGTCATTCAGATCGCAGGAAAGCACAGTGTTATGCCGCTTTTATATGATGTGCTGGATTCCTGTGAGGAACTTGGAGGGAGCGCGCGGGAACTGCTTGTGAAAAAAAGCAGGCAGACCGTGCTTCAAAGCTACCGTCTTTTGATGCTTACAAGAGATCTGGTGCAATTGCTGAGGGAGCACGGAATTTCGGTCGTACTGCTGAAGGGCTGCGGAACGGCTGCTCTTTACCCGGTTCCGGAGCTGCGCAAATCGGGGGACATTGATCTGCTCTTAGAGGGGAGAGAGGAAGCANGGNGGGCATATTCCCTGTTGCTTGAACANGGCTTTCNCAAAGGAAATGAGCACTCGCAGCATCATTTTGTCTGTGTNTCNCCGGAGGGAATTGAGATAGAACTGCATGNACTNNTGACAGAACCGTTCGACAACATTGGGGTGAACCGTTATCTGCTTNGACTGCAGTCAGAATATTTCAGACAGTGGGAAGAGCGTGAGGTGATAGGAGTGGCATTTCCTNTNCCTAAACCGCCGTATCANGCCTANTATCTGCTTTTACATATGCTGCAGCATTTTCTGCGTTCAGGNTTTGGTGTAAAGCTGCTTTGTGACTGGGTTGTATTCTGGGAGCAGGAAGACGGAGCNGATTGCAGGAATACCTTTCTTGCACTGGCAAGAGAGAGNGGGACNGANGGATTTGCCAAAATGATCACCGCAGTCTGTGTGNGGTATCTGGGACTGTCTGCAGAGCGGGNAGGATTTCTGGTTGGTCCGAAGGAAATTCAGGCNCAGGCGGTGGGTGAACTGATGGCGGAGATTCTGGAAGCGGAGGAGTTTGGCAGATCGTCNTCNGACCGAATGGTGGTGATGAGGGGGACAGGANTGACNGATTATGTCAGAGAATTTCATCATCAGACGATGCTGACGTATCCGAGGGCNGGAAAATATCCGATTCTTTGGCCTGCNCTCTGGGTGGTCATGCTGGCAGGATTTTTNTACCGCAACCGAAAGCTGAGGGGTGTTTCAAGCGNGGCNGTGTTAAAAAAAGCNGGGNTGCGGAGCAGGCTGACGAAGCAGATGCACTTGTTCGAAAAATAAAGGAGAGGAGGATGAGCCGATGGAAACGGTATTCTGGTTAACGGAATATGGAAAGGTGTTTTTTGCATATATGATGCTGATGTTCGTCTGGCCGTCCGTCGTGTTCCGTGATTATCTGCGGAGTAAAAGCAGAACGGTGCGGTTNGCTTTCTGNGTTACGGTGCAGGTAGTGATCGTCAATACNGTGGTACTGTGCTTTGGTCTGCTTCACATATTGAATGCATGGACGATAAGGGCATTTTTTTACGGAATTTTTCTCTGGTCNGTGCTGAGGAAGGTAAAAATCGACGAAGAAAAGCAGGATGCGATACGGCGGCTGTTTGGCGGNACGCAGGGAATCCGGCTGTTTTTGCTTCGGATCAGAACTGCGCTGTGGGACGGCATGAAGCGAGGNGCAAAAAAGTTCGGAGAGAGNGCCCGCGCCCATGTGTTNGAGTATCCGCTGCTGGCGGTCGTCGTCATNTATGGAATGATCTATTTTACTTACGGNGCATTTCAGGATTACTCNTACGGCTTTGGNGANATGTATCTGCACCATNCATGGATNTATTCTTTGACNNAGGGGNAGATTTTNCCGGACGGTATCTACCCGGAGGCAATGCACTGCTTTCTGTANGCAATGCATACGCTGTTCGGTGTGCGCATATACAGCTGCCTGCTGTTTGTTGCGGGAATCCATGTGTCCGTGTTCCTTCTGGCTGCATACTGTCTGCTGAAGGAAGTGTTTCACTGGCGCTATACGGCAATCTTTGTCATTACCATGTTTTTGACTCTGGATTTGGTGTGTGTGGATGAAATTTTCAGTATGTCGCGNCTGCAGTGGACGCTTCCACAGGAATTNGGACTGTATACGCAGTTTTTGTGCGCACTCTTTCTGGTACGCTACCTAAAGAAGCCTATGCAGATCGTGGAAGTTGAGCGTGGGAAAAAGAAAAAAATAAAGAAGAAACGTCGTGTCTGGAATGTTGAACTTTTTCTTTTCATGTTCGCGCTGGCTGCTTCCTTTGAAATTCACACCTATGCAACGGTCATGGCATTTTTTCTGTGTCTTTCCTTTGCGCTTTGCGTTTTTTGGAAAATTTTCAGACGGGGATATTTCNGCGGTCTGGTTGCTGCAGCGGTGTGCGGCGTCCTGATCGCAGTGGCGCCCATGGGACTGGCATTCGCGACCGGCATTCCGTTTCAGGGCTCGATCAATTGGGCCATCAATATCATAAACGGAACGGATACCAAGGAGGGAAGAACACAGCAGGCGGAAGGNTTAGAGGNGNGTGATTCGCAGGGAAGCGGGCAGGGACAGACAGAGCNGGGNGAGAGCCAGCTGCCNGNGACAGGAGGCGAGGGAANNCCGGTAACTCAACAACCNGGAAGCGGTAATGCAGTATCACAGGGACAGCAGCAGGGACAGCAGATCGTTGTGGAGCCAACCTTTGGGGAAAAGCTTTCCGGTATTTTGGTCCGGCTTCCGGAAATTTCCAAAGAAAAACTGCAAAAACTTTATGATTACGGATATGTGACGCTTTACAGAACAGAGCGGGCGGAATGGATCGTNGGGCTGACGTTTTTGGCAGCTGCGCTGTTTTTTGTGTATCGCATTGTTTCGCTGATCCTGTGTCTGACTTGCAAAAAGTTCGGATACGGCAGGAAGCAGGCGGCATGCTTTGACGGGTATCCGCCGATGATTCTGGCATCCTTCCTTTTTATGCTTCTGTATGCGGCTCCGTTTCTGGGACTGCCGGAGCTGGTGGCAGGATCGAGGCTTTGTTCCACAGAACAGATGCTTCTTCTTGCAGTGATTGCGATGCCGGTGGACGTGCTGTTTTCTTTATTGGCATTGATCAAACGGCACGGATTTCTTCATATTCTCTCTGCAATCTGTGTGGGCGGGATCTATGCGGCATGCATATATCTTGGAGTATTCCACGGTTACCTGTATTATGAGCTGACACGCTACAATTCAGTTGTCATGGTGACGGATGATATTACCAAGAAATTTCCGAAGGAAAGCTTTACGATCGTATCCTGTACGGATGAGATCTATCAGATCATCCAGTACGGATATCATGAGGAGCTGCTTCAGTTTTTGCAGTTGGTNGATANGTACAACTATACCCTTCCAACCCCGTATATTTTTGTTTATGTAGAAAAACATCCGATCCAATACGCCCAGAGCAATTTCTTTACGGGACCGGACTGGCTGGCATGGGAAAAATATACGGANTATTATAATGATTACTTCAGCGAGGGCAGCNGCATCAATGCATCGGAAATTTCAGATNCGAAAGCAAGAGAACCGATCATGTTGTTTTATACGGCATCGCATACCTACGCCAATCTGGAAAGNCGGACGATTTTGGAGTCAAAGGCTTATCGGTGGTGCCAGCGGTTCCTACAGCGATACGAAAATGAGATGTGTGTCTATTATGAAGACGATGACTTTGTATGCTATCTGATCGAACAGAATCCTTACAATCTGTATCGCCTGGAGAATTGAAATGGAGAATAGTGTGAAAAAACAACCCAACCCAATATATGCGATTATCGTAGCCGTGATCCTGTCTGTGCTGGCAACGGCGGCAACGGCATTCATATACAACAGATTTCACTGGGCCATTGAGACGGAAACCGTCCGGTTTACAGAATCCCCGAAGGAACTGGACAATCCNAATCAGGGATTTTACTATATCTATGGGTTCTGGATCCGGGATGAGGAGACGGACTATGTACAGCAGGTGGAAGAAAAGTTTCAGAAGGATACCGAAACGGCGCTTGCAATGGTACAGATCAATCTCCAAGAGTATCGGAACGGTGCAATCTCGGAACAGGGACTTGCCAACATTGAAGCGCTGTTTGAGGCTCTTGAAGGGGTGGACAAGCAGCTGATCGTCCGGTTTCTCTATGACTGGGATGGAGAAAATGAGCAGTATGAGCCGAAGAGTCTCGACATCATTCTCGGTCATATGAGCCAGCTTGAAGATATTCTTAAGAGACACAGCAGCAAAATTTTTGTGCTGCAGGGACTTTTTATTGGAAACTGGGGTGAAATGAACGGTACGCGCTATTCGGATATGGAATCAATGCAGACGCTTGCAAAACGGTTGGCATCGGTGACAGATGACTCGACTTATCTTGCTGTCCGTATGCCGGCGCAGTGGCGGCAGATCATCGGATCGGAACTGCTGACGGAGGAAACCTTTGAGTATGATCCGCTGGCNGGGAGACTTGGTCTGTTTAATGACGGAATGCTCGGCAATGAGGGGGACTACGGTACTTACGGAACCCAAAGCGCCGGGGATGCGGGCGTTTTCTCGTGTTGGACTCGCGGGGAAGAACTGGAATTTCAGGAGGAGCTCTGCCGCAGGGTGCCGAATGGCGGAGAGGTCATCAATGAAAATCCGGTCAATGATTTCGAAAATGCCTGTCGGGATATGGCAAAGATGCATGTAACCTATATTAACCGTGACTACGACAGAAATGTTTTGAACAAGTGGGCCGAGTCTACGGTGCAGACAGAGGGATGCTTTTACGGGATGGACGGTCTCACCTATATTGAGCGTCATCTGGGTTACCGTCTGCTGATCACGGACGTGAGTATGGAGCATGACTTCTGGCGCGATGTGGTATGTGTGGATATCGCCATGAAAAACGTAGGATTTGCGCCTCTCTACAAGGAATGCAGAGTGTCTCTTATCCTGTGTGAGAAGAGCACGGGGGAACAGTGGGTTTTTGACGTGCCGCAGGAACTGAGCGCTTTGTCCGGCGGTAAGAACGCAGAACAGACACAGACGCTTTCAGTAGAAATTCNGCTCAGAGAATTTTGGGATGAGAAGTATCAGGTCTATGTGAAGATTGAAGATAAATCGACCGGAAGGCAGCTGCAGCTTGCGAATGAGCAGGAGGGAACCGAGCTGGGATATCTGATTGGAAATATCAAAATCTATTAGTATGCCAAATCGATGGCAGATTTCATGACAGATGCCGCTTCCGCGTCTTTCGTACAATGAAGACGGAAGATAGGAACGGCGTCGGTAAACTTTTCGGCAAAACTGATATTTTTCAGCAGAAGCTCTTCNGTCCAGCAGGGAGAGATCAGCCGCTGAATGAGATAGTGCACTTTGGTATCGGGCGAGGGAACCGTGACGCGGTTGAAAGGCGCCTGTTTTAAAAAGGTAATGCCGCCCAGAGGATGATTTTTGCTGGTGCAGACGTTTGAAGTGCCGCACCAGGGCAGACCGTAGACGGTCGGAACGCCGTTGTCCCATCCGATCATATTCAGATCGCCGTTCAAGAGGGGAGTCTGATAAATCTCATGCCAGAGATTTGTATGTGTAGACTTGCCCGTGCCGGAACTGCCGGAGAAGAGCCATGCTNTGCCNCGNTAAAGAACGGAGGCAGAGTGCAGAACAAAAAGACCGCGATTCTGCGCCAGCACGAGAACGGCAAAACGTATGGCGTGAAATACGGCGGAGGTGTCTTTCTGCAAAAAGTTGGGATCGCAGTACAGGAGGGCAGAGGAACCGTCTTTTTTCAGATGCATTTCAAAAACAGTCCAGCGGTCGGAAAAAAGGAAGAGATAATCCTCTCCCGAATCGCAGATCATCAGCTCCTCATTGCGGACTAGGATCGAACCGTTGGTGCGGCAGCGCGGTTTCCTGCATAAAAGGGTGATCTGCTGATCCGGTTCACACGCACTGTGGAGAGGATCGCAGGAAAAGGGCGCAAAGTATTCTTCAAAAAATTGTTTCGGTCCCCGCAGGGCAAAGGTCATGGGTCCAATCTGAAAATAAAGAGGTTCCCCGTAGACTTCTGCCTGNGGATCTGGCGAAACATCCAGAATACCGTTTTGGGAAAGCTGATGCAGATAGCGTGAGAGGTCTTCTCTTAAGATATTCCGCTCTGTCTCCTGTGCATCATATGTCTGCTGCATGAGAGTGAGAAGCTCTTCCTCATCCGCCCCTTCGCACAGAGCGTTGATCAGGAGGTTCCCTGTTTCGTTAAAAGAGACGGAATGCACATGGTCAGCGATTTTCTGACCGTAGGGAAGCAGATAGGGGATGCCTTTTATNGTTGTCTTAAAAAAACCGTCGTTTAGTTTCATGTGCCTGATTTCTCCTTTACATGATTTCATTATAGCATTTGACAGAAAAAAATGCTACAATCCTGATATATAAGGATTCAGGACTAAGGTCAGTAACGGGGGGAAAATATGGCGTCACAAAAGGCAGACATAGAAGCGTTGTTGAATGAGGGTAGAACGATACAGATTTTTCCGCAGGGTTACAGCATGTATCCCATGTTTGTACCGGGACGGGATGAGGCTGTGATCGCTAAAGCAGATTTTGAAAAGCTTCGACGCGGAGACGTCGTTTTATACCGGAGAACAGAGGGAATTCTTGTGCTGCACCGTCTCTGCAAAAAGGGAAAGGACTGTTTCTTTGCGGTGGGTGACAATCAGTACCTTGTGGAAGGTCCCCTTCGGATGGACCAGATCAAAGGCNGACTGGTAGGGTTTGTGCGGAAGGGGCATTATATCAGCACGGAGAATCCCATTTATTTTGCAGCAGCCCGCCTTTGGCTTTTCATGCGGCCGGTTCGCAGACCGATCATGACTGCCGGCGCATCGGTGAAACGCTTTTTTAAAAAACGCTTGCAATTTTTCCCATAAAGTGATATGGTTATTATGTTAATACGATGACTGGTTTGAGAGAGGGCAAAAGTCCTCTCTCAATTCGCGTTATTCTCCATTTTAGGCTCATATAAAATGGGGATGAAAACTGAATACGGAGGAAGAAATATCAATGTCAAAGCGTGAAATATACGAAGCGCGCACGGAGGAACTGATCACTCCCATCCTTGAGCGGATGAATTTTGAACTGGTGGATGTGGAGTATGTGAAAGAAGGGGGAACATGGTATCTTCGGGCTTACATTGACAAGGAGGGCGGAATTACCGTCAATGACTGTGAAGATGTGGCAAGGGAGATGAATGAAATTCTTGACCGGGAGGACTATGTGGAGGAATCCTATATATTTGAGGTCAGTTCACCCGGACTCGGCAGACCGCTGAAAAAAGAAAAAGACTATGTCAGGAGTATGGGAAAGGAAGTTGAGATCCATACCTATCGCGCCATAAACCGCGAAAAAGAATTTTTCGGTATTTTGAAGTCTTATGACGGGGATACCGTGACCATAGAGGGGGCGGAGGGAAGCGAAATGACTTTTGCAAAATCCGATATCGCCCTGATTCGCCTTGCTTTTGATTTCTAAAAAGAAAAAGTGATTGCTTGCGTCATAATAACCACAATAAATAATAGGAGGATAAAAAAATGAGTAATAATGAGTTATTAGAAGCGTTGAATATATTGGAACAGGAGAAAAATATCAGTAAAGAGACGTTGTTGGAGGCCATTGAGAATTCTCTTGTAACGGCCTGCAAAAACCATTTTGGAAAATCAGAGAATATCAAAGTAAGCATCGATCCGGAAACTTGCGAGTATCATGTATTTCAGGAGAAGACCGTGGTGGAGCAGGTGGAGGACCCCGTGGAGCAGATCAGCCTTGTGAATGCCAAAATGATTGACTCTAAATACGAACCGGGAGACATTGTAAATATTGAGGTACAGTCGAAGGAGTTCGGACGTATCGCGACAATGAATGCNAAAAATGTCATTCTGCAGAAAATCCGCGAGGANGAGNGAANNGTNNTNTNCGACCAGTACTATAGCAAGGAGAAGGATGTGATCACCGGTGTGGTCCAGAGATACATTGGAAGAAATGTCAGCATCAATCTGGGCAAGGTAGATGCGATCCTGACTGAGAATGAGCAGGTGCGGGGCGAGATCTTTCAACCGACAGAGCGCATCAAGATTTATATTCTGGAGGTCAAAGCGACTTCTAAGGGACCTAAGATCCTGGTGTCCAGAACGCATCCGGAACTGGTAAAGCGTCTCTTTGAGTCTGAAGTGACGGAGGTCAGGGAAGGTATTGTAGAGATCAAGGCGATCGCAAGAGAGGCGGGAAGCAGAACAAAGATTGCCGTGTGGTCCAATGACCCGGATGTAGATCCGGTAGGTGCGTGCGTCGGAATGAACGGAGCGCGTGTCAACGCGATCGTGAATGAATTGCGCGGAGAAAAGATTGATATTATTATATGGAACGAGAATCCGGCTATGCTGATCGAGAATGCGCTCAGTCCGGCGAAGGTGATCTCCGTCATTGCGGATGCGGAGGAGAAATCAGCGAAGGTTGTTGTTCCGGATTATCAGCTGTCGCTGGCTATTGGAAAAGAAGGGCAGAATGCAAGGCTTGCAGCGCGTCTGACCGGATTTAAGATTGATATCAAGAGTGAGACTCAGGCGAGAGAGTCCGGTGATTTCCTCGATTATGAGAATGAATATGAGGATGAAGAGTATTACGAAGACGAGGAATACACCGAAGACGGGGAATACATTGAAGACGGAGAGTACGTCGAAGACGAAGCGTATACCGAAGATAGGGAGTATGAAGAAGACGGGGAAAGTACGGATGACGAATAAAAAAATCCCGCTGCGCCAGTGTGTCGGCTGTCACGAAATGAAACCGAAAAAAGAAATGATCCGTGTGATCAGGACGAACACCGAGGAAGGCGCAGAGTCAGAAATTATTTTAGATACCACGGGAAGAAAGAACGGAAGAGGCGCATATATCTGCCCGAACAGTGAATGCCTGAATGCGGCGATCAAAAACAGAGGGTTAGAGCGATCATTTAAAATGCCTATTCCGGCAGCGGTATATGAAATGCTGAAAAAGGAGATGGAGGAATTTGAAACCGGATAAGATCTTATCATTGCTGGGTATCGCGGCAAAATCCGGCAGCGTGGTCAGCGGAGAATTTGCTACCGAAAAGGCGGTAAAGGATGGAAAGGCGTATTTGGTCATTGTGGCATCGGATGCTTCCGACAACACCAAGAAGCTGTTTGACAACGCGACAGCGTTTTATCAGGTGCCGATGTACCTGTATGCGGATAAGGAAAGTCTGGGTCACTTCATCGGCAAAGAATTTCGGGCATCCCTGGCAATCACGAACGAAGGCCTGGCCCGTTCCTTAGAGGATAAATTAAAGCAGATGTTAGCAACGGAATAATGGAGGAAACAAGATATATGCCTAAAATGAGAGTGAATCAACTTGCAAAGGAATTGGAAATAGATAACAAGCAGATTATTGAATTTTTGAATGCGAACGGGCATGCGGTAGCATCCCACAGCAGCAATGTAGAGGAGAGCGCACAGGAGCTGGTACGGCAAAAATTTGGCAAAGGCGCGGCAGCAGCGGCAAAGCAGGAAAACGCCGGTAACACTGCTCCAAAGGGGGATGCGGCGCCTCATGAGGAAAATGCAGCTATGGACGGAAAGAGCCAGCAGCCAAAAAAGCAGGCACCGAAAGCAGAGACATCAAAGCCGGCGGAATCAGACCGTCCGAAGAAAAAGTCCAGTATCACNGCNGTGTNTAATGCGCAGTACAGCAAACAGGGGTCTATGTACGGAAACGGCAGGAGACNGGCGGGAGCACATGGCAGCCGTCCGCAGGCAGGAGGAGANCGTCGTCCGCAGGCAGGAGGAGANCGNCGNCCGCAGGGTGGAAAAGTGAAACCGGCAGCAAGCGGATACGATGTGAGAAAAGCTTTTGAGCGTGCGATCAATCCGGAGGCAGCAAAAGCTGCTGAGGAGGCGGAACGTCTCGCAGCAGAGAGAAAAAAGAAGGAAGAAGCTGCAGGA
Source organism: Roseburia sp. (assembly GCA_014804775.1). Taxonomy (GTDB): domain Bacteria; phylum Bacillota; class Clostridia; order Lachnospirales; family Lachnospiraceae; genus Roseburia. The sequence continues at coordinate 123,605 of JAAUZB010000057.1, read as the reverse complement.
GCAGAGATCANGCAGGCACAGAAAGATACTGCCGCAGCTAAGCCGGAGAGCACNCAGACACCTACGGTGCGTCCGCAGAATATTTACGGCAATGTATATGCACAGAGCGGGGATGCCCGNCCGCAGACAGGAGGAGACCGCCGCAGCACAAATAACAGAGACCGCCGTCCGTCCGACGGNGATCGCCGCCCACAGGCAGGAGGAGACCGCCGTCCNCAGGCAGGGGGAGACCGCCGTCCGCAGGCNGGAGGAGANCGTCGTCCGCAGGCAGGAGGAGACCGTCAGAACAGACCGGGNCGTGACTTTGGAGGAAACAGAGGCGGNAGACCGGATANCGGTCAGAGGACTTTTGCGAACGGCAGNCCGGGACAGAANATGAATCAGGGCGACAGAAACGGTGCACGNGGCAATTCGTANCGTGGAAACGGACAGAATTCGGGCAGACCGAATGACCGCTTTGGCAAAGAATCGGCAGGTGCAGCTGCGGAGGAGATCCGCGGAAAGGAATCCAGAGAACGCGAAAAAGACAGAAACAAGAACAACAGGCAGAGAAGNGATTACGATGCACTTGGAAGCAGAAGACAGGAGCGNTTCACGAATCTGGAGAAAAACGGCAACAAGAAAAANCCGCAGCAGCCACAGCAAAAGCAGGAAGAGAACGTGATCCGCACGCTTACNCTTCCGGAGAAGCTGACGATCAAAGAATTGGCAGATAAGATGAAAGTCCAGGCATCTGTCATTGTAAAGAAGCTGTTTTTAAAGGGTACGATGGTGACAGTNAACCAGGAGGTTGATTTNGAAACTGCAGANGAGATCGCACTTGAGTTTAACTGCATCTGTGAGCAGGAGGAAAANGTAGACGTTATCGCAGAGCTGTTGAAGGAAGAGGANGATCCGGAGGAGACATTGACGGCACGTCCGCCGGTAGTCTGTGTCATGGGTCATGTTGACCACGGTAAGACNTCCCTGTTGGATGCCATCCGTTCCACCCGTGTGACAGACAANGAGGCNGGAGGNATCACACAGCACATCGGTGCATCTGTGGTATCGATCAACGGTCAGAATATCACTTTCCTCGACACTCCGGGNCATGAGGCTTTCACNGCCATGCGTATGCGAGGCGCCAACTCCACAGATATTGCAATTCTCGTGGTTGCAGCNGACGACGGAGTTATGCCGCAGACGATAGAGGCGATCAATCANGCAAAGGCTGCAGGTGTGGAAATCATTGTTGCCATCAACAAAATTGATAAGCCGAGTGCAAACATTGANCGTGTGAAACAGGAACTGTCCGAATATGAACTGATTCCGGAGGACTGGGGCGGAAGTACGGTATTTTGTCCGGTATCCGCACACACCAAGGAAGGAATTGAAAATCTTCTNGAAATGATCCTGCTGACNGCAGAGGTTCTCGAGCTGAAAGCNAATGCAAAGCGTAACGCGAGAGGACTNGTCATCGAGGCTCAGCTGGATAAAGGNCGGGGNGCNGTTGCGACCGTTCTGGTACAGAAAGGTACTTTAAAAGTCGGTCAGCCGNTNGCATGTGGAAGCTGCTACGGTAAAGTCCGTGCCATGATCGACGATCAGGGAAGAAGAGTCAAGGAGGCAGGACCGTCTACNCCGGTGGAAATNNTNGGACTTTCTTCNGTACCGGAGGCGGGCGAGACNTTTGTATCCACCGATACCGAGAAAGANGCAAGATCATTTGCCGAGACCTATATTTCTGAGAGCAAGAACAGGCTGATCGAGGATACCAAGGCAAAGATGTCTCTNGACGATCTGTTTTCACAGATTCAGTCCGGNAATGTCAAAGANCTGGATATCATTGTAAAAGCGGACGTACAGGGTTCCGTGGAGGCGGTACGCCAGAGCCTNGTGAAGCTTTCCAANGAGGAGGTTGTGGTGAAGGTCATTCACGGCGGCGTCGGCGCGATCAACGAGTCCGATGTCAGNCTGGCATCTGCNTCCAATGCGATCATCATCGGATTTAATGTCCGTCCGGACCCGACGGCAAAGATCACGGCAGACAAGGAAAATGTCGATGTAAGACTGTATAAGGTCATCTACAATGCGATCGAAGACGTAGAGGCCGCTATGAAGGGAATGCTGGACCCGATCTTCGAAGAGAAAGTGCTCGGTCACGCGGAGGTCCGCCAGATTTTCAAGGCATCCGGTGTCGGCAACATTGCCGGTTCCTATGTGCTTGACGGTGTATTCCAGAGAGGCTGCAAGATTCGGATTTCCCGTGAAGGCACGCAGATCTTTGAAGGAAACCTTGCATCCTTAAAGCGCTTTAAGGATGATGTAAAAGAAGTAAAAACAGGTTATGAGTGCGGTCTTGTATTTGAGGGATTCAACGATATTGCGGAATTGGATATCGTCGAAGCATACACCATGGTGGAGGTACCGCGCTGATGAGAAAAAACAGTATCAAGAATACAAGGATCAACGGAGAAGTCCAGCGTGAACTGTCCAATATCATCCGCGGAGAGATCAAGGACCCGAGAATCCACCCGATGACAAGTGTAGTGACTGTGGAGGTTGCCCCGGATTTAAAGACCTGTAAAGCATATATCAGTGTACTCGGGGATGAGGAAGCCCAGAAGAACACTCTGGCAGGTCTAAGGAGCGCTGAAGGTTTTATACGCAGAGAACTGGCACACAGCATCAATCTGAGAAATACGCCGGAGATCACATTTATTCTGGATCAGTCTATCGAGTATGGAGTGCGGATGTCAAAGATGATCGACGATGTAACGGGGGAAAAACATGACAAAACTTGATGATTTTTTGGAGGGGACAGCCACAGTTGCCATCGGGGGACATATCAGACCGGACGGCGACTGTGTCGGCTCCTGCCTTGCCACTTATAATTATATTAAAACCTATTATCCGCAGATCACTGTAGATCTGTATTTAGAGCCGATACCGAATATTTTTAAATTCCTGTCGGGCGCAGGGGAGATCGTTCATGATTTTTCAGGCACACAGACCTATGATCTGTTTGTGGTACAGGACTGCGGTGATATGGAACGGCTTGGCGGTGCGGCGCACTTTTTTGAGACGGCGAAAAAGACTGTCTGCATCGATCACCATATCAGTAATCAAAGCTTTGCGGATCAAAACTATATTTTTCCGGAGGCAAGTTCTACCTCGGAGCTGATCTTTGAGCTGATTCCGGGGGAACGTCTGACGAAAGAGATTGCGGAGTGCATTTATACCGGAATCGTTCATGATACCGGTGTCTTCCAGTATTCCTGCACGTCCAAAAAGACGATGGAGGCCGCCGGAACGTTGATGGAGCTTGGTATTGATTATCCGAGGATCATCGACGAGACATTTTACACCAAAACATACGATCAGAACCGCATTCTGGGGCTCGCGCTGTTAAAGAGCCGGCTGCATCTGGATGGGAAATGTATTTCCAGTGTGATCACGGCATCGGAAATGCAGGAATATCATGTGCTGCCCAAGCATCTCGACGGCATAGTAAATCAGCTCCGTGTGACGAAGGATGTGGAGATCGCCATCTTCTTATATGAGACAGACCAGGGCACCTTTAAGGTGAGCACGCGCTCGTCAAAATATGTGGATGTGGCAGCGATCGCCGTAAAATACGGCGGCGGCGGTCATGTGCGTGCGGCGGGATTCTCTGTGACAGGAGACAGTGACGCTGTCATTGACATGCTGTTAAAAGATATCGCGGAGCAGATAAAATGATAAACGGAATTGTAAATGTGTACAAGGAGAAGGGATACACATCTTTTGACGTAGTCGCCAAAATGAGAGGAATCTTTCAAATGAGNAAAATCGGACACACAGGGACACTTGATCCNGATGCGGAGGGAGTGCTGCCTGTGTGTCTTGGCAAAGCCACAAAGGTGTGTGACCTTCTGACGGAAAAAGACAAGGAATATGAGNCGGTAATGCTGCTGGGGACAGTGACCGATACGCAGGATANTTCGGGAACAGTGCTAAAAAAGACGGANGCCGCGGTGAGTTCGCAGGAAGTGAGAGAGGCAGTCGANAGCTTTGTCGGCGTCTATATGCAGANCCCGCCAATGTATTCTGCATTAAAGGTGAACGGAAAAAAGCTGTGCGATCTGGCAAGAGCAGGTGTCACTGTGGAACGCAAGGCAAGACAGGTGAAAATCTATGAGATTGCCATTTTGGAGATCGATCTGCCGCGGGTGCGAATGAGAGTCTCATGNTCGAAAGGGACGTATATCCGCACACTCTGTCATGATATCGGGGAAAAGCTCGGATGCGGCGCCTGTATGGAATCGCTGATCCGTACCNGAGTATCCTCTTTCCGGGTGGAGGACTCACTCAGGCTTGACGAGATAGAAGCCTTGGTTCAAAAGGAAGCAGAACCATTTTCGTTTTTGCACTCTGTGGACTCGGTATTTTTACAGTATAAAAAGGCGGTGGTCAGGCGGGAGCACAGTAAGCTTCTCTATAACGGAAACCGCATTCAGGCGGAGATGATGATGCCGGAAACAGGGCAGACCCCTCGGGAGAGTTGTGCGGCACCGTCAGGCGGAGAGAGGGAACTCNTCCGCATTTATGATGAGGAAGGGCATTTTATCGGCATTTATCAGCGNGATATTTCAGATTATAAGCCGGTAAAAATATTTATGGAATTATGATTTATATCAGAAATACAACGGATTTCTATATAGAAGAGAACACAGNGATCTCACTGGGNAAATTTGACGGTATTCACCGCGGACACGAACTGCTTTTAGAACATCTTGCCGCGCAAAAAGAGCGCGGACTTGCCGGTGTGATCTTTACGTTCGATATTCCGCCGAGGCAGAATGTAGAGCGTACGGAGGCAAAGGTGCTGACCACCAGCAGGGAAAAAAGAGATATGTTTGAGCAGATGGGGATCGACTATCTGGTGGAGTGTCCGTTCACGAAAGAGATTATGTGCATGGAACCGGAAGCCTTTATCAATAAAATGGTAAGACAGCTTCATGTGAAATGTATTGTGGTCGGCGAAGACTTTCNNTTTGGACATAACAGACAGGGTGACTATCTGCTTTTGCAGAAATGCGCAGACCGGTACGGATATGAAGTGATAGTTGTGGAAAAAATAAAGGAAGACGGACGTGAGATCAGCAGTACTTTTGTGAGGGAAGAGATTACAAACGGAAANATTGAAAAGGCGAACGGTCTGCTTGGATACCGTTATTTTGTCAGCGGGGAGGTAAAACATGGGAACCGGATCGGCAGAAGAATCGGAATCCCGACTGTCAATCAGCTTCCGCCGAATGAAAAGCTGCTTCCGCCGAACGGAGTTTACGTGACCGAGATATTGATCCATGACAGAAGATACCGCGGCATTACTAATGTGGGCTGCAAGCCTACCGTACAGGGAACTCATCCGATCGGAGTGGAGACGCATCTTCTGGATTTTCATCAGGACATATATGATGAATTTGTTACCGTAGAATTTTTAAGCAGGGTGCGGGAAGAGCGCAAGTTTAGCTCGATAGAGGCGCTAAAGGAACAGATGCAGGCGGATATCGCTTACGGAAGGGCATATTTCACATCTGCCGTGTGACAACTAAGTTGTTACATAAATATTACAAAAATGTGTTGACAATGTAAAAAGTGACTGTTATACTCGAAGAAGATTCAGAGAAACGATAAGAGAGGCAAAGATTATCATGAAATCGAGAATGATGAAAGCAGCAGGACTTTTACTCGCAGGAATAATGGTCTTTCAAGTAGCATATACGACACAAGGAAAGGAAATGGACAAGGACAAAGNCAAAGTGCCTGACGGTGTGAGCGCGGGCGTCACCGCGGATCTGGCGTNATATCAGGCATTGGACACCGCAGCGCAAAATTCGGATTCTGCGCTGCAGACAGTAGATACCAACGGTCCTACNGCAGGAGTTGCGGGGATTTTTTCCGAATATATGAGTGAGACGGCAGTTNATACACCGGATATTTCAGAGGTGGATGTGTCCACGACTGCAACCGGTTCCCAGGAGGCATCAGGAGCAGAAGAATTTGGATATACCAATCTTGGAATTGCCAATGTGGAAAGCAATTTGAATGTCAGAGCGGCAGCCGGTACGGATGCCGAGATCGTAGGAAAGATGCCGAACAATGCAGGATGCGAGATTTTGGCGACAGAGGGTGAGTGGACGAAAATTTCCTCCGGCAAGGTGGAGGGATATGTAAAATCCGAATATCTGCTAAGCGGGGAAGAGGCAATTGCGAGAGCACACGAAGTGAAGCAGACGATTGCCACCGTCACGGCGACCACATTATATGTCAGAGAGCAGCCGAATACGGATTGTGAAATTATCACTATGATGCCGCTGGGCGAGGAGATTGAGGTGATCGAGCAGCTTGATGGCTGGGTGAAGATCAATGTTGACAGCGACGAGGGATATGTCTCAGCAGATTACGTGGAAATTTCTACGGAGCTGGCCAAAGCAATGACGCTCACAGAAGTCAGATTCGGGCAGGGTGTATCGGACGTCCGTGTTTCTCTGGTACAGTATGCGACACAGTTTGTAGGAAATCCGTATGTGTGGGGCGGGACAAGCCTGACAAGAGGAGCTGACTGCTCCGGGTTTGTACTCAGCGTGTTTGCCAATTACGGAATTTCGCTTCCGCATTCGTCCCGTGCGCAGGCTGGCTGCGGTACGACAATTTCTGCATCCGAAGCACAGCCGGGAGATCTGTTCTTCTATGGCAGCGGAAGCAGGATCAACCACGTTGCAATCTATATTGGCGGCGGACAGGTTGTACATGCGAGCACACCGAAATCCGGAATCAAGATTTCCAGTGCATATTACCGTACTCCGGTCAGGGTTGTAAGGATCATCAACAATTAAGACATGAGATTAAAAATAAGCATTTACATTCGTGTGGCAGTATGCTATAATGCCATCGTATGAGTTTAGCCCATATTCGGTAGATGGATACTCCAACCTTCTACTGAGTATCATATGATTTACGGGCGTTGGGGATCGCATATGATGCGGACCCGGAAGTACACATGTACTTTCAGAATATGAATTTAGAAGGAGGATCATCTAATGATCGCAAAGGACAAGAAACAGAGTATTATCGCAGAGTATGGAAGAACACCGAATGATACGGGATCACCGGAGGTTCAGATCGCTATCTTAACGGCGCGCATCGAGGAGCTGACAGCTCATTTGAAGGAGAACCAGAATGACCATCATTCCAGACGTGGACTTTTAAAGATGGTAGGTCAGAGACGTGGCTTATTGGCATACTTAAAGAAAATTGATATTGAGAGATATCGTTCTCTGATTGAACGTTTAGGTCTTAGAAAATAAGATATCCAGGCGGGAGATGTCCCGCTCCAAAAATAAAGCGGGGTATATCCGCTTTATTTTTCGTATCGGCAAAGGCATTGCAAAGGAGAGAAAGCATGTATAAGAGTTTTTCAATGGAACTGGCGGGCAGAACGCTTACCGTGGATATCGGAAGAGTGTGTGCCCAGGCAAACGGAGCAGCACTGTTAAAGTACGGGGAGACAACTGTACTGTCTGCAGTCACTGCATCGGACAAGCCAAGAGACGGGATTGACTTTTTCCCGCTCAGTGTGGAGTATGAAGAGAAGATGTATTCCGTGGGCAAAATTCCGGGAGGTTTCAATAAGAGAGAGGGGAAGGCATCTGAAAATGCGGTCCTTACTTCCCGCGTGATCGACCGCCCGATGAGACCGTTATTTCCCAAGGATTACCGCAATGATGTTACGATCAACAATATGGTAATGTCCGTAGATCCGGCGTGCCGTCCGGAGATCGTAGCGATGATAGGAGCAGCGCTTGTGACGACGATTTCAGACATTCCGTTTGCCGGTCCCTGTGCGACAACGCAGATGGGCATCGTAGACGGCCAGTTTGTTCTGAATCCATCCCAGAAAGAGTGGGATACCGGAGATTTGCAGCTTACGGTAGCTTCCACCGCAGAGAAGGTCATCATGATCGAGGCGGGAGCAAATGAGGTTCCGGAAGACCGTATGATCGAGGCAATCTACAAGTGTCATGAAGTAAACCAGACAATTATTGCATTTGTGAACAAAATTGTTGCTGAGGTTGGAAAGCCAAAGCATGAGTACACCAGCTGTGCGATTCCGGATGAGATGTTTGCAGCGATCAAGACGATTGTGACACCGGAGGAGATGGAGGAAGCGGTGTTCACGGATGAAAAGCAGAAACGCGAGGAAAATATCCGCCAGATCACTGCAAAATTAGAGGAGGCATTTGCCGACAACGAAGAGTGGCTGGAAGTGCTCGGAGAAGCTGTTTACCAGTATCAGAAGAAAACAGTTCGAAAAATGATATTAAAGGATCACAAGCGTCCCGACGGACGTGCGATCGATCAGATCCGTCCGCTGGCAGCTGAGGTGGATATCATTCCGAGAGTGCACGGTTCTGCCATGTTTACCCGTGGACAGACACAGATCTGCGACGTGGTAACGCTTGCACCGCTTTCTGAGGTTCAGAGGATTGACGGATTAGATGAGAATATTACGACAAAACGTTACATGCACCAGTACAACTTCCCGTCCTATTCGGTAGGAGAGACAAAGGTTTCCAGAGGACCGGGACGCCGCGAGATCGGTCACGGAGCATTGGCGGAGAAGGCTCTTATGGCGGTTCTTCCGTCCGAAGAAGAGTTCCCGTATGCGATCCGCGCCGTATCCGAGACATTTGAGTCAAACGGTTCCACTTCCATGGCGTCTACCTGTGCGTCCTGCATGTCTCTGATGGCTGCAGGTGTTCCGATCAAATCCATGGTGGCGGGTATTTCATGCGGACTTGTTACCGGTGACACGGATGATGACTATATTGTTCTGACAGATATTCAGGGACTTGAGGATTTCTTCGGAGACATGGATTTCAAAGTGACAGGTACGCACAAGGGAATCACGGCGATCCAGATGGATATCAAGATTCACGGTCTGACAAGACCGATCGTGGAGGAGGCCATTGAGAGAACCAGAGAGGCAAGACTCTACATCATGGACGAGGTAATGTCCAAGGCCATTGCGGAGCCGAGAAAAGAGGTTGGTCCGTACGCACCGAAGATTGTACAGATTCAGATCGATCCGTCCAAGATCGGTGATGTGGTCGGTCAGCGAGGCAAAACGATCAATGAGATCATCGAGCGTACCGGAGTCAAGATTGACATCACGGATGACGGAGCAGTTTCTATCTGCGGCACAGATGCGGCGATGATGGACAAGGCTGTGGAGATGGTTCAGACGATCGCAACCGATTTTGAGGCAGGACAGATTTTCACGGGTACAGTCGTAAGTATCAAAGAATTTGGCGCTTTTCTCGAGTTTGCACCGGGAAAAGAGGGAATGGTTCATATTTCCAAGATTGCAAAGGAGAGAATCAATCGGGTAGAGGATGTGCTCACCTTAGGTGATAAGGTGAAAGCGATCTGCCTTGGAAAAGATAAAATGGGAAGAATCAGTTTCTCAATCAAGGATGTTCCCACAGAAGCATAAGAAGTGTGAGCCCTGTGGCTCACACCAAAAATGGAGTGTCGATGATGCGACAGCTCCATTTTTTTTGCATAAAGTAAAAGAAAAGGCATTTTATCTATGAATCGTGTTAGAAAAATCATCCATACGGATTATGCATATAAGATCGGTCTGACCGGACAAAATGTCACGGTAGCGGTGATGGATACGGGGGAGCGTGCTTTGTCAGTGCAAAATTGTGCCAAAGAATGATGTTGGGGTCAAAAGCCTTGCATTAACGTGACTGAGGGCAAATTGCACAAAAAGAGTTGTGCGAACTCCATTGCACCGGGCATTCCAATGAGCCTCTCAAAGCGAAAATCGTGTTCAGCAAAGGCTTCCACGATTTTTGAGTCTCATTTCCATGGTGCAAAAGTCGTTTGCCCAATCTCTTTTTGTGCAATTTGCAGTCAATCACTTTGAAACAAGGCTTTTGACCCCAACATCAGAGAATAAGACAATCCGTGTGCTGCATATGGTAAAAGGAAGTTATACCGGGCGCTGGAGGAGAGAAGATGCGTTTGACCGAAGAAGAACTGCAGAGGATGAGGGAGACGGATATCCGGCAGGCAGACAGGGAGAAGCTTGCGGATCTTGATGAGATCACGATCGATGTGACGCAGACGGTGGAAGAGAGGCTCCAGAGCTATCTCATGCAGACAGGCAACCCGTATCTGGTCAGGGCGGGAGAGTATGTTCTGAAATTCCGGTATGCGGACGACGGGAAAACGTTTGAGGAATGTATGGCGGAATATTATGAAAAAAAGGTAAACGACTGCACGCCTGACATCCCGGAAAATCTGGTCTGAGCGGGGGAGGAGCCGGGAAATGGAGGTTTTTTCTGTCGGAATATATTTGCGTCTGTCACGCGACGATATTGCATTTGGCCAAGCGGAGAGCAACAGTATCCATTCGCAGCGGGAACTGACCAGGAATTTTGTATGCAGGCACAGCGATATGCAGATTTATGACATATATGCGGACGACGGGTACTCTGGGACCAGCTTTGACAGGCCGGCGTTTGTGCGTATGATGGAGGATGTGGCTGCGGGCAGGGTGAATTGCATTGTGGTAAAGGATCTTTCGCGATTCGGGAGAGACTATATCGAGGCAGGGCGTCTGATCCAAAAGATCCTTCCGGCTTTTGGGGTGCGGTTTATTGCCGTTACGGATCATTACGATTCTTTCACGGCGGATGACAATGAGACGTCTCTGGTGCTTCCCGTCAAAAATTTTGTAAATGACTCCTATTGCAGGGATATTTCCTGTAAAGTGAGAAGCCATCAGAAGGTTAAGCGGGAAAACGGAGAATTTATCGGAGCGTTTGCGGTCTACGGCTACCGCAAGGCAGATAAAAATAAAAACAGACTTGAGCCGGATGCGTATGCGGCACAGATGGTCCGAAACATATTTGCGTGGAAGCTCTCAGGTATGAGTGCGTGTGTGATCGCAGAGACGCTGAATGCAATGGGCGTGCTCTCACCGCTCGAATACAAAAAATCGAAAGGCGAAAACTATAGCTGCGGCTATGCGACACGCATCGGAGCGGAATGGTCCTCCGCGGCGGTGATGCGGATCCTGTCAAATGAAATCTATACCGGAACTATGGTTCAGGGAAAGAGCGAAAAAATCAACTATAAACTGAAACAGTGCCGGGAGAAGCCGAAAGAGGAGTGGGTTCGTGTGGAACACACCCATGAGCCTATTGTCACCAGAGAAGAATTCGAAAGGGTGCAGAAGCTTCTCGCATGGGACTGCAGGGCGGCGGCAGGACGGAGGAGAGCAGGTGTCTTTTCCGGTTTTTTGTTCTGCGGAGACTGCGGACAGCCGATGATACGCAGACGGAACAGATATAAAGGGACGGAACAGATCAGCTATATCTGTTCTACGAGGAATAAGGGATTGGGCTGTACCAGACACAGCATTTCGGAAAAGGAGCTGAAAAAAGCTTTATCGGATGGGATCAGAGTTATTATGCGGACGGAGACAGCAGCGCAAGTTGCGCCACAGTTTGTAGCACAACTTGCGCCGCAGCTTGCAGCTCAAGCTGCATCGCAACTTGAGCTGGAGCTTGACAGGATCTGCACACAGGAGAAAAGTTTTGACCTGCTCCAAAGAAATCTGCAGGAGGATTTAAAGAGCGGTGTACTCACACAGGAAGATTTTATTTCGCTTTGGGATATATANNCAAAGCGGCATACAAAGATGCAGGAGGCGATCAGAAGGCAGAAAGAGGTGATCCGNGCATTTCAGGAAAAAACAGCCCGTTTGAGGGAAGAGCCAGAACAGNTGCAGGAGTTTACGGAGGCGGGAAGGGATGAACTTCTCGCCTTTGTTGAACGGATCGANATCTATGAGGATAAACGCATCTGCATAGAATTCAAAAGCAGGGANCCGTTTGGGAAGGAGGGATCGGATGGAGACATATTCTGTCGGNATCTATGCCAGACTGTCCGTTGACAGCCACAGCGAAAAAAACGAATCGATCGGGACGCAGATTGAGATCGCAAAGGCTTTCCTCGCNCTCCATCCGGAACTCNTGCTCTATGGCTGTTACAGTGACCTCGGTAAGACNGGAACCGACTTTAAAAGAGAAGGATTCGAACNCCTGATGTCAGATGTGCGGAAGCGAAAGGTAAACTGCATCATNGTNAAGGANTTTTCCAGATTCGGGCGGAANTATATTGAGACAGGNAGTTACCTTCAGAAGNTATTTCCNTTTCTGGGCGTGNGNTTTATCTCTGTGGCTGACGGCTATGACAGTCTTTGCGCAGAGCAGGACGAACTGGGNGTGAACCTGAAAAATTTAACCAATGAAATGTATGCCAGAGANATTTCTGCAAANGTGAAAAGNTCCCGAAGGATACAGTGGGANACCGGAAATTATACNGGAGGNNCNGCGCCGTACGGATATCGGACCNGACGGTGTAATGGGAAAAAATANCTTGTGNCGGATGCGGANGCGGGCGGTGTCGTCCAGACGCTTTACCGGCTCTTTGACAGNGGAAAGACGCTTAAGTGTCTGACCGTGTGGCTTTATGAGCAAAGGATACACAGACCGAAGGAATACCGCAGATACGGGCATCTGCGGCAGGAAGAGGGGGAGGAATTGCGGAAATGGGATCGCGGGACAGTCAGGATCATTTTGACCAACCCGGTCTACATGGGATGTCTGGTGCAAAATGCAGAAGGGAAAAAAGACTATTGTCTGCGCAGCCGTGAGGATATGAGATCCGGCGCATGGACGGTTCAAAAAGAAACCCATGAGGCGATTGTCGGGGAAGAAATATTCTTCCGTGTAGCAGAACGGTTCGGGAAACAGCGTGTCCGCGTCAGACAGGAAAACTCTGCGGTTCGGGAAACTGTGCAGGAACCTTTGCGGGGGATGGTCTACTGCGGGGAATGTAAAAAGAGAATGGGAAGGACCAGCGGTTATTTCTGCAGAAATTCGTTGCAGGCGGACGTATACGCCTGTGAGAGAAAGTACATATCCTGTCGGGAACTGGAACATCTGATCGGTATGGCGCTCCGGACAGTGTTTGCGCTGGCATTTACAGATCAGACAAAGCTTGCAGGGCAAAGAGCATTTGCAAGGGCGAGGCAGAGAACAGGGCACACACTGAAAAAAATTGAGGGTCAGATCGAAGGCCGGAAATTGAGGGAGAGCGAACAGTATCTGAGATATCAAAGCGGAGAACTGACACGGGAAGCCTTTTTGCACCGAAAACAGGAGGAGGAGCGGCTGACACAGAGACTGCAGGCGAGGCGGAAGGAGGAAGCCGCAAGGCTTTGCGCGCTGACGGAGGAGGAAAAATCGCTGTTTTCCTGTTCCGGGGAACCGGAGCCTGACCGGGANCTGATACAGGCGTTGATCGANATGGTCGAGNTATTTCCCGACAGACGCATCGAAATCCGATTCCGTTTCCGTGAAGGANATATCTGGNANAGAAAAGGAGGCAGTGTGAAGCATGAGCCGGCATTCTAAGATTGCGATCTATATGCGGNTATCGAAAGCAGAAGACGTCAATGCAAATACTTGCAATGCCAAAAATTGCAATGCAACTTTTGACATGACGGAATCTGATGAGAGCAACAGTATCCGCATGCAGAGGAGGCTGCTCTATGCGTTNGTGCGTGAGCATTTTGCGGACTGTGAGCCGATGGAATTTTCAGATGACGGATATTCCGGTATTAACTTCCANAGNCCGGAAGTTGGCCGGCTGCTCGCAATGGCAAGNGAAGGCGCNGTGGATTGTATCATAGTCAAGGACTTTTCACGNTTTTCGAGAGANTACATTGAGTTGGGAACTTATCTGGANCGCATCTTTCCGTTTCTGGGGGTACGGTTTATCTCTNTCAACGACGGGTATGACAGCAGTCANGATCAAAGNGGCACAGGGGAACTTGACACGGCGTTTAAGAGTCTGCTCTATGACTTCTACAGCAGAGACTTATCNGTAAAAGTAAAGTCCGCGNTGAAAGNCAAACGGGAAAGCGGACAGTACGTGAGCGGGAACTGTCCTTTTGGGTATAGAAAAGATCCGAATGACCGCCACTCNCTTGTGGTGGCNGAGGATGAGGCAGAGATTGTCNGGCGCATCTTCGCTATGGCGGAGCAGGGGATGAGTTCCGTTNANATCGCAAAAANGTTAAANGAACAGGGGATNAAAACTCCAATNGAATATAAGATGGAAAAAGGGGCGGCANCACGNAAGCCAAAGGGAAAAGAATTTGTATGGAGCAGCGCGGNTATCTGTCATATTTTGCGAAACGAAACTTATANCGGNGANATGGTGTATGGGAAGTACAGCAGAAATGAGGTGGGAGGCGCAAATCATCTTAAGCCGGAGCGCGAGTGGGGGATCTTTTGCGGCCATCANGAAGCGATCATTGACAGGGAGCGGTTTGAAATGATCCGAAATGCGCACAGCACAAAAAGGCGCAGCAGTTCAAGACAAAAACACCCGCTGACAGGGAAAGCGGTTTGTGGCTGCTGTGGGAGGAATCTGTTCCTTCACATGGCAAGACACCCCTATTTCCGCTGCCCGAGCCTGTCAGTAAAACCCATGGATCAATGCGTGAAAAAAGCCGATGCCGCGTTTTTGAGTGAATCCGTACTGCATGAGATCAGGAAAAGAGTGGAAATGAGGGGAGATATGGAACAGCTGTGGAAAGAACGGAAGGAAGTGCTGTCGGAGCAGCTGAACAGGCAGAGGAGCCGCAAAAAAGCGCTGGAAGCAGAGCNAAATCTCCTGAAACTCCAACAAATGAAAAGCTACGAGCACAAAGAGGATCTGAGCCGCTTTGGGGAGCGTGGCAAGGCACTGGAGAGACAGCTGCTGGAGACAGAACAGGCGATAAAGGTATCGGAGAAAGAACTGAAAAAAGAACAGACCCCGGAAGAGTTATTTGCTTTTTTGGGTATGACCGGACTGACACAAGAGCTTGCCGCCGCCTGGATCGACCACATTACGGTGGGCACGGGACAGGAAATTGAGATATGCTGGAGTGTGGATAACCATGTATTTTCTGTGGACAAAACAGAGGATTTCCATTATAATGAGTTGAGAAGTTTAGCGACCCGAATCAGTATAGATCGGGAATAAAAAAGAAAGAGGATACGTGGTATGGATGAGAATTTCAGAAGACAGATGGAAGAAAACGGTGCAGATGTAGATACGACCATAAAACGCTTTCTGGGCAATGAAGCAATGTATATGAAATTTATTATGAAATTTCTGGATGATAAGAACATGGCTCATATCAACGAGGGTATACAGAACCATGATTATAAGGCAGTGTTTGAGGGCGCGCACTCCTTGAAGGGCGTTGCGGCCAACCTTGGACTTAACCCGGTATGTGACCTTGCATCGCAGTTGACAGAGCTTCTGCGNGGGAAAACAGAGACGGACGAAGTGGACGGGGCACAGGTGGCGGCGCTTCGGGAGCGTCTTGAGGAGACATATCTTGGCTTCCAAAATATTCTTTCTGCTAATAATAAGTAATTGACATTTGGCCCCAAAAATGGTAATTTAGTTTATATCAAGATTTAAATGTCAAAAAATGCGCATAATTTCCGGGTACAAGATATAGATGATGAAGTCTGAAAAGCATATCAATATCTTGTATTTGGAAATTTAAGCTTTTTAAAAATCTCTTTTCAAAAAAANTTTTTTAATGGATAAGGAGTTACCATGGATAAGCAGCAGATTTTGATTGTGGATGATGAAGAGGTCAATCGTTTTATACTGAAAGGTCTGTTTCAGGACGACTATGAGATTTTAGAGGCGATGAACGGTCAGGAAGCAATCGCGCAGATTGAGGCGAATCAGAATATCGTTTTGCTCCTGCTGGATGTTGTCATGCCCGTGCTGAACGGTTTCGGTGTATTAGAGTATATGAAGGAGCATGAACTGTCGGAGAAGATTCCGGTGGTGCTGATCACGGGAGAGACGGTTCAGGATACCGACGATCAGGCATATGCGTACGGGGTGGCGGATGTTATACATAAGCCGTTTTATCCTTATATCGTAAAGAGAAGAGCAAGGAATATCATTGAGTTATACCAGAATAAGCGGAATATGGAGATACGCTTAAAGGAGCAGGAGATTGCGATCAAGGAACAGGAGAAGAAGCTCCGTGAGGGCAATGAGTTCATGATCGATGCGCTCAGTTCTGTCGTAGAGTTCCGAAGCCTCGAGACAGGGGAGCATATTAAGCGTATCAAATATTTCACAAGGATCCTTCTTAAATATCTTGTGAAATATTTCCCCAAATACGGTCTGACCGATCAGCAGGTCGATCAGATTGCAAGAGCAGCGGCTGTTCACGATATCGGTAAGATCGGCATTCCGGATGCAATTCTACTGAAACCGGGACGCTTGACAGCAGATGAGTTTGAGATAATGAAGACCCACACCACGATTGGGTGCGAGATGCTTGAAAAATTCCATGAGAATCAGACGGGGGAATTTTACCGTTACTGCTATGAGATCTGCCGCCATCACCATGAGAGATGGGACGGCAACGGATATCCGGATCATCTGGTAGGGGACGAGATTCCGATCAGCGCACAGGTTGTTGCCATCGCGGATGTATATGATGCATTGGTAAGTCCCCGGGTATATAAGAGTGCGTATGCGAACAATATCGCATATGACATGATCATGAATGGTGAGTGTGGACAGTTCTCGCCGGATATATTGGAATGCTTTGCGCTTGCCAAAGTGGATTTTTTCAACATTGTGGAAGTAATTAAGATGTTTAATTTTTCATGATGTACATTGTGGATGACAGGCAGCAAAAAATATATGTTTTTGTTGCCTTTCTTGCGGTTTTATTGACATAAGGACAGCTCACAAAGCATGCTGTCCGTTGTGTAAGGAGCGACGCTATGGGAGCATATGATTGCAGTATATTTCCTGTAAAAGATGCATTGGAGATGATCATTATATTTGATCGCACGGGAAAAATATCCTATGCGAATGACGCTGCCGACCGCAAGCTCGAGTATGGAGGGGAGCTTTGCGGCAGGAGCATCTGCGATGTTTTTGCCAATGATTTCAAATCGGCCGAAAACGGTTTTGAAACGGAATATCCGTTTGGTCATGAGCCAAAGAACCTTGTGGCGTACCGCAGGAACCTGACCTGCTTTCCGGTGGAAGCGAGGATCGTAAGCAGTGAAACGGAGCCCGATATCTATATCTGTATGGCGAACGATATCCATGAGAAGGAATATCTAAGCAGGGAGATCGCTCAGGTAAAACAGGATGCAGAACAGGCGATGAAGGTGAAGTCGGAATTTGTCGCGAACGTGACGCATGAATTGCGTACGCCGGTGAACGGAGTACTTGGCAATGTACGGGAGCTGCTCGATCGGGAACTGGACGAACAGACAGAAAAATCCCTGCAGCTGATCGAGCGCTGCTGTGGTGATATGAATAAGATCATCAACAATATTCTGGATTTTTCCAAGCTGGAGGCAGGAAAGTTCACATTGGAGCCGCGCAGGTTCCATTTTCGGAATATGATGGATTATGTAAAAGGCCAGCATATCAATAAAATAACAGAAAAGGGACTTACCTTTTTTATGACGGTGTCGCCCCAGATACCGGAATATGTGATAGGAGACGAGCTTCGGATTGTCCAGGTGCTCAATAACCTCCTGTCAAATGCACTGAAGTTTACCGCAGTGGGGAAGGTTACGGTAGAAGTTTTAAAGACTGCCCAGGTCAATGACAAGATAGAATTGTTTTTCCTTGTGATCGATACCGGAATCGGTATTGACAAATCGGATGAAGATAAACTGTTCCAGAGTTTTTCACAGGTAGATGCCTCGATTTCCAGAAAGTACGGAGGTACAGGCCTCGGTCTTAATATCTGCAAGCAGCTGGTAGAACTGATGGGCGGAAGGATCGGAGTGGAGAGCCAGACGGGAAAGGGAAGTGCGTTTTCTTTCTCTATATGGGTCGGAGTCTCCGGGGAGGAAGAAGAAGTTTCCCAAAAGATGGATGTGGTGGCGCAGAATCTGTTGGGTAACGAGGACGAAGGCGATATCAGACGTTACGGAACGCCGGAGAATATGGATGCACTTAAGAGAAATTTATCAAAGCTGATCCTTTGTGTGGAGATGGACAACTGGGAAAAGGCAGAAATGTTCATGGATACGGTCAAACAGTTGACGGAGGGAGCTCCGCGTGAGATTGGGCGTGTGATGCTGCGGTTGAAAATGGCGATCCAGAAAGCAAATTATGATAAAGTGATAGCTGAATATGAGGAACTGCAGACATTTCTGTGATCAAAGGAGGTGTGCCGATGCTTTATGAACCGAGAGATACGGGCAGTGAAACGATCCTCGTAATAGATGATATGGAGATCAACCGGGAAATCCTTGCAGAGATCATCCGGGACATGGGGTATGAAGTGACTTTGGCAGAGAGCGGAGAGAGCGCTCTTGTGTCAATCAAAAATTGTCCGCCTCAATTGATCCTGACCGATATTTCCATGCCGGGCATGGACGGTTATGAGCTGTGCAGACGGTTGAAAGAAAAAGAGAAGACGAGAGATATTCCGGTTATTTTTATCTCCGCCTATGACGCGCCGGAGGATATTGTCGAGGGATTCTCTCTCGGAGGCGAGGATTACATCACCAAGCCATTTATCCCGGAGGTTGTGCAGGCCCGTGTGGGAGCGCATTTAAGACTGCATCAGATGAGGCGGGAATTAATGGAAATGAATCGGAAACTGCAGATTTCCGTGAATGAGCAGTTAAAGCAGATGGAAGAAGAAAAAAAGAATATCCTGTACGCTCTTGCGGGGATCACGACGCAGAATTCTTTCTATGAAAAAGAATATATGGAGCGGTTGAAGCGCAACTGCAGAACGTTAGCGCAGGGGATGCAGCTGTCCCCGCAGTTTGAAGAACAGATTTCGGATACTTATATTGATACGATAGAATTGGCGGTGCCGCTCTGTGATATCGGAAATATCGGAATTCCAAAAGAAATTTTGCAAAAAAAAGAGGGCTTGACCGACGAAGAGGAAGCAGTCGTGCAAAGCCATACCAATATAGGGGCGAAGCTGCTGGGTGACCTTCACGGAAGCAGCGATTACAATGATTTTATCAAGATATCCACAGATATCGCCCATTACCACCATGAGAACTGGGATGGAAGCGGCTATCCGGAAGGTCTTAAGCAGGATGAGATTCCGATTGCGGCACAGATTGTGTCTCTGATGAGCCGGTTCTGCACATTGACAGAGAAAGAAAACCACACCAGAGAGGAGGCCCTTGCAGTGATGCGGGGGGAGGCGGGAATAAAATACAATCCCAATATTTTTGAGATATGTCATAAAATATCACGTCAATTATGCTGACGCAGACGACATTATTGTATGACGGAGGAAAAGGTTTTGATTACGGATGAAGAGTTTTTAAGAATATCGACCTACATGAAGCAGCGTTACGGCATTGATCTGAGCCAGAAGAAAGTGATCGTAAACGGACGCTTGGAATCACATCTGAAAGCGGGACCGTGGAAAAACGGCACAGAGTTGATGAATGCGGTGGAAAGCGACAAATCCGGTGACACGGAAAAGCTGCTGGTAAATCTTCTGACGACGAATCATACTTATTTCATGCGGGAATTTGAGCATTTTGACTATTTAAAGCAGGTAGTGCTGCCATGGCTGAGAACAAAGGAGAGCAGAACGAAGGATCTGCGGATCTGGTGCGGCGCGGCATCTACGGGCGAGGAGCCGTATATGATCGCTATGGTGATTTCGGATTTTTTCAATCTGGAGCGCGATTCATGGGATACCAAGGTGCTTGCAACGGATATTTCCTCGAAGGTCCTGCGTCAGGCGATGGCAGGCGTATACACTGCAGAGCAGCTGCAGAAAGTGCCGCCGCAGTGGAGAAAGCGGTTCTTTTCGCTCATGGCGGGAGGCGCACAGTACAGAGTAAAGGATGAACTGAGGCAGGAGGTCATTTTCCGCCAGTTCAATCTGATGGATCCTTTCCCGTTCAAAAGAAAAATGCATGCAATATTTTTGAGGAATGTGATGATATATTTTGATGAAGTGACCAAGAAAGAACTGATCCAAAAGGTATGCAATACCCTGGAACCAGGAGGGTATTTGTTCATTGGGACGACGGAGACCATTGACCGGAGCGGTACGCCGCTGCAGATGATTCAGCCGTCAATCTATAGAAAGAAAGAAGGTTAGGAAGTGTATGCGACCGATTAGGGTTTTGATAGTAGAGGACTCACTTGTATTCCGAGAACTGTTGGTTCAGACCATAAACAGAGATCCTGCGATACAGGTTGTAGCGACAGCAAAGGATCCCTATGAAGCGAGAGACGCCATTATCGCGCACAAGCCGGATGTTATGACACTGGATGTGGAGCTCCCGAGAATGAACGGGATTGAATTTCTGCGAAAGCTGATGCCACAGTATCCGCTTCCTGTTGTAGTCATAAGTTCACTGAGCGATAAGGTGTTTGATGCATTGAATGCAGGAGCGGTGGATTTTGTGGCAAAACCTGCGATATCAAACAGGGCTCAGCTGGAGGATTTTATCAAAAACGAGCTTTTGGTGAAAATAAAAATTGCGTTTACGGCCAAAATCAGCAATATTAAAAAGAAAGTAAAAATAGCGGAGGAGCAGCAGCTTTCGACCACAAGAAAAAATCTGATCGTTGCGATCGGAGCTTCAACCGGCGGTACGGAAGCAATCTTCGAGGTAACAAAGGGGTACGGAACGGACATTCCGGGAATTGTAGTGGTACAGCACATGCCGCCCGGGTTTACATCCATGTATGCCAAAAGGCTTAACGATGAGTGCCGGATCCGTGTGAAAGAGGCTGTAACAGGGGACGTTGTACGGCCGGGTCACATGCTGATCGCCCCCGGCGGCGACAAGCATATGCACCTTGTGAAGGTAAATGGAGAATATCAGGTAGAAATCAAAGCAGGACCGAAGGTGAACGGACATTGCCCGTCTGTGGATGTACTGTTCGAGTCTGTTGCGAAGGTGGCAGGACCTAAGGCGGTGGGGATCATCCTGACAGGAATGGGCGGTGACGGCGCAAAAGGGCTGCTCGCAATGAGAAGAGCCGGTGCAAGAACCATCGGACAGGATGAATCAACCTGTGTTGTATATGGAATGCCAAAGGTTGCTTATGATCTTGGAGCCGTGCAGTACCAGGAAAAACTGGCTGATATTCCACAAAGAACATACGCATTATTAAATAAAATGTAAAGGAGAGAATGCATGAAGATTCTATTAGCAGAAGATGATTTTGTAACGAGGAAGTTTATGGTTAATTTCCTGTCAAAGTACGGTGAATGCGATGTTACTGTGGATGGAATGGAAGCAGTGGATGCATTTATGATGGCTTTGGAGGATGATGAGCCGTATGATCTGGTCTGTCTTGATATCATGATGCCTGTGATGGACGGATATCAGGCGCTGGTCGGAATCCGCAATCTGGAAAAGGAGCGGAATATTCCGAAGGATAAGGGAGTCAAGGTGATCATGACGACTGCCCTGAATGAAGAGAAAAATGTGAAAATGGCTTTTGAGCTGGGCTGCACGGTATATTCCGGCAAACCGATCGATCAGGACCGGTTTGAGCAGGCATTGAAGAAGCTTGATCTGATTTGACATAAGAAGATAAGAATACGCGGGAAAGGAGACGAAAATGGCTGAGGAATTTAACACAGAAAGCATGTTGGACGTATATCTGTTTGAAAATCAGCAGCTGCTGGAGCAGCTTCAGGATATGGTTTTGGAGCAGAAAGATGCGGATTGCTTTGATGAAGACAGCATAAATGAGATATTTCGAACTATGCATACCATCAAAGGTTCATCCGGTATCATGATGTTCGATAATATTACGACCATAGCGCATAAGCTTGAGGATGTCTTTTATTACTTGAGAGAATCACGTCCAGACAATGTACCTCACCTGGAGTTGGTAGAACATGTATTGGAGGTTCAGGGATTTATCTCCGATGAGATGGATAAGATTCAGAATGGGGATTCGGCAGACGGTGACCCTGCTGAGATCATCGCAAGGCTTGATAAATTTTTGAATAAGATCAAAGGCGGCGCAGGAGATGAGGATACACCTCCTCCGAAGGAGACGAAACAGGAGTCGCAGCAGTTCTATATCGCTCCGGTTGCATCGAGTGCCAGCCACTTTTACAAAATATTTATCACATTCTTTCCTGGAACAGAGCTGGCGAATCTGCACGCCTACAAGACAGTGTATGCGCTAAAGGAAATCGCAGAGGATATCCTGTTTTCGCCGGAAGACATCATTTCAAATGAGGAAAGTGCGGAGGTGGTCGTAAGGGACGGTTTCCATATCCTTTTGCAGGCACAGTGCAGTGAAGACGATCTGCATAAGCTGGTCGGTGTTGGGTATGATATCCAGAAGGTGGAAATCACGGAATGCGATGCACAGGAGTTCTTACGGGGCTTTGGTGCGGATGATTCCGATGTGCAGATCGATCTTGATTCCAGCGTTGCACAAATTGAAAGCAAGAGTCAGGAAGGACAGGGACAGGAAGCCAAGGAGGAAAAGGCTGCGAAGCCCGGAGACTTTGTCATCAAGCCAAAGGAACCCGGCAAGCCAAAGAAACTGGCGAAAGATAAGCCGAAAGCAGAAAAGGCAGCCTTTATCAGTGTAAATGTCAGCAAGATGGATGAGCTGATGGACCTGATCGGTGAGCTTGTCATCTCCGAATCGGTAGTATTGCAGAATCCGGATCTGAAAGTGCCCGGTCTGAATCTTGACAGCTTTAACAAAGCGGCGATCCAGATGACCAAGATTTCAACCGATCTGCAGAATGTCATTATGTCCATGCGAATGGTTCCGCTGACGAATACATTCCAGAAGATGAACCGAATTGTATTTGATGTATCCAGAAAGCTTGGAAAAGACATCGAATTCGAAATGATCGGAGAACATACTGAGGTAGACAAAAACATTATCGAGCATATTTCCGATCCGTTGATGCATCTGGTAAGAAATGCGTTGGATCACGGAATCGAATCCAATGAAGAGCGTGAGCAGCTCGGAAAGAAAGAAAAAGGCAAGGTTACGCTGTCTGCGAAGACTGAGGCGGGTAAGGTATGGATCAGTGTCCAGGATAACGGAAAAGGACTTGACAGAGAGAAGCTGCTCGCAAAGGCGAGAAAACAGGGACTCCTGGATGAGGGCAAACCGGATTCGGCCTACACAGACAAAGAAGTGTATCAGCTGATCACTCTTCCGGGATTTTCCACCAAAGAGCAGGTGACGGAGTATTCGGGACGAGGCGTCGGTATGGACGTTGTTGTTCAGAATATCCAGTCAGTCAGCGGTACGCTGGAAATTGACAGCACGCCGGGAGAAGGCAGTATCATGAGCCTTAAAATTCCGTTGACGCTTGCCATTATTGACGGTATCGTCATATCGACGGGCAACTCCTCCTTCGTTGTGGAGACGGGAGTCATCAAGGAATTTATCCGCGTGAGAGAGGATATGCTGATACATGAGCCGAACGGTGAAGAGTACATCATGATCCGCGGTGAGTGCCTGCCGGTGATACGGCTTGGAAAGAGATATGGCTTACAGGATTATCAGGAGGCCGTGGAAGACGGAATGATGGTAATCTTGGAGGTTGAAGATAAGAAGATAAGCCTTTTGGTAGATAAACTGATTGGCGAACAGGAGATCGTAGTAAAACCGATTCCTTCTTACATCAAGAAAGTGAGAGGATTGTCCGGCTGTACACAGCTTGGCGACGGAAGCATAGCGCTGATTTTAGATCCCGGTGGATTGGTATAAAACTATAGAAAGGAAAGAGGTATATCCATATGGATGCAACGAGCGAAATGAGCTTACGGTCGGCGGAAACTCAGGCTGATGCGAATGAGCATGATGCGCAAAAGGGCAAATACATGACATTCAAAGCCGGCAATGAATACTACGGGTTGAAGATCCAGTATGTGAGTGAGATCATTCAGTTTCAGACTATTACGATGGTTCCCGAAACGGAAGACTACATCAAAGGTCTGATCAACCTGAGAGGAAAAATAATTCCTGTAATTGACGTCCGTTTGCGATTTGGACAGGATTCATTTGAATATAATGAAAGAACCTGTATTATTGTTCTCATTGTAAACTCAGTGACTGTCGGACTGATCGTGGAAAATATCGCGGAAGTGGTGGAGATCAAAGAAGATAACATACTGCCGCCGCCCACGATCGGACGAGGTGACAGACAGCATGGCAAATATATATACGGAATTGGCAAGGTGGGTGACACCGTAAAACTATTGCTGGATCCTGACAAACTGCTGAATGATATTGATCTTTCGGCTGTAGAACAATCAAATGCAAATACGGATGAAGAGTGAGAAGGAGAGGTAAGATTATGAAAAACATGAAGATGAAAACAAAGTTGATTTTGGGATTTGTGATCCCTGTCATACTTACACTTATCAATGTAATAGTAGGAGTTTTCTCTACAAGATATGTATCTAATTTTGCAGAGAATCTCAATGATGCCCAGATTGAGGAGCTGCAGGCAAAGCTGATCGAGATGGGATCCGATCCGGACAGGATTGAAGAATTAATGACCACTATGGAGCATGCGGAAGAACTTGCATTTGAAGAGTTGGACCGCATTACGATGATCACAAGCGGACTCAGCGTAGGGCTTCTGTTTATTTCCGTTATAGTTACAGTGATCATTGCAGCAGCGCTGATCAAGACTATTGTTAAGTCTATTTCTCAGCTTTCAGGAGCTGCAAAAGAAATCGCTATGGGTCATGTTGAGATCCATATGCAAAAATATAACAATGATGAATTCGGTGATCTGATCGACGATTACACGAAGGTTATCGAGAATATCAAATATCAGGCGCATGTCGCTGAGCAGGTTTCGCAGGGTAATCTGACACTGACCGTAACTCCGAATTCTCCGGAGGATCTGCTTGGCAATTCCTTGAAAAAGCTGGTTGATGACAACCTGACCACACTGTCTAATATCAGCGATGCAGGTACACAGGTTACGATCAGCTCCTCACAGGTTGCAAGTGCAAGCCAGGCATTGGCACAGGGTTCTACTGAGCAGGCAAGTGCAATTCAGGAGATCACGGCATCCATCAACGAGATCGCAGAAAAGACAAAACAGAATGCTGAGCAGGCAAATTCAGCAAGCGCACTGGTAACAAAAGCAATNCAGGATGTAAATCAGGGAAATGCACAGATGCATGATACGATGAACGCAATGCAGGAGATCAACAGTGCATCTGAGAGCATATCCAAGATCATCAAAACAATTGACGATATTGCATTCCAGACCAATATCCTTGCACTGAACGCGGCAGTAGAGGCAGCAAGAGCAGGAGAGGCAGGAAAAGGCTTTGCCGTGGTAGCAGAGGAAGTAAGAAGCCTTGCGGCAAAGAGTGCATCTGCTGCGGCTGAGACAGCAGAGCTGATCGAGGATTCNATCAATAAGGTAAATGCAGGTTCCAAGATCGTGGATAACACGGCACATGCAATGGAAGAGATCACAAAGGCAGTAAAAGAGAGTGAAGTTATCATCCACGGTATTGCAGAGTCTTCTAACTATCAGGCAACCGCGGTAGCACAGATCGAGCAGGCAATCGCACAGGTATCACAGGTTGTACAGACCAACTCTGCAACCAGTGAGGAGTGTGCCGCTGCCAGCGAAGAATTATCCAACCAGGCAGCCAGAATGCGTGAGATGCTTTCTATCTACAATCTGGGGAACAGAGATAACGAGTCTTCTTACAAAAACCAGGTTTCCGATGTGGATATCAATGCAAATGAGCAGTTGATCTCGCTCGGAGATGATTTTGGAAAATACTAAGTCACGGCAGAGAAGTACGGAGGCGGATGCTTCCGTACTTTTTTTCCAGGTGCGCCTAGTGGCGCACGTTTTTTTGCATTTATATGACACGGGAGGGAATTGTTTCACATCCCGACTTTGAGGGGCGGATTTTGGATTTCTGCGATATCTGTCACGGGAGGATCGGNCTTTACGACGATAACGGACATGGGACCCATGTGTCAGGGATCATTGCGGGCAACGGAAGCATGTCGGTATCCGGAAAGGGAAATCAAAGCTATAGCGGGGTCGCACCTGGGGCCAATATTGTGATGATCAAGGTATTGGACGAGAGCGGAAACGGAAATACGTCCAATGTACTGGAAGGNATCGACTGGGTGATCAGGATGAAAGACAAATACCGGATCCGTCTGCTCAATATTTCTGTCGGAATGCTGCCGAGTGCAGGAAGGAAAGAACAGCAGGAACTGCTCGATGCGGTGAACGATATCTGGGACCGTGACATTATGGTGGTGGCTGCGGCGGGAAATAACGGTCCGAAAGAAAATTCCGTGACGATTCCCGGCATTTCCAGAAAAATATTGACAGTAGGAAGCAGCGACGATGAGCGGGGAGATGAAAAAATACGCGGATTAAGCCATGGATACAGCGGCAGAGGGCCGACCGAATGCTGCATTGTCAAGCCGGAAATCTATGCACCCGGAACACGCATTACCAGCTGCNGCAGGGATAAAAAGGGCTATCAGACGAAAAGCGGAACTTCCATGGCGGCGCCCGTGGTGACAGGCTCGCTTGCGCTTGCATACCAGAAATACCCATATTTTAAGCCGGCGGAGATGAAGCTTCGGCTCTATGAACGCGCATATCCGAGAGGGGAGCAGATGGGAAAAGCCGGATGGGGAATGATAAACGTGGAAAAGCTGGTGAAATAGCTGGCAGGGAGGATTATACNCATGAAAAAAATTGCACACCTATTGTTGGGAAGATGTACGATGGTTGCATTTGCCATATTGGTGCAGGTCGTTTGGATGACTGTCATGCTGTGGCAGTTCAGCTATCAATTTACCTATGTGGANCTCGCGATCCGNGTGATCGCNNTCATTGTGGTGCTTGTCATTGTCAATAAATGGGTGAATCCGGCAAACAAACTGTCNTGGACCTTTCTGATCCTTCTCTCGCCTGTGGTCGGGTTAATGGTNTATTTTCTGTTTGGACGTTCTGAGCTTACAAAAAGGACACATGANCGGATGAGCGCCATNCATCAGGAATTCGCCCNGTATCTTGTTGAACNGNAAGAAGTGACAGAGCAGCTGGAACAGCAGGACTTATCCGCATACCGGCAGTCTAAGTATATCAATGACTGGGCNGGTTTTCCGGTCTATCNANNCACATCGACCCGATACTACCCGTGCGGGGAGNAGATGTTTGAAGATATGCTGCAGGCGCTTCGTGATGCGAANCACTATATTTTTCTGGAATACTTTATCATCGAAGAAGGTTACATGTTTCAGACGATNGNAGATATTCTTGAGCAGAAGGCAAAAGAGGGCGTTGACGTGCGNCTCATCTATGACGATGTGGGATGCATCAATAAGCTGCCGCCGNGATATCACAACCNGATGAGCCAGAAAGGAATCAAATGCGCTGTTTTTAACCCGTTTCGACCGATCATNTCCGTAGTCATGAACAANAGGGATCACAGAAAAATCTTTGTGGTAGACGGAAAAATCGCATTTACCGGAGGCATCAATCTGGCGGATGAGTATATCAACCGGATCGACAGGTTTGGATATTGGAAGGACACCGGAGTGCGCATTGAGGGAGAAGCAGTCTGGAGCATGACGGTGATGTTTCTTGAAATGTGGAACTATATCATGCGGTCCACAGAAGATTACAAACAGTTTATGCCGTCGGTACATCAGACGGAACCGTTTGAAAATGACGGGTTTGTACAGCCATACGGCGACAGCCCGCTGGATCATGAGAATGTCGGAGAGAATATATATCTGAACATTATCAGCAAGGCAAAGAATTATGTGTATATCTTCACACCGTATCTGATCCTGGATCATGAAATGATCATTGCGCTCTGCAATGCAGCCAAAAGCGGCATTGACGTGCGGATCGTGACTCCGGGGATCCCGGACAAAAAGATGGTTTACCTGATGACACAGTCTTACTATAGACCGCTGTTGGAATGCGGCGTCAGGGTTTATCAGTATACACCGGGCTTTCTGCACGCAAAATGTTTTGTGTGTGACGATAAAATTGCTACGGTGGGAAGTATTAATCTGGATTTCAGAAGCCTGTATCTGCATTTCGAGTGCGGAATCTTTATGTATCAGTCAAAGGCAGTCCTTCAAGCAAAGAAGGACTGCCTGGAAACCTTCGAATGTTCGGAGGAGATGACGCTTTCATTTTGCCGGAACAGGAATATTTTTATCCGAATGCTGCAGAGCGTGATGCGGCTGTTTGCACCGCTGCTCTGATTGCCTTAAGTGAGGAAATACTGCAGCGTGCGGCAAAAATAATCTTTGTAGGTGGCGGCGTCCACGTTCGCGGTGTAGCGGATGGGAACGCTGCCGATTTCTGTCCCGCCCAGAGTGTAAACGGCTCTCCCGGCAATATCGTTTTCCTTGATAGGAGCGTCTACACGCTCCGGAAGTTCAATAGATTTTTCGATGCCCGACAGGTCGGAGCCGTCTGTTGTGATATATTGGAACGGAATGTCATATTTCACATTTACATATTCGGCAACACCGCGGTCTACCTCTATGGCGGGCAGAGAGTCATCGTTGGGGTCGGTGTAGAGGCGGCATCTTCCAAATCCGTAATTTAAGAGTGTGGTGGCATCTGTCATGCGCGAAGGCGGATCGGGTGCAGCCATGATCACGGCGATCAGCTCCATTCCGTCTTTTTCGGCGGTTGCCGAGATGCAGTATTTGGAGAGACTCGTGTAGCCGGTCTTTAAACCGGTGGCATACTCATACTGTTTGAGCAGTTTGTTGGTGTTGGTCAGACCGAATTCGCTGGAGCCTTTGGCCGTAGTGTGCGTGATATTTTCCATCCAGATAGAGCAGTAGTCGTAAATTTGCGGATATTTCGTAATGAGCTCCCGGGACATCAGAGCAATATCGTAGGCACTGGTCAGATGGCCGTCCGCCTCGAGACCGCAGCAATTCACAAAATTGGTATCGTTCATGCCGAGTCCTTTTGCACGTTCATTCATCATTCGTACAAATTCGGTTTCTGAGCCGGCGATCGCCTCGGACATGGCAACGCAGGCATCGTTTGCGCTGGCGACGCTGATGCATTTGATCATAGTCTCCACGGTCTGTGTCTCCCCCTGCTCGAGGAATACCTGGGAACCGCCCATACTGGCGGCGTATGCGGACACGGTGACGGTTCCGTCCAGAGAAAGCTGACCGGAGGAGAGCGCGTCAAAGATCAGCAGCATAGTCATGATTTTAGTCACGCTTGCGGGGCGCAGCGCTTCGTGGGAATTTTTCTCATAGATTACGGTTCCGGTGGATGCCTCCATGAGGAGCGCACTGGGAGCGGCGAGATTCAGCGCGGGCTCCTGTGCAGCAGCGTCAGCTTCCTCGAATTGGATAAAATCGGTTGTCGTAAAAGCACTCACCGGCGAAAATGCGAGATTTATGCCAAGCAGCATGGAAAGAAAAAACTTCAAGGGATTGCCTCCTGACGGAACTCCGGTTTTGCGGCAGTTCCTATTGTTATATTTTATTCTAGCATGGATGCCTGTACATTATGACGGGTTTCACTTGAATTTTTTGGAAAAGCAATGTAAAATGAGCTAGTCGGATTAAAATACCGGATGATAGACAGAGGGAATATATGGATATGACGATCAAACTGC
The DNA here is from genome assembly GCA_014804775.1 of Roseburia sp. Classification (GTDB taxonomy): domain Bacteria; phylum Bacillota; class Clostridia; order Lachnospirales; family Lachnospiraceae; genus Roseburia. Next base: position 93,816 of record JAAUZB010000057.1, on the reverse strand, counting down.
AGGTGTTTGAAGGGCCGCTGGATCTTTTGCTTCACCTGTTGGAAAAAAATAAAGTGAATATATACGACATTCCAATCGTGGAGATCACGAAGCAGTATCTGGAATATATCGCCGAGATGAAGCGGCAGGATCTGAATGTGGTAAGTGAGTTTCTGGTGATGGCTGCAACNCTGATCGATATTAAGTCGCGGATGCTCCTTCCTGCNGCGGAGACGGAGGAAGAGGAGGAAGAGGACCCGAGAGCCGAACTGGTACAGCAGCTGTTGGAATACAAAATGTACAAGTGTATGGCTTANGAACTGCGTGACCGTCAGATGGATGCGGAGCGTGTGCTTTTTAAGGAGCCTACCATTCCGCCGGAGGTGGCGGAGTACGAAGAACCCATTGACATTGCAGAGCTTGTCTCGGATGTGACGCTTGCAANACTTAANGAAGTGTTTAANTCTATCATGAAAAAGCAGGCGGACAAGATCGATCCGGTGCGNTCNAAGTTCGGAAAGATNGAGAANGAGGANGTNTCNCTTTCGGATAANATGGCNTATNTGGAAGATTACTGCCTGACGCACAGCCAGTTCAGTTTCCGCGGACTTTTGGAGGCNCAGTCCGGTAAAATGGAGATCATTGTGACGTTCCTTGCAATTTTGGAGCTGATGAAAATGGGGAAAATCTTTATTTCGCAGGAGCATATCTTTGACGATATTCGGATTGAGTCCAAGATCGTTGCGTAGCAGTGGAGGATTTTGAATGGAAGAAAAGAAATATGAAGCGNTCATAGAGGCGATTCTTTTTACGATGGGGGAATCCGTCGAATTGGAGAAGATCGCGGCTGCGCTGGAGTTGGACAAGAAGGAGACGAAGGAGATCATCGAACGCATGATGAGACACTATGAAGATGACTCCATCGGTATTCAGATCATTGAACTGGACGGGGCATACCAGATGTGNACNAAAAGCGAGATGTACGAATATCTGATCCGGGTTGCCAAACAGCCGAANAAGCATGCACTGACAGACGTTCTGTTGGAGACACTCTCTATTATCGCATANAAGCAGCCGATCACNAAGGTCGAGATCGAGAAGATCAGGGGNGTCTCCTGTGACCATGCGGTGAATAAGCTGGTAGAGTACAATCTGGTCTGCGANCTGGGAAGGCTTGACGCGCCCGGAAGACCGCTTCTTTTTGGGACAACGGAAGAATTTTTGAGAAGCTTCGGCGTACAGTCCATTGATGANCTGCCGGTCNTAAGCGCAGTGCAGGTGGAAGANTTCAAGCAGGAAGCAGAAGCAGAGATGAACATGAAANTGGAGATATANNACGTNAAAAAAGAATCCTGTCNGGCAGGNTTCTTTTTTNTGCNATCAAGAAAANTTGCANGCANATTTTCTTGNTAGCNTGCATATAAATCAATGAAATCAGCTTTTGGAGTACTATGNACAGACGNATTCTTTCGTTTCTTANTNCAATTCTACTCTTACTTCAGACAAATATCACGGCATACACGGCCGANGTGCCGCAGGAAAGTGAACTCTATGCCAAATCCGCCGTACTGATGGACGCCGATTCCGGACGCATTCTCTATGAAAAAAACGGTCACGAGGCGCTTGCAAACGCCAGCACCACCAAAATACTGACCTGNATCCTGACTTTGGAAAACTGTGATNTGGACAGTCAGGTCACNGTATCCGGGAATGCNGCCTCCCAACCNAGGGTACGGCTTGGAATGCGGGANGGTCAGACNTTTTATCTGAGAGATCTTTTATACGGGCTNATGCTGGAATCCTACAATGACTGNGCGGTGGCGATCGCAGAGTTTATCGCAGGGGATACAAAANGTTTNGCAGGCATGATGAATGACAAGGCAAAAGANATCGGCTGCGAGGACAGNTACTTTATCACACCGAACGGACTGGACGCNNAGGANGAAGGNGGCTTNCACCACACCACTGCGGCNGACCTTGCGCNGATCATGCGCTACTGCATCAAGCAGTCNGAGCGGACAGANGAGTTTTTGACGATCACGCGGACAGAACAGTATTCNTTTTCGGATGTGGAGGGAAACAGCAGCTACAGTTGTTATAACCACAATGCATTTCTGCAGATGATGGAGGGAGCGCTGTCGGGCAANACCGGATTTACNGGGACNGCGGGATACTGTTATGTGGGCTCTCTGGTGAGGGACGGAAAAACATATATCGTCGCGCTGCTCGCCTGCGGCTGGCCCAATAATAAGAGNTACAAGTGGGCGGATACAAAAAAANTGATGACCTATGGCATTGAGAANTTNCGGAAGCAGGATCTCGATGACTATCNCATAGACAGCAGCAGACTGCAGCCTATTGAGGCAGTCGGCGGACAGGGNAGANGGATCGGAGATACNGCATGGGTACAGCCNGTNGTCGAACTGGAGAANAAAGGCGAGATCGACACNCTGCTTTTGGCNCCGGGNGAAGAGATTGAACTTTCTTATGAGATGGCAGATCAGCTTTACGCTCCGGTAGAGCAGGGAGCCTATATCGGAAAAGTTTCCTANCTGCTGGGCGATGAGATATTGCGGGAATATAAGGTNACTGCGGGAAATTCGGTCGAAAAAATAGACTTTTCCTGGTGTNTTTCGCGAGTGTCAGATTATATATGGATTTAGAAGGAATGAAGGCTGTATAATTTGCTTGAAAAAAAATGGAAAAACAACTATAATCTAACATAGCGGATTTTTTTGATTTTTATAGATGGAGGAAAAAATGATGAATAGTAGGAATGATAGCCCGGCTATGCAGCGCATCGCCAGGCTCGTCGATGAGAACAGTTTTGTGGAAACCGGTTCTCTCGTAACCGCAAGAAACACAGATTTTAATCTTGCAGACACCGAAACTCCTTCCGATGGAGTCATCGTCGGTCACGGACAGATCGGCGGCAGTCTTGTATTTATTTACAGTCAGGACGCATCCGTGCTGAACGGTACGATCGGTGAGATGCACGCAAAAAAGATCGCGTCTGTTTACGACATGGCGATGAAGATGGGAGCNCCCATTATCGGTTTTCTCGACTGTGCGGGCATGCGTCTGCAGGAGTCGGTCGATGCGTTAGACGGTTTCGGTCAGATTTATGCGAANGAGGTTGCGGCATCAGGGATCATCCCACAGATCACTGCGGTATTCGGCAGCTGCGGCGGNGGTCTTTCGGTGGTGCCGGCACTTTGTGATTTCGCGTTTATTGAGGAGAGCAAAGGCAGAATGTTTGTGAATTCTCCAAATACGATCGACGGCAACCGTGTTGACAAATGNGATACGGCATCTGCNGGATTCCAGAGCAGGGAAAACGGATGTATCGATGCAGTCGGCACGGAGGATGAGATTTTTGCAAAGATCCGTGAGCTGATCTCGATCCTTCCTCTGAACAATGANGGCGGCGCATACACGGATGAGTGCGGCGATGACTTAAACCGCGCATGTGCAAACATGTCATCCATGAAAGGTGATCCGAGATATCTTCTTGGCGAAATTTCGGACGGACATGCTTTCTTTGAGACAAAGGCGGACTATGCCCCCAATATGGTGACAGGATTTATCCGGCTTAACGGTATGACAGTCGGCGCTGTGGCAAACTGCACGGAANNCTATGANGCNGANGGCAGTCTGAAAGAACAGTNTGATGCCGTGCTGACGGCAAGAGGATGTAACAAAGCGGCGGAGTTTGTGCGGTTCTGTGATGCGTTTGAAATTCCGGTGCTCTCGATGACTAACGTACATGGGATGAAGGCATGTATGTGTTCCGAAAAGAATCTTGCCAAAGCGCTTGCACGCATGATTTCCGCATTTTCATCTGCAACCTGTGCCAAAGTCAGCCTGATCACCGGNGAGGCATACGGCAGCGCTTATGTTGCAATGAACTCCAAATCGATCGGAGCGGATCTTGTATATGCGTGGAACGATGCCAGNATCGGTATGATGGATGCCNACCTTGCGGCAAAGATCATGTATGCGGATGCCTCCGCAGATGTGCTTGAGGAAAAGGCGAAGGAGTACGATGCATTACAGTCTGANGTCAGAACGGCTGCGAGAAGAGGTTATGTCGATCTTCTGATCGATCCGTCTGATACCAGAAAATATCTGATCGATGCATTTGAACTGCTTTATACCAAATGTACGGGCATACCCGACAAGAAACACGGAACAAAATAGAAAGGTGAGAACATGAAGAAAAAATTATCTCTTATACTCTGTCTTGTATTTACGGTTCTTACCATGGCAGGATGCGGAGCAGACCCGACCTCCGTTGATTATTTTGGAAGAAGCTATAACGAACTGCAGAGTGCCATGGAGACAGAGGTGGCATCNCTGGTTGCACTTTCCGATGAAGACAAGACATATATTCAAAGNTACGGGACAGATACGGCGATCAGGCTTGTCGAGACATGGGAGGAAGCGGTCGCGGGAGAGGGCGCCTATCAGGGGCTGGGTTCCTTTTCCGTTTCCAAGAGTCAGGATNCGATGACTGTGGAGCAGCAGGCGGTATTTCAGAACAGGGCCGTGATCATCTCATATGTCTATACCTACAATTACGAAACAAAAATGCCNGAGCTGACGGATGCTTCTGCNGACAAGGTNTACAGNNTGGGNGANAAGATGGCNAAGGCAGGTATGAACACACTGATGGGAATGGGAACTGTTTTTGCAGTCCTGATNTTGATCAGNCTGATCATATACTGCTTCCGGTTTATTTCTTATTTCCAGAANAAGANGGCAGAGGGCAAGCNNCCGGATGATNTGAAAGAAGNAGAGNAGAAACAGCCGCTNCCNACATGGCAGAATGCGCAGAGTNCGGACGATTCAGAGATCGTGGCNGCNATCGCAGCNGCGATCGCAGNGGCAGAGGCCGATGCAAATGCAGCCGGAGCTTCCACAGGATCATTTGTNGTGCGCTCTATACGCAGAAGAACAACGAAATAAAAATATGAAAACAAGGAGAATATTATGATGAAAAGCTATACAATTACCGTAAACGGAAATGTCTATGATGTGACAGTAGAGGAGAATGGAAGCGCAGCGCCAAGCAGCAACGCTGTGCCACGCGCAGCGGCACCGGCAGCAGCACCGAAGCCGGCAGCAGCAAGTGGAAACAACGCATCTGCTGGAAACGTGAAGATTGAAGCCGGCGCAGCAGGAAAGGTATTTAAGATCGAATCTTCCGTCGGCGCTTCCGTAAAGAAGGGCGACGCGATTCTTGTCTTAGAGATTATGAAAATGGAGACGCCGGTGGTCGCAACATGCGACGGAACCGTGGCAAGCATCAACGTAAATGTCGGAGATATGGTAGAAGCAGGTGCATTGCTTGCAACATTGAACAACTAATGTTAGGAGGATCACAATGAGTTACATTACGGATACGTTGGGCAACCTCCTGCATCAGACTGCTTTTTTTAACCTGACATGGGGAAATTTTGTCATGATCNTTGTGGCATGCGTATTTCTCTATCTGGCNATCAGATGGGGGTTCGAGCCGTTGCTGCTTGTTCCGATCGCATTCGGTATGCTGCTTGTAAATATCTATCCTGATATTTTTGCAAGCCCGGAACAGATGAGCAATGGNGTCGGTGGCCTGTTTCATTACTTTTATGTGTTAGACGAGTGGTCGATTCTGCCGTCTCTGATATTCCTCGGAGTCGGCGCAATGACTGACTTTGGACCTTTGATCGCGAATCCGATCAGTTTTCTGCTCGGAGCTGCGGCGCAGTTCGGTATTTTCGGTGCGTACTTCATGGCAATCTGGCTGGGCTTCAATGACAAAGGNGCAGCTGCGGTTTCCATNATCGGAGGTGCGGACGGACCGACATCCATTTTCCTTGCGGGAAAACTTGGACAGTCCGGACTGATGGGACCGATNGCAGTGGCGGCATATTCTTACATGGCGCTAGTCCCGATCATACAGCCGCCTATCATGAAGCTGCTCACGACGAAGAAGGAACGTGCGATCAAGATGCAGAATTTAAGACCNGTTTCCAAACTGGAAAAGATTCTGTTCCCGATCGTTGTAACGGTTGTGGTATGTCTGATTCTTCCGACNACCGCGCCTTTGGTCGGTATGCTGATGCTCGGCAACCTGTTCCGCGAGTGCGGCGTGGTGCGCCAGCTCTCAGAGACGGCTTCCAATGCACTGATGTATATCGTGGTTATCCTGCTCGGAACTTCCGTGGGAGCATCCACAAGTGCAGAGGCATTCTTGAATTGGACGACGTTAAAGATCGTCGGATTGGGACTGGTTGCATTTATGTTCGGCACCGCAGCGGGCGTACTGTTCGGCAAATTGCTGTGCTGGATCACAAAGGGTAAGATCAATCCTCTGATCGGTTCCGCCGGGGTATCTGCCGTTCCGATGGCAGCCCGCGTGTCACAGAAGGTCGGAGCGGAGGAAGACCCGACGAACTTTTTGCTTATGCATGCAATGGGACCGAATGTTGCCGGTGTGATCGGAACTGCAGTGGCAGCCGGATGCTTTATGGCAATCTTTGGAATTTAATATAGGAGGGAAATAGACACATGTCAGAAGTGGTGAAAAAACCGATAAAAATAACAGAGACCGTGCTGCGCGATGCGCATCAGTCTTTGATTGCGACAAGAATGACGACAGAGCAGATGCTCCCGATCCTTGACAAAATGGATAAGGTCGGCTTCCATGCGGTTGAGTGCTGGGGTGGTGCTACCTTTGATGCATCCCTCCGTTTCCTGAAGGAAGACCCGTGGGACCGTCTCCGCAAATTGAGGGACGGCTTTAAGAACACAAAGCTGCAGATGCTCTTCCGCGGACAGAATATCTTAGGATACCGTCCGTATGCAGATGACGTGGTGGAATATTTTGTGCAGAAATCGATTGCAAACGGAATTGATATCATCCGTATCTTTGACTGTCTCAATGACCTGCGCAATCTGCAGACCGCTGTCACGGCGTGCAACAAAGAGAAAGGGCATGCACAGGTAGCGCTGTCCTACACGCTGGGAGATGCCTACACCTTAGAATACTGGACAGAAATGGCAAAGAAAATAGAAGATATGGGTGCGAATTCAATCTGTATCAAGGATATGGCGGGTCTGCTTGTGCCGAAGGCGGCAGATGAGCTTGTCCGTGCCATCAAAGATGTAACCGATATTCCGCTGGAACTGCATACACATTATACCTCCGGCGTGGCATCCATGACTTATATGAAGGCAGTGGAGGCAGGCTGTGATATTATTGACACGGCAATGTCCCCGTTTGCACTCGGAACCTCGCAGCCTGCCACTGAGGTGCTGGTGGAGGCATTCCGTGACACGGAATTTGACACAGGACTTGACCAGAACCTGTTGGCAGAGATTGCCGATTACTTCCGCCCGATGCGCGAGCAGGCGCTCGATTCCGGTCTGATGAACCCGAAGGTGCTCGGCGTTAATATCAAGACACTGCTGTATCAGGTGCCGGGAGGTATGCTCTCCAATCTGATCTCCCAGTTAAAAGAGCAGGGAAAGGAAGACAAATACGAGGAAGTGCTTGCTGAAGTACCGCGTGTCCGCAAGGATCTCGGCGAACCGCCGCTTGTCACACCGTCCTCTCAGATTGTCGGCACGCAGGCAGTGTTTAACGTGCTGATGGGCGAACGCTACAAGGTTGCCACAAAAGAGACGAAAGACATCCTGCTCGGAAAATACGGACAGACAGTCAAACCGTTTGACCCGGAAGTGGTTGACAAGGTGCTTGGCGACGAGAAGAAAAATGCGATCACCTGCCGTCCTGCCGATCTGCTTGAGCCGGAACTTTCGAAGATCGAGGAGGAGATGAAGCAGTGGAAGCAGCAGGATGAGGATGTTCTTTCCTATGCGCTGTTCCCCCAGGTTGCGACTGAATTCTTCAAATACCGTGAGGCACAGCAGAAAAAGGTTGATCTTACGATAGCGGATACAGGAAACGGAGCATATCCGGTATAAAAAAACGCAAAAAATATAAAGACAGAGGGCTGTGACCGTTTAGACGTCGCAGCCCTTATTTTATCGGTATATGACCACATTATTTTTTTTGAAGTATGCCACTTGTATGCAAATGATATGGAAACCGGAAGGACACTTTGTGTGAAATTACTAAAATAAAAGGCTAAACCATAAAAATACTGTTGAAAAAAATGAAACAAAGGACTATAATAACAATGATAAATGGTGAATGATGACAGATTGTTCACTGAATATATATTAATTAGGGAGAATGTTATGCAGATACCGATGAGCCGTAGCAGGAGAAAACGGCTTGGAGAATTGCTTACGGAAGCAGGAGTGATCACACCGGAGCAGATTCAGAAAGCATTAGAACAGCAAAAGCAGGGAAAGCCGGGACAGAAATTAGGTAATGTCCTGATTGATATGGGATATATCACCGATCGTCAGATTGCCCGCACATTGAGCGGACAGTTGGGTTATAAGGAGATCGACCTTTCGAGGGAGCGTATCCCTGAGGAAACGACAAAGATTGCAGATGAGACGATCTGGCGCAAGTACAGTGCGATCCCGTTTGGCTTTTCCGAAAAAAATCCGAATATTCTAAAACTGGCGATGAGTGATCCGCTCGACATCCGTGCGATAGACGACATCTCCATCATTACGGGTTTCCAGACAGAGATTTACGTAACGACAGAGAACGATATCGCAGCGACAGTTGACCGCTATTACGGAAATGCGGAGGCTATGCGTGTAGCCCAGCAGTTTGCGAAAGAGCGGGAAGAGCAGCAGAAAGAAAGAGTTCTTGCGGAGGAAGAGGACGAAAAGAATCTGGAGCAGGCACCCATCGTAAAGCTCGTCAAGCAAATCATAGAACAGGCAGTTCACAAGAGAACCAGCGATATTCATATAGAACCGATGGAAGCGATGCTTCGGATCCGTTTCCGTGTAGACGGTGTGCTTCAGGAGGAGATGCTTCACGACATCAGTGTTCATCCGGCGATGGTGGCACGTATCAAGATCGTCAGCGGACTTGATATTTCCGAGAAGCGGAAGCCGCAGGACGGCAGGATGACCTCGATCGTAGACAGACAGGAATACGATATCCGTGTATCTATACTTCCGACAGTGTACGGCGAGAAGATCGTTATGCGTCTGACACAGAAAAAGGGATTGACCAAAGACAAGAAGGAATTAGGATTTACACCGGATACGCTTGAAAGATTTGACAAGATATTAAGCCATCCGAACGGTATTATCCTTGTCACCGGACCGACGGGAAGCGGTAAATCTACCACCTTGTATACGGCGCTCAGCGAGCTGAATGTTGAGGGTGTTAACATCATCACGGTAGAGGATCCCGTCGAGGCAAATATCGCCGGCATCAATCAGGTGCAGACCAACGAAAAAGCGGGACTGACCTTTGCGAGCGCGCTCCGTTCCATTTTGCGTCAGGACCCGGATATCATCATGATCGGAGAGATCCGTGACGGTGAGACGGCAGAGATTGCAGTCAAGGCGTCCATCACCGGACATCTGGTGGTGAGCACATTACATACCAACAGTGCGGCAAGCACGATCACTCGTCTGGAAGATATGGGCGTAGAGAATTATCTGGTTGCCGATTCCGTAGTCGGCGTGATCGCACAGCGTCTGGTGCGGCGTGTCTGCCCGGCGTGCAGCGTTGAACGCGAGGCGGACGAGTACGAAAAGGAACTGCTCGGCAAATCCGGTCAGCCGGGACCTCTCATGATACGCTATCCTTCTCACAGAAGCGACTGCCTGACGTGCAACGGCAGCGGCTATCACGGCAGACAGGGTGTCTATGAGGTAATGCCTGTGACACCGAGGCTGAAAAAAGCCATCAGCAAGGGTGAAACGGCGGACGTCATTGAGAAGATCGCCTTGGAGGAAGGAATGGTGACGCTGCGGGGCGGCATCATCGACTATGTGCTGAAAGGGATCACGACAATGGAAGAACTTAAGCGCATCACATTTGAAGAGTAGGAGACAATACCATGGAGACGACGATTAAAAATCTTTTGATGGCAGCAAAAGAGAAAAAGGCGTCTGATTTACATATTACCGTAGGGATCCGGCCGAAATGCAGAGTGCGGGGTGAACTGGTCGTGATGGAGGAATTTGACCGCGTGATGCCGGATTTGGCAAAAGAACTGGCGGAATCCATGTTTGGTCCCAGACAGCAGGAAACGATCAATCAGCTTGGAGAAGTGGATTTCGCGTACTCTATCCCGGAGGTTGGCAGATTCCGTGTCAATGCGTTTAAGCAGCGTGGCTCCTATGCAGTGGTCATCCGGCTTGTAGCCACGACGATACCGTCTGCGGCAGAGCTTGGCATCCCGCAGTCTGTGATAGAACTGACCAACAGGAAGCGCGGCATGGTATTGGTGACAGGACCGACAGGAAGCGGTAAATCGACGACTTTAGCGTCGCTGATCGATATCATAAATCAGGAACACAATGCGCATATCATTACATTGGAGGATCCGATCGAGTATCTGCACAATCACCGTTGTGCGATCGTCAACCAGCGTGAGATCGGACTTGATACTATGTCCTATGCAAATGCGCTCCGGGCTGCGCTCCGCGAAGATCCGGATATTGTATTGGTTGGAGAGATGCGAGACCTTGACACGATCTCCACCGCGATCACGGCGGCAGAGACGGGGCATCTTGTATTTTCTACACTGCATACCATCGGTGCGGCGCCGACGATCGACCGTATTATCGACGTGTTCCCACCGCATCAGCAGACCCAGGTGAGGGTGCAGCTTGCATCTGTTTTGGAATGTATCATCTCTCAACAGCTTCTGCCGACGATCGATGGCAAAGGGCGTGTAGCAGCGTTTGAGGTAATGCACGGTTCACCTGCGATCAAGAATCTGATCCGCGAGGGCAAGACTCACCAGATCGACTCGATCATCCAGACGAGTAAGAAGACAGGAATGCAGCTGATGGATGACGCGTTATTTGACTTATATATGAAACGCAGGATTGAGGGCGCAAAGGCAGTTGAATTTGCACAGAACCCACAGGCGATGAAAGAAAAACTGTTTTAGACAGATAAACCAGAGAAATCAGATAAATCAGAAAGGAAGTCCAGCGGATGTCCAGCTATAAATATGAGGTTATCACTCCGGACGGAAAAACAAAGACAGGTACGATCGAATCACCGGATCAGGATGCGGCGAGCACAGAACTCCGCAATGCGGGCAATGTCGTAGTCTCGATCGCCAAGGCGGGAGCACTGACAAAGGATATCGAGATCAGCATCGGAAAGCCGGTAAAGCCGAGAGAGTTAGGCGTTTTCTGCCGGCAGTTTGAGAGTATTTTAGGTGCCGGCGTTACAGTCATCGAGGCGCTTTCGATGCTCGCAGAGCAGCAGGAGAACAAAAAGTTCAAGGCTGCCATTGAGGATGTGCGGGATCTGGTACAGAGAGGTTCGCCATTGGCGGAGGCCATGATGGAGCATCCGAAAATTTTTCCGGAAATTATGATACATATGATCGCCGCGGGCGAAGCGTCCGGTGCGCTTGATGTCGCGTTTAACCGGATGTCGGTTTACTTTGAAAAGGATGCGCATCTGCGCGGACTTATCATGAAGTCCATGATCTACCCGATCGTGCTCATCCTTGTAATTATCGGCGTTGTCATCATCATGATGGTGAAGATCGTGCCGTCCTTTACCGCCACGTTTGATGAGATCGATGCAGAACTGCCCGCGATCACGCTTGCAGTTGTTGCGATCAGCAACTGGATGGTGCACAGTTGGTACTGGCTGATCGGAGGAATCGTGCTCATCGTATTCTTCTGCAAGGAGTTTAAGAAGACAGAACGCGGCGCAGTCCTGTTCGGCAGGATCGGGTTAAAGCTTCCGCTGTTTGGAACACTGACCATCAAAAATGCCGCATCACGACTTACAAGAACGTTGAGCACCTTGATGGCGTCCGGTATCGCCGTGGTAGACGCCATCGGGATCTGCGAGAAGATCATGGGCAATGAGATCGTAAGACAGGTGATGCGCCTTGCGCAGAAGCAGGTGATGGAGGGTATCTCCCTCTCCATTCCACTCGAGGAGAGCGGTGTGTTTCCGCCGATGGTATACCATATGGTCAGGATCGGTGAAGAGACCGGTAATATGGAGGCGATGCTCGATAAGATCGCAGATTATTACGACGAGGAAGTGGAGATGGCGACGCAGTCACTGATGGCTGCATTGGAGCCGTTGATTATTGTGTTGATGGCACTTATCGTGGTACCGATCATACTTGCGGTTATGATGCCGATGTTCAGTCTCTATAATGCCATCGGTTAAGAACGGTTGTCGAACGGCTGCCATGAAGCCGTATGATAATACATCTTTAAAAATTCTATTATCATTTTATATGAGGAGGAAAAGAAAAATGAAATTTATGGCAAACATGAAAAAAGAAAAAAAGGATAACAGAGGTTTCTCTCTTGTAGAGCTGATCATCGTTATCGCTATCATGGCAATCCTGGTAGGTATTGTCGGCACACAGGTAATCCCGTATCTGAACAGATCAAGAGAGTCAAAGGACCTTCAGCTGCTGAACAGCTATTCTACAGCAGCAGTAAGCGCATATTCCATCAATGCTGAGAAGATAACAATACCAGCAAGCAACAAACTGACGGTTGACGTATATGCCAATGCAGGTGGCACAGGTTCTGAAGCTATAATAGCAGATGAGGTTGTTAATCTGACAGGGTATGCTAATATCAATGCTCTTCAAGACAAGATGTCTTCTACAGCAGGAAAAGCAGTATCAGCAGTTGTTATTGAATTTGATTTTGGTACCGGTACAGTGACAGTAACAGGAACGGGTGCAGAAGCAATCGGTACGGTTACATCTTACATCTAATCCGTCACGAATAACCGCAAAGGAGACCTATTTATCATGCCAGCAGCAATTATCACCGTTTTGCTATACATAGTGATTTTTCTCTTCGGAATCGTGATCGGCAGCTTTTTAAACGTCTGCATTTACCGGATTCCGGCAAAAGAGAGTCTGATCCCGAGCTCACACTGTATGAGCTGCGGACACAGACTGCACTGGTATGATCTGTTTCCTCTTTTTTCTTACATGTTACTGAAAGGCAGATGTCGGTACTGTGGGGTAAAAATTTCCCCGCAGTATCCGCTGGTGGAACTTTGCAATGGCGTACTGTATGTGACTGTCTTCATGGCGGGCGGTTATACAGTCTTAAGTGTTCTCTATTGCCTCATGGCATCTGCCTTATTGGTAATCAGCGTGATTGACGAGCGCACCTTTGAGATTCCGCCGGAGTTGAACGTGTTTCTTCTCGTTGTCGGAATTCTTGTATGCATCGTAGACCGCAGTCATCTGACCGATCACCTGATCGGACTGGTCTGTGTGAGCGCAGCGCTTTATTTGCTCTATCTGGCATCGGGCGGAGCAGCGATCGGCGGCGGTGATATCAAGCTTATGGCATCGGCGGGATTGATCTTAGGCTGGCAGAAGATACTGCTTGCGTTTTTTGCCGGATGCATTTTGGGTTCGGTCATCCATGTGATCCGGATACGGGTGACGAAGGCAGGGCATACCCTTGCGATGGGACCGTATCTGTCGATGGGAATTTATATTACGGCGCTCTGGGGAGATGCCGCGATCAAGTGGTATTTGGGGCTGCTTACGTAAACTGTTTTTTCATGCGGGAAAATCCGTGCGGTTTTCCGGGATGAGCAAACAGACAAATCACTTTGTGATTAGAGAAAGGAATCAATAACATGGCAAACAGAGTTTTGAGCATTGAGACGGGGATATGGTGGACGAAGGTCGCTGTGATGGAACCTCGCAAAAATGCATTCCGCGTGGTGATGGCATTTTCTTTCCGCACACCGGAGCATGCAATTGAAGACGGCTACATACGCGACAAGGAAAATTTTAATAAAGCTTTAAAGAAAGAGCTGAAAAAACGTTCCATCGTCGAGCAGGATGTGGTGTTTTCTATCAATTCGTCACGCGTCGTAACGAGAGAGGTTTTAGTTCCTGCTGTGAAGGATAAGCAGATCGAGGGTATTGTGACATCGAATGCCAAAGAGTATTTCCCGATGGACATTTCCGGTTTTACCATTTCTTATAAGAAACTGGATACGGTGCAGACCGAAAAAGGGAAGGAACTCCGGCTTCTTCTTGTGGCGGTCCCGGATACTTTGCTGAACAATTACAGCTCTTTTGCCAAGGACTCCGGCTTTAACGTCATATCCTTTGACTATATCGGAAACAGCACTGTTTCGCTGATCCGAAAAAATACAACGGAAAATGCGGTCATTGTCCAGTTGGAAGAGCAGATGACGATTGTCAGCATTGTTGTAAACCAAAAAATGATGTTCCAGCGTGTTGCCCCCTACGGATACGGCACAGCGCTTCAGGCGGCGCTTTCCCATGCCGTGCTCGGCATTTATGATGAGTTCGAAGCGTTTGATTTTTTGATGTCGCACGACGTGATACACGATATGCCGGTTGCGGCGGAATATGCTAACCTGGGTGCCGGAAAGGAAAACAGGGAGGAACTGCTCGAGGAAGCATTTGCGGATATCCGTGATGCGATTCAGTACCACATCCGTGTGGTCTATTCCGCGCTTGACTATTACAAAAATCAGACACAGAACGAATTTCAGGGACGGATTCATCTGATCGGAGACGGCGCACGGTTTGCCGGTATGCGTGATCTGATACGTGCGGAGATCCCGCTGGATATCGCGACGACAGATTATCATGCGATCGTACCGTTTGCCAATGCAAAGCGTCCTGATCTGCCGAAAAACGGTGATATCATCAGTTTTCTTTCCGTCATCGGCACGTTGTCGGAACCGTTGGACATCAAGCCGCAGGAGATGCGGCAGGAGGCGGCAAAGAAAAACACGAAACGGACGGCTTATATCGTATTTTTCGTTGCAGTGGCTGCCTCGGCTGTGCTGATCGTCACCAGCTCGATCCGCTATCTGGTCGCTCTGACGGAGCAGCGGATGCTTGAGGCGCGCATTGGTCAGCTATCATATATCGAGCAGATTTACGAGGAAAATGTCGCTGCGGTAAATAAAGCAAATGCCTATCTTGCGTTTGACAGTGCGACGCACACGGACAATGAACAGCTTGCGGATCTTATCAGCCAGATGGAGAAGCAGCTGCCCACAACGGCATCTGTGCAGTCTTTGACGGTTACGGATAATGTCATAAATATCAATATCACATCCGACGCAAAGCTGACGGTGGCACAGCTTTTGATGAATTTTGAGGAGATTCCTTTCCTCGGAAATCTTTCTGTCCCGTCCATGTCGGAAGAGATCGACGAGGCGGGCAATACCGTATGGCAGTACACAGTGGCTGCGACCTATATAGAACCTGAGACTGAGGAGGAAAGTGCAGAATGAAAAAAAAGGGAAAACTTTCTGATTCTGAAATAAAACTTTTATTGATCTTCTTTTCGCTTGTATTTGTTGCCGCTGCATATTTTCTCGTCTTTCAGAGATATAACGAGAAATCGAGTGTGATCGAGGCTGCAAATGTTCAGTCGGCGGCAAGGGTGGCACAGCTTGAGGCGATGGAGAGCAGAAAGGCACAGGTAGAAGAGCAGACGGCGGAGTGCATACAGATCGTCGAGGATATCACTGCAAAATATCCGGTCGATGTGACGACGGAGAAAGCAATCGTGTTTATCCAGGATATGGAGAACGCGACTGGCATGAAGGTGACAGATATCAACTTTCTGATGAATAATCTGGTGGGAGTTGTCTCGACGAATACACAGGCGGCAACGACATCGGAGCCGGCAGACGCTGCGTCTGCCACAGATGATGTCGATCTAAGCGCTGCGGACGCTGCGTCTGCGGACACTTCGACGCCGGCAGCTGCAAGTACAGAAATAACCAACGGCGCTGTACCGGTCGGCTATTATGCGACGATATCAATGAATTATCAGGCAACTTATCAGAGCTTTAAGGATATGATTGACTATGTAAACAGTCAGAGAGACCGGATGACGATTCCGATAATTACGGTAAGCTATGATGAGACGACAGGCGGATTGACCGGTATCCTCACTGTCAATATGTTTTATCTGACGAATGCGGGACACGACTATGAACCGCCGACGGTTCAGGGCATTAACAGAGGCGTGACGGATGTCTTCCGCTCCAGCGGCGTGGGAGTTTCCAGTGGAAGTGCAGACGTTTCAGAGGAGAATGGCGATGAAGAGAATGAAGATGGAGAAGGCGATGAGGCAGAAGATTCGCGTGAATAGTGATGCCGGATTTTCTCTGGTCGAGGTGATCATTGCGATAACGATTCTGGCATTGATTTCACTTCCTCTAATGAAGTATTTTACGGATTCCATGCAGTATAGTGCCCGCATGGAGAGACAGCAGCGGGCGACGATCCTTGCGCAGGAGATTACAGAGGATCTGAAGGGAGAGAGTGATCTTCTGATCCGTATTCCGGGCGGAGGTACCCAGTATACTGTTCCATATCTGACGGATCCGGCTATGGGATATACTGTTGCAGCTGACAATCTCACAGGCGACGGCACGGGATCCATTGTCCTGACAAAGACAGATGGGAATTACGATATTCAGGTCACTCTTTCCACTGCGACGTCGGGCGATAACCTTATACGTCCGATCACATACGGCATCGACAACACCAAGGATATGCTTGCGGTGGAATGGACACAGACAAACGAGGCATTTCTCTATTTTAAGGCGGTAAATGCCGCTTATGCCGCATCACACATCGGAGCGACGCTGACGGACGATGCGATCAAGGCACGGATGAACCGTGTCATCCATATAGATTTCAGCCGGAACGGAGCAGATTATGAGGTCTGCGTCTATTATGATTATACCTGCACCGGACTGAGGGGATCGGGCTCGACAGACAGCATGACAGACATGCACCTGGCAGAAGGCAGATATTCAGAGCTTTCTGGCATTTATCTGCTCTATGACAAGATATCGGAGAAAGATGCATCGGGCAGTGACAGAAAAGACCGCATAGTGATAACTAAGACGGCGGCGGTGCCGCTGGACTATAAGCCAGAACTCTATCTGATCTGTCAAAATCCGCAGGCGTCGGTGGGATATCGGCTGGCGGTGGAAGGGATGACGACAGGGCAGAAGGTGTATACCAACATCACGCCGATCGATCCGACAGACCCGACAGCAGCGGGCAAGGGACAGGTCGTAAATGAGTACGGCAATAATGTCACAACGGAGCCTTTAGCGGACACGGATACGCCGGTGAGGCTGGTGACGATCGAGACGGAAATTTATGCGAAGGGGCATGCAGCGGGCGACGACCCGATTGCGGCAGTGGTAACGACGAAAGGAGAGTAGCCAATGAAACACAGATGGTCATTAAAAGGGCAGAACAAGGGAGCTTCTTTGCTGGCTGTGTTGGTTGCGCTTATTTTTGTGGGTATCCTCGGTATTATTATTACCAATATCACGATCACGAATATCCGAATGAGGGAGATTGAGCAATCCTCGAAAAAGAACTTCTACAGTGCAGAGGAAGTGCTTGACGATCTCACCGTGGGGTTGAATGAGAAAGCATCATATGCAATGCAGAAGGCATATGCCGATATTATGGCGAACTATCACAGCAGCATGACGGGTGGTGCGGATATTCAGAAAGATTTTGCAAAGGTTTATATTGATAAACTGAAAGAAAGCTTCTATGACAGTACGGTGACTCCGTTGGAAAACTATGATTATTCGGACCCCATGAATCCGGTTATCGTCTATCAGGAAGGGACATATCTGACGGATAAGGTAAAAGACTGCTTTTCGACAGTTGCTGCAAAAAACTGTTTTGATACGGATGCTGCGGATGCGATTTACGATGCAGATTATGAAGAGGGGACGTTTATCTTAAAAAACATCTGCATTACCTATACGGATGCGCGTGACTACAGCACAACAATCACGACGGATATCGTATTTCATACGCCGACGCTGAATTCGGGAAACGCCATTGTTGTGCAGGAATTTATGAGGTATGCGCTGATCGCGGATGTTCAGATTGAGGTCGGTTCACCCAACGTTACCGTGGACGGCAGCGTATATGCGGGCAGAGACGGCATTGTCTGCAAGGGTACCGGAAACGGTACAATTACGGGGAAAAATATCGTAACACGCGGCGATATCGTGACGGAGAGCGGAGCATCCCTTGCTGTTGGCTCAGATCAGACCAACATCTGGGCAGAAAATATTATGACGACAGGAAAAGGTCCGTCAACCTTACAACTGACGGGGAGTTGCTATGTTGCAGACGATTTGAATATGAAAGGCGTGGGAAGCACAGTTATTCTGGACGGAAGATATTACGGATATAATTTCCAAAAACAGTACGATGTGCTGAAAAAGGAGACAGATTCGGCGTTCAGCAGTGCCATGATGATCAATGCAAAGGACTGTCATCTGAATCTGGAACAGGTCGACTATATGCTGCTTGCCGGACGGACATTTATCTCGCGGGGCAGCGCCGGAAATACCCAGAACGATGATATTATGACAGGAGAGTCCCTCTCCGTGAGGACGAATCAGCTGGCTTATAACGTGCCGTCGCAGTATCTGGATACGACGGTGAATCCGGCTAGATTTACGGAAGATGGGCGGACGGAATATGAAACTTTTATCGGGGTGGCAAATATCGGAAGTTATCTGAATGCATCGTCTCCGATCACAACTTATCATTATCGGGACAATGGGGCGCCTGCTATGCGTTATTATCTGAATTTTGCTTCCGAACAGAGAGCAAATGACTTTTTTGCCGTCTATTATGCGGCAAACAGGCAGAAGATAAATGCGAATGCGGAAAAATATGCCGTTGCGGATGCACTTATTGTAGATTCGGGCACGCTGCTTACACTGAAGGGAGATATCCTTTATCGGGATGCGGCAAATGCAGATTTGGAAGGTGTACATACGGTACTTTCAAATACGGACTGGGAACCGGGAACGGGCGGCGCCGATGACGGTGATTACTGGACGCTTGCGGCGGAATATGCGGCAACCTATAAGGCGTTGCAGAAGTCGCTGGAAATGGATCATGCAGGCATTCCATCTTCTGATGTCCGGTTTGTAAACGCGATGGGACAGATCGACAAGTCGGTGGAACCGCTGTTTGAGACTTTTATCGACAAGCCGACATTTCAGTCTCTTGTTGGGTCGAGCGCTACCGTACTTTTTGAAGAGCCGGCTGCCGGCGGTATCGGGAAGCGGGTTGCGGTTGTGATCGACAATGACTATGTAATCCCCACCGAATACACGGAAGGAATCGTCATTGCTACAGGAGATGTAAAGGTGATGGGAAAATTTACCGGCACGATTCTCTCAGGAAAGACGATTTCCTTTGCATCGAACGCGGAGGTGTATGCATCTGACGGAATTGTATCGCAGCTGTTTTCGTTTGTGCCGGAGTTTAGCTATTATTTTAAGGATTATAGCAGTTTCTCGGAAAATGTGCTTGGGATGATTCAGATCGAAGATTATCTGACCTATGACAATTGGAAGAAGAATGAGGATTAGGGCGTATGAAATGGTGCAGGGATCACAAGGGTATGTCGCTTGTTGAGATCATTCTCGTACTTGCCATTATGGGGATCATGACGGGGGTGTCAGCCACCCTCATCGGGCATATCTATTATGCGAATACCAAAAAGGCGGTGGAGGAGATTGATGCAACGTTAAGCAAACAGCGGGTAGAGGCGATGAGTCATAAGGATACCATTTATTTGTATATCTATTCGCTGAGCGACGGATATTATATGAAGCAGTTGAGTGAGGAACTTTATGCTTTTGATTCGTCAAAGATGACATCAGACGGTATCAAGCTTTGTGGCGGAAGCACTACCGTGCTGCGGGACGGTACGGCGGTGGATAGCAGCCATATCATACGGATCGCGTATAAAAGGAGCGGTGTTTTCGACACGACTGATGTCTCGGCTGTTGCGGGAATTTCCGGAGAAAAACGGACGAACGTGACGACGATCACGGTGAGCGGAAGAGGATCCTTTTCAATCTCTCTGACGGCGGAAACCGGAAAGCATTATGTCAATTAGAAAGACAGTAATCAGAAAAGGAGGCAGTATGAAACAGGACAATCGAGGGATGACACTGGTGGAGCTCATCATTGCGATGACGATATCGGTGATCATATTAGGCGCTGCCACCCTTTTTATCGGTTCGGCACAGCGGAATCTCAATACGGCAACAAGCGTCATCGACCTGCAGATGGAATCGCAGGTTCTGATGGAGCAGCTTGCCACATGGATCATGGAAGGCAATGGCGTAAAAGTGGACGGTGATGTGCTTGTTATTTACAGTATCCCACGAAAAACCAATACGGCTTTGCCGCCCGGCGTTACAATGCCGACGGATTCCGAGAAGCGCATCATCTGGCGAAAGGATGATAAGCTATATACGATGGTAGTTGACGGGATCGCTGATCCCGATGCAGATGTGACGGTTGTCACAGATGCGGATGCCACACAGGAACATTGCATCAGCGAATATATGAAGGACTTTACGCCGGTGATAGATCCGGTCAACAAGACGAAGGTAAAGATCACCGTACAGATGGAAACCGGTGTGAAAGAATATGAGTTGGAGAATGAGATTACGTTGCGAAACGAATGGTTGTTAAGTCAGATAGGAGGAATGCTTTATGAAGAAGTGGTTTAAACGGATAACGGCGGCGGGACTTGTCGTATGTCTGCTCCTTGCGCTGATTCCACTTGTGCAAAAAGACAAGGGAACCTCTACATTGGAAGTGTCGGCTTCAGACAGCACACCTATGGTGCGCGGCGTCGTCAACTCTCTGCATGAGCTTCCGCACTATCAGAATGAAGCAAATAGGGCTGCAGCACGCGGAACGGCAGATCATCCGTTTGTTATTCTTGAACTTGTGCCGTATGAGGAACTGGCAGAATTTGGATATAAGGTAAGCGGCCTGGAGCCTGTAGCTGTGGACGAAATGTACGGAAGACAGGAACTGGGAGACGTAGGCGTGACCGGGGAGGCAGAGATCACACAAAGAGGACCGTGGTACTTTTTTATGGAGGAGCCGGAGGCGAAAGATTACCAGAACATGTATGACCATGCCGGTACAGTGCCGATCGAGCAGGACAGCACATGGCAGACACCGTACTATGGCTACTATGAAGTGGTAGAAGAGGGAACGGGAACCTTCCGTGCGCAGGAGATCGCGGTTTCCGCAGTATCGGTTGCACGTGTGGGCAGCGGTATGAGCAGTGATACAGACACAGATCCTGTGGGTGGACCGGAAGCAATAAATGAAAACGGTGAAGATGCAGCTGCACAGGATGAGGCAAATATGGATGATGCCGTAGATCCTGACGGGGATGATGCCGACGTAGCTGAAGGATCAGATGGTGTGGAAAATACCGGGGCTGTGGACACAGAACAGGCAGGTGAGTCAGATACGGTAGAGCTTCCGGAGGACGCAGAAGGCCTGGAGGGTATCGAAGGTCTGGAAAATACGGAAATTTTGGAGGCTACCGAAGAGATAGAGGATACGGAGAGTACGGAAGAACCGGAGCTGCGGCAGCTTCTGTTTGAACGTGAGGAAGGCGGAAATCTGATCTGGCATACAGTTAATGTGGATCAGGAGGATTACGACACCGCAAGGGAACTCGCGGGAGACATGAGCCAGAAGTTTGAAAGTCTGGGTGACCGTTTCTATACGACGAGAACACCGTCAAATGATGACCCGGCAATCTGGGTGACTTATTTTACATATGATCACAAGGAGTCTTTTCTGACGGATACGCTGAAGCTTTCTCCTGAAGAAGCAGAAAATTATTCGATCGTCATTAAGACAATCACGCCGCGGGAACTGAACAATTCTCCGGAATGGATTGATTATGCAGATCTGATCTGTGTTTCCCAGGCGAGCCATGTAAACAAGCTTCCGGCGCTGTGGCAGAAATATAACCGTCTGCACAAACCGGCATCTGTGGATGTGAACGCAATTTCCACCTACGGTTTCACAAAAGTGGATGATATCTCATGGGACGTGACAATGCGGATATTTGACAGGGTCACTGCTGAGGAAGACTATGCGGCGCTTGCCATGGATAACGGCGTCTATTACAATTATGACCAGAAGAGAAGTGTGAATATCGACGTGCTTGACTGGAATCTGGATTCCAGCGGCTGGAATGTCAATCCCGGAGATGCAGGGGATCGTAACCTTTACAAGCTGGCGGTGATGCTTTTGTGTATGGATCATTCTCTGTTCCGTTCCCTGTATCTGAGCGGGGAAAATCCGGTGATCCAGAACGGTGTCAACACATTGCAGAAAGGGGACGCGGCAAATTACTGGTCGCCGCAGACATTCCTTTTGGTGCCGCCTCTGACTGACCGTTTGCCGGGATATTGGGATGCCAATTCTTATTGGGGAATCCGCCCGGAGGGCGCATCTTCCGATGATCCGCCTCTCATATGGACAAATTACAAGATGGTGCCGATTATATCAGGTACAGACGACTGGGTATCGGGTCACGTGTACGGTTATCATACCAGCGCTGATTTTACGATGAAGTACACATCTTCACAGCTGAACATGATATATAAGACAGAGTTTGACGCAACGGGAGATTCTACGCCATCGGATGCAGTGAGGTATATTCTGGGGACAGACGGCTCAAAGGAGACGGTAGCATGGAAGGATAAGCTGCGCATTCTTGACATAGAGCCGTGTGTTGATCTGGTGTGGGGCCAGGATGGCAATTCAAATGGCAATAACGGCTCGCAAGGTGATACAACGACGGTGTATTTCTATAATAGCGATAGCTTTACAGGCGTCATCGCGCACGCGTGGAAGAATGACAGCGAAAATTTGACAGGAGACTGGGGGACAACAAAGGCCATAGCTTCCCAGACTTTGGGCGGAAAATGGACGTCAGTGACAGTTCCGTCAGCCCCGGGATTCCATATAATATTTGCTGACCAGATCACACAGACGCGCCGCACTACGGTTGATATTAATGATTCGAAAAATGTATATGTAGTGATGGGAGACAAGAAGTTTTCATCCAAAGCTGCAGCGGAGGCATACATCAATAATACTGCGGACGATGGTGGTAGTTATAATAGACCTAACTGGGTATTGACGGAGAGTTACGTGCGCATGCTGCTCCCGACTTTCCGGGGAGAGATTGAGATCATACACCAGACGACGGCGGAGTTTAACGGAAAGGTAGAAGATCTGAACAGTACCTATGATATGATCTATCTCGGGCTCGATTTTGGCGCTTATAATACAAGAAGCATGAATCTGATGCTGGACGGTGAGATGCGGTGGAATGTAGTCTATCCGGACTGGAACGATAATGAGATGGACGGTCTGATCTATTTCCACAATGGAGATAAGCTGTATGCGATGGATGGCGTATATGGAGTGAACAGGTCAGTAAGGTTTTTGTGGAATCCGAAGAATGGAAATAATGCGCAGAGACTTGGAGAATATAAGTATTTGCTCGGAACGCAGACACTGAAAGTTTCTGAAATGCGTTTTCCGGGCAATGACATCACCAGCATAAAGAAGAAAGAGTTGGAAGATTTTATTGCCGGTGGGCATCCGATCGTTGCCACGAGATATCTCTATAATCTGGAGGATGCGCTGATTGCCGGTAACACCTATATCCGTGCGCTTGTCGCAGACAAAAAGGGAAACGGTGTATACAGCACGACACAGACTGCCATTGTCACAGATGCTGCCGCACGTGCGAGGGAGGTTGTTATCTTCAACACGATTCCTGCTCTGTATAACGGGGAGACATCGGGCAACGGTTCTGTGATCACCAACCCGAACTATCTTCCGATGTCAGCGGGCAGGTCTTATCTGGAATTCTCCTTTGACGTGGCGGAGGAAGGATATAATTATAGTATTTACATTGATCAGAACTCAAACAGTAAGTTTACATCGGATGAGATCGTGGTCTCAAATCAGGCACGGATGGGAACTAACAACTATACCTACCGGCTTGCGAGTTCGATGGTAGGTCTGGTCCAGTGGAGGCTTGAGGTTTACAGACGTGACAATCCGCAGGATCGGTATTCCGTGTCGGGATGCTCCGCGGCGCGAAATACGACGGGTTCAAAGAGAAAGATCAATGTGCTCCAGATACTGCCAAATAATACTTGGGCTAATGGATATCTCGATCTGTCGAAAAGCGATCTTTTCAAGAAGTATTATCAGGATCTGGTAGACTACGATGTGACGATCACATCGGTATCATGGGATACATTTAGCAGTTGGTTTAAGCGTTCAAAAGAGGAGAACGAGTTTCATTTTGACTTTGGGGAAGAAATCTCCGCAACCAATCCGGTCAAGGAACAAAAGCTTAAAAACAAAGTAAAAGAGGCAGGGTATGACCTGGACAGTTTTAATATGATCATCATAGGGTTTGCGGATACCTACGGTTCAACAAATCTTACAAACGACAGCGGAGAGGTGGAATATCTGCAGTACTGGGTCGCACAGGGAAAGAGTATCCTCTTTACCCATGACCTTACGAGTTGGTCTAACGTCGAGGCAAGCTACGGTTATACGGCAAATATCATGCTGCGCGATGTGATGGGGATGAACCGGTATGGGATGATCAGCCGGCAGCTGACGGATGAGCAGAAACAGTCGATGATAAAATATCAGGCGAATGAAGGATATTACGATACACCGTACGATGTGAAGACGGGGCACGGTTTTACCTACTGGGCAATGAAGCGTCTGTCATATATATCGGCTGGCAGTCAGGCTCCGGGGGAGCATGACTGGCGGGTGGAAAACAGCAAGATGTGCTATCGCTATATGATCACCAATCCGGAGGGAAATGCGGTCTGTACGATGAATACACTTACCTCAAAGGGAGGCTGCAACGACAATAACGATCTTACGACAGTGGCGACGATGGTCAATGAGGGACAGATCACAAGTTACCCGTACAAGATCAGTGAGACATTGCCGATCTCAGAAACACACGGACAGTATTATGAACTGAACATGGAGGATCCGGAGGTGACGGTGTGGTACTGTCTCGGTGATGATCATTACTGTACAGGATGGAATGGTACGGATCACAGCGGAAGAGGTACAGCGCTCACTTACGGCGTATCTCCGAACGATGCGGCAAATAATTACTATATTTACAGTAAGGGAAATATATTCTATTCCGGCGTCGGTCATTCGGGAGTGACTGTTGATATGGAAGCAAAGCTCTTTGTCAATACGATGATCTCGGCGTACAGTTCCGCCACGGAACCGCCGGTAGCAGAGATTACCAATCCGGATGCAGCGGTGACGGGGGCGAATACCTATTCCCTCAGTGTAATGCAGGAGTTCGACAATGGCACGACAGTTGGAAACGAAAATACACAGATAGCGGAAACATTTGATGCGGATGACGTTGTCACGGTAACCTTTGCGGCGGTAGACTTCAATCCGGTGACAACCTCGCTTTCAGTTCGTATCCGCAGGGAAGACGGCGGTTATATCGACCGCATCGTGCGGGTTTCGGACGGCAAAGTGTTCACTGCAGATGCGGATCACATGATCAGCGGTCTGACAAACGGAACGGAGTACAGTGTAGATTATCTCAAAAAGGATTTGGAGAACTGTCGTACGATTTACTTTGAGATGAAGAACGACAAGATTGCAACAACTAATGTAACGACATTGAATATGACAATTGAGCCTTTGTTTGAATTGGATTGAAAATTTTGTTCAATCTGTTATAATAAAAACATTGAAGGCGAAAAGCAGCAAAAATGTCCTGCGTCCTGCAGGACATTTTTGTTACAATAAGAATGTCTCGCGCAGCGTGGCATTCGTTTGTTTGACGGAGGAGACAATGAGCAAGACGAATGACCTGAGTAACCGCATCAATGAAGCGTACAGCAGACTGAGCAAAGGACAGAAACGGATTGCCACCTATATTACGGACAATTATGATAAAGCGGTCTTTTTGACGGCTGCAAAGCTGGGAGAAGTGGTGGGAGTCAGTGAGTCCACAGTAGTGCGTTTTGCCACGCATCTTGGTTACAAGGGTTATCCGGAATTCCAGAATGCTTTAGAGGAGCTGGTGCGCAACAAATTAAATTCCATTCAGCGGATGGAGGTTACATACGGACGGATCAGCCAGTCCAAGCTTCTTGAGACGGTTTTAAAATCGGATGCGGACAAGATCCATTCCACATTGGAGAAGATCGACGAGCATGCCTTTGAACTGGCGGCGGATACGATCCTGCACGCAAAGAATATATATATTATCGGGATTCGAAGCTGTGCGCCTCTGGCAAATTTTATGGCATTCTATTTTACGCTCATGTTTGAGAATGTACATCTGCTTTCCACGAGCAGTTCGAGTGAGATTTTTGAACAGATGGTGCGCATCGGAAAGGATGACGTGATCATCGGGATCAGTTTTCCGAGGTATTCCATGCGTACATTAAAAGCGATGGAGTTTGCGAACAACCGAAGCGCCAAGGTGATCACGCTGACAGACAGCGTACATTCCCCGATGAATCTCTATTCTTCCTGCAATCTGATCGCAGACAGTGATATGGCGTCAATCGTTGACTCTCTGGTGGCGCCCTTAAGTGTCATCAATGCCCTGATCGTGGCTCTGTGTATGAAAAAACAGGATGAGGTGGCGGGAACGCTGGAGATGCTTGAGGAGATCTGGGATGAGTATCAGGTGTATGAGAATGATGAGATCAACTATATCGACGATTCTATCAAGATGCGCTACGGCAAAGTAGGAGATATTGATATCGATGAGTAAGGTAATTGTAGTCGGCGGCGGTCCGGCAGGCATGTTCGCGGCGATCGCAGCTGCAGGAGAAGGACATGATGTCGTGCTGACAGAACAGAATGAAAAGCTTGGAAAGAAGCTTTA
The DNA here is from genome assembly GCA_014804775.1 of Roseburia sp. Classification (GTDB taxonomy): domain Bacteria; phylum Bacillota; class Clostridia; order Lachnospirales; family Lachnospiraceae; genus Roseburia. The sequence goes on along the minus strand of JAAUZB010000057.1, from coordinate 66,882 downwards.
TATTACAGGAAAAGGGCGCTGCAATATTACGAATGCGTCGGATATGGACACGGTGTTGGCAAATGTGATGACGAACTCCAAGTTTCTCTACAGCGCATTTTATGCCTGTGAGAATCAGAGGGTGATTGATTTCTTTGAGAAAAACGGATGCAGAACAAAGATAGAGCGGGGAAACCGTGTGTTTCCGGTATCGGATCACTCCTCTGACGTGATCGCGGCTTTACAGAAGGCGCTTCGGGAGGCGGACGTGACCGTGATGCTTGGCACTAAGGTGACAGAGATATTGACCGAGTCTTTGGGGGATAGGAAGAGAGTAACGGGCGTACAGACGGAAAACGGCAGGATACTGCCGTCAGATGCCGTGATCGTTGCCACAGGAGGTTTTTCTTATCAGTCAACAGGCTCCACCGGGGATGGATACCGTTTCGCAAGGGAGATCGGACACTCCGTCACACCGATCGAGCCGTCGCTCGTTCCGTTTTACGTGAAAGAAGACTACGCCGCAAAAATGCAGGGACTTTCGCTGAGAAACGTTTCAGTGCGCATCTACAATGGGAAAAAGCTTGTGTATCAGGATTTCGGAGAGATGCTTTTTACACATTTCGGCGTCAGCGGACCTCTGATGCTCAGCGCGAGCGCTGCAGTAAAGAAAATACCGGAAGGCGGTCTTTCCATGGAGATCGATCTGAAGCCGGCACTGAGCGAAGAACAGCTGAACCAGCGTCTGCTGAGGGAATTCGGAGAGGCAAAGAACCGGCAGTTTAAAAATTCTATCGGGTCTTTGTTTCCTGCTAAAATGACGCCTGAGATGCTGCGGCTGTCAGGGATCGACATAGAGAAGAAGGTGAATGAGATCACCAAAGAAGAGAGGATGGGATTTGTACGTCTGATAAAGGCATTTCCGCTCACGCTTTGCGGGGTACGTGATTTTAATGAGGCGATAATCACAAGAGGGGGTGTCAGTGTGAAGGAGGTCAATCCTTCAACCATGGAGTCTAAGCTGGCAGATCAGCTTTATTTCTGCGGGGAGGTGCTCGACGTGGACGCTATGACGGGCGGCTATAATCTGCAGATCGCATGGTCTACCGGTTTTCTGGCAGGAAGCAGTGTGAAGAATATTTGATGAAAGGAAAATCAGAAATGAGTATGAATATTGCAATTGACGGACCGGCGGGTGCCGGTAAGAGTACCATCGCAAAAATGCTGGCAAAGCAGTTGGGATTTATCTATGTAGATACCGGTGCCATGTACCGCGCCATGGCGTACAATTTTCTTTCCAGGGGGATCGATACGGCGGATGAGGAAGCGATCGCAGCGGCGTGCACAGATGTGGATGTGACGATTGCCTATGAGAACGGAGAACAGCAGGTGCTTCTCAATGGGGAAAATGTAAACGGCGTGATCCGCACGGAGGAGGTCGGCAATACAGCGTCGGCAGTAAGCGCCTATTCCGCGGTGCGCGCAAAGCTTGTGAAGCTGCAGAAACAGCTTGCTGCAAAATCGGATGTCATCATGGACGGCAGGGACATCGGAAGCTGTGTGCTGCCGGAGGCACAGGTCAAGATCTATCTGACCGCAAGCACCGCAGTCAGGGCAAAGAGGAGATATGACGAATTGACGGCAAAGGGCATCTCATGCGACCTTATGCAGATCGAGCGGGATATCGAGGCGCGGGATGAGCGGGATATGCACCGTGAGATTTCTCCGCTGGTGCAGGCAGAGGATGCGGTTTTGATCGACAGCTCAGAACTTTCGATCAATGAGGTGGTACAGGAAATTTATCAGATTTGTCAGAGGCACGCCGGAGGGCACGCCGAGGGGCGGGAAAAATGAATATCATTTTAGCGAAAAGCGCCGGCTTCTGCTTCGGTGTAAAGCGGGCGGTGGACACGGTGTATCAGGAGATAGAAACCAGGGAGAAGATTTACACCCTCGGGCCGATCATCCACAATGAAGAGGTGGTAAGTGATCTCGAAGCCAGAGGCGTTGTGGTGGTAAACAGTGTGGATGAACTGAAAAATCAGCCGCAGGGAACGGTCATCATCCGTGCCCACGGAGTGGAGATGGGGGTTTGTGAGAGCATCAGGGAACTTGGATATAAAGTCATAGATGCCACCTGTCCTTTTGTTCTGAAGATCCACCGGTTGGTAGAGCGCTACAGCAAAGAGGGATACCGGATCGTGATCGTAGGCAATGAAGACCATCCGGAGGTAAAGGGGATCAAAAGCTGGTCCGCGGACCCGAAAACAGCAGTGATCGCCTCAAAGGAAGATGCCGAACGGTATGTGAAGGATTCGATTACGGCAAACGGTGTTTTTGACGGGGAAAAGGTGTGCATTGTATCACAAACGACATTTAATTACAATAAATTTCAAGAATTAGTTGAAATTCTAAAGAAAACAGGTTATGATATAATTGTTTTAAATACAATCTGCAATGCCACTGAGGAGCGGCAGACAGAGGCGGCCGAGATATCGGCACGCGTAGAAGCTATGATTGTGGTTGGAGGCAGGAACAGCTCCAATACGCAGAAACTATTTGAAATATGTAAAAAGGAATGCAAAAATACTTACTATATACAAACTGTAAAAGATGTGGATTTGACTTGTTTTGAATCCATCGATAACGTAGGTATTACCGCAGGGGCATCCACCCCAAACAAAATTATTGAGGAGGTTCAAAAGTATGTCAGAAATGAGCTTTGAACAAATGTTGGATGAATCATTTAAAACAATAAGGAATGGAGAGGTAGTTGACGGTACCGTTATCGATGTGAAACCTGATGAGATCGTTTTGAATATCGGCTATAAGTCAGACGGAATCATTACTCGCAGTGAGTATACGAACGAAGCAAATGTTGACTTAACGACCGTGGTATCTGTCGGCGACACCATGGAAGCCAAAGTTTTAAAGGTGAATGACGGTGAAGGGCAGGTGTTGCTCACTTACCGGAGACTTGCAGCGGAGAAAGGCAGCAAGAGATTAGAGGAAGCATTTGAGAGCAAGGAAGTGTTGACCGCAAAGGTTTCACAGGTGCTTGAAGGGGGCTTATGTGTTGTTGTGGATGAGACGAGAGTCTTTATCCCGGCGAGTCTGGTATCCGACACTTACGAGAAGGATCTGTCAAAGTACAAGGATCAGGAGATTGAATTTGTGATCAGCGAATTCAATCCGAAGCGCAGAAGGATCATCGGTGACAGGAAGCAGCTTTTGGTTGAGAAAAAGATGGAGCTGCAGAGAGAGCTGTTTGCAAGGATCAAGGTCGGCGACATTATGGAAGGAACCGTCAAGAACGTTACCGATTTCGGTGCGTTCATCGATCTGGGCGGAGCGGACGGTCTGCTCCATATCTCCGAAATGTCTTGGGGAAGAGTGGAGAGCCCCAAGAAGGTATTCAAAGTAGGCGATGTTGTAAAGATTTTCATCAAGGATATCAACGAGACGAAAATTGCGCTCAGTATGAAATTCCCGGCAGAAAATCCGTGGAACGGTGCAGCAGAGAAGTATGCTGTTGGCAATATTGTGACCGGAAGGGTTGCCAGAATGACAGATTTCGGTGCGTTTGTTGAGCTTGCAGTAGGCGTTGACGCGTTGCTGCATGTATCACAGATTTCCAAGGATCATGTGGAGAAGCCGTCTGATGTCTTGAAGGTCGGTCAGGAGATTGAGGCGAAAATTGTCGATTTCAATGAAGACGAGAAGAAGATCAGCCTGTCCATGAAGGCATTGCTTCCGCAGCAGGATGAGGCGGAAGAGGTCAACGAGGACATCGCAGACGTAGATATTGAAGCTGTTGCCAACGAAGAAGAATAATAACAGGAAACGAATAGGCTTGCACGCGGTATGTGGAGGCCTATTTTAATCATGAAAGGATTATTATGCTGGAAAATGACAACTACGAAAAGTTTAAAAGTGACATTTATTCGCTTGCCAAGATCGATCTGAATTCCTACAAGNAAAAACANATGCNNCNCANGATCAATACNCTNATCACCAAAAATGGAGTGCATACATACAACGAATACGTTGCCCTGCTTCGAAAAGACAAAGAGATATTTGATCAGTTTATCAATTTTTTCACAATCAATGTCTCGGAATTCTACCGGAATCCCGAGCAGTGGAAGGTACTTGAGAATGAAGTGTTTCCCAGGCTGATCCAGAAGTTTGGCAAGAATCTGAAAATCTGGAGTGCGGCATGCTCTACCGGTGATGAACCGTATTCTCTGGTCATGGCATTATCCAGACATCTTCCGGTTGCAAATATCAGAGTGATCGCTACGGATATTGATAAGCAGGTGCTTGCCACTGCACGTACGGGACTGTACAATGCCAAGAGTATTGCAGGGGTTCCGGATGAGTTTAAGAGGAAATACTTTACACAGGTTGGAACCTCCTACCAGATTTCGGATGAGATCAAAAAACGGGTAGAGTTCAAAGAGCATGACTTGTTAAAAGACGCTTATCCGACCGGATGCCATCTGATCGTGTGCAGAAATGTTGTAATCTATTTTACCGAGGAAGCAAAGGATCTGATCTATAAGAAGTTCAATAAATCCATGGTGCAGGGCGGAATGCTCTTTATCGGAAGTACGGAACAGATCATGAATTACAAGGAGCTTGGTTTTGAGCGCGATAAGTCATTTTTCTTCACGAAAATGTGACAAAATAAGAATGGGCGGGAGTTTAACTCCCGCCTGTTTGATTGTTGGCTTATTCTTTTATCTCGTCAATGTCTGTAAGGTTTACGCCTGCAACTTGAAGAATTGCTTTTAAAGAGAGATATTTCTTTTTCAGTTTTGCATATGTCTTTGTAGCCGCTTCTTCTTTTGCTAAAAACATGTACTCTTGAATTTCTTTAAAATCATCAATTGCTGCTTTTGTGATTTCAAGGCCGTTTGGCATGTTATCACCTACTTTCTATAGAACTGGTTATATGGTCAGTATTCCTATACTTTTATTATAACAACCTATGCCAAAGGTGTAAAGTTTTTATTTAATGCTGCCGGAGAGGATGCCAAGCAGATGTGTGGCATATTTTTTTCGAAGTTCTTCCGACGATATGAATTCCTCCGACAGTTCAAAATAGCTTTTTTTGCCTCTGCGGTTGGTGCGGAACGCAGGAGAGAAAAGCTCTTTATACTGTGGGAGAAACAATGCATATTTCCTGTGATAGCAGCTTTTATTGTCGGGAGAAAACAGTTTTAATTCGTCCTCGAGAAGACGGATGGTAANAAGAGCTGTTTCTTCCTCNGCTGTAAGTGAAAATTCCTCATGACCGCATGAAATTTTCTGTGGAAGAGGTNCCGGCAGACGCAGTGTCAGAAGAATTTCCCGGTGGGTGCCGCATTCTCTGCCTTCTATAGAATGCACGGTAAAATCGCCGTCAGCCAGTGNCCGGTAGGACAGNAGGGGCAGAAGCTTAGGCATNTCCAGNACATCNTCGTAATTGTGCAGCTTTAGAAGATGACATGCCTTTGCATCGNNANGNCNGACATAAGCGTGGTAGACATTGATGAGTTCTCCNCCGNTAAANGCATCNTCNCGCCCGATCCCNAGAAAAGATTCGATNGTTTTCTGTTTATAGTTTGGAAGNTTTAAAAGAAATTTCAGNCTGGCTGCNTCCTTATAAAGGTCGAGATTGCGATAGCCCACAAATGGGTCCGGCTGTAGGTAATATGCGTATCTGCCCTGCAGATACGGGATGTCAAACCCTAATCCGTTGAAAGTGATGAGAGTGTCAAAGTNCTTGATGAACTGCANAAATGCGGTGAGTANCTCGGATTCCTCAGATGGCTGTTCCGCAAAAAACTGGTCTATCATCAGGNGGCTGCCGCGGCGTGATGCACAGCCGATCAGATAGACCTGTGTGNGNGCCGACGAAAACCCGGTTGTCTCGATATCAAAAAAGAGCNCCTGCTCTGTAAAAATATGTTCTGCTGTAGGTGTCTGTGCCTCATAGGGCAGCTCCTCATGCCATATCTTCATGTGAACCTCCGGTATCTGTNNGTGAAATATCCTGTCAAAATTTTACCACAACTAAGTNCTAAAAAAAATACAAAACTTACTCGTACATATGCCACGAAGTGTGTTATAATCAATAAGATGGCTATTTTGTTTTAAAACACGGAATAGAATAACAAATAAGAGAAAGTGGGGCACGAGAAAATGGGGTCAAAAACATTTAAAGGCGGCGTCCATCCTTATGAAGGAAAGGAATTAGCAAAAGATCAGCCGATTACCACTGTTTTACCCGAGGGTGATCTGGTATATCCGTTATCACAGCATATCGGTGCACCGGCCAGTCCGATTGTCGCCGTGGGCGAGAAGGTTTGCAAGGGGCAGAAGATCGCTGAGGCAGGCGGCTTCGTATCATCTCCGATCTATGCATCGGNTTCAGGAACGGTAAAGGCAATCGAACCGCGGCGTGTGGCAGTAGGAGATATGGTNAACTCTATCGTAATCGAAAATGACGGTGAGTTTACGGAAGTGGCGTATACCGCATGCGATGATGTGACAGCGCTGTCTAAGGAAGAGATCGTCGGCAANGTGAAGGAAGCCGGAGTCGTCGGTATGGGTGGAGCCGGATTCCCGACACATGTGAAGCTTTCTCCGAAGGAACCGGATAAGATTGAGTACATTATTGCAAACTGTGCAGAGNGTGAGCCTTATTTGACTGCGGATTATCGGAGAATGTTAGAGAACCCGGAGGAACTGATTGAGGGAATGAAGATCATCCTTCAGCTTTTTGACAATGCAAAGGGTATTTTCGGAATTGAAGATAACAAACCGGATTGTATCGAGAAAATGAGCGAACTGGTCAAGGACGATCCCCGTCTTGAGGTCTGTGCGCTTCAGACAAAGTATCCNCAGGGCGGTGAGCGTCAGCTGATCTATGCAGTGACCGGGCGTTCCATCAACTCCAAGATGCTGCCGGCAGATGCCGGATGTATTGTGGACAACGTCGAGACGATCATTGCTGTTTACAATGCGGTAAAGCTCGGCATNCCGGTGATGAACCGCGTGTCTACGATCACGGGTGATGCGATTGCCAATCCGGGGAACTTTTTATACAGTATCGGNACGAATTATGCGGAGCTTGTGAATGCTGCCGGAGGATTTAAGACNGAACCGGAGAAGATCATTTCCGGAGGNCCGATGATGGGATTTGCAATGTTNGGACTGGATGTCCCGACGACAAAGACTTCATCGTCTCTGCTNTGNCTCACCGCGGATGAGGTTTCTGCGATNGAGCCGTCGGCATGTATCAACTGCGGCAGATGNGTGGANGCATGCCCGGAACAGCTGATCCCGTCCAGACTTGCCAAATTTGGCAATACCGGTCTTTCCGAAGAGTTTGAGAAATGGTACGGACTGGAATGCGTGGAGTGCGGAAGCTGCAGTTACGTATGTCCTGCAAGAAGACAGCTGGCACAGTCCATCAAGACAATGAAAAAGCAGGTTCTTGCTGCCAAACGTAAAAAATAAAAAGAAAAACCAGAAGAGAGAGGTGGATTATCGTGAGTGAGTTATATCATGTTTCATCATCACCACACGTGCGCTCCAAAGATACCACAAGCAGAATCATGCTTTATGTGATTATCGCATTGCTTCCGACCAGCTTGTTCGGTATCTACAATTTTGGATGGAGAGCATTGCTGCTGATGTTAGTGACCATCGCAAGCTGCGTTGCTTCCGAGTGGGTCTTCAACAAAATCGTACATAAAAAGAGCACGATCAGTGATCTGAGNGCTGTCNTGACAGGACTTCTGCTTGCGNTGAACCTGCCTGTGACCCTGCCATGGTGGGAGGCNGTCATCGGCGGCGTATTCGCAATCGTCGTAGTCAAATGTCTGTTTGGCGGTCTGGGACAGAATTTTATGAACCCTGCGCTGGGGGCAAGATGTTTTCTTCTGATCGCCTTTGCTGCAAATATGACTAATTATCAGACAGATACTTATACCGGTGCGACACCGCTTGCAGCCATGAGAAACGGTGAGGTGGTNAANACCATGAATATGCTGATCGGACGCACAGCAGGAACTATCGGTGAGACCTGTGCGATCGCGATTTTGATCGGTGCGATCTTCCTGATACTGATGGGTGTCATCGATCTTAAGATTCCGGCATCCTACATNATTACCTTTGCTNTATTCATTCTGCTGTTCGGAGGGCACGGNTTGGATTGGAANTATCTGACCGCACAGCTTTGCGGNGGCGGACTGATGCTCGGTGCATTCTTTATGGCGACCGATTACGTGACATCCCCGATCACTCCGAGAGGACAGATNATCTTCGGTATCTGCTGCGGTATCCTCACAGGACTGTTCCGCTGCTTNGGAGCNAATGCAGAGGGTGTTTCCTTTGCGATCATCTTAAGCAATCTGCTCGTACCGATCATTGAGAAATACACGGTCCCGAGAGCTTTCGGTGTGGTAAAAGAAGCTAAGGTAAAGGAAGGGGGCAAATAGGATGAACAAGAAAATTGTACATGACGCTCTGATTTTATTTGCTTTTACCGTTGTGCTTGGACTGGTTCTTGGAATCGTATACGGAGTTACCAAGGAACCGATTGACAAGGTAAATTATGAAAAGACACAGGCTGCATATAAGCAGGTGTTCGCAGATGCGGCTTCCTTTGAAGAGTACACAGGTTTTGACGAGGATGCGGCTGCATCACTGCTCGCCGAGAACGGATTTGCAGATGAGATTGAGGCGGTCAATACCGCNTTGGATGCATCCGGCAACACGCTTGGCTATGTATTGACTGTGACTGCAAAGGATGCCAGCCAGGCTACAATTACATTTTCTGTCGGCATTCAGAATGACGGGACGGTAAACGGCTACTCCATCACCAGCATCGCCGAGACGCCGGGTCTTGGCATGAAAGCGACGGGAGAGGAGTTTTACAGTCAGTTTGAAGGAAAAAATGTAGACTCTTTTACGGTAGTAAAGATGACACCGACTGCAGACAATGAGATCGAGTCTATTTCCGGTTCTACCATTACTTCTAAGGCAATGGCAAACGGGGTAAATGCGTGTCTGACATACTTCCGCAATGTATTGGAGGGAGGTAACGCAAATGAATAAAATTGCAGAGCGTTTATATAACGGTATCATCAAGGAGAACCCTACCTTTGTGCTGATGCTTGGAATGTGTCCGACGCTTGCCGTGACGTCCTCTGCCATCAACGGTCTGGGCATGGGACTTTCCACAACGGTGGTTCTTGTATGCTCCAATCTGCTGATCTCCGCATTCCGCAAGGTGATACCGGACGGTGTGCGTATGCCGGCGTTTATCGTGATCGTTGCATCTTTAGTGACTATGGTTCAGTTTATCATGCAGGCATATACTCCGAGCCTTTCCGATTCTTTGGGCGTGTATATTCCGCTGATCGTTGTAAACTGTATTATCTTAGGCCGTGCGGAGAGCTACGCGTCTAAGAATCCGGTAGTTCCGTCTATCTTTGACGGTCTGGGTATGGGACTTGGTTTTACCATGGGTCTTACACTGATCGGTCTGTTCCGTGAGCTGCTTGGCGCCGGACAGATTTTCGGTGCACAGGTTCTTTCATTGAACTGGTTCACACCGATCACAATCTTCGTCATGGCTCCGGGAGCATTCCTTGTGCTGGCATGTCTGGTCGCTGTCATGAATATTATCCGCGGAAAGATGGAGGCTAAGGGCAAACCGCTTGCCGCACCGTCAGGATGTATCACGGGAGACTGTGCAAGCTGCGGAATGTCATCTGCATGTACCGGTAAGAGCGCTGCTTCTAATGCAGCCGAAAAAACAGAGTAGGAGGATAGATACACATGAAAGAATTACTTTTGATCGCAATCGGCTCCGCCGTTGTGAATAACGTTGTATTAAGTCAGTTTCTTGGTATCTGTCCATTCTTAGGTGTGTCCAAGAAAACAGAGACGGCTGCCGGAATGGGCGGTGCGGTTGTGTTCGTTATCACAATTTCGTCTTTTATCACTGCGTTGATCTATAAGTTTATTCTTGCCAACAGTTACCTGATGGGCAAGGGGATTGACCTTACGTATCTGCAGACCATCGTATTTATTCTGGTGATCGCAGCGTTGGTGCAGTTTGTAGAAATGTTTTTGAAGAAATCGATGCCGTCGCTGTATCAGAGCCTGGGTGTATACCTTCCGCTGATCACGACAAACTGTGCAGTGCTTGGTGTTGCTCTGACGAATGTTACAAAGGAATACAATATCTTAGAGAGCGTTGTCAACGGATTTGCAACCGCGGTAGGTTTTCTGATCGCGATCGTTCTTATGGCAGGCATACGTGAAAAAATCGAATATAACGATATTCCGAAGCCTTTCCAGGGAACGGCAATCGTGCTGATCAGCGCATGTTTGATGTCAATCGCATTCATGGGATTCTCAGGAATGATTTAGGAGGAAAAAGAAGATGAACATTACGGCAATCTTATTTGCAGCCCTGATCGTGGGCGGTGTAGGTATCTTAATTGGATTTTTCCTCGGTATTTCGGGAGAAAAATTTAAAGTAGAAGTTGATGAGAGAGAGGAAGCAATCTTAGGAGTGCTTCCGGGAAATAACTGCGGTGGCTGCGGTTATGCAGGATGTTCCGGTCTTGCGGCGGCTATCGCAAAGGGAGAGGCTCCGGTCGGTCAGTGTCCGGTCGGCGGCGCTCCGATCGCGGCCCTGATCGGTGAGATCATGGGGGTTTCTGCAGAAGAGGGAGAGCGTAAAGTCGCTTTTGTCAAATGCGGGGGAACCTGTGAAAAATCAAACAGAGACTACGTGTATTCGGGAAATGAGGACTGTGCTGCGATGGCATTTGTGCCGAACGGCGGACCGAAATCCTGTAATTACGGATGCCTCGGTTACGGCAGCTGTGTAAAGGCTTGTCCTTTTGACGCCATCCATATTGTGGACGGAATCGCTCTGGTAGATAAAGAGGCATGTAAGGCATGCGGTAAGTGTGTGGCGGCATGTCCGAAGCAGCTGATCGAGCTTGTGCCGTACGAAGCGTCACATCTGGTGCAGTGTAATTCCAAGGATAAGGGCAAGGATGTCATGAAAGCATGCTCCGTTGGATGTATTGCCTGCCATCTCTGTGAAAAGAACTGTCCTTCGGATGCCGTGCATGTGATCGACAATATTGCATATATCGATCAGAGTAAATGTACAGGATGCGGTATCTGTGCGGAGAAATGTCCGAAGAAGATCATACTGTAAAGTTGATATTGATTGACACAGTAAGAGAAAGGTCTTTAAAGTGCAGTTGATGTACTTTAAAGACCTTTTTTATTATCATTGCAGGATTTCTTCGAAGGGAATTGCCGTTCCGATTCCAGAACTGGTGTGAAGTTCATAATCGTCTGTGATAAAAACCGCTTCTGTGCCGTCAAGGCTTTCAATCAACGCCATTCCGTCTGTCAGACCGAGGGAAAAGCAGCTTGTGGAGAGCGCGTCGCCGTCTGCGGAATATTTTGTGATCACGGTGACTCCAAGCAACCCATTGTCATAGGGATAACCCGTGGAGACATCGAGAATATGGTGATAGAGAGTGTCATCGACGGTGAAGCAGCGTTCGTAGACGCCGGAAGACACTACAGTCTCATCGGTGACGCTTACGACGGCGATAGAAGTGCCGGTTTCTGAAAAAGGCCGCTGAATGCCGAGCCGGTAGGGGCTTCCGTTTTCTTTGGCACCCAGTGTCAGAACATTGCCGCCAAGATTGATAAAGCCGCTTGTGACACCGTTTTCATTCAAAAACTCTTTCATCCGGTCTGCGATATACCCCTTGGCGATGCCGCCCAGATCGATACGTGCATCCGGATTCGTGAGTGTCACCGTAGTTCCGTCTAACTGGATGCAGTGATAATCGACCGTGGAGCGTGCACTGTCTATTTCTTCTTCGGAGGGAATCATGGATGCATCCGCCTCCTCAATCAGTGCTTTGGTAGAAAAATTCCACAAATCTGAAAGTTTCCCGACAGTGATGTCAAATCTACCGTCTGTCAGTTCTCCGTAGGAGATGCCTTTTGACAGCAGCTCTGCAGTCTCTTCATGAACCACCACAGGGGTGCCTGCGGAGGCATTGATTTTGGAAATATCGCTGTCCTCGACCGTATTGGAAAAATATTGTTCATACCGGTCAGCCAGCTCAAAGCAGTCCTCAAGCAAAGACTCCTTTGACTTGTCATAGATTGTGACGGAGATGACGGTATCAAAATAAAATCCGGATTTGGTCAGTGGCTGACCGTTCTGCGGTGGCTGACAGCCGGACAGCAGCTGGGCAAGCAGCAGAAAAGCGGAGATCAGAATTGTCTTTTTTTTCATAAGGGATACCTCACTGGAATGCACTAATGTCATTAACTTCTTTTTTACATAACAAAAATTATATACAGATTTCTTTATATGGTCAAGAAGGTCACAAAGGCCGATGTAACAATATACGAAAAATGAAGCATTTTTCATTCAAATCATTGCAGAATGATTCTAAATTGGATACAATAGAAAAAAGGAGGTCGATTGCAATGACAACAGTTAGTTTAAGATTTGATGATAAGATGAAAAAGGAACTTGATGAAATGTGTGATGCTATGGGAATGAATTTAACCACATTTTTCATGATATATGCAAAAAAAGTGTTAAGAGACAGGAAAATTCCATTTGATTTAGAAGCGCCTATTGTAACGGATGTTGTTGAGACAGCTTTGGATGAAGCTGATGCATATGCAGAAGAAGATACAATGAGAATGTCTCATGAGGAGGTTTTTGGAAATTTAAGAAGGAGAGTAAATGGCTAAACAGAAATATATTTTACGATATTTGCCTTTATTCTATGATGAATTTGGGGAGAAACTTGATTATCATTATGCAGATTTTTTTTGCCATTTGGGGCAAGATATGATAAAGTAATATGATAAGTGTATAGACTAGAAGAGAGGTTTTGAGTCAATATGGAACAAAAAAATTTCTGTTTTAATAAAAAGAAGCGTGTAGTGATAAAAATTGGTTCCTCTTCCTTAAACTACGAGGATACAGGGAACCTTAATTTCACAAAACTGGAGCATCTTGTGAGGGAACTCTGCAATCTCAGAAACCGTGGCATGGATGTCTGTCTTGTCAGCTCCGGCGCCATCGCGGTAGGCAGGCAGTCCTTAGGACTTATGGAGCGCCCAAAGGACATTTCTACCAAGCAGGCATGCGCCGCAGTGGGACAGGCACGTCTGATGATGATCTACCAGAAGCTTTTCGCCGAATACAATCAGGTGGCAGGACAGGTGTTGATGACCAAAAATACGATGGTGAATCCGACTTCTCGACAGAATGCAAAAAACACATTTGAAGAACTGTTCCGGCTCGGAGCGATCCCGATCGTGAATGAGAACGACACGGTATCAACTTATGAGATGCAGTTTGGCGATAACGATACACTTTCCGCCATCGTTGCATCTTTAGTCGGAGCCGATCTTCTGATCCTCCTCTCGGATATTGACGGTCTTTTCACGGATGACCCGCGTCAAAACCCTGAGGCGAAGCTGATCGAAGTGGTGGAGAAGATGGACTCGGATATTTTCGGAATGGCGAAAAGTTCGACCGGCAGTGATCTGGGAACCGGCGGCATGTCAACAAAGCTGACTGCAGCAAGGATCGCTACGTTGTCCGGCGCAGATATGATCATTGCGAACGGAAAGGATGTCTGCATCCTGCATCACATTTTTGACGATTCTTTTATTGGAACAATATTTCAGGCGGAGAAAAAAGAGACATTCCGAATTGAAGATTTTATCTTGGAAACGATTGGGTAGGAGACTAAAATGAAACAGGAACAAATCGACCGGATCAATGAACTGTACCGCAAATCGAAAGCGGAAGGACTGACAGAAGCTGAAAAAAAGGAGCAGGATATCCTTCGCAAGCAGTTTGTTGCCGATGTGCGGAACAACCTTACCGCACAGCTCGACAATATTGATATTATCAATGCTGACGGAACTATTGATAATCTGGGTGAAAAATATGGAAAAGGACAAAAGCACTCTTAAAAAGAGAGAAAACTTGCGGAAAATGCATAAAATCCTGCAAAATAAAATGCCTGAGCAGGAAATATATGCAAAAAGTGAGAGAATATGTCGAAATATTCTGAATTCAGACTGGTATCAATGCTGCGATGTGATCTACGGTTATTACCCTTTGGCGAAAGAAGCCGACTGCAGACCGGTGCTGCGTCAGGCACTTGCAGATGGAAAAACGGTTGCGCTGCCAAGAACGGAAGCTGACTGTCAAATGGATTTTTACCGGATCACTTCTTTGGACGAGGTGAAGGAGGGAAGGTTTCATGTCATGGAACCTGTCGCTTCCTGTGAAAAGCTGCGGGAAACCAATGCAGCCGTGCTCGTGCCGGGTGTTGTATTTGACCGTCAGGGAAACCGTTACGGATACGGAAAAGGTTATTATGACAGATATTTTGCAGAATTTCCCGGATTGTACCGGGTGGCGCTCGCGTATGAAATCCAGATGGAAGATGAAATTCCCGTACTTCCTACGGATGTGCCGATGCATTTGATCTATACGGAACTTACAATCTATCAAACATTAGGAGGCTGATTTATATGGAATTACTTGAGATTTGTAAAAACGCAAAGGAAATTGTCGGAAAAATCGGTATTTTGGACACGAATACAAAAAATGATGTACTGCACCGTGTCGCGGATGCGCTGATCGCGAATGCGGACTACATTTTGCAGGAAAATGAGAAGGATCTGGAAAACGGAAAGAACAATCATATGCCGGAGGGACTGCTGGACCGTCTGGCTCTGTCTAAAAAAAGGATTGACGACATGGCAGAGGGACTTCGCCAGGTGGCGTCGCTCGATGATCCGATCGGCGCGGTAAGCTCCATGAAAAAGCGTCCAAACGGTCTTATGATCGGCAAAAAGATAGTTCCTCTCGGAGTGATCGGCATCATTTATGAGGCGAGACCGAATGTGACAGCGGATGCCTTTGCGCTCTGCTTTAAAACAGGAAATGTGGTGATCTTAAAGGGCGGAAGTGATGCCATTTCATCTAACAAGGCAATTGTTTCCGTAATTCAGAACGCGCTGAAGGAGGCGGGGATTCCGCAAAATGCGGTTGCGCTGATCGAGGACACCTCCAGAGAGACGGCAGCACAGTTTATGAAAATGAATGAATATGTGGATGTGCTGATCCCAAGAGGAGGCGCAGGTTTGATTCGGGCTGTGGTCAATCAGGCGACAATCCCTGTCATTGAGACGGGAACGGGAAACTGCCATATCTTTGTGGATGAGAGTGCAGATTTCGATATGGCCATCAATATTGTGGTAAATGCCAAGACACAGCGGATCGGCGTATGTAATGCATGCGAATCGCTGCTTGTCCATGAGAACATTGTAGATACGTTCATGCCAAAGCTGATGATGCGTCTGCAGGAAAAAAATGTGGAACTGCGCGCAGACGGCGCGGCGCTTGAAGCTGCTATGGCGGGAAACGGTGTGCGGAAAGACCTGATAAAGCCGGCGGATGAAGAGGATTGGGGAACGGAGTATCTTGACTATATTATTTCCGCAAAAACCGTGTCAAGTGTTGAGGAGGCGATCGTGCATATCAACCGTTACAATACCGGACATTCCGAGTCCATTGTCACCTCAAATTATATGAACGCGGAAAGATTCTTAAACGAAGTGGATGCCGCCGCAGTCTATGTCAATGCATCCACCCGTTTCACCGATGGATTTGAGTTTGGGTTTGGTGCAGAGATCGGCATCAGTACGCAGAAGCTGCATGCGAGGGGACCAATGGGACTTGAGGCGCTGACAAGCACCAAATATATCATTTACGGAAGCGGACAGGTGCGTCCATAAGGAGATATTGCAGAAAATGGAAATGAAAATTGTTTTGGATTTGATCGAGCGGGAGCAGATTCCGGAATGTGAACCGGAGCGTCAGTATTATTTTATGGATATCGCACAGCGCTATGTAAAACAGCTTGCGGCACAGAAAGGCAGTCCGCTGACATTTCATGTGACTACATTTGGCTGTCAGATGAATGCGCGTGACTCGGAGAAGCTGATCGGTATTCTGGAGCATATTGGGTATGTGCGGACGGATACAGAGGAGGCAGATTTTTCGGTGTACAATACCTGTACGGTTCGCGAAAATGCAAACAACAAGGTATACGGCCGTCTGGGCGGTCTGAACAATGCCAAAAAGAAAAATCCGTTCATGATGATCGGACTTTGCGGCTGCATGATGCAGGAGCCGTCGGTATTGGAGAAATTGCAGGAGAGCTACCGCTTTGTCAATCTGATTTTTGGAACTCACAACATCTACAAGTTTGCAGAGTTGATCGTGACGGCAATGGAAAACAGCTTTTTGGCGCAACCGTCCAAAAAGGGCAGCCGTATGACAATAGATATCTGGGAGGATACAGACAAAATTGTGGAGGATCTTCCGGTAGAGCGAAAATATTTTTTCAAGTCCGGTGTCAATATCATGTTCGGATGCAATAATTTCTGCAGCTACTGTATCGTGCCCTATGTGCGGGGCAGAGAGCGGAGCAGAGAGCCGCAGGAGATCATCCGGGAGATTGAGAGACTTGTCGCTGACGGAGTTGTGGAGATCATGCTTTTGGGACAAAACGTGAACTCCTACGGCAAAAATTTAAAGGAGCCAATGACATTTGCACAGCTTTTGACGGAGATAGAAAAGATTGAGGGACTCAGGCGAATCCGCTTTATGACTTCGCATCCCAAAGACTTATCCGACGAATTGATCGAAGTGATGAAGAACTCAAAGAAAGTATGCAGACATCTTCACCTTCCGCTGCAGTCGGGAAGCAGCCGCATCTTAAATATTATGAACCGCAGATATGACAAGGAGCATTATCTTGCACTTGTGGACAAACTGCGCGCCGCCGTGCCTGACATCGCATTGACGACTGATATTATCGTGGGATTTCCCGGAGAGACGGAGGAGGATTTCCTTGAGACAATGGATGTTGTGCGAAGGGTGCGCTATGACAGTGCGTTCACATTTCTTTATTCTAAACGGACCGGAACGCCTGCGGCATCCATGGAGGATCAGGTGCCGGAGCACGTGGCAAAGGAACGGTTTGACCGTTTGTTAAAGGAAGTGCAGAAAATCGGGGCAGAGAAAGCCGGTTCACTGACCGGACAGACACTTCCTGTTCTGGTAGAGGAAGTAAATGAGCAGGATGCAACTCTTGTCACCGGAAGGCTTGACAATAATTCCGTGGTACATCTTGAGGGAACCGCAGATATGATCGGGACGATACAGAATGTAGAGCTTATGTCATGCAAAGGCTTCTACTACATAGGGAAAGCAGTTGACTAAAGAAGGAGTAGTTTCATGTATTCATATATCAAGGGTATTCTGACAGATATGGAGGAGGATCTCGTTGTCGTTGAGGCAGGCGGCATTGGCTACAATATCTATACGACAGGGCAGACATTCCGGCTTCTTCCGGCTATTGGGCATGAGGTCAAACTGTATACCTATCTGAATGTCAGAGAAGACGCGATGATTTTGTACGGCTTTCTGACCAAAGACGACCTTCGTGTTTTCCGTCTGCTGATCGGAGTTAACGGGATCGGACCGAAGGGGGCTCTTGCAATTTTGTCTGTCATGACGACCGATGATCTTCGTTTTGCCGTTTTGGGAGACGATGCGAAAGCAATCGCAAAGGCACCGGGCATCGGAGCAAAGACGGCGCAGAGGGTGATCTTAGAGCTCAAGGACAAATTAAGCCTTGAAGATGCGATAGAACAGAGATTTGAACATGCCGCCACAGAGGTGGAAGCTGATGCCAAAAACATCAGGACGGAGGCAGTGCAGGCGCTTGTTGCGCTCGGTTACTCTTCTTCGGAAGCATTAAAGGCAGTAAACGGTGTTGAACTGCCGGAGGATGCCGATGTCGAATATCTGCTGAAGGCAGCACTAAAGAATATGGCATTCCTCTAAACTGTGAAGGTTCAGAACAGTTACAACGAGGGAAAGGAGCATGTCCACGGATATGGAAAAGAGAGTGATATCCACTCAGGTACAGGACGAAGACATCATAAACGAAAAAAGCCTTCGGCCCCAGACGCTCGATGATTATATCGGACAGCAGAAGGCAAAGGAAAATTTAAAAATTTATATCGAAGCGGCAAAGCAGAGACAGGAAGCGTTAGACCACGTCCTTTTCTACGGTCCTCCGGGACTTGGAAAGACTACGCTTGCAGGAATCATTGCAAATGAGATGGGCACCCACATGAAAATCACCTCCGGTCCCGCGATCGGGAAACCGGGCGAGATGGCTGCTATTTTAAGCAACCTTCAGGAAGGGGATGTGCTCTTTGTGGACGAGATCCACCGCCTCAACCGTCAGGTGGAAGAGGTTCTCTATCCGGCAATGGAGGATTATGTGATTGATATCATGATAGGAAAAGGGGCAACTGCACGTTCAATCCGTCTCGATCTGCCGAAGTTTACACTGGTGGGAGCGACGACAAGGGCAGGGCTGCTATCTGCGCCTCTTCGCGACCGCTTCGGTGTGGTACATCATCTGGAATTCTACACGGTGGAAGAACTTACGACCATTATTCTGCAGTCCTCAAAGACTCTGGGAGTGGAAATCGAACAGGAGGGAGCCTTTGAGCTTGCGAGACGGTCGAGAGGAACGCCGAGACTTGCCAACCGCCTGTTAAAACGCGTGCGCGATTTTGCAGAGGTCAAATACGACGGCAGGATCACAGAGGATGTGGCATCTTTTGCGTTGGATTTGTTAGAAGTAGACAAAATGGGCCTGGATCAGAATGACAGAAATATCCTGACGATCATGATAGAAAAATTCTCCGGAGGCCCGGTAGGGTTAGACACACTTGCAGCGGCGATCGGAGAGGATGCAGGAACGATTGAGGATGTCTATGAGCCGTATCTGGTCAAGAATGGCTTTATCAACCGTACGCCGAAAGGACGTGTTGTGACTGATTATGCCTACGCACATTTCGGGTTGTCCGGGAAAAACTGACAGAATCTCAAGAAGTAGTTGATTTTCCGTTACATTGCCATTATAATATACAATATATTGTGAGTGAGACACTTGGAGGAAGAGGTTATGTCAGAAAAGACCAGTGCCGAGGTGATTATTGGTGGCAAGGTATATACATTGAGCGGCTACGAGAGTGAAGAATATCTGCAGCGTGTTGCCACCTATATCAATAATAAAATCAACGAGTTCAACAGTATGGACGCTTTTCGACGGTTTCCCGGAGATATGAAAGCGACTTTGATCCAGCTGAATATTGCAGACGATTATTTTAAGGCGAAACATCAGGCAGAGAAGCTGGAAGCGGAGATCGAACAAAAGGAAAAAGAAATCTACGATCTAAAGCACGATCTGATCTCCAACCAGATCAAAGCGGAGAGTGATGCCGCAGCGTTGAAGGATCTGGAAGCGGAAAATAAAGAGCTTCTGCTGAATAAGGCGAAGCTGGAGGCAACACTGGAGGATGCATTGCTCGGTGAGGTGCCTGCGATGTCAAAGGCGAAATAGATAAAATGGGGGACGGAGAGGAAGCTTTCGTCCCCTGTTTTTTGCACAGGACCGCATATGCAAAGTATAGCATATGGAAAAAGGAAAGGTGTGGAATAGAAATATGCAAAGACAACCAATCGAACTGCTGGCGCCGGCAGGCTCCTATCAGACATTTCTTGCCGTACTGCAGGCGGGCGCAGATGCAGTATATCTGGGAGGAAGCAGATTTGGTGCAAGAGCTTATGCGGATAATTTCGATGAGAAAGAGCTGTTGTCTGCCATTGACTATGCACATCTGCACGGCAGAAAAGTCTATCTTACCGTCAATACACTGCTCAAGGAGGAGGAGCTGCAGCGACAGCTTTACGACTACCTTCTGCCATATTACAGGCAGGGACTCGATGCGGTGATCGTACAGGATCTGGGTGCATTTTCCCTGATCCACAGGGAGTTCCCGGAACTGAGCATTCACGCCAGCACACAGATGACCGTGACCGGATGCCACGGTGCGGCGTATCTGAAACGGCTCGGAGCCCGCCGTATTGTGACGGCGAGAGAACTTTCTCTGGAAGAGATACGCAAAATCCACGAGACGGTAGATATCGAAATTGAAAGTTTCATCCATGGCGCGCTGTGTTACTGTTATTCCGGACAGTGCCTCCTCTCCAGTATGATCGGAGGGCGGAGCGGCAACCGCGGACGCTGTGCCCAGCCCTGCCGCCTGCCTTATGGCGTCTATGATGCAGATATGAGGCAGATCTCAACAAAGGGAGATTTTGTCCTTAGTCCGAAAGATTTAAATACGGTTGCGAGCATTCCAAAGCTTGCGGCGAGCGGCATATGCTCCTTTAAGGTGGAAGGACGTATGAAGCAGGCGGGATATGCGGCAGGTGTTGTGTCGGTGTATCGCAGCTATATTGACCGGTATCTGGAAACGCAAAGCTGCAAGGTCACAGACCATGACAGGCAGATGCTCCTTGACCTTGGCAATCGCAGCGGTTTTACCGACGGATATTACGAAAGACAAAACGGGAGAGAAATGATCACATTTGCCAGACCGAACCATTCCAAGGCAAACGAAAAGCTGCAGGAAACGATCCGCGCCCGTTATATCGACACAGAAATCAAAGAAAAAATCAATGGAATCTTAAAACTAAAAAAAGATTTTCCTGCTACAATAGAACTGTCTTATGGAGATACCAGGCTGACATGTCAGGGCGATACGGTACAGAAGGCCCTCAAACAGCCTTTATCTTTAGAAAAAGTGGAATCGAGCATGCGCAGGACAGGGAATACTCCGTTTGTATTTCACACGCTGCAGATCGATATGGAGGACGATGTCTTTCTTCCGATGCAGTCGCTCCATCAGCTGCGCAGAGACGCGCTGGACGCGTTGTTTGCGGAAGCGACAGGACATTTTCACAGAGAAATATCCGGAGACGGCCCGCAGCAGAATGACGGCGAATGCATAGCAAGCCATACGGTCGCTTTAGAAAACCTTGCGGTCGCTATAGAGAGCAAAAGCCAGCTTGCATGCGTACTTTCCTATGATTTTGTGAATGATATTTATCTTGACAGCATGTGCTACTGCAATCTGCATGAGCGTACAGACCTTTTGTCCGGGGTAAAGGAAGATATTGCCGCGGTACATGATGCGGGGAAGAAGGCATATTATATTCTGCCCGCTGTATTCCGAAACCGCACGGCAGAATTTTACGAAGAACATTTTTCGGATCTGTTGGATGCCGGACTCGACGGCGTATTGGTCAAAAACGTGGATGCCGCTTCGTTTGCCGCGGATTATATGACAGATATCATTCTGGACCACAGTCTGTATAGCTGGAACAGAGAGGCAAAGCAGGTTCTCGCCGATCTGGAGCCGCTGCGCGATACGGTTCCGCTGGAGTTAAACCGGAGTGAACTGTTTGCGAGAGATAACCGCGGCAGCGAGATCCTGCTGTACGGAAATCTGCCATTGATGACGTCGGCACAGTGCGTACATGCCAATACCGAAGGCTGCGACCGCCGTCCTGCCTTGCGTTATCTGAAGGACCGCTACGGAAAATATTTTCCGGTCAAAAATAACTGTGCAGAATGCTATAACGTCATCTACAACAGTACGCCGCTTATGCTGTTCGGATTTCATGAGGATTTTATCCGAATGGGAATGGCGGGCTACCGGATCTCATTTACCACGGAAAACGAAAAGGAGGTTCGCCGGGTGATGGAAGCATACCGTGATATCTTTATCAGTGGAGAAAAGCGTCCGCAGGATGTGTTCGCCGGCGGAAGCTACACCAATGGACACTATAAAAGAGGGGTGGATTGAAAAGTGACGAATCTGACTGTAGAAATATCAAAGTATCTGATGATATTTTTTGTTGCAATCTACACATATGAGTGCTTTGCAGTATTTCGCAGGAATCTTAGTTCTAAAAAGAAAAACCGCATTTTTATACGGCAGCAGCTTTTGATCTACCTGATCCACCTGGATGCGTTTCTTGTGATTTATACGGTGACAGATCAGGCTGAAATGATTGGATTTTATTTTCTGCAGATACTTTTGATCATAGCAGTCCAGGGAGCCTGTATGCTGATCTATAAGAACTCGTCCAGATTATTGACCAACAATATGTGCATGCTGTTGGTGACAGGCTTCATTATGCTTACCAGGCTCTCTTACCGGAGTGCGGTAAAACAGTATGCAATTGCCGTCATTGCAAGTGTGCTGACGATCATAATCCCATTCCTGGTACAGAAAATAACATTTCTCAGAAAACTGACATGGGTTTACGCGGCGGTGGGGATACTCGGACTTCTTGCCGTCCTGATTTTCGGAGACACCAGTTACGGAGCGAAAATATCGATTTCAATCGCAGGAATTTCCGTTCAGCCGTCCGAATTTATCAAGATTATTTTTGTGTTCTTTGTCGCGTGCATGCTTTATCAGTCGGCAGATTTAAAAAGAGTCTGCATTACAACGGCGGTGGCCGCGGCATACGTGTTGATCCTTGTATTTTCAAGGGATTTGGGTGGCGCTTTGATCTTTTTTGTCACATACATCGTCATGCTTTATGTCGCGACCGGAAAATTATATTATTTTGCGGGAGGGCTCCTATCAGGCAGCATTGCCGCGGTGATCGCATACCAGCTTTTTGCACATGTCCGTGTCCGCGTGCTCGCATGGAGCAATCCGCTCAGCGTCATTGACAATGAGGGATATCAGATCACCCAGTCTCTGTTTGCGATCGGAACCGGCGGGTGGTTTGGAATGGGACTTTATCAGGGCATGCCAAATAAGATCCCTGTAGTGGAACAGGATTTTATTTTTTCTGCGATTTCCGAGGAATTAGGTGGGATTTTCGCACTCTGTATCCTGATGATCTGCGTGAGCTGTTTTCTTATGTTTTTAAATGTGGCAATGCAGATGAAAGACCGGTTTTACAAACTGGTTGCATTGGGACTTGGAACAGTGTACGGGTTTCAGGTATTTCTTACCGTTGGCGGTGTGACCAAATTTATTCCCTCCACCGGAGTGACATTGCCGCTTGTAAGCTATGGGGGAAGCTCTCTGCTCGCAACGATGGTGATGTTTTTCATAATACAGGGACTCTACATTTTAAGACAGAACAAAGGAGAGACGAATGGCAGAGAAAAAAAGAAAGTCAAAAGAAAATCGTGAATTCGCAGTGGTTGCCTATTCTTTTCTGGCTATTTTTGTCTGCATGATGGGATATTTCGCTTATTTTCAGTTTGTGAAGAGCGAAGATTTCATTAATAATCCGTATAACGGAAGGCAGGATCTGTTTGCAAGAACCGTGATCCGTGGGGAGATACGTTCCGCTGACGGTGAGATCCTTGCGGATACCGTGACAGACGAAGAGGGCAGCGAAACAAGAAGATATCCTTACGGGAATATCTTTGCCCATGTTGTGGGGTATGCCTCGAACGGAAAAGCAGGAATCGAATCGCAGACAAATTTTAATCTGCTCCGCTCCAATATCGGATTTTTTGAAAAGGCAATAAATCAGCTGCAGGGAGAAAAAAATCCCGGCGACCATGTTGTGACGACCTTGGATTCCCGTCTGCAGATCACAGCATACGAGGCACTTGGAAGATATGACGGCGCCGTCATTGTAATGGAGCCTTCCACCGGAAAAATCCTTGCAATGGTCTCAAAACCGGATTTTAACCCGAATAACTTAAAAGACGAATGGGAACAACTGATTTCAGAGGAGAATGACAGTTCCGTGCTGCTGAACCGGGCGACACAGGGGCTTTATCCTCCCGGTTCCACATTTAAAATCTTTTCGACACTGGAATATATGCATGAGCATTCGGACTACGGCGATTATATCTATGACTGCGAAGGCAGCTTTACATCGGAGTCACATACGATCCACTGCTATAATAAAAAAAGACACGGAACGCAGACATTAAAGGAGGCTTTTGCCAATTCCTGCAATGCCGCTTATGCGTCGATCGGTCTTGATCTGGATCGGGAGAATTTCAAACTGCTGTGTGATAGCATGCTCTTTGATACGGCGCTGCCCACCAGATTTGAGTCTTCTAAGAGCAGTTTCACGCTTTCGGAGAGTGACAGCGGCTCGTTGGCAATGGAGACTGCGATCGGACAGGGGAAAACACTGGTGACGCCGCTTCATATGGCGCTCATAAGCTGTGCCATCGCAAACGACGGTCTGCTCATGACACCATATGTTGTGGACCATACGGAAAGTGACAGGGGAGACGTGATCCGCCAGTATGAACCGGAGGAATACGGCATGATCCTCTCCGAAGAGGATGCCAGAGTTCTGCAGGAATATATGCAGGATGTCGTAGAATACGGCACTGCAAAAAGTCTGGGCGGCGCGGATTACGCTGCAGCGGGAAAGACGGGTTCCGCGGAATTCTCCACTTCCACAAAATCCAGTCATTCCTGGTTCGTAGGTTATGCACACAGAGAAGATCTGCCGGATATCGTGGTATCCATTATTGTGGAGGACTCCGGTTCCGGAAGCGAGTATGCCGTTCCGGTCGCTAAAAAGATATTTGACGCATATTATAATAAACAATAAGTTGCACATAACTGGAAAAAGTATTATACTGGTTTTAAAATGAGGGACCACATCTGGAGGTATTGCAATGATCGAGGCAACAAGTTGTGGTGGTGTGGTAATATTCCGCGGTAAAATACTGCTTTTATATAAAAACTATAAGAACAAGTATGAAGGATGGTTTCTGCCAAAAGGAACCGTAGAACCGGGAGAAGATTATAAGGCTACTGCGGCAAGAGAAGTGCTGGAGGAGACTGGCACAAAGGCAGGAATTATCAAATATGTCGGAAAAAGCCAATATTCCTTTACCGTTCCGGAGGATACGGTTGAGAAAGAGGTTCACTGGTATCTTATGATGGCTGACAGCTATTACAGCAAGCCGCAGCGGGAAGAATTTTTTGTGGATTCCGGTTATTATAAATACCACGAGGCATATCATCTGCTGAAATTCCCAAACGAAAAGCAGATATTGGAAAAAGCGTACAATGAATATCTGGAGCTGAAAAAAAGCAATCTGTGGGGAAACCATAAATATTTTTGACGGCGTCATTCCTGTGTGCGGAATGGATTTGTCCGTGTGCGGAATGAGCCGATGCAGTATGAGGATGATACA
The DNA here is from genome assembly GCA_014804775.1 of Roseburia sp. Classification (GTDB taxonomy): domain Bacteria; phylum Bacillota; class Clostridia; order Lachnospirales; family Lachnospiraceae; genus Roseburia. Next base: position 41,668 of record JAAUZB010000057.1, on the reverse strand, counting down.
TGATATGGTATGAGAATTTATATATAGGGGAAAGTATCATACATAAGAAGGATAAGATCATATGGAAGATCCGGCATAATGCAGGACAGATCAATATTTATGTGATCGCGCTTGCTTCCAACCGGCAGAACCTGCTGGACATTATCCCGTCTCAGGAATTGCTGCAGAAAGGATATCCAAAATCACAGCTGTATATCGTGGGGCTGGCGAAAGGATATGACGAGGCGGTTACCGTGGCGGCTTCCATTGTGGACGAGGTTTATCGCAGGACAGGAACTTTTTCTGTCCGAAATTATCTGACCGAAACGAGAATGGACGGGGAGCCTGGATGTCAGTCATAATATTCATATTAAAAATCATTGGAATCATCCTGTTGGTGCTGCTTGGCATCCTGCTGACCCTGCTTGGGCTGATCCTGTTCGTGCCTGTGCGCTACCGGATCGGCGGCAGCGTGGAGGATGAATTTGAGGTCCGGGGGCATGTCAGTTGGATGCTGCATCTGCTCGGTTTTTATTTTTCCTATCAGGAGAGCGAATTCAAAACACATTTTAAAATTTGCGGTATCCGGATCGGAAAAAGAGAAAAAAAGAAAAAAAAGAAAAAAGAAGATGTCCTGTATGAGGCAGAGGATGTGCTTATATCGGAAGAGGAATCCGTGACGGAAGTTGAAAAAGAGGTTGAGGATACAGCTGTTCCGACGTTTTCTGAGGAGCCGGTTCCCGAAAAGAAGCCGCGACACCAGAAAAAGAAGGGGATTTTAGACAGGATACGGACTGCGGTCCGACGTGCCCGTGATACACTGACTCACATAAAGGACAAGATTTATGACATAAAAAATTTCATTGTGGACGAAACTAACAAAAAGCTTTTTCAGATATTGCAAAAAGAACTCCGGTATCTGCTGAAACATTTCAAATTCCGCGCGATCAATACGGATTTGAGATTTTCTCTCGGAGATCCGGCAAATACAGGAGGGGCACTTGGCATTCTTAGTATGATGCCATGGCTGTACCGGTATCAGTTCCATATTTCTCCGGATTTCGAGTCGGAGGAGCTGTATGTGAGAGGCGTATTTGATGTGAGAGGGCGGATCCGCCTGATCCATGTAGTGGTTTCCGCGGTCCGGATTTTGATGCAGAAGGAATGCCGCACTGCGATAAAGAAATTTATAAGTAAATAGAACGAGGTACAGGAAAGGAAGGTCATAATATGGCAGACAACAATTTTCACTCAACGGTAGAGTCCCTGTTTAAAGGGATGGACAACTTTATCACGACAAAGACGGTCGTAGGAGATGCCATCCATATTGGAGATACGATTCTCCTTCCTCTGGTGGATGTCTCTTTCGGGGTAGCTGCAGGAGCATTTTTGCAGGACAAGAAGAACAACGGAGCCGGCGGTATGGGCGGTAAGATCGTACCGAGTGCTGTGCTTGTCATCCAGGACGGGACGACCAAGCTTGTCAACATCAAAAATCAGGACGGAATCACAAAGATTCTGGATATGGTTCCCGATTTTGTGAACAAGTTTACTTCCAGAAACAATGAGACAAAAGATTCCGGCACAAAAAACAAGGGTACGGCAGATGAAGCTGCAATGCAGGAAGCACGGCAAGAAGCCGGTGAAGAGATGGAAGTGATTTTAAGCGATGCCGTAAATAAGGATGAATGATCAGTCTTCACAACAATTGAATCAGGAGAAATGACGCACAGTGTCATTTTATTTCCAAGAAGCATATATTATCAGTAATATATGCTTCTTTTGGTGACAGAATGAAACGGATGATTGGGTTTGCACTGTTTTGTTTTTCTATGGGGATGCTGGTCATGCTGGTGATTCATAACCGTTTCATCGGTTTTATTTTGCTGATCGCCTGCATGCTCGCAGGATACTATCTGTTTTGCTGCGACTGTTAGCCAGCGTAGATAAAAAAATATTCTTCTTGTTTACTTTTCTGCGGCAAGAGGTTACATTAGAAAGAGAAAACAAAACAGGGAGGAATATCATGGCAAAAACATTACCAAAACGAAGTGAAGTCAAAGAAGAATACACATGGAATCTGAGTGATATGTATGCTTCGAAAGAAGCGTGGGAACAGGATATCACAGAGATCAACACTCTTACAGCGGAGATTGAAAAAATGGAAGGCTCTGTGGCATCTTCTGCAAAGGACCTGCTCTTTGTGCTTGAGCAGATGGCAAAAGCAGAGCAGAAACTGGAACTGGCATTTAACTATGCGGAGCGCCTGTATGACCAGGACCAGAACAACAGCGAACATCAGGCAATGAGTCAGAAAATGTATGCAATTTATACAGACTACAGCAGCCGCACTGCGTTTGTTGTGCCGGAAATCCTTGCGGCGGACATGACGGTGCTGGAAGAATATATCAAAGAGAACGGCAAGCTTGAGCTTTACCGCAAACAGATCGAGGAAATCCAGAGGACGAAAGCGCATTCTCTGTCTGCCGAACTGGAAAAACTGGTTGCTATGACAGGGGAAATGGCGCAGACACCGGCTCAGGTCTTTTCTGTTCTCGCCAATGCTGATTCCCGATTCCCGGAGATCGAGGATGAGAACGGTGAGAAGTTCCGTCTGACCAACGGCAACTTTGTGCCGACCGAGGAGTCTGCCAACCGCCGTGTGAGAAAGGATGCGTTTGAAGCCTACTACAGCGTCTTTGAGCAATTTGCAAACACATTGGCAGGGCTTTACAGCGGTCAGTTAAAGCAGCAGATTTTCTATGCGAAGGCAAGAAAGTATGCATCTACGCTTGAAGCTGCCGTGGACGCGAACAACGTACCTGTCAAGGTATATCATAACCTGATCGATACCGTAAATAAAAATTTGGACAAAATGCACCGCTATGTGAGCATCCGCAAAAAATGTCTGGGTGTAGATGAGCTGCACATGTACGATATCTATACTCCGATGATCGCAGACGCCGCCAAAAAAATTCCGTTTGAGGAGGCAAAGGAGACAGTATTAAAAGCGCTTGCCCCACTGGGTGAGGAGTATGTGGCAAAGGTGCGTGAAGGATTTGAGAACCGCTGGATTGATGTCTACGAAAATGAGGGAAAGAGAAGCGGCGCCTATTCCGCCGGTGCATTCGGCGTTCATCCGTATGTTCTGCTGAATCACAATGATACTCTGGACAATATGTTTACGCTTGCGCATGAGATGGGACATGCGATGCATTCCTATTACTCGAATGAGAGTCAGCCATATATTTATTCCCAGTACAAGATCTTTGTTGCCGAGGTGGCTTCCACCTGCAACGAAGTGCTCCTGATGCAGCATCTTCTGTCCAACACGACAGACAAGAAAGAGAGAGCATATCTGCTCAACCATTATCTTGACAGCTTTAAAGGTACGGTCTACCGCCAGGCTATGTTTGCGGAGTTTGAGATGCAGACAAACCGGATGGCAGAGGAGGGAGAGAGTATCACCTCTGACAGCCTCAGTAAGCTATATCATGAGTTGAATAAAAAATATTACGGACCGGATATGGTGTCAGATCCGCAGATTGCATACGAATGGGCAAGAATTCCTCATTTTTATTACAACTTCTATGTATATCAGTATGCGACCGGATTTTCTGCGGCAGTTGCCCTTGCGACCGGAATCTTAAATGAAGGCGCTCCGGCGGTAGAACGCTATAAGAAGTTCTTATCCGGAGGCTGCTCACAGTCACCGGTCGAGCTGCTCAAAATTGCAGGCGTCAATATGGAGGAGCCGAAGGCGGTGCAGGATGCATTGGATGTCTTCGGAAAAGTGCTTGATGAAATGGAGACTTTAATTTAGAATTTCCTCTTGACAGGTCTGTCTATAGGGCGTAGACTAAAAGTGTCTATAATGTATAGACTAACAAAATCTACAAACTATGGACAGATCGGAGGGAAAGAGGATGGAAGAATATACACTTGGAAATATTGAAAGCCGCTTTGCAGATATTATCTGGAAAAACGCCCCTTTGTCCACTGCTGAACTTGTGAAGTACAGTGAGCAGGAGCTGGGGTGGAAACGGACGACAACTTATACCGTATTAAAAAAAATGAGTGAGCGCGGCATTTTTGAAAACCGTGAGGGAACCGTGATCGTAAAAATTTCCCGTGAGGAATTTTATGCGAGACAGAGTGAATGCTATGTGGAGCATTCCTTTGGCGGTTCCCTGCCCGGCTTTCTGGCGGCATTTACTTCGCGCAGAAAGCTGAATGAACAGGAAATCGCAACCTTACGGCAGATCATCAAAGAAAACGAATAGGGAGGTGCGGTATGGAACAGGTTCTGATTCGTTTGGCAAATATGAGTTTTCAGGCTGGGATCGTTGTCTGTGTTGTGTTGGCGGCAAGAGTTCTGCTTGCGGCGATCAAAGCTCCGAAACGTTACTCTTATTTACTGTGGTTTATTCCGTTTTTGCGCATGATAGTTCCGGTACGTCTGGAGAGTGTGTTTTCCCTTCTGCCAAGGAAGTCTGCGCCGTTTGGTGCATCCGTGATCCGGGAGACGGTTTCTGCCGTGCCGGATGCCGCAAATTCCGCCGCATCAGATGTCGGCACTGTGATTTCCGCCGCGGGGGCAGATCCTGCTTCCCATGCAAAAGCAACTGTAATTTCTGCCGCTGCCGCGGGTATGAAGGCAGGGACGGCAGGAAATGCAGGCAGCGGAATATCATTGACATTTTTGCTCTGCGTCGTGTGGATCGCAGGAATTGCGGCGTTGCTGCTGTACGGAGTGCTTTCCTGCAGAAAGCTGCAAAAGAAACTGTCCTGCAGCGTGCATGCAAAGGACAATGTCTATTTTGCCGACCATATTGACGCACCGTTTGTACTCGGCTTTATGAGACCGCGCATTTATCTTCCTTCCGATCTGGACGAAAATGAGATGTTTTATGTGCTAAAGCATGAGAGAGCACATATCAGGCGTTGGGATCCCCTGATCAAAATTGCAGCTTTCCTGATCGTCTGCATTCACTGGTTCAACCCACTGGCATGGGCAGCGTTCTTTTATTTCGGAAAAGATATGGAAATGTCCTGTGACGAGACCGTGCTTCGGGAACTCGGAGAGGACAGCCGCGGTGCATACGCGCAGGTGCTGCTTGATCTTTCTACCGGAAAGCAAAGGCTGAATGCTGTACCCCTTGCTTTTGGCGAAGGAAACACCAAAGACCGTATTGTCAATATCATGAAATACAAAAAGCCGCTCTTTGTCACGGTATGTATTGCTGTGGTACTGATCATCGTTCTTTCAGTCGGATTTCTGACCGACCCAAAACCTGATGGCGGACTCGCAGTTGCAGGAGAAAATGAGACGGAATCGACAGAAGAGTCAGAATCGACGGAAGAAGCAGAGCCGGTGTATGGGGCGGTTCCCGTCAAAGAACCGCTGATAGAGGATATCGGGCTTACGTCAGGCGATGTCATTCTCGATTATGCCGACACGAGTACCGTGATCTTTCACGGTCCGTTCGGACTGTTCGTGTATTCCATGGAAGAGGGAAGAATACTCCGGTCGCTGGATCTTCGGTCGATCGGCTGTGAGAAGGCGGAGGGAGACGATGCCTGTGAGGTCAGTGTGTCGGCGGACGGTTCTACCGTATATCTGATGAAGCATAACTTTTCCACATACGTGTACGGCGTAGAGGAACATACGCTTGAACTGACATCGTACACTTATGACGACCTGTACAACAAGGGAGTTGACCTTTTTGAGGGGCTCCTAAAGACAAAGCTCTGTGTACAGCCGGATTACACCGTGCTTCGATCTGTCGACTGTGTCAGGGTAGAGGACAGGGGAGAGACCCATTACATTTACATGCAGAGCGGAAGCGGAATGCTTGCTGACCTGTGTGTCTACGCAGAAGGGGAAAAAAGAACCGCAGACTGGCATGTGTTCGGTCAGGAAACTCCTCCGGCAGAACAGGAAATTCCCCCCACAGACAAAGAAACACTGGATGCATACGAGCAAGCGCGTCAGGAAGTGCTGGATGCAGCGTCAGAATTGAAGGCGCTTCATACTTTGGAATCACAAAAAACATTTCTGGCATCGCTTCCGAATGACATTGAACAGGCAAAAACACGGGATGATCTGCTCCTGCGTGATGAGGATATCAATTACGATCTGTGGGATACTTTTTATGAAAATGTACAGAGCGAGACGCAGGCAAGCCTGTTGCTCGGTTCTTCTACAGTTGAGGGTGATCTGATCTATACGTATCTTTACTATGACGGAATAAAATTTTATCTGCTTTTTGACAACACACGTGACAAGTGGCGCGGAACCGGCTCTGAATATGAGGAAGCAGTCTATACAAATCTTCTGGTAGAGCAATACCGTGCGCCGGGACATCTTAAGGAATTTCAGGTTGCCGTGTTAAACAATGACCCGTCTTTGTCCTATGAAGACATTCAGAACAGTTGGCTGAGCAGTACATACCCGCCGGCACCCATCGATTGTTATTCGCTTATTTTTCGGGAAGCAGACTATTGACTTCACCCTTATTTCGTTTTATAATGTCTACAATTAGCGTCGGCGTATGCCGACGCTATGCGTACGAGGAGAAATCAGATGATAAAGAGTATGACAGGTTTCGGCAGGTGCGAAACTGCAGATACAGACCGAAAATTCGCGGTGGAGATCAAATCCGTCAATCACAGATATCTCGATATCAATATCAGAATGCCAAAAAAGCTTGGCATTTTTGAGAATGCGATCCGAAGTCTCTTAAAAGAGTATATGGAGCGCGGGAAGGTCGATGTCTTTGTCACCTACGAGGATTATACAAAAGATCAGCTTTTGCTGAAGTATAATGAGGATATTGCTGCGCAGTATCTGACTCACCTGCAAAAGATGTCGGAGATGTTCGGCATTGAGAATGATATCCGCGTCAGCTCGCTGTCACATTACCCTGAAGTATTTACAATGGAAGAACAGACCGTAGATGAGGAGGAACTCTGGACCGGATTGGAGAAGACGGTCCGCGGTGCGGCAGAACGTTTTGTTGAAAGCCGTGCTGCTGAAGGAGAACAGCTCAAAAAAGACCTGACGGAGAAACTGGATGCCATGCTGTCCTATGTAGACTATATCGAAAAGCGTTCACCGGAGATCCTGCAGGAATACAGGTCGCGTCTGGAGGAAAAGGTGAAGGAGCTTTTGGGTGACAGACAGCTGGACGATGCAAGAATAGCTACGGAAGTGACAGTTTTTGCAGACAAGATCTGTGTCGATGAAGAGACGGTGCGTCTTAGAAGCCATATCAAGAGCACCAGGGAGACCTTGGAGCTTGACGGCGGAGTCGGGCGCAAGCTTGACTTTATCGCACAGGAGCTGAACCGCGAAGCCAATACCATTCTCTCCAAAACGTCAGATCTATCCATCACGGATATCGGCATCAGCTTAAAGACCGATATTGAAAAGGTGCGAGAGCAGATCCAGAATATTGAATAAACAGGCTGGAGATATTATGGCAAAATTGATGAACATCGGTTTTGGCAATATGGTCAATACCGACAAGATTATCAGTATCATTTCTTCCGATTCTGCCCCCGCAAAGCGCATGATCCAAAGAGGCAAAGAGCAGGAGCTGCTGATCGATGCCACGCAGGGACGGCGGACGAAAAGTATCGTTTTTACAGAGAACAGTACAATCATATTGTCGGCATTACAGCCGGAAACGCTTGCTCTCCGGTTCAACGGTAATGCCCCAGAGGTTTGCGATGACACAAAAGAATAGAGGAATTTTAACGGTGGTATCCGGTTTCTCCGGCGCGGGAAAGGGAACCATCATGAAAGAATTAATGAGAGAACATGCGGACTGCTATGCGCTTTCCGTATCCGCAACAACACGGGATCCCAGACCGGGGGAGACGGACGGTGTGGAGTATTTTTTCCGGACAAGAGAAGAATTCGAGCAGATGATCGCGGAGGACGCCCTGATCGAATATGCGGAGTATGTGGGCAATTATTACGGCACTCCCCGTACCTATGTGGAGGAGCAGCTAAGCGCCGGCAAGGATGTGATCCTTGAAATTGAGATTCAGGGGGCGTTAAAGATCAAAAAGAAATTTCCGGAGACGCTTCTTTTGTTTGTAACGACACCGAGTGCGGCAGAGTTGAAACAGCGTCTCATCGGCCGGGGAACAGAATCGGTCGAGGTCGTAGAATCGAGACTTGCCAGAGCCGTACAGGAAGCGGACGGGATCGAGGCATACGATTATCTGGTGGTCAATGATGTCCTGTCCGAAAGTGTGGAAGAAGTACATCAGATGATCCGAAATGAACACCGGCGGGTATCACGCAATATAAATGCGATTCATAATATGCGCAGCGAATTGGAAGATTTTATGCGCCATAATGAGAAAGGAAAAGAACAATGATACATCCATCCTATGTAGAACTGATGAAAGTCGTAAACAATGACGTGGAGATTGGCGAGGAGCCGGTGGTCAACAGCCGTTATTCCATCGTGATCGCTACTGCAAAGAGAGCACGTCAACTGATATCGGGAGACGAACCGATGGCAGATAAGACTACCTGTCCGAAGTCATTATCCATTGCAGTGGAGGAGTTATACGAAGGAAAGGTAAAAATTTTACCGGAGACAGAGGATGAAAACTAAGTTTTCATCCTCTGTCTTTCATGATATTATGAGAAAGTGAGAATGAAATGAAGCTGCTATTTGTTTCCCTCGGCTGTGATAAGAATCTGGTGGATACGGAGTTCATGCTTGGAATGATCCGGGATGCCGGAACATTTCCCGGCGGCAGCATTGAACTGACAGATGATGAATATGAGGCGGATATCGCCATTGTCAACACATGCTGTTTTATCAATGATGCGAAAGAAGAGAGCATCAATACTCTGTTAGAGATGGCAGAGCACAAGCGGGATGCCAGACTGAAGGCTCTGATCGTGACAGGCTGCCTTGCCCAGCGCTACCGGGAAGAGATCAAAAAAGAGATCCCTGAGGTGGACGCGATCCTCGGAACAAATTCTTATGAAGATATTGTAGAGGCGGTCCGTGAGGCTTTATCCGGGGGATTCTATGAAAATTATAAGGCACTGGAAGGCTTGCCGGATATCCGTGCAAAGCGTTCGGTGACAACCGGCGGACATTTTGCCTATTTAAAGATTGCGGAGGGCTGTAACAAGCGCTGCACCTACTGTATTATTCCTTATATCCGCGGAAATTACCGGAGCGTCCCGATGGAACAGCTGATAGAGCAGGCAAAGGATCTGGCTGCGGCAGGCGTGAAGGAATTGATCCTTGTGGCGCAGGAGACAACGCTTTACGGGATAGATCTTTACGGGGAGAAGTCGCTTCACCGTCTGCTTGACGAACTGAACCGGATTCCCGGTCTGTTCTGGATCCGTATTATGTACTGTTATCCGGAAGAGATCTACGAGGAGTTGATCGATTCCATGCTGCGCAACGAAAAAGTATGCCATTATCTGGATATTCCTATCCAGCATGCCAACGACACCATGTTAAAGCGCATGGGACGGCGTACAGACCGCCAGGATCTGGTGCGGATCATAGATCACTTAAGAGAGCGCATTCCGGACATTGCTCTGCGGACAACGCTGATCTGCGGTTTTCCGGGAGAAACGCCGGAAATGCATGAAGAACTGATGCAGTTTGTCAACGATATGGAATTCGACCGGCTGGGAGCTTTTACGTATTCCCCGGAAGAGGGAACGCCGGCGGCAGAATTTCTAGATCAGATCGATGAAGAAATAAAACAGGAATGGCAGGCCGATGTTATGGAACTGCAGGAGGAAGTCAGCTTCGATAAAAACGAAGAGATGAAAAACCGTGAGCTTTTCGCATTTATCGAGGGCAGTGTCAGTGGGGAAAATGTATATATCGGGCGTACATATCGTGATGCTCCGGATGTGGACGGCTATATTTTTATCCGTACAGATCAGGAACTGATGACAGGCGATATTGTAAAGACGCGTGTTACCGGCGCATATGAATATGATTTAATAGGAGAACTGCTATGAATTTACCAAATAAACTTACGGTCATGAGGGTAGTCCTGATTCCGTTCTTTGTATTCTTTTTGCTGGCTCCATACTTTGAGGGATACGGAAATTATATTGCGACAGCTATTTTTGTTGTGGCAAGCCTTACGGATATGCTTGACGGTAAAATTGCAAGAAAGTACAATCTGGTGACAAATTTCGGCAAGTTTATGGATCCGCTGGCAGATAAACTGCTGGTGTGTTCTGCAATGATCTGCCTGATTGAAAAAGGAACGCTTGCAGCATGGATCGTGATTGTGATCATTGCGCGGGAGTTTATCATCAGCGGGTTCCGTCTGATCGCATCGGACAACGGAATTGTGATCGCAGCAAGTTATTGGGGCAAATTTAAGACCACGTTCCAGATGCTGATGGTCATTGTTCTGATCCTTGACATTCCGAATCCTGTTTTTCAGATGATCGGAGTGATACTCACATATATCGCGCTGATCCTTACGGTGATCTCGCTGGTGGACTATATCGCAAAGAATAAAGATGTATTAAAAGAACAGAAATAAATCACATGGAGGATTTCCCTTGACAGAACAAGTTTCTCAACCGTTGGAATATTTGGTATACGAGCTTCTTAAGAAGTATCACTGTACGCTTACGACTGCGGAATCGGCTACCGGAGGCATGATCGCATCCACACTCATCAATGTTCCGGGCATCTCTGAATTTTTTCAGGAGGGGTATGTCACATATTCCGACCGGGCAAAGGTGAAAATGATCCATGTAAATCCCGAGACGATCGAAACCTACGGTGTGGTAAGCAGCGAGACGGCTGCCGAGATGGCAGAATCCGCTGCCCGGACTGCGGACTGCAATGCGGCACTCTCCGTGACCGGTGTTGCAGGACCGGACGGCGGGACAAAGGAATGTCCGGTAGGGCTGGTATTTATCGGATGCCATGTCAACGGCTCCACCACGGTAGAGCGTCATCTGTTTGAAGGGGACCGGATGAATGTGCGAAGAGAAGCCACAGAGGCTGCACTGCGTCTTTTGATACGCAACCTAAAGGAGGAATACAAATGAGGATTATTGCCGGAAGTGCACGCAGTCTGCCACTCAAGGCAGTGCCGGGAACAGAGACAAGACCGACGACGGACCGGATCAAGGAGACTCTTTTTAATATTTTACAGAATGATGTGCCTGGCAGTTATTTTCTTGATCTGTTTGCCGGAAGCGGTCAGATCGGGTTGGAAGCATTAAGCCGCGGTGCACAGTATGCGGTATTTGTCGATAGCGGGAAAAAACCTGCCGCCTGTATTGCGGACAACATCCGTTTTACGGGATTTGACAAGACTTCCAGGCTGTATGCATCTGATGTGCTCAGTGCACTGCGCGCCATGGAAGGAACATATCAGTTTGACATCATATTTATGGACCCGCCTTATCAGCAGAATCTGGAAAAAGAGGTGCTCCGTTATCTCTCAGAGTCGTCCCTGCTGAAAAAGGATACCCTGATCATAGTGGAGGCAGCTCTGCAGACAGATTTTGACTATTTAAGTGAATTCGGTTACACGCTTGCGCGTCTAAAAACATATAAGACAAATGAGCACGCATTTATACGCAAATGAAGGAAGACATGGAGGAGACCTATGAAGAGGGCAATTTATCCGGGAAGCTTTGATCCGCTGACGTTGGGACATATTGACATGATTGAACGTTCTTCAAAAATAGTGGACGAGCTGGTCATCGGCGTATTACATAACAGCGCAAAAAATTCGTTGTTTTCTCTGGATGAACGTGTTAGTATGATAGAAGAGATGACAAAATCCATACCGAACGTTACGGTCGGTTCGTTTGACGGTCTGTTGGTGGATTATATGAAAGAGATCGATGCCACCATCATTATCAGGGGACTCCGTGCCGTGACAGATTTTGAGTACGAACTTCAGATAGCGCAGACGAATCATGTGGAAAATCCGGATGTCGAGACGGTTTTCCTCACGACAAATCTGCAGTATTCATATTTGAGTTCTACCATAGTAAAAGAATTTGCGTCCTATGGCGGGGATATCAGCAAATTTGTACCGTCAAGGTTTGTCGATCGGATATACGCAAAATATAATATCTCAAAATAAATGGAGGTTTTTTATGGCAAGCAGAATCGAGCAGATCATTGAAGAGATAGAGGAATACATTGACAACTGTAAGCCACAAACTTTTTCTTCATCCAAAATCATTGTCAACCGGGAGGAAATGGAAGAGCTTTTGAGTGAGCTCCGCACCAAGACGCCAGAGGAGATCAAGCGTTATCAGAAGATCATCAGCAATAAAGAGGCGATTCTTGCAGATGCGCAGGCAAAGGCTGATGCAATCATCGCTCAGGCGCATGTGAAGACGGACGAGCTGGTCAGCGAGCATCAGATCATGCAGCAGGCTTACGCGCAGGCAAATGAAGTTGTAATGATCGCCACAAAGCAGGCGCAGGAGATTTTGGATAATGCCATGAATGAAGCCAACAATGTACGTCTTGGCGCTATGCAGTATACGGACGATATCCTGAAAAATCTGGAATCTGCCATTTCCAAGTCTATGGATATGGCAAGAGCCCGCCACGATGCATACATACAGTCCCTGCAGGGATTTCTGGACGTTGTACAGACCAACCGCGCAGAGCTCAACCCGATGTCGGAGGAGCCGGAGAGCAGTACCGGATCAGGGAAAGCAGATCTTCCAAAAGTAGAGATTTCTTCCGATATGCTTGGATAGCGTCTGCTCAGATCCCAAGACAGATCACCGCTGCGCATGCGAGAGCTGCGGACACTGCCCCCAGCACAAGTTTCTGGATGCAGTAGCTTTTGACGGAAAGCCCGGTGTCTTTTACCATTGCGCTTGTCTGGGCGATTCCCGAAAGACCGCCAAAAGCAGTGAATGCCATGGCAAGGATATAGCGCATTCCGGGAGACAGATCACTGTTTCCGAGCAACGCAATACCGTTGGTGATTTCCGTGATCCCGGTCAGGCAGATTCCAAATATCTCAGGAAGAGGCAGCTTAGGAAGTATGGAAGCGAGCATGGAAAACAGCATAATATAACCACCGAGTCTGGTCAATGTTTCAAAACCGTTCATGATACCGGCGTCTATGATTTTAAAATTCATTTGAGATCCTGATGCCGGTTTTTTGTGCAAATACGGCGCAGTCTGCACAGTCTGCACAGTCTGACTGTGCAGACTGGACTGTTTTGAGACCTGTCGGCGCAGTCTGACAAAGCCGAGCACCAGCGGCGGCATAAAGAGGATCAGATAGCTTATCAGCGTCATTTTTGTCATGTGAAGCTGCTGTTGTAAAATATAGCTGCTGATAAAGACCGGACTGATATTGTTCGTAATGACAAAAAGGACATCAGCTTCCTGACGCGTGATCCCGCCACATTTCAGCAATTGGGCACAGTTTTTGCTTCCCATGGGAAAACCGAACAAAAATCCGGAGAGCAGCACAAATGCGCCGTTATCGCTGACCGGCAGGAGTCGACAAAGCAGCGGCGCCAGAATTCTGTTCAAATACTGCAGATAATTGGAATCGATCAGAATATTGGACAGCACGGCAAAGGGGAGCAGCGTGGGCAGCACCTTCTCATACCAGAGCATCAGTCCGTTTGCGGCTGCATTTACGGCGTCCCTGGGAAAAAACAGGATATATGCGGTAAAAAAAATAAGACTTAAGAATATAAATTTCTTTTTCATACTAAACTATATGAAAGGCAGGAGGCATTATGAGTAAATTAGCGGAACTAAAACAATTAAATTTATCTTCACAAAAGGTATTTCACTATTTTGAGGAACTGTGCGCGATCCCGCACGGTTCGGGAAATACAAAACAGATCAGCGATCATCTTGTGGAGTTTGCAAAGGAACACAATCTTGAATGGTATCAGGATGACAGCAACAACGTCATTATGATCCAGGAAGCGACGGCAGGATATGAACAGGCAGCGCCGATCATTCTGCAGGGTCATATGGATATGGTATGTGAAAAGGAGAGCGGCTGCGAAATTGACTTTGAGAAGGACGGTCTGCAGCTGTATGTGGACGGCGATTTTTTAAAGGCAAAGGGAACCACATTAGGCGGCGATGACGGCATTGCCGTGGCATATGCCCTTGCCATATTAGACTCACCAGAGATTGCCCATCCGAGGCTGGAGGTCGTTCTGACCGTTGATGAGGAGATTGGCATGCTCGGCGCGGAAGAGATCGACTTGTCTATGCTCAAAGGGCATCGGATGCTCAACATTGACTCTGATGTGGAAGGGCATTTCCTGACCAGCTGTGCCGGCGGAATGACTGTGGAGGCATCTGTTCCTGTGTCCTATATCACGCAGGAGGGATTATGCGTGTCTGTGACAGTCGCCGGATTGGAAGGCGGACATTCGGGAAGTGAGATTGACAAGGAGCACGCCAACGCGAACATTGTCATGGGACGCCTGCTAAAATACGTCTCGGACCGCATGGAGATCGGGATCTGTTCGCTTTGGGGAGGACAGAAGGATAATGCAATTCCAAGGGAATGTACCACGGAACTGTTGATCCCGAAAGAAAAGGCAGAGGAACTGCGCGATTGTCTGACAGCGCTTGAGCAGACCCTCAAAAAGGAATTCGCGGCGTCTGACCCCAATATCAGTATCCTCGTCAAAGAGGGGGAAGTGACCGAAAAGGAGATACTTTCCTATGCTTCCATGACAAAGGTGATTTTTTATCTGAGGAACGTGCCAAACGGTGTTCAGAATATGAACCGTGTGATGCAGGGACTGGTCGAGACGTCACTGAATGCGGGGATCATGAAACTTACATCGGAAAAATTCTCCCTGATCAGTTCCGTGCGGAGCAGCGTCTCTTCGAGAAAAGAAGATTTAAAGGACCGCATTGCCATGCTTGCAGAGTTCCTTGGAGGAGAGATTTCGGTTGGCGGCGATTATCCCGCGTGGGAATACCGTGCGGATTCCAAGCTTCGGGATACTGTCTGCACGGTCTACGAAGAGCTGTTTGGCACACAGCCTGTATTTGAGGCAATTCACGCGGGACTCGAATGCGGAATTCTGTCCGGCAAAATCTCAGATCTCGACTGTGTCTCTTTTGGCCCGAACAATTATGACATCCATACGCCGAAAGAGCGCTTAAGTATTTCCTCAACGGAAAGGGTATGGAAATTTTTGATCGAATTTTTAAAAAAATGTAATTAAAGGAAAGGTTCATGAAATCGAATCGTATCGCTCTGTTTCTTTTGTTTTGTACCGTCGTATTTTTCAACGTGTTTTTGTTGAGTGAAATCGAGGTACGGGTACGACAGATAAACTGCTTTTCCTACGAAACGGCTTTTCGCAATTTCCGCGACCATGCAGTGCCCGGGGAAGTTGCAGAAACCTTTCGGAGCGCGTCGGATTCCGATATGAAGCGATACAGCGAACTTCTTACAATGTATTTTGCCACAGACAATATTGTGTCGGATGTAGATCTGCTCACATCGGATATCGCGCTCGTCAGAAAATACCGGTCAGAGGAATTCGAGGAAATCTGTGGATACGTCTATGCGGTCTGGAACGATCTTGAACAGTTTCCGGTGGGCAAGATCGCAGACAATCCGGATGCAACCATCTCATTTGCCGACAGCTGGATGCAGAGCCGTACATTCGGAGGAGAACGGGGACACGAGGGATGCGATCTCATGGCTACCGTAAACCAGCGCGGAATTTATCCCATCTACAGCATGACAGACGGTGTGGTGGAGAATATCGGCTGGCTGCGTCTGGGCGGCTATCGGATCGGAATCCGCAGTGAATCGGGCGCATATTTCTATTATGCGCATCTTGCAGACTACGCCGAAGAATTTGTCCAGGGAGATAAGGTTAAGGCAGGAACGCTGCTCGGTTTTATGGGAGATACCGGTTACAGCGATATCCCCGGAACTACAGGAAATTTTGATGTACATCTGCATCTTGGAATTTACTTAAATGACAGAAACGGGCAGGAATTCAGCGTGAATTCTTATCCTATGCTGTGTTATCTATACGGGCAGGAGCCGAGTTCCTGACCGAATATCAGTCATTGGAGAATGCTATGTCACTGCGATTAGACAAATACCTTACAGAGATCGGCGCCGGAACCCGAAGTGAAGTGAAAAAATTGATCCGCGCAAAACAGGTCACGGTAAACGGCAAAACAGCGGACAGACCGGAAACAAAAGTAGACGAAAACCATGATGAAATCTGTCTGCGCGGGCAGCGGCTTGTCTATACAGCTTATGAATATTATATGTTACATAAACCTGCCGGCTGTGTCAGTGCCACGCAGGACGGACTTCACAAAACCGTTATGGATTTTCTGACGGACACGGCGCGAAACGATCTCTTTCCGGTCGGAAGGCTGGACCTGGATACGGAAGGACTGCTCCTTATCACCAATGACGGTGCACTGGCGCATGAGCTGCTCAGTCCCTCTAAGCATGTTGCAAAGACATATTATGCCAAAATAGACGGAGAGGTCACGGAAGATGACGTTATCCTTTTTAAAAAAGGGGTTGACATTGGAGAGGCAAAGCCTCTTAAGCCTGCGAAACTCATAATTTTAAAAAGCGGTGCCGTCTCTGAAATAGAACTGACCATTACCGNGGGAAAATTTCATCAGGTCAAGCGCATGTTCCAGGCAGTTGGGAGACAGGTCGTCTATCTCAAGCGTTTGTCTATGGGACCGCTGACACTTCCGGCTNANTTAAANCCGGGAGAGTACCGCGCACTGACCCNGGAAGANNTAAAAAGCCTTGGCGTCATCGGCAAAACGGATGANATGTGAAANACAAATGATTGGAATGGAGATTACTATGAGCAACGGATTTTTACCGATCAGTCGGAAGGATATGGAGGAGGCAGGCATCTCGCAGCTTGATTTTGTCTATGTCTGCGGAGATGCCTATGTGGATCATCCTTCTTTTGGACATGCCATCATCTCACGGCTTTTAGAAGCCCACGGCTATCGGGTNGGCATCATTGCACAGCCGGATTGGCGAAANANAGAATCNATCAACATCTTCGGCGAGCCNAGACTGGGATTTCTGGTGTCTGCCGGAAATATGGATTCTATGGTAAACCATTATTCCGTGTCAAAAAAGAGGAGGGCAAACGATGCCTTTACTCCGGGCGGAGTCATGGGNAAACGGCCNGANTATGCGACTGTCGTCTACTGCAACCTGATCCGNCAGANNTATAAGCACAAACCGATCATCATCGGAGGCATTGAGGCAAGCCTGCGTCGCCTCGCACATTACGATTACTGGTCTGACAAGATAAAACGTTCCATTCTCCTAGACTCCGGTGCTGATCTGATTTCCTACGGGATGGGAGAGCACAGCATCCTTGAGATCGCAGAGGCNCTTGANAGCGGTCTTGACGTTCNCGATATCACCTTTGTAAACGGAACCGTCTATAAGACCAGAAACAGGGAAGACATCTATGACGCGGTCGAGCTTCCTCATTACGAGCGNCTCCTTGCAGACAAAAGCGAATACGCCAAAAGCTTTTATACGCAATATTGCAATACGGACCCGTTTACGGCAAAACGTCTTTTTGAAACGTACGACGGGAAAATGTTTGTGGTTCAGAATCCGCCCGCAAAGCCTTTAACCCAGAGTGAGATGGATCAGGTCTACGCATTGCCGTATCAGCGTACGTATCATCCCTCTTATGAGCCTCTCGGCGGCGTCCCAGCGATCAGTGAAGTAAAATTCTCACTTGTCAGCAACCGTGGCTGCTACGGAGGCTGCAGCTTTTGCGCGCTTACATTCCATCAGGGACGGATCATTCAGACGAGAAGCCATGAATCTATTCTCGCGGAAGCAAAAAAAATGGTATGGGAGCCGGACTTTAAAGGGTATATCCATGATGTAGGCGGACCTACCGCCAATTTCCGCGCTCCTGCCTGTGAAAAACAGCTCACAAAGGGAGTATGTACAAATAAGCAGTGCCTTTTTCCCAGACCTTGCGCTAATCTTAAAGTATCACATGAAGATTACTTGAAGCTGCTTCGAAAATTACGTGAACTGCCTAACGTTAAGAAGGTATTCATACGGTCCGGGATCCGTTTCGACTATCTGATCTACGATGAAGATCAGACATTCTTAAGGGAACTCTGTGAGCATCATGTAAGCGGGCAGTTGAAGGTGGCGCCGGAGCATATCTCCAATGCTGTTTTGGAAAAAATGGGAAAGCCCGGCGTAGAAGTGTACCGGAAGTTTGTGCAGGCATATAATGCTGTCAATCAAAAACTTGGAAAAAAGCAGTATCTGGTGCCTTANCTGATGTCATCACATCCGGGTTCCACCTTAAAGGAAGCAGTTGAACTCGCTGAATTTCTGCGCGATCTGGGATATATGCCGGAACAGGTGCAGGATTTTTATCCGACGCCGTCCACCATATCCACCTGCATGTATTATACAGGACTTGACCCGCGGACGATGAAACCGGTTTATGTGGCGGTAAACCCGCATGAGAAGGCAATGCAGCGGGCATTGATCCAATACCGTAATCCTAAAAATTATGATCTTGTCCGNGAAGCGCTGATTCAGGCAGGGCGCACCGATCTGATCGGTTTTGACAAAAAATGNCTGATCCGTCCGAGGCATACAGACGTTTCCCGCCGCAATGCAAATGCATTTGCATTGACAAAGGAGACAGACAGACCGAAAGTGCGCAAGAAAAAGACGATCCGCAACATACACAAAAAGAAATCATGAAGAAAGCGTGAATGTAATGCGTGAATTTCAGATTCGATCTAATGAGGCAGGACAGCGCCTCGACAAGTACTTAAAAAAACTCCTGTGCAATGCGCCGGGCAGTTTTGTCTATAAGATGATGCGCAAAAAGAATATTGTCTTAAACGGCAAAAAGACAGCCGGAGCAGAGCAGCTGAAAGAGGGCGATCTGGTCACACTTTTTTTGTCGGATGAGACATTCCTCAAATTCTCCGGTGGCGAACAGGCCCTTTCGGAATATGAAAAGCTGAAAAAGATTTCTGGCCGGCTTTCTGTTGTTTATGAAGACCCTGACGTGATCATCATCAATAAGCCTGCAGGAATGCTTTCTCAAAAAGCCAGGGAGTCTGATCTGTCTGCCAATGAGTATATTCTTGCTTATCTGGTCAGAGAACATGTGCTGACCGAAGAGATGATGCGTACCTTTAAACCGTCCGTGTGCAACCGCTTAGACCGCAACACTTCCGGGCTTCTGATCGCGGGAAAGACTTTAAGGGGACTTCAGGAAATGTCGGATGCCTTGAGAATGCGCACGGTAAAAAAATATTACCGCTGTATCGTGCGAGGTGAGATTAAGGAAGAAACATATGTCAAGGGATGGCTTTGGAAAGATTCGAAGACAAACCGTGTCACCGTTTCAGAACTCAGGCCGAACGGGCAGCAGGGAGCACGTGCAAGCATGCTTGCACGGGAGATCGAGACCGAATACCGCCCGGTTCTTGTGAAAAACGGTTACACGGAACTTGAAGTTCATCTGATCACCGGACGGTCTCATCAGATTCGGGCACATCTGGCATATCTCGGACACCCGATCATTGGCGACGAAAAATACGGTGACAGAAGCATAAACGAACAATTTCGCAGGAGGTTTGGAATTTCCTCCCAGCTTCTTCACGCATACCGCATGGAATTTGAAGACGGGAGAGCAGTGACCGCCCCGTGCCCTGTGGAATTTGACCTTATCAGGAATGATCTGACAGCTTCATGCTCGCATTGATATGCTTCTTGATCGCGTCAAAGCTCTCGTTGCTGACATCATGTTCGATCTTACATGCATCCTCCGCCGCTATACGGGGGTCCACACCCAGCATGATCAGCCAGCTTGACAAGATCGTATGACGCTCATATATTTTTTCCGCAACCGCAAGTCCGGACTCCGTCAAATGGATATGTCCGTCCGCATTGACTGTAATATAACCGTTCTCACGGAGATTTTTCATTGCAACGCTTACGCTTGGCTTTTTGAAGTTCATTTCATGAGCAATATCTACGGAACGCACATTTCCCAGTCTGTGTGTCAGAACCAGAATGGTCTCCAGATAGTTTTCTGCCGATTCATTCATTACCATATTCATAACCTCATTTCCGATGCCCTGTATGGCAGCACTGTGATAGAATAATTGTACCATATGCAAAAACCTTTGACAAAAGAATTTTTTTGTTGTTTCTGCGGCATGAATACTATATAATTGCTTTGTATGCAAAGGAGAGAGATTCACTATGGCCACATGGAATTCCAGAGGGCTGCGGGGTTCCACTCTGGAGGAATTTATTAACCGCACAAATGAGAAATATCTGGAGAACGGTCTGGCGCTGATCCAGAAAATACCGACTCCGATCACGCCGATCAACATAGATAAAACGACAAGGCATATCACGTTAGCTTATTTTGATCAGAAGAGTACCGTGGACTATATCGGCGTGGTACAGGGCATACCGATCTGTTTTGACGCAAAGGAATGCAATACGGATACCTTTCCGCTTCAGAATATCCATGAACATCAGGTAGACTTCATGCAGAACTTCGAAAAGCAGGGCGGTATTGCATTTTTTCTGCTGAGTTTTTCAAAGAGAGACGAATTTTATTATCTGAGACTGCAGAAGCTGCTTGAATTTTGGAACCGCGCAAAAGAGGGCGGCAGAAAAAGTTTTCGCCATGAAGAACTGGAATCGGATTTCTTCCTGCCGCAGAGCAGAGGAGTACTGGTTCCGTATCTGGATACGCTGCAAAAGGATTTACTCTTGAGGGATTGACTTTTGTTTGTGTTTTATGTTATTGTGATATCACGTTACTTCACTAAAGTAGCGTTACAGCGACCGGCTGAGAAAAGATTTCATCCCAATAATGAGGGGAAAGGCATGGCTCTTAAATGAAAAAAAAGATTTTACATACACCGGAGGGAGTCCGGGATATTTACAATGAAGAATGTGAGAAGAAACTGATCCTTCAGGATTGCATCAATGAAATGCTGCGGCGCTACGGGTACCGCCCGATCCAGACGCCGACATTTGAATTTTTTGATATTTTCGGACGCGAGATCGGCACAACACCTTCCTGCGATCTCTATAAGTTTTTTGACCGCGAAGGCAACACGCTTGTGTTGCGACCGGATATCACGCCGTCCATCGCGCGTTCAGCCGCGAAATATTTCGGCGAGGAAGCGATACCGATCCGCCTGAGCTATATGGGCAATACATTTATCAACAGTACACGCTATCAGGGACGCTTAAAGGAGAATACGCAGCTTGGCGCAGAACTCATCGGAGATCCGAGTGTGGATGCGGATGCAGAGATGATCTCTATGGTGGTTGACTGTTTGAAGGCAACGGGACTGAAAGATTTCCTTCTCAGCATCGGTCACGCCGACTTCTTTCTCGGACTGATGGAAGCGGCAGGACTTACGGAAGAGCAGGAAGAGGAATTCCGCCGTCTGATCTCCAACAAGAATTTTTTCGGAGTGGAGGAGTTTGCCTCTACACTGCACTTGGATTCTGATCTGATGCAGCTCTTTCTTCTTCTGGGTAAACTTTACGCAAATCCGAAGGAGATGACAGAGCTTCGGAATTATGCAGCAGGTTATCCGCGTATCCTGTCTGCAGTCATGCGTTTCGAGGAGCTTTACAAAATACTTGAAGTTTACGGTATTTCAGGTTATGTCAACTTTGAGCCGGGTATCATCAGTGACTACCGTTACTATACCGGCATTATATTTTCAGGATATACGTTCGGAAGCGGAGAGCCGATCGTAAGAGGCGGCCGTTACGATAAGCTTTTGACCCATTTTGGCAAGGATTCTGCCTCCATCGGGTTTGCGTTTATCGTCGACCAGCTGATGGCGGCGCTCTCCAGGCAAAAGATAGAGATTCCGCTGGAGCATAATACTCTGCTGATCGTGTACAGTTCCACCCACCGCGAAGAGGCGATTTCCCACGCAAATGAGCAGCGCAGGGAGGGTAGATGCGTGGAGTTGATCGTGAGAAATCCGGCTCTTGGCGAAGAAGATTATATCCGGTATGCCGAACAGAACCGTATTGCCGAGATACGGTTTGTATAGCATAAAAGAAAGGGAAGATCTGACATGGAAGATATGAGATATCTCACCTTTGCTTTGGGCAAAGGGAGACTTGCGGATAAGACTCTTAAATTATTTGAAAAAATAGGGATCACCTGCGAAGAAATGAAGGATAAAGATACCAGAAAGCTGATTTTTGTCAATGAAGATTTGAAGCTTCGTTTCTTTCTGGCAAAGGGTCCGGACGTCCCGACTTACGTAGAATACGGGGCAGCGGATATCGGGATCGTCGGAAAGGATACCATTTTAGAAGAGGGGCGAAATATTTATGAAGTCCTTGACCTTGGCTTTGGAAAGTGCCGGATGTGTATCTGCGGACCAAAAGAGGCAGGAGAGCTTCTGCGACATCATGAGCTGATCCGCGTTGCCACCAAGTATCCACGCATTGCGACGGACTATTTTTACAATAAAAAATATCAGACCGTGGAAATCATCAAGCTCAACGGTTCGATCGAACTTGCGCCGATCGTAGGTCTCTCCGAGGTTATCTGTGATATCGTGGAAACCGGTTCCACGCTGCGCGAGAACGGTCTTGTGGTATTGGAAGAAGTATGCCCGCTCTCGGCGCGCATGGTAGTCAATCAGGTGAGCATGAAGATGGAGAATGAACGGATCACAAAACTGATCTCCGATCTGAAAACAGTCATCAATGAAAATTAACCGGATGGAGGGTAAATATGAGAATCTTAACGTTAACCCCTGAAACACAGTCTAATATATTAGAAAATCTGCTGAAACGCAGCCCGAATTCTTACGGCGAATACGAGAGCAGAGTGACGGATATTGTGAACAGCGTCAAGGAGCAGCGAGATGCCGCTGTGTTTGAGTACACCAAGAAATTTGACGGTGCCGATATTAATGCAGACAATATCCTTGTGACACAGCAGGAGATCGACGAGGCATATGAGAAAGTAGATCCGAAGCTTCTCGATGTGATCCGCAAGGCATTGGTCAATATCCGAAGCTACCACGAAAAGCAGCGCCAGACCTCATGGTTCGACTCGCAGGCCTCTGGTATCATTCTGGGACAGAAGGTCACTGCAATTGAAAAGGTCGGCGTCTATGTGCCGGGCGGAAAAGCAGTCTATCCGTCCTCCGTCCTTATGAACGTGCTGCCGGCAAAGGTGGCAGGTGTTGACCGTATCATCATGACTTCACCGCCGGGACGGGACGGCAGTATCTGTGCATCTACGCTGGTTGCCGCGAAGGAAGCAGGTGTCGATGAAATTTACAAAGTAGGCGGAGCACAGGCGATCGCAGCAATGGCTTTCGGAACAGAAAGCATTCCGAAGGTGGACAAGATCGTCGGTCCCGGCAATATTTATGTCGCTCTTGCCAAAAAGGCTGTTTTCGGTCATGTGAGCATTGATTCCATCGCAGGACCGAGCGAAATTCTGGTCCTTGCAGACGAGACTGCAAATCCACGTTTTGTAGCCGCAGATCTTCTGTCGCAGGCAGAACACGACGAGATGGCATCCGCGATTCTGATCACGACCAGCCGCACGCTGGCAGAGCAGGTATCC
Source organism: Roseburia sp. (assembly GCA_014804775.1). Taxonomy (GTDB): domain Bacteria; phylum Bacillota; class Clostridia; order Lachnospirales; family Lachnospiraceae; genus Roseburia. The sequence continues at coordinate 18,021 of JAAUZB010000057.1, read as the reverse complement.
GATGAGGTAGACCGTTTTGTGGCAGAACTTTCCAGAAAAGAGATCATTCAAAAGTCCTTGGACAATTACGGATATATTCTGGTGGCGGAGACACTTTCGGATGCCGTCAATACCGCAAATGAGATTGCATCTGAACATCTTGAGATTGTAACGAAAAATCCGTTTGAGGTCATGACCAAAATCCGCAATGCCGGAGCGATCTTTATTGGAGAATATTCCAGTGAGCCTCTGGGCGATTATTTTGCGGGACCGAACCATGTGCTTCCCACCAACGGAACGGCAAAATTCTTTTCCGCACTCAGCGTAGACGATTTTATCAAAAAATCCAGCATTATCTCTTACTCTAAAGATGCACTGGAGAAGGTCTACAAAGACGTCATGCAGTTTGCCGAATGTGAACAGTTGACCGCACACGCAAACTCCGTTCGCGTAAGGTTTGAAGACTCTGAATAAAGGAAAGTGTGACCAAAAATGAGCAGAACAGCAGAATTATCACGTAAAACGAAAGAGACAGATATTACCGCGCGGCTTGATATCGACGGCGCGGGGACAAGCGATATACACACCGGCATCGGTTTTTTTGACCACATGCTGGAAGGATTTTCCAGACACGGTTTTTTTGACCTTACCCTTTCCGCTAAGGGAGATCTTCAGGTGGACGGTCATCACACGGTAGAAGATACCGGCATTGTTCTCGGAACAGTGATCCGGGAAGCCCTCTCCGACAAAAAAGGGATCAGGCGGTATGCAAGCTGTATCCTTCCAATGGATGAATCTCTGGTGCTCTGTGCCGTAGATTTATCCGGCAGACCGTATCTTTCTTTTGAGGCAGAATTTACGGCAGAACGGGTAGGAGATCTGGATACGGAACTGGTCAGAGAATTCTTTTATGCGGTATCCTATACCGCCGGTATGAATTTACATCTGAAAGTCCTCACTCCGGGTAACAACCATCACATGATAGAAGCCATGTTCAAGGCATTTGCAAAGGCTATGGATGAGGCGACTTCGATCGACCCGCGGATTACCGGTGTACTGACGACGAAAGGAAGCTTATAGATATGGAAAATAAAAATATTGTTGCAACCATTTATTTAAAAGACGGTCAGGCCGTAAAGGGCATTGACAATCCGGAACCGCTGGACGACGTATATCATCTGGCACGTCTGTACAATGACAGCGGTATCGACAAGATCATTATCTTTGATCTGTCAAATGACGATGAAGAGCATGAGAAAAATATCAACACCATCCGCAATATCAACCGCAATGTAGAGATTAAGGTATGCGCGGGCGGTGACATCAACCGCATGGAGGATATCAAGAAGTTTATCTATGCCGGATGCCTTCAGGTAATCTTAAACGGAGCGAAACCCGGCAGCATGGAACTTGCAGAGGAAGCCAGCAAACGGTTTGGCAAGGACCGTATTCTGGTATCTGTGGAAAACGTTAATTTTGTGTTCAAGCACAAGGAAGAGATGGATGAGAATTTCCACGAACTTCTTCTGTTGAACGCGAAGGTGCTCGATGCGATCGAGAATATCACGAACGTGCCTTATGTCGTATGCTTTGACACCTTCGATCAGGCTCGGATCTGTGAAGTCTTAAAGCGTGAAAATGTACGCGGAATTGCCGGTTCCTTCATCAATGACCCGCAGACCAATATCATGGAGATCAAGTCACAGCTTTCCACCTGCGGCATTAAGATGGACAACTTTGAACCGCAATTAAAGTGGGATGATCTAAAGAAGAATTCCGAAGGCATGGTTCCGGTGATCGTACAGGATTACCGTACCGATCAGGTACTGATGCTCGCCTACATGAATCAGGAAGCTTTCGAGACGACGATCCATATCGGAAAGATGACCTATTACAGCAGAAGCCGCAATGAACTCTGGACAAAGGGCATGACTTCGGGTCATATTCAGTATGTGAAATCACTGGTGGCAGACTGCGATTATGACACGATCCTTGCAAAGGTTTCACAGGTAGGCGTCGCATGCCACACCGGAAATCCGACCTGCTTCTTTAACAACATTGTCAAGAAAGAGTATATGGAAAAGAATCCCCTGAGGGTATTCGAGGATGTCTATCAGATCATTCTGGAGCGCAAGGAACATCCGAAAGAGGGCTCCTATACAAATTATCTGTTTGATAAGGGGATCGACAAGATTCTCAAGAAGGTCGGTGAGGAGGCAACCGAGATTGTCATTGCAGCAAAGAATCCTGATCCGGAGGAAATCAAATACGAGATTTCCGATTTTCTGTATCATGTCATGGTTCTGATGGCTGAAAAAGGAGTCACATGGGAGGATATCACACAGGAGCTGTCCAACAGATGAATCGCCGGGTCTATCTGGATTATCTGCGCGTGATCGCCACGGTGTCTGTCATCGGCGTCCACACGGTATCTCTGGCTTCTTCTCTGCAGGAGAGGGGAAGCCTGAGTTTTTATGTCCTGGAAATCTTTGATTTTACCTTTTTGTCGAGCAATTTGCTGTTTATCCTTATCAGCGGCGCACTGCTTTTGCCTGTTAGGGGAGAGCGGATCACCGTTTTTTTTCAAAAACGGATTCGAAAGGTCGTTGTCCCGCTGGTGGTCTATTATATTTTATATGTCGTCGCAAAGGAAGGTACCATGTGGCTGCATCCCAGGTATTGGCGGGTTTTGTTTCTGCGTATTTTAAGCGGTCCGCCGGAGGAAGCGCCGCATTTTTGGATTATCTATACGCTTCTGGGTCTGTATGTGCTGACCCCTCTGTTGCGATGGGTCACGGCGCATATTCCGCGGGAAGTATTTGCGGGGCTCATTGCGGTTGTCTTCTTCGTCAATGCGCTGCAGACCTATGCCCCGGTCTTTGGTTTTTCTGCGCATTTATCGGTAATCGTGGATTCTTTTGCCGGAGTTTTTCTGCTCGGATATTTTCTGTCTGAAAAATGTGACAGACGTACGGAAAATCTTTTTATCGCGGGCGGCGCGCTGTCTTTTTTATTTTCCTGTATCCTGATCATCTGCACTGACAGCTACCAGAATTATATCTACCAGAACGCACCGACCATGATGTTATATTCCTCAGCCATTTTTCTGCTTGTAAAGCGTGTGGCAGGGCAGTGTGTTTCCGAGCATTTTCTGATACAGCTTATCTGTAAATATAGCTTTTCCGTGCTTTTGATCCACTGGGGAGTGCTGCATTACATCGTAAAACAGCTTCTGCACATTGACGTCTTAAGCGGCGGGATCGTGGGCGGATGTCTTCTGACTGCCGCATTGACATTTGTGCTGTCGCTTTTGGGCGCAATTCTGATCGATCACACACTGGTTTGGGCAGTCAATAAAATCATTGACTGTGTCAAGCGGTGTGTCAGGTATTTTTTGAAGTAACCTGTCATATCTTATTGATAAGATAAGCTTTGATTCGGATTTGTGTATACATAACATTTTTATGGTAAACCATGTGTGCGCAGAAGGAGGAATTTATGACAGACGGCTATGTGGAACGGCGGCGTGCCTATGTTGCAGCGATCAGAAATTCTTTTGATTCAGGGGAAAATGGCGTCATTTTAAATGCGGAGGATTCGCAGGATAGCGGGATTTCTGTTACAAAAGTACAGATTTGGACAGCACTTGCGCTGTTTGGCATATTTCTTTTTCTAAAAGTCACCGGGACAGATTTGTACGGATTTTCAGCCGATGAGATCACACAAAAGATTTCCGATGACCACTATTATACAAATCTGTTGGAATATGATACAATACAGGAATGGGATGCATGGCTCTCGGAGCTGANCGGAGCGCCCACAGAGTAAAACAGTAAGACGAAAGGGTACCTTGATGACAAAATTAGCTTTATCGGATGAAATACTGATGAAAATAGATAAGCCGGCAAGATATATCGGCAATGAGCAGAACAGCGTCAAAAAAGACAAAGACAAAATCGCGATCCGNTTTGCGATGTGTTTTCCGGATGTTTATGAGATCGGCATGTCTCACCTCGGCATTCAGATNCTGTATGATATGTTCAACAAAATGCCTGATGTCTGGTGTGAACGTGTCTATTCTCCGTGGCCGGATCTGCATCGGATCATGAAGGAGCAGCAGATCCCGCTCTTTACGCTTGAATCGCAGGAACCCGTCAGAACGATGGATTTTCTAGGTATTACGCTCCAATATGAAATGTGCTATACCAATATTCTGCAGATCCTGGATTTGAGCTGCATTCCGCTGCTCGCATCCGAGCGGAGCGAAGATGATCCGATCGTCATCGGAGGCGGTCCCTGTGCCTACAACCCGGAACCGATCGCCGATTTTTTTGATTTCTTTTATATCGGAGAGGGAGAGCTTCAGTACAATGCCATTTTTACTCTCTACAAAAAAATGAAAGCTGCGGGAGGCAGCCGTGCAGAATTTCTGCATGAGGCGGGCAAAATCCCGGGCATCTATGTCCCGTCGCTGTATCAGGTGACATACAAAGAAGACGGCACGATAGAAAGCCATACCCCGATTGCCGACGACATTCCAGCCGTTATCACAAAACAGCTGCAGATGGATATGACAGAGGCTGTCTATCCGGAGCGTCCCGTAGTTCCGTTTATCAAGGCGACTCAGGACCGTGTAGTTCTTGAAATCCAGCGCGGCTGTATCCGTGGCTGCCGTTTTTGCCAGGCAGGTATGGTCTACCGTCCTGTCCGCGAGAAGAATGTCGAACGGTTGAAAGAGCTTGCCACTGTAATGCTAAAGTCTACAGGGTATGAGGAGATATCCTTAAGCTCTTTGAGTTCCTCCGATTACACACAGTTGGACGAGCTGGTGACATTTCTGATCGACGAATTCAAGGGAAAAGGAGTGAATATTTCCTTACCCTCTTTACGGATTGACGCTTTTTCTCTGGATGTCATGAGTAAGGTGCAGGATATCCGCAAGAGCAGCCTGACCTTTGCTCCAGAGGCGGGCTCGCAGAGGCTTCGCAATGTCATCAATAAAGGGCTCACCGAGGAAGTGATCTTAGACGGTGCCCAGATGGCTTTTGAGGGCGGCTGGAACAAGGTGAAATTTTACTTTATGCTTGGTCTTCCGACCGAAACAGAGGCGGATATGCGTGCCATCGCAGAGCTTGCCAACGAGACGGCGGTCCGCTATTATGAAACGGTTCCGAAAGAGAGCAGAAACGGACGGTGCCAGATTACGATCTCGACCTCCTTTTTCGTGCCCAAACCGTTTACCCCGCTTCAGTGGGCGAGAATGTATCCACCTGAGGATTATATCGGGCGCGCAAAAATCGTCAACGATGCAGTCAAAGAACAGTTAAACCGCAAGAGCATCAAATACAACTGGCATGAGGCAGATGTGACGGTCCTTGAAGGTATTTTAGCGCGTGGGGACAGAAGACTTGGAAAGGCGATCCTTGCGGTTTACGGGAAGGGCGCCATATTTGACGCATGGTCTGAATTTTTTGACTATCAAAGATGGCTCGATGCTTTTGCAGAATGCGGCATTGATCCGGATTTTTACACGATGCGCGAGCGCACATTAGATGAAGTTTTTCCGTGGGATTTTATTGACACAGGAGTATCCAAAGAATTCCTGAAACGGGAATGGCAGAATGCAATGCTAGAGAAGGTGACGCCCAACTGTAGGATGAAATGTTCGGGATGCGGCGTCAACAAATTCGGTGGGGGTGTTTGCTATGAAGATAAGGATTAAGTTTCGCAAATATGGCGTGATGAAGTTCATCGGACACCTTGATATCATGCGCTATTTTCAAAAAGCGATGCGCCGGGCGGACATCGATATCTGTTATTCGGAAGGATTTTCCCCACACCAGATCATGTCTTTTGCAGCGCCTTTGGGTGTGGGCATTACCAGCGACGGGGAATATCTCGACATTGAAGTGCATTCTACACGCTCCAGCGAGGAATCTATAGCAGCGCTGAATGGTACAATGGTCGAGGGACTTGAGGTCACCGGATATGTAAAGCTGCCGGATGATGCCAAAACCGCAATGTCCATTGTCACGGCGGCAGAGTATGAGCTTTCTTTCAAAGACGGCTATGATGCCTGCGCAGACATTTCGGAATTTCAAGCCGGTCTTTTGGAGTTTTTTACAAAACCTGAGACGATCCCTCTCGTCAAGCAGACGAAAAAGGGCGAGAGAGTGATCGACTTAAAGCAGCTGGTCTATCATTTTGAAGTCATTGAGAATGCCGGAAAACCCGCTTTTTTACTGACCGTTTCCACCGGAAGCATAGACAACCTAAAGCCGGAGCTTGTACTTGAGGCTCTCTTCGGGGCGATGGGGTTTGTATATAATGCCGATGCCATTCAGATCCACCGGAAAGATGTGTTTGCCTCCGCAGGGGATAATGGCGGTTTTGTGCCACTCGGTGAAATGGGGGCCGATATTGTGTGATAAAAGAGGTTATTATGAATCAATATATCATTACCAGAGAAGAGATCAGAGGGCAGAAATATATTATTTCTGCCCTTTACGGTGAAAATAAGAAAATGCTTCAGGTGCTTCCGGATGCTGCAGGGCAGCGGTCCATTCTCAACAATATTTATATCGGTAAAGTCGAAAATATTGTCCAGAATCTAAACGCTGCGTTCGTCAAGATCAGTCCGACCGAAAGGTGCTATCTTCCTCTGGAGGATCTGAAGCATCCTGTATTCACGCAGAAAGTTTCTCTCAAAAAAAAGCTCGTGGCAGGGGATGAACTTTTGGTTCAGGTATCGAAGGAAGCATTAAAGACCAAGGAACCCGCCGTGACAACAAACTTAAGCTTTCCCGGAACCTATGCAGTGCTGACAACAGGAAACCGGAAGCTTTCCGTCTCGGCAAAGCTTTCAAAGGAGATACGTTCCCATTATCTTGAGTTGTTAAAGGAATGGATTGCAGGCGAAACCGATTTCGGCGTCATCATCCGCACAAATGCGACAAATGCATCGGATGAAGCCGTTTTAGATGAATTGAACGAACTGAAAGCGCGGTGTATGCAGCTTCTTGCATCCGCGCAGCACAAAACAGCATACAGCCTGCTCTATGAAGAGCCTGCACCTCACATCAGGCACTTAAACGATCTGCATTACGCTGCTCTGGAAAAAATCGTTACCGATGACCGCAGTATTTTTGAGCAGGTCTGCGAACACTACCGGATTTCCAAAGAAGCGCTGATGACACAAGGGAGCGTTTCTGTTCCTGTCAACACCCTCGAAACGGAAGACGGAATAAAAATCTGTTATTATGAAGACGATATGGTTTCTCTTTCTTCTCTCTACAGCGTCAAATCCAATCTGGAAGATGCCCTAAAAACGCGTGTGTGGCTCAAATCGGGAGCTTATCTGCTCATAGAGCACACGGAGGCATTGACTGTCATTGACGTCAATACAGGCAAAAATATTGCCAGGAGAGACGTTACGGAACATTTCCTTAACGTAAATCTGGAGGCCGCACTTGAAATCGCAAGACAGCTGCGCCTTCGTAACATTTCCGGAATGATCCTGGTCGATTTCATCAATCTGACCGACGATGGCGCAAACGCAGAGCTCCTTGCCGCATTTCGTAAGGCGTTAAAAACGGACCCGGTTCCGGCACAGCTGATCGACATGACAAAACTCGGATTGGTAGAAGTGACCCGGAAAAAGGTGAAAAGGTCCCTAAGGGAAATTCTAACGTGACAGGATGACCCGTCACAATTGTCACAAAAAATGGTTGACGCAGCAGATTCTATGTGCTATGATAACGAAGTATGCCGCACAGTGAGGTTTATAAGTCTGCCGTTTTTGCAAAATGCTAAGGGCAGCACCGCAACTGGCGAGTAATGATAAATAGGAGGTGCCATATGTACGCAATCATAGCAACAGGTGGAAAACAGTACAAAGTATCCGAAGGCGATATCATTACCATTGAAAAGCTTGGTGTAGAGGCTGGTGAGAAAGTAACTTTCGATCAGGTTTTAGCTGTATCTGACAACGGGATCAAAGTCGGTTCAGATGTAGCGAATGCATCGGTGGAAGCTTCTGTGATAAGAGAAGGCAGAGGCAAAAAGGTCATCGTTTACAAGTACAAGAGAAAGACCGGCTATCACAAAAAGAACGGTCACAGACAGCCGTTTACACAGGTCAAGATCGAAAAGATCAACGCATAATTGATTGGAAATTGTTATGACAAGGATAACAATTTTCAAAAACCGGAATCAGGAATTTCTCGGGTTTACATGTCTTGGACATGCAGGATATGCCGATGAGGGTGAGGACATTGTCTGTGCAGGCATTTCCGCACTGGTCATCAATACCGTAAATTCGCTTTCTGCTTATACCGGTGAGCGGTTTGAGACAGATTCGGATGAGGAGAGCGGTGAGATCACGCTGCGTTTTTTATCTCCTGCGGGGCATGATGCAGATTTACTGATGAAATCACTGGTTTTGGGATTACAGGGAATACAAAGCACTTATGGAAATGATTATGTCATTCTAAATTTTAAGGAGGTGTAAGACATGTTAAATATGAACCTTCAGTTTTTTGCTCATAAAAAAGGAGTCGGTTCCACAAAGAACGGTCGTGATTCCGAGTCTAAGAGACTGGGAGCAAAGAGAGCAGACGGACAATTCGTAAAAGCCGGCAATATTTTATACAGACAGCGCGGAACAAGAATTCATCCGGGCACAAATGTGGGTATCGGCAGAGACGATACATTGTTTGCCCTGACAGACGGAATCTTAAGATTCGAGAGAAAAGGGAAAACCAAAAAGCAGGCTTCTGTATATCCGGTAGCCGAATAAAGCGTACTGCGGACCCGACTATAACGCGATCGCTGACAGTGATTGCGAAAGATAGCCGGGTCTTCTTGTATGAGTTGAGGTGGAAGATCATGTTTGCAGACAGAGCAACAATTATCATAAAATCAGGAAAGGGCGGAGACGGACATGTCAGTTTCCGTCGGGAAAAATATGTTCCGAACGGCGGACCTGACGGCGGTGACGGCGGACGGGGCGGCGACATTATTTTTTTGGTGGATGAAGGGTTAAATACCCTGACTGACTACCGTCACAGAAGAAAATTTGCCGCCGAACCGGGTGAAGAGGGCGGAAAAAGAAACTGTCACGGAAAAAACGGAGAAGATCTGATCTTAAAAGTGCCGGCAGGGACCGTCATCAAAGATGCTGCATCGGACAAGGTTATTGCCGACATGTCGGGAGAAAACCGCAGGCAGGTGATATTAAAAGGAGGGCGTGGAGGTATGGGCAACCAGCATTACGCCACTTCCACCATGCAGGCGCCCAAATATGCGCAGCCCGGCGGTGAAGCCATTGAACTTGAGGTGAAGCTGGAGCTTAAGGTCATCGCAGATGTCGGACTTGTCGGTTTCCCCAATGTCGGAAAATCCAGTCTGCTGTCGCGCGTGACCAACGCGCAGCCGAAAATTGCCAATTATCATTTTACCACGTTGCAGCCCAATCTTGGCGTGGTGGATCTGGACGGTGCAAAGGGATTTGTCATCGCAGATATTCCGGGACTGATCGAAGGCGCCTCAGAAGGTGTCGGCTTAGGTCTTGAGTTTTTGCGCCACATCGAAAGAACCAAGGTCATGATTCACATGGTAGATGCGGCGGGTACGGAAGGGCGCGATCCGATCGCTGACATCAAGGCGATCAACCGTGAGCTGAATGCTTATGATCCGCAGCTTCTGCAGAAACCGCAGGTGATCGCAGCCAATAAGATCGATGCGATCTACGGGGATGAAAATGAAATCATTCAGGCACTGAAAGCGGAATTTGAAAAGGACGGCATCAGGGTATTTCCGATCTCCGTCGTCAGTGGAAAAGGGTTAAAGGAACTTCTCTACCATGTTCAGAATCTGCTTGAACAGTGCAGTCAGGAACCGATCGTTTATGAAGCCGAATTTGATCCGGCGTTAAGATTTTTCCAAAACGATCCCTACACTGTCACCCGGGATGATGACGGTGCCTTTGTCATTGAAGGTCCGCGGGTCGAAAAAATGCTTGGATATACCAATATTGATTCAGAAAAAGGTTTTCTGTTTTTCCAGAAATTCTTAAAAGAGCAGGGCATTATCCGGGAATTGGAAGAAATGGGCATCGAAGACGGCGATACCGTGCGTATGTACGGATATGCATTTGACTATTATAAGTAAGGAAAGGGAATGGTTATCTATATGACACTGACAAGTAAGCAGCGTGCGTATCTGGGTGGAGAGGCGAGCACACTCGATGCAATCTTTCAGATTGGGAAGTCAAGCCTTACACCGGAGTTGATCGCTGCATTCGACGAAGCTCTCGAAAAGAGAGAGCTGATCAAAGTATCTGTTTTAAAGAACTGTGCGGATGACCCGAAAGAAATTGCTTCCGTGGTTGCAGAACGCACCCGTTCTGAGGTAGTAAAAGTCATCGGGAAGAAGATCATTCTGTTCCGTCAGGCTCCCAAGAATTCGAAATACCGTCTGCCATGAACAAAGTCGGTATTCTTGGAGGCTCCTTTGACCCGATTCACATGGGGCACATCAGAATTGCACAAAATGCCTATGAAGAATTCNGCTTAGATGAGGTATGGTTTGTCCCTGCGGGGCATTCCCCCAATAAAGATGAACACAAAATGACACCGGCAAAAGACCGTTTTCGAATGGTCGAACTTGCGCTGTCAGATTATCCCCAGTTTTGTCTGTCTGACATCGAAACAGAATCGGAACAGACAAGTTACACCTATCTGACTTTAACACGTTTGAAAAAACGGTATCCGAATGTCACATTTTATTTTATCATGGGAGCTGACTCTCTGGATTATTTTGAACAGTGGTTTCATCCTGAGATCATCTGTCAGAATGCAATTCTTTTAGTGGCAGTGAGGGACAAGCTGGATTTAAAAGCCATCCGTGAAAAAATTGCATCGGTTCGAGCACTTTTTTCGGCTGAAATATATCCCTTGAGCGGGGAAAGAATGGATATCTCGTCTACCGAGCTGCGGACCTGTGCAAAGCTTCAGGATCTGGAATGCACAGAAGGGATGCTTCCCCAAAAAGTTGCAGAATATATCGCCAAACGAGGATTATATGGATATGGAACACAAGGAGATTCGAAAAAAACTGAAAAAAAGGCTGGACAAAGGACGGTATGAGCACACCAAAGGCGTAATGTACACGGCGGGATGCCTTGCCATGGCACACGGATATTCNGTCGAGACGGCAATGCTGGCGGGATTACTNCATGACTGCGCCAAATGTATTCCTAATCAGGAAAAGATTGAACTATGTAAAAAAAATGATATTCCAATCTCTTCCGTGGAATACGATAACCCACATTTGCTTCACGCAAAGCTTGGAGCATTTGTTGCCGAAAAAGATTTTGGAATCACCGATCCCTGGGTCCTGCATGCAATCCGCGTTCACACGACAGGCTGTCCTGACATGAGTACGCTGGACAAAATCATCTATATTGCAGACTATATCGAACCCGGACGCGACAAGGCGCCTAATCTGGAGCATGTCAGGGTACTTGCCTTTCATGATCTCAATGCCTGCATGGCAGAGATACTCCATGATACCCTCAAATACCTGTCCAGTCACGGAGGTCCTTTCGATCCGGTCACAAAATTAACCTATCAGTATTATAAACCATATCAGAAAGGAAGAGAAGAGCATGACATCAGTGGAATATTGTAAGATCGCAGTCGCTGCATTGGAAGACCGCAAAGCAGAAGACGTCAAAATAATTGATATTCAGGAAATATCTCCGATCGCAGACTTTTTTATCATCGCCAACGGAACAAATCANAACCAAATTCAGGCTATGCGCGACGCAGTAGATGAATCGCTGTACCGTGCCGGTCTGAAAGTAAAACAGATTGAGGGAAATCAGAACTCCACCTGGATTCTGATGGATTACGGTGATATCATTGTCCATATTTTCTCCAAAGAAGACCGATTATTCTATGATCTGGAACGCATCTGGAGAGACGGAAAACCTGTAGATTTAAAAGAACTGTAAATAGTGTTGAGATCAACTGATATCAGGGCGTCAAAAGCATCTAAGAGAAGANGCTTTTGACGCCCTGNTTTAATTAGGAAAAGAAGCGAAACACGCCGAATACTTTTCCAAGNATCTGACAATCTTTCACGATGATCGGGTCCATCGTATCATTCTCCGGCTGTAAGCGGTAATAGCCGTCTTCTTTATANAATGTCTTGACCGTGGCAGAGTCCTCTACCATTGCGACAACGATCTCTCCATTTCTGGCATCCGACTGTTTCTGGACCAAAATCTGATCTCCGTCATAGATTCCCACATTGATCATACTTTCTCCCTTGACCTTCAGCATAAAGGCCTCCTCGTTCGGCATAAACTCCATCGGAATCGGAAAATAGTTTTCGATATTCTCAAAGGCAAGAAGCGGTTCTCCGGCAGCTACGCGTCCGACAACCGGCACATTCACTACCTCGCGTCTGGTCAGGTTAAAGTTGTCATCAATAATCTCAATCGCACGCGGTTTGGTCGGNTCTCTGCGGATATAACCGTTTTTCTCAAGGGTCTCCAGATGAGAATGAACAGAAGAGGTAGACTTTANACCAACCGCCTCACAAATCTCGCGCACAGCAGGAGGGTATCCCCGGTTCAGGATNTCCTGCTTAATGTATTCCAAGATTTCTTTCTGTTTGTTGCTGATTTTACCGTTAGCCATTCTAAGTTACCTCCCTGTCGTAGCTTTATCTCAGCTTATCTTTTAACAGTGTAACACATNCCAANAAAAAATGCAAACATATATTCCGAAAATTTGTTCGATTTTTCTNTTGACAAACAGACGTTCTGGTATTAATATAAGNATATNCAAACNNATGTTCGNAACAAACGTTCGNAACAGATGTTCNGATTATTATNTTTTANACCGCAAATCNNCGTTTTTGTCAGAATGGAGGGTACTATGAGAAGCAGAAGAGAAGCAGTAAGGAANCAAAGAATCGCATTGATCNNCNCAGCAGCGGCAGTCATCCTATGTTTTGTGGTCATNCGTTTCTTTCTCNTGGATTCCATCAATGCACAGGCCGCCACAGCNCNGATTTCTTACAAATATTATACAAGTGTCCAGATTCAGAAGGGTGATACGCTCTGGACCATCGCCGGTGATTATATTACGGACGATTATGCTGACGTGAACGAGTATATTGATGAGATCCGTGCACTCAACCATATTCAGGAGGATCGTATCCATGCAGGCGAATATCTTACGATTCCGTATTATTCTGCTGAATATCTGGAATAACCAGTTTCCTCCGGTTGTCTTTTTTGCCAAATTAAGCTATAATAATCAGAGAATTTGATTTAGCAGGAGAGACTTACGGAGGAAAATTTTTATTATGCTGAGATTTATTTATGTTATTTTAATGAATCTTTTTCGGGCACCTTACATTATCCCAAAAATGAGAAAAGAGGCAGATCATCCAGAGAAATATTCTGTAGAGCAGCGGTATGAGCTGGCGCGTCACTGTGTTCACCTGATGAAGAGCACCGGATGCATCCGCACAAAAGCCTACGGAATGGAGAATCTTCCGGAAGAGGGCGGTTATATGATGTATCCGAACCATCAGGGAAAGTATGACGCTCTCGGCATTGTATATACCCACAGAAAGCCGTGCTCCATTGTCATGGACAAAGCGAAGTCCAACACGATCCTTGTGAAAGAGTTCATCGATCTGTTGGAAGGAAAGCGGTTGGATAAAAAAGATGTTCGTCAGGCAATTACCATCATTAATGAGGTTGCCGAGGATGTAAAACAGGGGAAACGTTATATCCTGTTTCCGGAAGGCGGATACGAGTTTAACAACCGCAACAACATCGAGACATTTAAAGCCGGCAGCTTTAAGATCGCGTTGAAGAGCAAAGCGCCGATCATTCCGGTCGCACTGATCGATTCATATCGCGTATTTAACAGCTTGTACCTTGCGCCGGTCACAACACAGGTGCATTATTTGAAACCGATTTTTTTTGAAGAATACGGTTCTCTGAAAACGCAGGAGATTGCTGCGTTGGTTCAGTCCCGCATTCAGGAAAAGATGAACTCCATTCTGACATCGGCATCAGACCTCTCTTAGCTTCACGTATCTTGCGGCTCTGCGCCGGCTGTCATCATCCATCGCAGCATAATGTTTTCTTGTAGTATTGACATCTTTATGCCCAAGCACATCAGCTACCAGATAGATATCTCCGGTCTCTTTGTAAAGAGACGTACCGTAGGTGCTTCGCAGTTTATGTGGCGTGATGTGCTTTAAGGTAGTGATAAGAGAAGAGTATTTTTTTACCAGATTTTCCACCGAGCGCACATTCATCCGTTTGTTCTGAAGCGAGAGGAAGAGAGCATTAATGCTTCCGTCTTCAGCCGTAATCTTTTGACGTTCTACCATATAGTCCATGAGTGCCCGACGCACTTCATCTCCAAAATATACTACAACCTCAGCGCCGCCTTTTCGGTGTATCTTGATTCCATTATTCCTGAAATCCACGTCATTCATATCCAGACCTACGCACTCGGAGACACGGATACCCGTACCGAGAAGCAGTGTTATCATCGCCAGATCACGTGTTTTTGTCTTCTCATGATATTTTTTCTGACGTTCGGTGAGGCTGTCGCCGGATTCCACTTCATCCAAAAGTCTTGCCACCTCATCCACATCAAGACGTACAATGGTTTTGTCATGAATTTTAGGCATGTCAACCTTGACCGAAGGGTCGTTCTGAATCATTTCATTCTTATAAAAATAATGGAAAAAAGTGCGCAGAGACGCCAGTTTGCGCTTGATTCCACGTTCATCATTGGTGTGTTCCACGCCATCTTTTTCATAATATTTCAGATAAAAAAGGTACTCCTCAATATCCATGGGAGTGATCTGATCTAATACGCTGACGGGAAACTCTGTAATCTCCATTTTCCTGCAGGCAGGGTTTACGGTGTGCAGGTAGTCAAAAAAACACCCGATATCGTAAGCATATGCAATTCTGGTACGGGAAGCAGTAGTGGGCTCAATACCGATAAAAAACTGGCGGCAGAACCGGGGAAGCTCCTCTAATAGCTTGCGCAGTTTCATTTCATTCTTAATGTTGACACTTTCATGATATGCTTTTTCTTTCATTGTTTATTTTCCTCCATATTTCTTTCATGACTTATTTTGTCAGGCCATCCGGCAATATTTCCGTCTATAATAGCGTGAAACATCCTTGTTCTGGCTCCTGGATTCTCAAAATTGATCTGGCGGACCAAACGTTTGACATATTCCCGTTTCGACGCTTTATCCATCGGACATGGGTTTATAGCAACCGGAAGCTGATATTTGTTTTGAAATCCCTTTACATCAGCCTCCTGTACATACATGAGAGGGCGAATCACAGTCAAATCCGTGCGCTCTAGATACGTTTTGGGAGAAAAAGAATAGAATCTGCCCTCATAAATCATAGAGAGGAGCATGGTTTCTATCATATCATCCTGATGATGCGCATAAGCCACTTTATTACAGCCGAGCTTTTTCACTGCCTGGTTAAGCGCTCCCTTTCTCATTTTAGCACAAAGAGCACATGGTGACGATTCCTTTCGCTCCTCAAATACAATTTGTGCAATCTTGGTATCTACAATATGATAAGGTACTTTAAGATCCTCACACAACTCTGCAATCGTGGAAAGCTGCAGGCCTTCGAAGCCTAAGTCCACCGTAACTGCCTCCAGTTCAAAATGTTTTGGATAAAAAAGCTGCAAATGTTTCAACGCATATAATAGAGTGAGAGAGTCCTTGCCCCCGGAAATCCCAACGGCAATCCGATCTCCTTCCTCGATTAAATTGTAGTCGTCTATCGCTTTTCTGGTCAGGCTGAGAAGCCTTTGTAGTTTCATAATAAAATTTCTCCTGTCAAAAATAGTTTTGTATGAAAAGACTAGGATTTTACTGTAACAATCATTATAATAACAAATAGCGAATTCTATCACTATATGGAGGTTTTACCTATGAAATTTGTCATTCAGCGCGTCACCCATGCATCCTGTACGGTAGATGGAAACGTTACCGGAGAGATCAAACAAGGCTTTTTGGTTTTTATCGGCATATCAGACACGGATTCTGAGGAGATAGCCGATAAAATGATAAAAAAGCTCATACATCTGCGAATCTTTACAGATTCTGAAGGAAAAACCAATTTGTCATTAGAAGATGTCGGCGGCGAATTATTGTTGATTTCACAGTTTACACTGTATGCTGACTGCAAAAAGGGAAATCGCCCGTCGTTTGTAAAGGCTGGCAGTCCGGATCATGCGAACCAACTTTATGAGTATATTATAGCATCCTGTGAAAAACAGATTCCGGTCGTTCGCCGTGGAATCTTTGGCGCTGATATGAAAATATCACTTACGAACGATGGTCCGTTCACCGTTATTTTAGATTCTGCTGAAATCTGTTAAATCCAGCGAAAACCCTGAAAATGCGGCAGTAGCACCGCTATTGACCCGTTTATATTTATTCGCAAAACACAAGTTTAACGAATAGTTACCTTCATTTTGCCACAACTATGCCTATTTGTAAAGGCTTTTATCATGATCGCAAAAATCCGTGTTAAGCCAGGCGCAATCATCACAACCATGATAATGAATACATTCATTACAATTTCTCGTAACATCCATACATCTTTCAGCATATTCTGCAGCATTTGCCACCGGACAAGTACCATCAATGCACGAAACACCGGTATAATCTGGACAAATTTTCATTCATTTTTCCCCTCCTTCTTTTTTAAACTACACACAAGACGAGGTCCTGCAGGACGACCACGGACTTTTTCACGTGAAATTCCGCGTCAGACGGACAAAAACACTGAAAATCAGGTTGATCAACTCCCGATCCGATCCGCTGCATGCCATTTTGTCCGCAATCAACGTACTTTCACAAAATCACCCGGGGCGATTTTGCGACACCTGAATCACGTACTAAGTAGCGCGCAAACGGGCATTCCTACCCCTTCATGGTTATCTAAATATTTACACAGTGAGGGGATAACCATTGCCCGCGCGAAATAGATCTTGCTCACCGTGTCCCGTACTTATCATGCTTTTGCTTATCCATACCAACTGCCTGATTCACGTTACAATTTGCCGTTCGACGCTACCAGCAGATCCGCAAACAGCTGTTACGATCAAACGCGAATGCCAATTTGTGTATGCTGCACGTCATCGGCGCGGAAACATGACGACCTGTTTTACTAGCCGGTCACGCTGGGCGTGCCGGGTCTCACCCCCGAAACTAAGCATTGACACATAACGCCGAGGGGTTCCGACTATAGGTTGTATCCCTGGCATTCAGGATCAAGGTTCAATCAGAAAGAAACAAATACAAAATCACAAAAACAAATAAAATGAAACAACAAAACATACCTATAATCTCAACAAAGTCAAAAGGCTTTTGTAAAATGTTGATATAAAATTCTATCACTCTAATCACCTTCTTCCGGGGGGAGCAGCTGACCGACCGCGCACAGCTTGTCGGTCGGATCAGCTGCTATTTACGCGTCTTTTTCATGTTATACCTATATTTTCTAGACGGCTTAGAGACTGCTTCCATGTCTGTTCCTGTATTTGCCTGTAATGCCAAGATCTCTGTTTCCGTCAACATATCGCCATCTTCACACGATTTAGACAGGTTATCGACACACGCCAATGTATCATAGGCGTTAAAATTGCGATCACGAATAAACCAACCGTATCGCCTAAGCGGTTTAATATTATTCGGAGATGCAGCGTTTTCCAAATCCCACGCGTCATATTCTCGGTGTACCATGATCCGCCAGAGCTTTCCGCAGTCGATCACATGAAATGTGACCTGACGGAGCAGCGCATCCACATGACCGAAACGCTGGGCGTTGTAAACTATGCCTATATGATGATGACGGCATGTAAGAAGAGAATTCAGAAACAGCGCGTTGATGTTACTCTTAAAATTACGACTGTTGAGCTGAACGGAAAACTCATCACCTAAGACGAGCGTTAT
>JAAUZB010000056.1 GCA_014804775.1 Roseburia sp. | reverse complement strand
TTTTCGAGGCGGCTCGAATAGAGCCACCACCCCATATATGAGCAAAAGGTAAGCTTCGAAGAAGCGACAGACAGCTTTGCTGGATGTTTTTGCGAATATATGCGGTGGGGTTCTGAATAATTACGTCTCATGAATGAAACGGTGCTGCCAAGGTGCCGTTTTTTGTACCACACTTAAATAATCGTACAGGAGAGGATGAAGATGAGGATGATAGAGAAGATACAGAGATTTATGTCAGGACGGTACGGTATGGATGAGTTGTCGCGGGTGATGAATATCGGAGCGCTGATCTGTCTGATACTGTCGATGTTTTCCAGTCTGCTGCCGTTTCTGTTCTTTTTTTACTGGATTTCTGTCGCACTGCTTGTTCTTGTCTGTTTTCGGATATTTTCTAAAAATGTGCCGAAGCGCTATGCGGAGAATCAGAAATTCAGAAATATGACATATCAGGCTGCCGTCAAAAGGGACGCCGCGAAGAAGCGCTGGGATCAGAGGAGTACATACCGGTTTTATAAGTGCCCGGAATGCAGGCAGCGGGTCAGAGTACCGAAAGGACATGGAAAGATATGCATTACCTGCCCAAAATGCCGAAAGGAATTTGTGAAAAAAAGCTGACTTTTATTCCTATACCGTTTGCAGGCTGAATAAGCATGGAGGATGACGCTATGTTTGGCTACATTAATATCAATCGGTCAGAACTGACGGATGAGAGCAAAGCGGCGTATCAGGCATACTATTGTGGACTGTGCCGCAGACTGAAGACAAATTGCGGAGCGAAGGGGCAGATGCTGCTTAATTATGATATGACATTTCTGGTGGTGCTTTTGACGGGGTTGTATGAACTTTCCAATGAAACCTCTGAGTTTACCTGTGCCTTGCATCCGACAAAGAAGCGGACTGTATGGATGAATGAGGCGACGGATTATGCGGCGGATATGAACCTGATCCTGGCATATTATAACCTGATAGACGACTGGAAGGATGAGAAGGCATACACCAAGAGGGCGTTTGCAAGAATGCTGGACAGAGATTATGCCCGCATTATGAAGAAGTATCCGAGACAGGTCAGGGCGATCGAGGAATATATGCGCAAGACAGAGGAGCTGGAGCAAAACCGGGAGACTAATCTGGATGCCGTTGCCGGTCTCACAGGCGAAATGCTGGGCGAAGTGTTTTGCTGGAAGGAAGACGAATGGACAGATGAGCTGCGGACGTTAGGATTTTATATGGGCAAATTCATTTACATTATGGATGCCTATGAGGATTATGATGAAGATCTGCGCAAGAAAGCGTATAACCCTCTGATTTATCAGCTGCAGGGGAACACGCAGGACAGACATATTTTCTGTAAACTGCTTCTTACAAGTATGATGGCGGAATGCGCCAAATCGTTTGAGCGGCTTCCGATCCTGATGCATGCGGATATTCTGCGGAATATTCTGTATTCCGGTGTGTGGTCCAAATATGAATATCTGCAGCTGAAGAAAAAGAAGAGCGAAGAGAAAGCAAGGAAGAGATTGAGGAAATAGCTATGAGCAATCCATACCAGGTGCTTGGGGTATCACCGGACAGCTCCGATGAGGAAATCAAAAAAGCATATCGAAACCTGAGCAGGAAATATCATCCGGACGCTAATGTCAACAATCCGAACAGAGAACAGGCGGAAGAGAAGTTCAAAGAGGTGCAGCAGGCATATGACCAGATCATGAAGGAAAAGCAGCAGGGTGGAAGCTATGGCTATCACTATGGAGGCAGCGGCTACCGGGGAGGATACGGAAGCGGGCGTGGCAGTCAGTCGAGAGGCGAATCTGCTCAGATGCAGGCGGCAGCGAATTATATTTATAACCGATGCTATAAGGAAGCGCTCAATGTACTAAACGGTATTCCGTTCGGGGAGCGTCAGGCAAGATGGTATTATTACAGTGCTGTTGCAAATCAGGGAGTCGGCAACAACATCACCGCAAAAGAGCATGCAGCGCGTGCGGTAGAGATGGAGCCGAGCAACCCGGAATACCGTCAGTTCCGGCAGTATCTGGAATATGGAGGAACATGGTACACCAATATGGGAAG
Source organism: Roseburia sp. (assembly GCA_014804775.1). Classification (GTDB taxonomy): domain Bacteria; phylum Bacillota; class Clostridia; order Lachnospirales; family Lachnospiraceae; genus Roseburia. Next base: position 60,246 of record JAAUZB010000056.1, on the reverse strand, counting down.
CGGCTACGAAAGACCGTATGCAAGCGCAGGGAGCTGGTGTTTAAGTATGCTCTTCTTGAACATGCTCTGCAATTGCTGTTGCTGCAGACCGTGTTAAAAAATAAGAATGCTTTAAGGCATTCTTATTTCTTTTGGATTGGATTGCGGTATTTCTCTTCGCAATATTTGCAGCGGTAAATTTGGCGCTTAGCGTCAGACAGAACAAAAATCTGATCCAGTTCCTGCTCAATGGAAGTGATGCAGCGGGGATTTTTGCATTGAATGACATTTTTGACCTGACTTGGCAGGTGCAGTTCTTTTTTCTCCACAATCTTGTCATCTTTGATGACATTGACGGTGATATTGTGATCGATGAAGCCGAGGATATCGAGATCCAATGCTTCGACCGGACATTCTACTTTTAAAATGTCTTTTTTTCCCATCTTATTGCTTTTGGCATTTTTGATGATGGCAACGGTACAGTCGAGCTTGTCCAATTTTAAGTCGTGATACAGCCGCAGACTCATACCTGCCTGAATATGATCTAAAACGAAACCTTCATGGATTCCACTGATATTTAACATATAGCATCCTTTCTACTCTACAGTATTTTGATTCGGGTGTCAAAAGCTCTGCTCCAAAGTGATTGACGGCAGATTGCACGAAAGAAGTTGTGCGCACTCCGTTGCACCGAGAATTCCAATGAGCCTCTTAGAACGAAAATCGTGTTCAGCAAAGGCTTCCACGATTTTTAAGTCTCATTTTCATGGTGCAAAAGTCGATTGCACAATCTCCTTTTGTGCAATCTGCTGGCCGATATTTTTCACCAGAGCTTTTGACACCCAAATCAATATATATGATTTACACAAGTTCCAACAAGGTCAAAATCAGCGCCATGCGCACGTACACGCCGTACTGAACCTGTTTGAAGTAGGCCGCGCGTGGGTCATCATCTACTTCCACAGAAATCTCATTGACTCTTGGAAGGGGATGGAGTACCAGCATATCTTCCTTGGCAAGTTCCATCTTGTCCTTTGTGAGGATATAGTAATTTTTGAGACGGACATAATCTTCTTCGTTGAAGAACCGCTCTCTCTGAACACGGGTCATATAGAGAATATCAAGTTCCGGCATAGCGTCCTCTAAGCGCTCCACTTCAGAAAACGGAATCTGATTGGCTGTCAGGACATCTTCACGGATGTAACTTGGAATACGGAGCTCTTCCGGGGAAATCAGCATAAAACGGATTCCGGGATAGCGGATGAGTGCATTGATCAGGGAATGTACGGTACGTCCGAATTTCAGATCGCCGCAGAGCCCGATCGTGAGATTGCCAAGACTGCCTTTCAAAGAACGGATCGTCAAAAGGTCGGTCAGTGTCTGTGTAGGATGCTGATGACCGCCGTCACCGGCATTAATGACTGGAATACGGGATTTCTGGGAGGCTACAAGAGGTGCACCCTCCTTTGGGTGACGCATCGCACAGATATCTGCGTAGCAGGAAATGACCCGGATGGTATCGGAAACACTTTCCCCCTTTGATGCAGAACTGGAATCTGCACTGGAAAAACCTAAAACAGAACCGCCAAGGTTTAACATGGCAGCTTCAAAGCTTAGTCTTGTCCGTGTACTTGGTTCATAAAAACAGGTGGCAAGCTTTTTCCCGTCACATGCGTGAGCATATTTTTGGGGATTCTTCTCAATATCATCAGCCAAATCTAACAGCTTGTCCAGTTCATCAACGGAGAAGTCTAACGGACTCATTAAATGGCGCATATTAATCCTCCTTGTTTTGCGGAGCAAAATGCGACTGCCATTGCAGGAGCAGAGGATTTTCCTCCTTAATCGTGACATTTTTACTATCATATAATAACCGTAAGGTAAATTCAAGAGAAAAAACACCGTACATTGATAATTGAATAAAGACTTTACACATTTTCATAAAGTCCTTATAATATAAGTATTCTATATGAAGGGCGGTGAAAAGAAGGTGAGTGATGGATACATGCCAACAGATATCCAATTTAAACATGAACTCAGAAAGCAGCTAACAGAACTTGAACGGCGACTTGAATTACTTGACAATAAAGAGTATGACAAGCTAAGAAAAGAGTATCTAAAAGAAATAGAAGATATACAGGCAAGTTTACAAGATTAAAAGTAAGCAACCAAAACAATACAAGTGTAAAGTCTTTATTGAATTATTAGTATGGAATAGTATGTAAACCATACGTTTTTTTGTGTCCCAAAAGGCGGGACGCCAAACTGATTCTTGTTGACAAAATATAGTTTCATAAGTATACTGTGAAATGTAGTTAGTAGTAACTAACTAAACAAGGACAGAATTATGAAACGGAGGAACAGGCATGTCAGAGCAGGAAAGAAAATTTTTGGAAATAGTAGATCTAAAGAAGGGATTTGGCAGCGGGGAAACCCGTCAAGAAGTACTTCGTGGAATGAATTTTTCGGTTGCGAAGGGAGAATTCTGTGTAATGTTAGGGCCTTCCGGTTCCGGGAAATCCACATTGCTTAACATTATCGGAGGGATAGACAGCGCTGATTCGGGGTATATCTCCATAAACGGCGATAAGCTGAAGGATTTGGGCGAGAAGAAATTGACACAGTATCGCAGGAAGCATCTGGGATATGTGTTTCAGATGTACAATCTGATCGGAAATCTGAATGTGAAAGAAAATATTGAAGTTGGGGCATATCTGTCAGACAATGCGCTTGACATTGATGAGCTTTTGAATACGCTTGGACTCTACGATCACAGATACAAACTGCCGAACCAGTTGTCCGGTGGGCAGCAGCAGCGCGTTTCCATCGGCCGCGCAATTGTCAAAAATCCGGATATCTTACTTTGCGATGAACCGACGGGTGCGTTGGATTATAAGACGTCAAAAGAAATTTTGAAGCTGATCGAAGACGTCAATGTGAAGTATGGAAATACCGTTATTATGGTTACACATAATGAAGCGATAAAAAACATGGCGGATCATGTCATAAAGCTTCATGACGGGAATGTCCGCCGTAATGAAATCAATGAAAACAAAATTTCAGCTGCGGATCTGGAGTGGTAGTGAGAGAAGAGGTAGATTAAGATGAAAAAGAATGCGAAGAAAGTGAGAAATCCGCTTTTAAAAAGGATACCCAGAGAGCTTTTGGGTGACTGGAGAAAGTATCTTGTGGTCAGCCTGTTTCTGATCCTTACCATCGGATTTGTGTCCGGCATGTATGTCGCAAATGAAAGCATGATGACAGCGGCGGACGAGGGAGTGTCACGATACAGGCTGGAAGACGGGCATTTTGAACTTGACCGAGAGGCGGACGGAGAGTTGATTTCGGCGATCCAGTCAGGAGAGTTAGATGCGACTGACTTTGAAGCTGTTCCGGTATGGCTGTATGAAAATTTCTACAGAAATGAGGAAGAGGACAACAACAATGACGGCGTATCCGACGGAACGGTCAGGGTTTTTGCAAAGACCGAAGAGGTAAATCTGGCATGTCTTATGGAGGGAAGCTTTCCCGAGGCGGAAGATGAAATTGCAATTGACCGTATGCATGCAGATAATTCCGGGATCCAAGTGGGGGATACTGTCACGGTCGGCGGACAGTCTTATAAAGTTGTCGGTTTGATCGCGTATGTAAATTATGCTACCCTTCATGAAAAAAATACAGATCTTATTTTTGATGCGTTGAAGTTTGATGTGGCAATGGTGACAGAGAGCGGTTTCGATAGGTTAAGTCAGGAAATCCATTATACATACGCGTGGAAGTACAGGAAAGCACCGGAAGATGAAAAAGAAGAAAAGAGTCTCTCAGACGATTTCTTAAAAGTGCTGCTCACACAGACTATTGTGGGCGGTCGTGAGATTAAGGATTATATTCCGAGATATGCAAATTCGGCGATCAACTTTGCAACGGATGATATGGGATCAGACGAAGCAATGGGCGGCGTCCTTCTGGATATTCTGATCGTTATTATTGCTTTTATCTTTGCGGTTACGATAAGCAACACAATCGCGAAGGAATCACAGACGATCGGTACACTTCGCGCTTCCGGATACAGCAGGGGGGAACTGATCCTGCATTACCTTTCCATGCCGGTGATCGTGACACTGATCGCTGCAGGCATTGGAAATATACTCGGATATTCCGTGTTCAAAAACGTAGTGGTATCCATGTACTATAACAGCTACAGCCTTCCTGCCTATGAAACGATATGGAACCCCGATGCATTTTTTAAGACTACTTTGATTCCTGTAATTCTGATGTTTCTGGTGAATCTTGCCGTCATTGTTAAAATGATGCGGCACACGCCTTTGCAGTTTTTAAGACGCGACTTAAAGAAAACGAAACGGAAGAAAGCGATGCGTCTTCCGAAATGGAAATTTTTCAGCAGATTCCGCCTGCGCATTATATTCCAGAATATTCCGAATTACATCATCCTGTTTGCCGGCATTTTCTTTATTATGGTAATGCTTGCCATGGCTGTGGGAATGCCCGATACGCTTGCTTTTTACAAAGAAAATGCCGCCGATATGATGTTTGCAAAGTATCAGTATGTGCTGAAGTCATACGAAGATGAAGAGGGAAACATCATTGGCACAGAAAACAGTGATGCGGAGGAATTTGGCATGCGGTCGCTGCAAAGAAAGAGCGATGTATTGGATGAAGAGGTTTCGGTCTACGGAATTTCAGATGACAGTAGTTATGTGAAGATCGCCGATTTGAAATCGCTTTCGGAAAACGAAGTTTATATTTCAGAGTCCTTTGCGGATAAGTACGGACTGGAAGTGGGAGACGTTGTCTCTCTGGAAGAAAAGTATGAGAGCAGGCGGTATCAGTTTGAGATTGCGGGAATCTATGACAGATGCCAGAGCATTGCCGTTTTCATGCCGATACAAAATTACTGCTCTGTGTTTGATCTGGAAGAGGGAGAATTCAGCGGATATATGTCTGATTCGGAAATTACAGATATTGAGGAGAAAAACATTGCCACTGTGATCACGGAACGGGAAATTACCAAAATGTGCGACCAGCTTGACCATTCCATGGGGGCTTATATGCAGTATTTCCAGTTTCTGTGCATCCTTTTGTCGGCGGTACTGATCTATCTTCTCACTAAGATTATCATAGAGAAGAACGAAAATGCGATATCCATGGCAAAAATTTTGGGATATGAGAATCAGGAAATCGCAAGGCTGTATCTTCTTTCGACTACCATGATCCTGATTGTTGCGGATGCAGTCAGTGTCGGTTTGGGAGCATTTGTCATGAACGAGGCGTGGAAAATGATCATGTCCAGCTATACCGGATGGTTTGCATTTATGATTCAACCGTCAGGGTATGTCCAAATGTTTGCATTTGTTTTGATCGGATATCTGGTCGTCATGGTCTTTGATTTCAGGAGGATCAAAAAGATACCGATGGATGAAGCATTGAAAAATGTGGAGTAGATAAAGAGCAGAAATATGCTTGATTTTTTATTTCTATTCGGCTAAAATTTAATGAGAATAAATAATAGCCGAAAGAGGTTGAGCGTTATGAAATATATAACAAGAAATCTTGAAAATGTAGTCAATCAGGTCACAAAAGAATATCCGGTTGTTCTTGTGACAGGACCAAGGCAGGTGGGAAAGACTACGATGCTTCGGAAGCTAATGGAAGGTACGGATAGAGGATATGTAACTTTAGACGATTTGAATGACAGGAATATTGCAAAGACAGATCCGGAATTGTTTTTGCAGTTACACAAGCCGCCGGTATTGATTGACGAGGTACAGTATGCGCCGGAGCTTTTTACTTATATCAAAATACATGTGGATAAAAATCGCGAGCCCGGAGCGTTTTGGCTGACCGGATCTCAAATATTTAAGCTGATGAGAGGTGTACAGGAATCTCTTGCAGGGAGAGTGGCGGTGCTTTCATTGACGTCCCTTTCTCAGGCAGAAATCTGCGGTGGAACGATGGAACCGTTTACTGTTGATATAGAAGCCTTGTCAGCAAGAAAGGATGGCAGGGAAGAAGCGGATACAGGAGATATTTTTAAAAGAATATACCGCGGCTCCATGCCGGCAATTGTAAGCGGTGCAAACAGCAACAGTCAGATTTTCTATAGCAGTTATTTGAGCACATATATTGTGCGTGATGTCAGGGAACTGTCCGATACCGTTGATTCATTGAAATTCCTTAGATTTATCACTGCGGTGGCGGCAAGATGCGGTCAGATGTTAAATGCTGCAGACATTGCAAGAGACGCAGATATAAATCAGGTGCAGGCGAAGAGTTGGTTAAGTATTTTGGAAACATTAGGAATTATATTTTACCTTCATCCGTATTCCAATAACCTGCTGAAGCGCCTTGTAAAAACACCTAAATTATACTTTTATGATACAGGACTTGTCTGCTATCTCACAAAATGGAGCAGTGCGGAAACTTTAGAGAGCGGTGCGATGAACGGCGCCGTCTTAGAGAACTATGTAGTTGCTGAAATAATGAAGACGTATTTGAATTGCGGAAAGGAACCGTATCTGTACTATTACCGCGATAAAGATGCAAAAGAGATAGATATCGTTTTAGAGCATGATGGTGTCCTCAATCCGATTGAGATCAAGAAAACATCTAATCCGGGAACAGAATTGATAAAAGTATTCGGGGTGTTGGATAAGTCGTCGACTCCCCGTTCAAAGGGAGCAGTGATCTGTATGAAGCCGGGACTGAGTGCGATTGACAGGGATAATTATATTGTGCCCGTCTGGATGATTTAGGATCCATAGTTGATAGAGAACCGTAATTGACTTGGCATTTGTGCCGGTTTGTTACGGTTCTTTTTGTTTAAATGTGAGATTTTATGCAATCCATACCGAAAAAAGTGCAATCCGTTCCCAAACGCTAGAAATTTTTTTCAAACATGTTATGTTAATTGTAGCATTATTATGCAAAAAAGAGGTGTGCATATACGGCACAAAGAAAGGAGATTATTATGAAGAGAAAGCAGTTATGGAAAGTACTGGGATCGGGGATGCTCGCATTATCCCTCCTGATTTCCCCGCTTGCAGGTGTAAGCGCATGGGCAGCACCGGAAGATGAGGAGCAGACAGAAGCGGGTGCTGATGCGGATGAAGCGGCTAATCCGGAAGGTGGTTCCGCATTGGATCTTGATCCGCTGCAGGATGAAGAGATTCCGGCGGTCGGAGAAGAAGAGGACGATGATTATGTTCCGGCAAAACCGGCGTACGAAGACGTCGAAATTCCGGTCTGGGGATTTACGGAAGATGCGGTTGTATATTCCGTGGACGTAGAGTGGGGCGCAATGACGTTCCAGTGGGAGAACAGCAGCTGGGATCCCAAAACACACAAGGAAATAGCCGGTGCGGGTTGGAAGGTGTATGACGACACGAAAAGCAAAGCACTGGATGAGACGGAGACTCTGATCAATGAGGTCAAGGTCACGAACCATTCAAATGCACCTGTGTGGGCTACGCTCACTTATGCAGGCGAGACAGATTATGATCCTGATACGACAGGAGATTTTTCCTTCGAAACGGGAACTGATGAAGAAGATACAGATGTACTGACAGCAGCGGCTGGTGATGTTCCGGCATATCTGGCACTTGCGACAGCGGACAATGGCCAGGGAGAAGAAGAAGGGCAAGGAAAGGCTACCGTCGGAAAAGCGTATTTCATGCCGGACGGACTGGATACAGACTTGCAGAAAGATGACGGCATTGCAAAGTGGACGAAGATCGGTACGATCACTGTAAGCATCAAGACGGAGCAGCCGAAAGCAGCGACAACGCCGGAAGAGACGGAACCGGAGACGACGGAGCCGTAATGCGGGCGGTGTGAAATGAGAGGCAGAAAGGAGGGAAATAAATGAAGGAAACCGCAAAGGAAGGACGGCTTTATGCTCTTTTTGGCAAAGCGCTTCTGCTGTTTGCAGCAGCCTTTGTGATGCTGTGTATCAATCCCCGGACTGCGCACGCCATCACTTTGCCTGTCGGCAGTGAAGCGGACGGTTACCTGCTGGATAGGGACGGCAATCTGACGATTTATACGGATGAGGGTCTGGCAAGATGGGTGAGTGCAATAGGAGGTGGTCCCGAGACTTATAGGGCGTTGGTGAAAAAATTAACGGTGAACGAGGGCGTGACGATGATTAAGAGCTTTGGCGACTACAATAGTGATAGGCCGTTTTATAGTTGTGCCAATCTTACGACTGTAAGTTTACCGGCAAGCCTGACTGAGATCGGAGAGAAGTCATTTATGAATTGCAAAGCCCTGACAAACGTGACCATCGCGGAACCGTCCAATTTGACGACGATCGGTACACAGGCATTTAGCGAATGCAGAGCTCTGGAAAACATCAATATACCAGACGGCGTGACGACGATCGGTGAAGAGGCATTTGAGTACTGCCTGAAATTGGAATTGGATGCTGCTACGCTGCCGTCCGGACTGACCGCAATCAATGACAGAATATTTAACAGATGTGACGCTATGACAGGCAACCTGACAATACCGGATGGCGTGACAAGCATCGGAAACGGTGCATTTGCCGGAGCGCAGTTGACAAGCGTCACGATACCGGCCAGCGTGACAAGCATCGGAAACAGTGCATTTGCCGGAGCGCAGTTGACAAGCGTCACGATACCGGCCAGCGTGACAAGCATTGGAGGGAGCGCATTTAGCGTATGCGAAGCGCTGGATTCGGTGACGATGCTTGGGGAAACGCCTCCGACGCTTGGAGACGGCACCGGAAACGACGATGTGTTCAGTTATACCGGTATTAATCATTATGATAAGCAGATATATGTTCCAAAACCCAGTATTATGACGTACAAGGAAAGCTGGACGCAGTGGAAGGATTGCATCAATGATGCAGGATATGCAGGAAGCGTTGACCCGACGGCGGAGGATTATGCCGATACGGATATCGACGTGCTCGGCTTTACCGAGGACGCCACCGTCTACTCCGTAGATGTGGAGTGGGGCGCGATGACGTTCCAGTATGAAAACAGCACGTGGGACGCAACGGAGCATAAGACTGTGACAGGCGCGGGTTGGAAGGTGTACGACAGTGAAAATAATAAAGCGCTGGATTCTACGACAGATCCCATCAACAGGATCCAGGTGACGAACCATTCCAATGCAAGCGTCTGGGCGACTCTGAAATATGACGGAGCGGATGATTACAAGGACACGACAGGAAGCTTTGATACAGAGGAAGGCGATACGGTCACGGACTTTGATGTGAGGGGCAATTATCTGTTCCTTGACACCGCAAATAATGCCGAGGAAAAGGGCGGAGAGGGAACTCCGACGGTGGGAACCGTATACTTTATGCCGAGCGGAATTAAGGAAGAGTACAAAAAGGCAGACGGCATTACAAAATGGTCGCAGCTTGGAACAATTACGGTGGGCATTGTGACCGAGGAGCCGTAGGAATCAAATATACGCAGGAAAACATATGCGCAGCCGGGGCAGTGATTTGTCCCGGCTGATGCAGGGTAAAGGAGTAAGCGGGTCATGAGCAAAAAGGCGAAGATGGAAGGCGGTTTCGCATACCAAAATGCCGGAAAGACGGAAAACTGCTATGCGGCAGTAAAAATCGGAGCAGGAAGAAGCGAGAATGCCGGATTCATATACAACAACAAAGGGGAGGCGCTGCACTGCTTTACGAGGAGCGCGGTACGCGGATGGAAGCGCGCATCGGGGCATAGAAAACAAAAAGACGGGTTTTCCTCCATCAATAGCGGAACCGTCAGCCAGTGCTTCTTTCTGGTGAAAAAAGATAAAAAACTGAAACGGTACCGTGACAAGGCGCTCGGGCTGGCGGTAGAAGCAGCGGAACCGGAGCAGGTCGGGGCGGATTATGACTGGAACTATGATGTGTTCGAGCGGGAAAATGCTGCAAAGATGGACTTTTTCGCAAAATCCTGGAACTATGATCCTTTTGACGGTCTGGAAGAGGTTGGAGTGAAGATAGTCAAAATCAAGACAGAAGATGGACTTCTTGATTTTATCGACCGGGTCAACCGCGGCGAGCCGGAGGCGGTGAACGCGAAATGTGAACTGGCTGCCGATCTGGATTTTCACGGCAGGAAAATTCCGTCCATTGGATATGACAGGCAGCATCCGTTCTGCGGGACATTTGATGGTAAGGGACATAAGATCAAAGGTTTTGTACTGAGCGGAAAAGGCATGGCGGAGATCGGATTTTTCGGCTGCCTGAAAGGAAGCGTGATCAATTTATCGGTAGACGGTATCATAAAAGCCGACAACTGCCCGCTTGCAGCAGGCTTTTGTGCGGTGAATGAGGGAGAGATCCATTGCTGTGAAGCCGTCATAGAACTGCATGCCAGACGGTATGCCGGCATGTTTGTGGGCGAAAATAACGGTTTGATCGAGCGATGCAGTGTCAGCGGGATAAGCTGTGGTGTGTTTTTGCTCTGGCTCTGGCCTGTGATTCCCGTTTGCGCCCTCACAGTAGGGATTCTGTCAAATCCGCCTCTGCCGCCGGAAGACTACGTTCCTGTCATGGAGGATGCGTCGATCATTCCGAACGAGGATTTTGGAAGGAGAGAGCGCACAAACGAGAACAAGGCAAGCTACGAAGTGCCAAAGATCCTCAAAGTCGATGCTGGGACATTAACGGCAAAGAGTGAGCCGTATGTGATCCAAAACCCCGACAGAGGAGCCAACTACGATTTTGTGGTTGTGCTGTATATGACGGACAGCAGCGGCAGGGACGTGGAGGTTTACCGGTCCGGACGTATTCCCGTGGGTTATCATATTGAGAATCTGACACTTGCGCCGCCGGACGGAATCACACTTACGGCGGGAAGCTACGAGGCAAAGATGGCGTTTTCCTTTTATCATCATGATACAGGGGAAAAGGGCATGATAGATTCTGCAGTACCGATTACCGTTGAGATTGAATAGAGGTGATGAGACATGAAACGGAAAAAATGCGTAACGGCAGGAAGAAGAAAAAAGAAAATCGGGATTGTCACAAGCCTTGTTGTCATTTTATGCATTGGCATAGCGTTTGGATACATTCGCTTTACGCAAGGCTACCGCACGTTTCGCGCGCCGGAGCATGAAGTTGCCGCCATGGCGGGCGAGCCTGCCGCGGCAAACTCTTATCAGACACTTCCGGTCAAAGAGGGGTATATTGTCGGGATCGACACAGTGCCTGTCTACAGTGGCGGGGTTTTGCATCTGAATGTGGCAAATGAGGAGGGGAATACCGTCTGGTTTCTGGTGCGCGTGTATCTGGATGATAAGAAGATCGCGCAGACGGGCATTTTGCATCCGGGAGAGTACATCGGTGAGGTGGAATGCAATCGGAAACTTGCCGCGGGAGATACCATTATGATCCAGACGATTGCTTATGAACCGGAGACATATCATAGCGAGGGAGTCGCACGGATCACATGTGAGGTTGCAGGAGAATAACGTGTTAATAACTGGACTGCCGGAGCGGATGCTCCGGCAGTTTGAATTTCTGATTTTTACGGAGATATGCTGGAAAATATGATTGTTATGGTGTATCATTTAAACAAAACTTCCTGTGGAGGAAAATTATGTTTGAAACAGAAAGACTTTTGATGCGCAATTTTGAGATAGAAGACGTATCTTCCTGTTTAGAGGGCTGGGGAAAAGACAAACATTTAGGGAAATATGTATATGGCTATCCAATGCAGGAAACCCAAATGACATCATTTGTCAGAGCTTTAACCCAAAACGGTAATGCATGGGTAATTGTTGAAAAAGAAAGTCAAAAATGTGTCGGTTATGTCACTATTGATATACCGTATATGCAGCTTGGTATCGGTGAAATCGGATATGTCATCGGTGAACAGCATCAGCATAAGGGTTATGCTTATGAATCTGTAAAGTGTATTCTTCGGGAATACCTGGTAGTTAGAAATCTGTATATGATCGAAGCAAAATATAATACAGATAATCTGGCATCTTGCAGTCTTTTTCTGCATCTTACATGTGATCACATTGAAAAGAATCAACTCTAACGATATAATCACCCCATTAAAACTGAAAGGGGAAAATATGATGGAAGTTGCTTTTTTATTGCTGCTATTTGTATTGGAGATTGCTTTTTCCGTATATACGATTATGGACGGAAGAGATCGGGGAGTATGGTATCAGAAAAGAATGTTTGTAAGAGGGATTGAATTGATATCCTTTTTCCTTTTTATGCTGTTGCCGGCGGTTCATTTCGGTTTCAGGTTTGCGCTGTGTGTTTCTCTGCTGGTCATCAGATTTATACTTGCGCTGATTTTCTGGCTGTGCAAAAGAAACGGGGAAAACAAAATACTGAAAACAGGCAGCATAATATGGAGATTAGCCGGTTCGTTAGCCTTATTTTTCTTCGCCATGATACCTGCATTTGTGTTTACAGGATATCAAGGGATTGATACCACAGGGGAATATCAGGTGAAGCAGGTACATGCGATCCTTGTAGATGACAGCAGAGTAGAAAGCTTTGAAGAGGATGGGTCAAAGAGAGAAGTTCCTGTTTATATTTATTATCCGGATACGGGAGAAGGGGAATTTCCGCTTGTTGTATTTTCCCACGGTGCATTCGGATACTATCAGAGCANCACATCCACNTATATGGAGCTTGCCTCNAACGGCTATGTGGTTGTAAGTGTGGAGCATCCCTATCACTCCTTTTTTACTGAAGATACAAGCGGAAAGACGATTATCGTGGATATGGGATTCCTGCAGGAGGTACAGTATGCAAATGAAGACACGACTTCACTGGATGAGACAATCGAAATGTCTTCGAAATGGCTTGCGATCCGTACAGAAGATATGAATTTTGCCATAGATTCTATCAAGACAGCGAAGGACAGCGGCAGCCTGAACGATGAATGGTACACGAAGGAACCGGAAGACAAAGATGAAATTCTCAAAGTTATTTCCATGGCTGACACAGAGAAAATCGGTGTCATGGGTCATTCGCTGGGCGGTGCGTCGTCTGTGGAACTGGGAAGAACAAGAGATGACATCGACGCTGTAATTGACCTGGACGGAACAATGCTTGGTGAAAGGACAGTTAATGAAGAACCTTATCCTGTGCCTTTGCTCGCAATTGATAATGAAGAACATCACCAGACATCTGTGGAATATGGGACAGATTATGTGAATGTNGCGGTTCTTGAAAACGCAAAAGACGGAAGGAACACTTACTTTGCGGGAAGCGGTCACATGAATTTTACAGACCTTCCGCTGTTTTCTCCTTTATTGGCAGGAATGTTGGGAACAGGGAGCATTGACAGCGAATCCTGCATCCGTCAGACCAATGAGATTGTCTTGCAATATTACAACTATTATCTAAAAGATGAAGGAGAGATAACGCTGCAAGAGTGTTATGAATAAAGTCATGAAAATCAAGGTCAAAGAAATTTCAGATCAAGAGCAGGAGCTTGTGGCAATTTATTGCTACAAAGTAGATGAACGTGTCCGGGATATCATCAGTTTTGTAAAAACAAGGCAGGGCCAGCTGACAGGAAGCATGAACGGCAGCGAATATGAGATCCCGGTCACCGAAATTTTTTATATAGAATCTGTGGACAACAGAGTGTACATTTACTGCAAAAATGAAGTTTATGAAACAAGGCAAAAGCTGTATGAGTTAGAACGTTTTTTAGAGAGCAGGGAATTCCTAAGAGTGTCTAAATCTGTTGTGCTGAATCTTATGAAGGTGGAGTCGGTGAAACCGGCATTAAACGGTCGTTTTCTTGCGACTTTGAGAAATGGGGAAGAANTTATTATTTCCAGAAAATATGTGCCGCTGTTAAAGGATAAAATCAGAGGGGGCAAATTAGTATGAGCAGAAAAGAATTTTTGAAGGACATAGCAAAAGATTTTTTTGTGATAGCTACATTGATAAATGTGGCAATCTTTGTACTTGGCAGCATCTTCGATGGAGATGCGAGATTTGGCTATGACGCATTTTTAGCTCCGCTGATTTATGCAGCATTTTCATTACTGCCGGCCGGGATCACCTATTCCGAGAGAGAGCTTTCCGTAAAAGAGGTACTGATACGCAAGGCGATTCAGCTGGCATTGATTGAAGTGATCATATTTCTGATCTGTTTTGGGATAAATAGTTTGAGTCAGNTGGAGCCATTGCTTCTGTTTGGNTTTGGAGTCAGTATTGCTGTGATTTATGTTCTGGTNCATTTATTTGACTGGCTCGTTGCGTCGAGGGAGGCAAATAAACTGACTAGAGATTTAAGGGCGTATCAGGCAGACCAGTGAAAACAAACTCCGCCAAAGATTTGATTTTGTAAACGGACTATGACATAATGGTGTCATAGTCCTTTTGCTATACTGATGCGGAAAGGAGAATAAAACATGTTATATNCACGGAAAGAAGCAAGACATCTGCTATGCCGCTATCACAATCTGGACGGAGCAGANGCNCTGTGCGGAAAAACAGGCGCTGAAAAGATCATGCAGAGGATACACAGNATTCAGTATGACCCGCTAAATGTTGTGGCAAGAAATGCGGATTTAGTATTGCAGGCGAGAGTGCAGGATTATAAGGAGCAGGACCTTTACAGCCTGCTGTACGAAGAACACAAACTGGTTGACGGATTCGACAAAGAAATGTGCATTTATAANGCNAAAGATTTTGAACGGTTCCGGTTTGTCCGGGACGAGCATCTAAAACANGTGGTNCTGACNCTGCAATACCGGAATCAAATGGGAGCATTGGATATATTAGACGATGTGAGGGATTTTGTCGCGAAGCACGGCAGGACAGGGACAAAAGATATTTCNATNGGAGAAGTACGGGAAAGCCGCTGGGGACCGAAGAANCTGTCNAGNGCTGCNCTGGATTATTTATTTAACAGCGGGGAATTCTGTGTTGCCGATAAACGGGGNACACAGAAATATTTTGATCTGACNGAACGTGTGCTTGGTGACGTAGATTTTCAATGTGATCAAGATATGTCAATAGAAGAGTTTCTGGAATGGTATATAGAGAGNCGGCTGCNNAGTGTCGGTCTGATNTGGAACAAATCGGGAGGAGCATGGCAGGGGCATTTTGTGGGTGAAAATGAGCTGCGCAGTGCTANGCTTCAGACGCTGATTGAAAAAAATAAGATTGATGAAATCCAGGTGGAAGGAATTGATGAGACTTTCTATACTCCTAAGAATATGCAGACCTATACGGAACATCAGATGTCAGACAGTTATGCGAGATTTATCGGACCGTTAGATAATATCATGTGGGACCGGCAGATGCTCGAAGCACTGTTCGATTTTGNGTATCGGTGGGAAGTGTACACACCTGTCGCCAAAAGAAAATACGGATATTATGTGCTGCCTGTGCTGTATAACGGTCAGTTTGTTGCAAGATTTGAGGCGGAGCCGGTTCGTCAGGCAGGAGAATTTGTGATAAAAAAATGGTGGTGGGAAGAGGGAATGAAACCGGATGACGGTATGATCGAAACGATTGAAAAAGAAATGCTGCGCTTTGCAGAATTTCTACGGGTTGAGAACAATCCTGATAATATTTTAAAAGTAAAAGAATTTTAAACGAAAATATGAAAGGACACTGGAGGAAAAGATGAATATTTATGAAAATTGCCCTACACTGGAGAGCGAGAAATTTTTATTAAGATTGGCTGTAAATGAAGATTGTGATGATTTGTTAAGGGTTTACAGTGACAAGAATGCTTTGCCATTTTTTAATAGCGATAATTGTGACGGAGATAATTTTTATTATGCAACAAAGGAAAGAATGGCAGAAGCTCTTGACTTTTGGAATTTGTCATATGAAAATGGCTGGTTCGTCAGGCTTGCTATTGTCGACAAATCAGTATCAAATGTAATTGGAACCATAGAGTTGTGTTTACGGGTTTCCGAAGATGAATTTGATAACATGGGGGTCTTAAGAGTCGATGTAAGAAGTGACTATGAAAAAGAAGATATGTTGTTTGACATTGTAGCACTTATAACACCGCACATCTCTGAAATGTTGGGGTGCAACGGTATTATTACGAAAGCCCCAATATATGCGGTAGAAAGAATAAAGGCAATTCAGAGAGCAGGATTTGCAAAGTCGGAGCATTTATTGATAGGAAAGACAGGATACGCTTATGACGGATATTGGACTATAGTAAATGTTATGGAGGTTGAAAAAGATGGAGTATAGGGTTAATAAGCGAACAGGTGACAAGATCAGCGTTTTGGGGTTTGGAACCGCTTACATAGCCGAAGCAGATGAAAAGGATGCCGTTGCAACGATACAAAGAGCATATGAAAGCGGCATTAATTATTATGATCTTGCTACGGCAGAAGGCAGGACCTTTCCCTATTTTGGAAAGGCTCTTAGCGCGGTAAGAAAAGATGTGTTTTACCAGGTCCATTTCGGTGCAGATTATACTTCGGGAACCTATGGCTGGAGTACAGACGGTGAAACGATCAGACGCAGCATTGAGTGGCAGCTTTCGCAGCTGAAAACGGATTATATTAACTACGGTTTTATACATTGCATTGACGAACTGTCTGACTGGCAGGAATACCGGAAAAACGGTGCCTTTTCATATCTGATGCAGATGAAAGAGCAGGGAGTTGTAAAGCATATCGGTCTGTCCTCCCATACGCCGGCTACAATTCATCGGGTATTGGACGATGTATCTGTGGATATGCTGATGTTTTCGGTAAATCCGGGTTATGATTATCAAAAGGGAGAATATGCCAAAGGATCTGTGGACGAGCGGTCTGCCATTTACAGCCGTTGTGAAAAAGAAGGGATTGGTATCTCTGTGATGAAGCCGTTCTCGGGTGGCCAGTTGCTTGATGCTGCAATATCGCCCTTTGGAAAAGCACTGACACAGTATCAGTGTATTCAATATGCGTTGGACAGACCGGGGGTGCTGACAGTGCTGCCGGGGATGTCAAAAGTGGCGCAGGTGGAGCATTTGCTGGGATTTTTTGATGCAGAAGAAGCAGAAAAGGATTACTCTGTGAT
The DNA here is from genome assembly GCA_014804775.1 of Roseburia sp. GTDB lineage: Bacteria > Bacillota > Clostridia > Lachnospirales > Lachnospiraceae > Roseburia. The sequence goes on along the minus strand of JAAUZB010000056.1, from coordinate 43,244 downwards.
CGGATCCTTTAGCCCGGCGGATGCTGTCGGGAAGTGTGTTTACTGCAATCACTGCAAACCGTGTCCCGTGGGACTTGATATTGGCATCATCAATAAATATTATGATCTTGCCACAAATGGAGATTCTATGGCGGCAGAGCATTACCGTAACTTGGAAATTAAGGCGGATGCCTGTGTGCAGTGCGGACACTGCGAAGCCCGTTGTCCGTTCCATGTGAAGCAGGAGAGCAGGATGAAAAAGATTGCGGACTACTTTCAGTAAATAGTGAGATAAAAAGGGATGTGCAAGGAGGATATGAAAAACTAAATAATTTTTATTTTGGGTAGTGATTTATCCTAACAGGAAATCAGCTACCTTTTTTATTTACAGCAACTATTAATACAGCAAAGAAAAAGGAGGAAATCTATATGCAGTTAGTAATCGCAGAAAAGCCGAGCGTTGCTATGAGTATAGCCGCTGTAATCGGCGCAGACGAAAGAAAGAACGGCTACATGGAGGGCACAGGCTTCCTTGTTAGTTGGTCCGTGGGACACCTTGCGGAGCTTGCAGACGCTGCCCATTACGGGGACTATAAAAAGTGGCGTTATGAGGACTTACAAATCCTGCCCTGGACGTGGGAAACCGTCATATCCCCGGATAAGGAAGGCGGTCATGCGGAAACTTGACAAGCTTGATTCCGACTTCCCCGACACATACAAACTGACAGAGCAGGACGAGGTATCTAAGACCTATTCCTTTCCGAAGTCATACGTCAGCTACCGAAAGCCGAGAGCGGTCAGCACCAAGCAGAGGGAACGGGCAGGGCAGATGATGATTGAACAGAATAAGACAAAGAGAGATTAAGCAAAATTTAATGGAATTGTGTGTGTGGTTGTGGTAAAATATTAGAATCGAACAATTCAACAAATCGAAATTTGGTGGGAGAGACAGATATTCATGAATCAACTAAAATATAGAAATTTGACGGAAGATGATAAACGGCAGATTTGTGACTGGAGCTATGCTGGAGAGTATAAACTATACAATCTTCCACCTTATGATATAATGAAAGTGCAGCAGCAAGGTTTTATGAATCCCAAGCACGAGAAAAACTATTTTGCCTTTCTGGATGGTGATGTGCTTGTTGGCTTTGTGAATATTTTAGAGAAAGATACAGAAATTTTTATAGGCATTGGCGTCAATCCTATACTTTGCGGGAAACATTATGGCCGCAGGATGTTGGAGGAGGCATACCACATTTCAAAACGGTTATATCCCGAAAAACCGCTGTATCTTGAAGTGCGTACTTGGAATATGAGAGCTGTAACGTGTTATAAAAACGCGGGGTTTCATGTTGACGGAGAACAGTACGAATTGACAACTGGGATTGGAACAGATACATTTTTTCGAATGGTAAGAGAATAACGGTAACTTCAAGTTTATAGGAGGACATTGCGATGATAGTCAAAGGTTTGGAGTGGACATTTAATACGGTGGCGTCTACCTATGAGAAGTTTCGTCCTGGGTATCCTAATGAACTTTATAAAATGATATTCGATTATATTACTCCTGACCAGTCTTGTTATGCAGTAGAGGTAGGAATTGGCGGTGGTCAAGCAACATTACCGTTTTTGAAAACGAAATGTAATCTGACTGCTGTCGAATATGGTGAGCAGCTTTCTGAATTGTGTAAAGAAAAGTTTAAGGAATATTCTAATTTCTCTATCATAACAAGCAAATTTGAGGATACGAATTTTTTAGATGATACATATGATTTGGTTTATTCTGCATCAGCATTCCATTGGGTGCCTGAGAACATCGGGTATACAAAAGTGTTCTCTATGCTGAAACGTGGTGGTGCGTTTGCGCGATTTGCCAATCACCCTTACCGCGCCAAAGATAATTTACCGCTTTCGGAGGAAATAGATCGAATTTATGGTGAGTATTATTATAAATTCTATAATAAGAAACAGGAAGTGCCAACAGAATATAACGAGGAACAAGCTATACAAAGAGCAAGAATCGCCGAAAAATATGGTTTCGTGGATATAAAATATGCCCTGTTTCATAGAACACGAATTTTTTCGGCAAATGAGTATAGTACATTGCTCGGAACATATTCTGATCATATTGCAATTGAGGAAAGTATAAGAAAGGAATTTTTTTCAAAGATTGAGGATGTAATAAATAGTCATGGTGGTTCGATTACATTGTATGATACCATCGATTTGCAACTTGCAAGAAAACCATAAATTCTGGTTTTGGCTTTATGTCGCACCTAAAGGGGAAACGTACACTAATGCTGTTTGATAGACATCAAGAATATCGAGCTCAATATGGTGACAGACATTTTTGGGCAAGAGCACGTTATGTCTCGACAGTAGGAAATGTGAATGAAGAGACAGTGTGAAAATATTTTCGGTATTTCTAGTTGTACATTAATTTGTTCCAGGGTAAAATACTTATAGATAATTATGGGTTTGTAATACTATTTGTGTAAACAGGGAGATTTGATACGTGGAAAAGATTAAAGATGAAAATATAATGAAAATGTTAGCAGAACTGGCAGAATCCTTGCAACATATATATGGTGATAAATTAAAAACGGTTGTGTTATATGGTTCTGTTGCAAGAGGAACACAGACTTTTCATTGAAATATTTAAAGGTGTTATCTGTTGTAGATATTAGTTATCAGGAATACGAGGATTGGAGAAATCTCTCTCCGTTCTATAAGAATGTAGCAGAGGAAGGAATCATACTTTATGCCGCTTGATAATTTCATTGCCTCAAAGGCAGACTCAGAAATTCAACTAAAACATGCGCATGATTTTGTCAGTATTGTAGAAACTTATATTGATAATAAATTAAACCTGTATTCTTCACCGAATAGATTGGAAGCGGAATGAAGCGGCATAGCTCCTTGATATTTTGATACTGTTGCGTTCATATGTCAAAATAGGTTGTTTTGCACAGTCAAATGCAGATATAAAATATCAGGACAAAGTAAATGGTTCTTTGCCGGAATATAATATTAATAGGTCGGAGATTGTGTTGTCTCCGGCTGTTTTTCAATCCTTATATAAAAGAAAAAATGGAATAAACTAACCGAAATATCTTTTATAACTTGTAAAACAAGATATTATTGGTATAATAAAAGAAAAAATGGAAAAAACTAACCAAAATTTCTTTTAGAAAGGAACCGGTTGATGGAAGTAGAGATTAAGAGGGATTATTATCTGGAACAAATGATAAAACGTAAAAATAATGGTTTGATAAAAATTGTGACCGGTATTCGAAGATGTGGAAAGTCATATTTGCTGCGTACGCTTTTTAAAAATGCCTTGGTTGCGAACGGAGTGGCATCTGACCATATTATCGAGATGGCATTTGATTTGTTTGACAATATGGAATACCGTGACCCCAAGGTGTTCTATCCGTGGATAAAGGAGCAGCTTAAGGATGATGGAAAATATTATATCCTGCTGGATGAGGTTCAGATGCTTGGAGAATTTGTCAGTGTGCTGAACGGGCTTGCGGATAAGAAGAACTGTGACATATATGTATCCGGCAGTAATGCAAAGTTTCTGTCAAGGGACATTGCTACGGAATTTGGCGGCAGGGGTGATGAGATTCATATGTATCCACTGAGCTTTTCAGAGTTTATGTCTGTGTATGACGGGAATAAGTATGACGGTTGGAATGAATATGTTTCATACGGCGGAATCCCGTTGGTTGTTCTTGCAGACACGGAAGAACAGAAAGTGGCATTGCTAGAAAATCTGTTTAAGGAAACTTACATTCGTGACATTGTAATGCGCAATAAAATCAGAAATGTCGGTGAGATGGAAGTGTTGCTCGATATTCTTTCTTCTGCAATTGGTTCTCTCACTAACCCGAATAAACTGAAAAACACATTTAAGAGTGTGGGCAATTCCAGAATTACTGCCACTACTATCACAAAGTACATTGAGTATCTGGAAGACGCATTTTTAGTGGAATCGGCTAAGAGATATGATATTAAGGGTAGGTCTTATATAGGAACGCCGCTGAAGTATTATTTTATGGATATGGGACTTCGTAATGCACGAATTAACTTTCGTCAGATGGAAGTGACACATTCTATGGAAAATGTAATATACAATGAACTTCGTATGCGCGGCTACAGTGTGGATGTAGGCAATCTGACGATCGTTGAAAATGGAAAGAATGCAAAGGCGGTCAAGAAGCAATTGGAGGTGGACTTTATTTGCAGTAAAGGTTCAAAGAAGTATTATATACAATCTGCATATCTTCTTGAAACCGAAGAAAAAACAGAAAAGGAGTTACGGCCGCTTTTGAAAATCCGTGATTCTTTTAAGAAAATCGTGATTACCTCGAATACACCGAGGCCGTTCTATAATGAGGACGGAATACTGATGATGAACGTGTATGATTTTCTGCTAAATGCAGAATCTTTGGAGATGTAGTTGATCAGCACAAGGACAGCCATAAACCCAAATAGGTTTATAGCTGTCCTTTTTATAAGCAAAAGTATATTTATGGATAAGTGGCAACTTATGTTGGAAATAGGGCACCATATGTTTACGGTAATTGATATGGTAAGGAAATTGATTATATTTGGTTTTGAAAGGCGGTGGAATTTTGAAGATAGAGATTTTGGTTGATGAAAAAGCGACAGATTTAAGTATCTCCATTACCTGTAAGCAATTAACACCGGATATAGAGAAAATACTGGCAACATTGCGAATGATGAACCATCAACTGATGGCAAAGAAAAATGATGAAACTTACCTGCTTGATATCACACAAGTCATTTACATAGAAAGTGTGGATAGAAAATGCTTTATTTACACATCTGATGAAATGTACGAGTCTGATTTTCGGCTTTATGAATTAGAGCAGCAGCTTGAGGAGTATGGTTTCTTCCGTGTAAGTAAATCATTTCTTATTCATTTGCAAAATGTACAATCTTTGAAAGCCGAGATTAACAGAAAAATTCGTATTACAATGTCAAATGGGGAACAGATCATAGCTTCAAGGCAGTATGCTGATGAATTGAAAAAAAGATTGGGAGTGGTATAAATGGAAGAAAAGAAAACAATTTTTGACTATTTGGCACAGGTGATGATCATATTCGGATTTACAATGTTTGTTCTGAATATTTTCTGTCTGTTTTTTGGAAACGCTGCAAAGGATTTCTCGGCACTCTTTGAACTTGGAGAACAAGGTATTTCCGTGGGAATTGCGTTACAGTTTTTATGTATTTCTGTTCTGATAACAGGGGTGCGCTTCGTGTTCTTTACAGATGTGATCATACAGAGAATGCCTATTTGGCTGCGAACAATTTGTATGTTAACTTTTATAGTAATGATCATTGCTGCTTTTATAATCATATTTAACTGGTTCCCTGTAAATATGTGGCAGCCATGGGCAATGTTTCTGGTCTGCTTTGGACTATCGTTTCTTGGAAGCTGTTTCGTATTAATAATTAAGGAAAAAGTTGAAAACAAGCGTATGGAGGAAGCACTGCGGCGTTTGAAAGAAAAGGAGGGAAACAAAAATTGAGTTATGCAATAACAGCAAATAATCTTTCTATCAAATTTACAGACAACTGGGTTTTAAATGATATTTCTTTTGAAGTGCAAAATGGAAATATTTTTGGGCTATTAGGTCCATCCGGAGCAGGAAAGACCACTCTTATAAAACTGCTGACGGGACAGCTTTGGCAAGATCGTGGAGTTGCAGAGCTCCTCGGAAAAGACACAAGAAAATTAACTGCGCTGGAACATGAGCAGATCGGTGCAATGATGGATAACTATGGTCTGTATGACCGTCTGTCTGTTTATGATAATATGTCTTTTTATGCAGATATTTATCATGTTTCCCGCGGCACGATCATTGACACATTAAAAAGTATTGGTCTGTATGAAGCGCGCAATACAGCCGTTTCAAAACTTTCAAAAGGCATGAAAAACCGGCTTTCATTAGCCAGAGCATTGATGAACGATGCAAAAATACTTTTTCTTGACGAACCGACTTCCGGGCTTGATCCTGCAACAACAAAAGAAATACATAACATTTTGGTGGAACAAAAGAAGAAGGGAACTACTATTTTTCTTACAACACATAATATGTTTGAAGCAGAAAGCCTTTGCGACTATGTGATATTGCTGAGCAAAGGCAGCATTATAGAATATGGAAAGCCGGCAGATATATGCAGAAAATATAATCACTTGAATAAGCTGCATATAACGCTAAAGGACGGAAGAGAGATAATGTTGGAAAACAATAGCACTTCGGCTTCGGCAGTAAAAGATTATCTCGAAAAAAACATGATCGATGCTATCCATTCTACAGAACCGACACTTGAAACTGCTTTTATTGAACTTACAGGAAGGGGATTAGAGTGACATGAACAATATTGCAGCAATTTTCAAAAAACAGCTAAAAGATACACTGAGGAACAAGACGGTATTAATTCAGTTTGTCATGTTCCCTATAATGACATTGATTATGAACAATGCAATAAAGATGCAGGAAATGCCGGAAAATTTCTTTGTAAATCTGTTTGCTACTATGTACATAGGAATGGCGCCATTAACGAGTATAGCGTCTATCATATCAGAGGAGAAAGAAAAGAACACGCTGCGCGTATTGATAATGTCCAATGTAAAGCCGTATGAATTTCTGTTAGGGATTGGCAGCTATGTTTGGTTTGCCTGTATGCTCGGAGGTATTGTGATCTGTACTGCAGGTGGATACAATCTGCAAGCAGGCATTGCATTTATGTGTATTATGGCAATAGGTATTTTGACTTCATTGCTGATAGGGGCAATCATAGGCATCTGGAGTAAAACACAAATGATGGCGACTTCGATAGCTGTACCTGTTATGGTGGTTTTTGCTTTTGTTCCCATGTTGTCGTTGTTTAATAGCACGATTGAAAAAATAGCAAGGGTTATATATTCCGAGCAGATTAGCCGTATGTTTAGCCAAATAAACAGCTTGCAGCTTAATGTGGGAAACGTAGGTGTTATCGTAATGAATATTTTTATTGCAGCAGTTATCTTTATCATTATTTTCAAAAAGTGCAAGTTATCATAAAGTTGGAGTGCAGCTATGGATGCATGATATGACCGGCGGACAGTGGGAAATGACATCAATCACATGGTTTTGTGTGTAGATGCCATAATGCTTCCAGTCACCCGGATAACAGGTGCCGTCATTTGATCTGAACGCGTCTGTTATCGTGCAAAGGCTTTCAAGCAGCTTGGATTTTTCAAAAGTAATGAGATATGTACCGGAGCGGATTTCCTCAGCGTCATAAGAGGCGTACGACTCGTTGCGGGTTTGATAAACAATATAGTTTTCAAAATAAATGGCGTAAAGAGTGCTTTCGTCGGGAGTAATGGGACGGCATTTTGACAAAATGCAGTGCAATGTATTGCACTGTAAAATGTCCGTATCAACGGGATTGCCTTCGCCAACTTCTCCAACTGCGGCTGGGGAAATGACAACCCGAAGTTCGTTATCCGGTCCATCAGTTAGTGAAATTAAAAAAGGGGCATGATCTCCGAGCCGCAGATCAAGTGCCTCAAAAGAGAGTGCGTGTTCCATTTCAACATTCCTTTTATATTTTTTCTGCCGGATAGGAAGGGATTCCTATTCCGGTCAAAGTATAGCATGGCAATAGGGGAAAATCAAGCAAAGCTGTCAGATGAGTTGAATCCCGTCACAACAGTCCGTTGTTTTACAACGTGAGATTGATGAGATATCATTTAGGTATATCAAATTCAGAGGGAGGAAATCAAAATGATGCAACAGATCGGTGAGAATATCAGCAGGTTTCGAAAGGACCGAAACATGACACAGGAGGATTTGGCACAGAGGCTCGGAGTGACCCCGCAGGCAGTGAGCAAGTGGGAGCGCGGTACAGGCGTTCCCGATGTCACTCTGATCGCTGATATCTGTAGACTGTTAGAGGTCCATGCAGATGTGCTGCTGGGAATTGAAACGGTTTCTTTTTGTGAGAATCAGGATACTGCGGCAGAGCGGGAGATCAAACAGAATCTGATCGCAGAGCCGCTGCTGATAGAGGTGGGAGTCGGCATGATCTCCTGTATTACGGAAGGCTTAAAAACAGACTACGTGAATCAATGCCGAAAAAAACTTGCAGCTGCCACNGGAATGCTTCTTCCNATNATCAGGATTCGGGATGCAGAAGAACTTAAGGAGAACGAAGCCCGTATCGTGTCCTATGACCGGGTATTGCAGCAACAGGAATANTCAGAGACGGATGTNCAGACATATTACACTATTATTGACGATGCAGTCAGACTGTGCAGAGAGAACTATGGCAGGATACTGAACAAGCAGCTTGTAAAGAGNATTTTGGATAATTTGCAGGAGCAGTATCCGGGTATGCTCGACGGNCTGGTGCCGGACCATGTAGGATATTACGAGGTTATGGAGCATCTGCGAAGAACAATTGAAGAAAANGGGAATATCCGTGATCTGATACACATCATGGAGGAGNTGGAGAGAACNCTTTTNACAAAGTGACNGAACAATTTGNCAGGACCGACTGGACTAGCTTTCNNTCAACTGATATAATTAGGTGTGGAAATCAAAACACTAAAAATGATCAGAAAGAATAAGGAGAGCGTGTATATGGGGATGAAAAGCTATGAATTTTGGTTTGTGGTAGGCAGCCAGTTCCTTTACGGTCCGGAAGTTCTGGAAACTGTCGAGGNNCGTGCCAGAGAAATGACGGAGGAGTTGAGCANATGTCTGCCTTATCCGTTGGTCTATAAGGTTACCGCTAAGACCAACAAGGAGATCACGGACATTGTCAGAGAAGCAAACTATGATAATACCTGTGCGGGTATCATTACATGGTGCCACACATTCAGTCCAAGCAAAATGTGGATCAACGGTCTGGCAAATCTGCAGAAACCGTACTGCCACTTTGCGACTCAGTATAACAGGGAAATACCAAACGATGAGATCGATATGGATTTTATGAACCTGAATCAGGCTGCCCACGGTGACAGGGAACACGGATTNATTGCTGCNAGACTTCGCATGCCAAGAAAGGTCATTGCCGGCTATTGGNGGGATGAGGANGTNCAGCNGCGGCTGGGAAGCTGGATGCGTGCCGCAGTAGGTGNTGCATATTCCAAGNATCTGAAAGTGATGCGCTTCGGTGANAATATGCGTGAGGTGGCNGTCACNGANGGAGATAAGGTTGAAGTTCAGACCAAACTGGGNTGGCAGGTNAACACNTGGGCNGTNGGNAAACTGGTGGAAACCATGGATGCTGTCACCGAGGAAGAGATNGATGCGCTCATGGANGTTTACTCCTCCGANTATGATTTTGCTACGGACGACATGGATACCGTCCGTTATCAGGCGAGAGAAGAAATCGCNATGAAAAAGATGATGGATGCGGAGGGATGCATGGCATTCTCGAATACNTTTCAGGATCTGTACGGGATGCGCCAGCTGCCNGGNCTTGCCTCTCAGCATCTGATGGCTCAGGGCTANGGCTATGGGGGNGAGGGAGACTGGAAGGTTGCAGCTATGACAGCCATNCTCAAAGCCATGGGCGAAAANGGCAACGGAGCTTCTGCCTTTATGGAGGATTANACGTATCATCTGGAAAAGGGNAANGAGTACAGCCTTGGNGCGCANATGCTGGAGGTNTGCCCCAGTGTGGCGGAAGGACGTCCNCGCATTGAAGTTCATCCGCTGGGGATTGGTGACAGGGAAGATCCTGCNCGTTTAGTCTTTGAGGGCAAGGCAGGCGANGCCATAGTGGTCAGNCTGATCGATATGGGTGGACGTCTGCGTCTGATCTGTCAGGANATTCANTGCGTCAAGCCGATCATGCCGATGCCCAATCTGCCGGTGGCAAGAGTGATGTGGAAGGCCNAACCCAGCCTTNCCGTTGGTCTGGAGTGCTGGATNACCGCCGGAGGNGCNCATCACACCGTNCTNAGNTANGATGTGANNGCNGAGCAGATGAAAGACTGGGCAGGAATGATGGATATCGAATTTNTTCATATCACCAAAGATACCACGGTTGAGGCGTTGGAAAAAGAACTGTTCCTCAATGATCTGGCATGGAAATTGCGGTAAANANNNTTTCTGCNATTTCATCTGCACTCATCCCCTGATATGTTTCGGCATCACTCAGGGTGCTGCTATTCCANCGCATTTTAGAGGAGGANCTTAGATAAGAATAGGGAACGGCACAGTCAGGGTATCTGTTATACCAGTCGGGATAACAGGTACCCATTATATTTTCTGCAAGNGNGANTGCCTGNCTTGTGGAGCCGTCTGATAGCTNGGNGCCGCATATCCGTACNCCGGGCGGNCTNGAATGCACCAGAAGCACNCTTCCGTCAGAGCATTTTCCNAGACACATCCATACATGNCCTTTCATACTGCAAATATCTCCCGGCNGAAAGTCNGAANCATCACCGGCNTAGATATAGCTTCCCCATCCGTAGGAAGAAAAAGTNGANGCCATNNTTGNTGCNTTGCAGACATATCCCGNTTCTCCGTTTTCGGTGTGGAANGTNTTGTANACCAGCCATCCGATGTAGCCGGAGCAGTCNANNCCGTTATGGATCTGGTAGCGNGTGTTNCGCTGNTCATATNCCGANGATTGCANAGCGGCAAANTCNGCCCATGTGGGGCTTANNCCNATGGTGACNGTCTCAATGCCGGAGCCTGTGTCCTCCTCGTTCCATCCGCCGCCCCAGACATACATGGTGGTGCCNACCGGCAGGATGCTTGTCCGAAGAAGNTTTGACATGGAGGCTTCCGTATCTTCTGTAGAGAATTCTGTNTCTTCGATAGAGANNTCNGTATCTTCTGTAGAGAANNCTATATTTTCTGTAGNATCTTCTATGGTGGGAAGATNTGGCTCATTATATGCTTCCTGATAGCTGGCTTCTTCGGAAGTCGGAANNTCTGTCNGGGNANTTCCGCAGCCGGATAANANGAGCAGCAAGAGNNTGTGNGCGGNTANNNTTTTTNTCGNTNGTTTCANTGTNGTNTGATTCCTTTCTNNATAACAGTATATCATGTCCTGCCGGTTACTCAACTGAAAACTTATTCTANTGAAGNGAATNGCAGCGAAACTACCCGTGCGGATAGTTCCAATTTATAAAAAATAGGGTAAAATAGATAGAAAGAGTAACCTTGCGGACTAGCATCACNATANCAGAGGAGCGTATACAACNATGACCACAAAAAAAGAGAGTATTGCGGACGAGAGATATATCCGTCCCAAGGAGGCAGAAAAAAAGTTTAGGCTGGCTCGGGGAATGGGGCAGACGGTCTACCTGTACGGCATTACAGGAAGCGGNAAAACGGCNCTTGTAAAGGATATGCTCAGACGGAAAAGTTACAGCTATTATTCAGCAAGGGANAACCGTGCGGAAGAACTGGAAGTTTTNGAGGATGGAAAATCCCATATTCTGGTGGTGGATGATCTGCANGAGATTTNNGGAGAGAGNCAGAGGGAGGAATATGCGAAGAGACTTCGNGTCCTGTCNGTCAGAAAGGATGTGTGGCTGATTCTNATTTCNCGGTGCAGAATTCCTCAATGGCTTATGCCAATCCATATGGAGAGTGCCTTTCTCATTATCGGNGAGGAGGATTTTCGGCTTGACCGTACGGAGCAGGACGCCTATTTTGAGAAGTGGGATATTGAGCTTACCCCGGAGACGGCAGAACAGATTTGGAAGCTCGCCGGCGGGAGTCCTTTGTTGCTCCGTTTTGTGGCACTGGCTGGAGGAGACGTGAAGAAGGCAATCGGTGACATGTGGAATTACCTGTTCTATATTTTCGATCAGTGGGACCCGGAGCTTCAGGAGTTAGCGACGGCGATGTCGGTGGTGGAGCGGTTTGATGTTCGGATGGCACAGATGGTCACGGGAAGGAATAATGTCCAGAGGCTGTTGAAAAAGGCTATGGAGACCGGGAATTTTTTTAAGGAAGAGGATGGGATATATGAGTGTAATTTTATTTTCCGGAGGGATGCTATTCGGAGATATCTGGAACGGAAATTTGACCGGACTCAGGTGGCCAGAATTTATTATAACGCAGGGCATATGTACGAGGCATACGGAGACATTCCCAATGCTCTTCGGATGCATGAGCTGGGAGGAGATGAGAAAAGTATCTTTCGTCTGCTGATATCCAATGCAAGGGAAAATCCTGCAAGCGGTCATTACTTTGAACTGCGGCACTATTATCTTTCACTGCCGGAGGAGGATATCCGCACAAGCCCTGTTCTGATGGCGTGCATGAGCATGCTTCATTCCATGCTGATGAATCCGGAGGAAAGCGAGCGGTGGTATCAGATGCTGGAGGACTTTGCGGCAGAAAGTGAGGGAAGTGCAAGACGGGAGGCGAAGAACCGCCTTTTATACCTGGATATCGGGCTTCCCCACAGAGGCATAGTGAAGATGGTAGATATTTTAAAACATACAGGTTCTCTGTTAAAGGACGGGAAGGCCATCTTGCCGGAATTGTCTGTCACCTCAAATCTGCCCTCCGTAATGAACGGGGGTAAGGATTTTTGTGAGTGGAGTAAAAGGGACAAAGAGCTGGCAGCCGGCATTGGAAAGATCGTGGAATTTGTCCTGGGAAAATATGGAAAGGGACTGGTAAGCATTGCCCTTGCAGAGAGCTATTTTGAGAAGGGCATGGACAGCTATGAGATAGTATCTCTTGCGGAGAAAGGGCGCATGCAGGCAGAGACCGGAGGCAAGATGGAGCAGGTATTTGTTGCCGTGGGAATTCTTGTATGGCTGTCGGTATTGAACGGGCACGGAGAGGATGCACAGGATATTCTGGAGGGGTTCCGCCAGTGTGTAGAAAAGGAAGCGCCACAGCTCCTTCCCAATCTTTATGCGCTCCGGTGCCGGATTTTACTGTATCAGGGAAAGGTTCCACAGATTTTAGAATGGATGGAGATGGCACCGGATGAGAATACGGACTTCTGTTCGCTGGAGCGGTTACGCTATCTAACAAAGATACGGTGCTATATCCAATTTGGAAAATATGAAAAGGCATATGGGCTTCTTCAGAAGATGGCTTATTATGCAGATGTGCAGAAGAGGAATTATATTGCCATGGAGACGAAGCTTCTTCTTGCGGTGGTCAGGTACCGCATGAAAGAAAAGGACTGGCAGTCCCTTTTACAGGAATGTATCACACAGGCAGAGGAATACCATTTTGTAAGGATTTTTTCCAGAGAAGGAGGAGTGGTCCTTAAACTGCTCAAAACGGGAAATTTCCAGTGGAAGGATGAAGGGTACCGAAAGCAGGTGATCCGGGAGTGCGAGAAAATGGAAAAACTTTATCCGTCGTATTTGAAGGAGAAAACGGACGGGGATGTTGTGCTCTCAAAAAATGCCTTGGATATTCTCCGTCTGCAGGCGGAGGGCTATCAGACGAGTGAGATTGCGACNCTCCTTGANATTACNGNNAATACAGTCAAATACCACAGTAAAGAAACCTACCGGAAGCTTGGNGTCAGCGGGAANGCAGCGGCAGTAAGTGAGGCAAAGAACCGGGGGCTGATCTGAGACGGACTGTCGATTCAATGCATTTTCAGGTTGAATTATGACANATTANCCATTTTCTTGACCGGTTATTGCATGCTATANNTTGAGANAGTCTCGACAGNTACTTGTAAATTAAGGAGGNAAAATTTTGAAAAGGTCTATCACGGCCAAAATACTGATTACAATTGCGGCGGTATTGATTGTCACGGATCTGGGTCTCCTTGGNCTTGGCATGTCNACCGTCTACCGGACCGTACATAAGAACTANGTCGCNTANGCAAAGNCATCGGCNGCAGTGGCGGCNGACTTANTGGATGGCGTGGATATGAANAANCTCAAGACNGATGAANGCTATGNGGNCTATTACAAAAGGATTTTGCAGGAGCTNTGCCAGACGAACGATNTGGAATACCTGTANATCTATATCCCGGATACGGAGCAGGANACCATTACCTTTGTTATGGTNCTGTACGGGGAAAACAGCCAGTCTCTGGCCATGACAGAGCGTGTTCCGGGNACTGTTGTGCAGTATGTTTTAACNGAGTCAGAGNGTCAGGCATGGAGCGGCNGCGNTGCAGAGAACGTGGANGAGACAGACAACAAATACGGACATGTTNTGACGGCTTACAGTGCCATATACGATAAAAATGGGAATGTGTCAGCCCTTGTAGGGGCGGACGTATCCATGGATGAAGCATTCCAGATCTTTTTNAAACGATACCAGATCATGTTTGGGGCGGTGGTTGNCTCTTTTGTGTTTGTTCTGGGGATGCTGGCGGTTATTTTAAAGATAAGCGTATTAAAGCCGGCAGAGATCATCAGTCGGCGGATGAAGAATTTCGTTGCGGACCGGCAGGCGGGATTTGAGAAGATGGAAATAAGGGGCAGCGACGAATTTGCCCAGATGGCAGAGTCTTTTAATTATATGGCGGAAGAAATTGACAGGTATGTAAAAGATATCAATGAACTTACGGAGGAAAAGCACCGNCAGGAGACAGAGATCAACATTGCAAAAAATATTCAGAGAGGATTTCTGCCGGAGGGACATTTTCAGAATTCGGGCATAAGNCTGGCGGCGGTCATGNTTCCGGCAAAATATGTGGGCGGTGACTTTTACGATTATTTCTGTTTGNCAGAGGATACNGTCTGNNNAGTGATCGCAGANGTATCAGGGAAGGGAGTTTCGGCTGCCCTGTTTATGGCACGGGCGATCACTGTGGTAAGGCAGTATGCAAAGCTTGGATATTCCCCCGCGGAGATTTTGTTCCACACCAANAACGCCCTGTCTGTGAATAATCCGGAGCAGATGTTTCTGACCGCGTTTGTGGGTATCTATAACAGCAATACCCATAAATTTATCTATGCAAACGGAGGGCACAATCCACCCTATCTGATCTCAGATACCTTAAGAACCCTTGATGATGCAAAAGGGATGACNGTGGGCATCTTTGAGGATGANGAATACGGGGAGAAAGAGANCACGGTAAAGGANGGGGATACGGTATTCCTGTATACAGACGGAGTGAATGAGGCGGTCAGCCGTAANGAAGAATTTTTTGGAATCGGTCGTTTGGAGGANATTTTGGAAAAGAAGGATCAGGAACAGTGTGTAGAAACGGTTCTGAAGGCGGTAAAGGATTTNGCAAGGGATACACAGCAAAGTGACGATATCACCATGCTTGCATTTTCGGTCCTGCCGGATACCAGNATNCGCGTGGAGGCAGAACTTAAGAATCTCGGTACGGTACAAAGCCTGATACTTGAAAACCGGTTGATCCCGGACCGTTTAAAAAAGAAGCTTTGCCTTGCGGCGGAAGAAATATTTGTAAATATCTGTTCCTATGCATATGAAGAGGAAAAGGGAAGCGTGGAGATTTCTNTGGAAGTANCAGATGAGGTACNGATGANATTCTGTGACAGCGGAAAACCTTTTAATCCTCTTGAAAATACCGTTGACATCGACGGCTATGANATAGATACGCAGATTGGGGGACTTGGCAGACAGATTGCCTTTGATCTTGCGGACAAGACGNATTATGAGTACAGAGATAATAAAAATATTTTAACAATAGTNAAGTATTTGAAGGAGGAAGAAGTATGACAATNACAAAAACAGTGGAGAACAANGTGGCGATTCTTTTTGTGGAGGGATGGCTTGATACACAGTCATCGCCGGAGCTTGGAAAAGAAGTNGAGGGACTNTCAGGTATTGAAGGACTGGTCCTGGATTTTGAAAAACTGGAGTATATTTCATCCTCCGGTCTGCGGGAGGTTGTATCTGCTTATAAGAANATGAAAAGTGNNAANGNAAGCTTTTCTGTGATCAATGTAAGCAGTGAGGTGATGGATGTCTTTAANCTGACCGGCTTTGACAAGAAACTTGATATCCGNGCAAAGTAATTGAANATTAAGAGGTGTATCATGANTAAACGAANTGANGATTTTACATANTTTAAAAACATNATTCTTGACTCCGAGGTGGATTCTTCGCCCCTTGCGGATTTTGAAACAGAGGGGTTTGAGGAGGGNGAATACAGCCATGNGGTATCGGACNCTGTGTGTTCNGAAGTTGAAAAATTCTGNAGTGACAAAAAANTAGACCGGATGGCTCTGGCAAAGGCNGTATGCTTTATTTTATGGGAGAAATATACNAATAACACGGCATCTCTTGGNGGCGNAACNGTTGACGGACGTNTGATCCCTGTTTTTCTGAGCAGTGAGAAGGATACCTGCCTTGGAACTTACATGGACTCCCTTCTGGCNCAGCTGGAAGCCGGNAAAGACCATATGGAGATAGGCTTTGAGGANTTATGCGCNGAATTTGAAATGCGCTCCCTTCCTCTTATTACAGATGATCCTTCCTTTTACGGTTCCTTTTCCCTTTCGGAATATCAGGATATGGAAGTGAAGCTTTGCGTCTTCCTCTCNNNGGAAGAAAAGCAGCTTACCGTAAAGGNAAAATANAACAAAATGCTTTACNGCAAAGAGACNNTNGACCGNNTGTTCCAGTCCTTTGATGCGCTGTTAAAGGAGCATTTCATCGGGAACGGAAGAGATTGCAANGATGGGAATACTTTCGGATGAGCTTTTAGAAGANCTGGAATCCTTNCATCAGNGCGAATTTGCTTATGATGACAGTNNGTCNGTNGTGGATTGCATTAACCGTGCAGTTGCCAAATATGGGGAGCGGACAGCGATNGTNTATAANGATAAANANATCACCTACCGACAGTTCGGNGATATGACAGACCGGGTCGGNCAGTATGTGCAGTCTCTTGGCATAGGAAAAGAGGATGNGGTATCCATATTAATGCCAAGATGCGAGTATTTTCCNGTTGCCGCAGTGGGTGTGTCAAAGGCCGGAGCGGCTTATCAGCCNNTGGANCCCAGCTACCCGCCGGAGNGGTTAAGCTTTATGATGGAGGATGCAAAGGTAAAGCTTTTGATCGCCGATCAGGANCTNCTTTCCCTTGTGCCTGATTACAAGGGTCAGGTACTGACATTGGATGNAATGGCAGATCTGCCGGAGTGCACGNTGACGCTTCACAGTCCGGCAAAGGAGGATNTGTTTATCCTTCTTTACACCTCNGGNTCTACAGGAGTGCCCAAGGGAGTTATGNTGGAGCACAGGAATCTTGTGGCGTTCTTCAGCTGGTTTCAGAATTATTATCAGATGACNGAGGAGAGCCGTGTCGCNGCATACGCTTCCTTTGGNTTTGATGCCAATATGATGGATCTTTATCCGGCTCTNACCTGCGGTGCCCAGCTTCATATTATCGAAGAGGATATCCGGNTAGANCTTCTTGCCCTCAATCAGTATTTGTTGGATAACAGGATTACCCACAGCTTTATGACAACNCAGGTTGGAAGGCAGTACGCGGATATGTTNNCTGACAGTGAATACCCCAAATANCT
Organism: Roseburia sp.; assembly: GCA_014804775.1. GTDB lineage: Bacteria > Bacillota > Clostridia > Lachnospirales > Lachnospiraceae > Roseburia. The sequence continues at coordinate 25,762 of JAAUZB010000056.1, read as the reverse complement.
CACCGTAGGAGGNGAGACNCTTGTACCGATCGANCCNCCCAAGTATAAATTGCATAACGCATANGGACCTACGGAGTGTACNGTNTTTATCACCCTTTTTNANGTTGACAGGCTGTANCGGAATGTNCCGATCGGNAAAGGNCTTCAAAATGTGAAGNTATATGTGGCGGACCGTCACGGAAACCGTCTCCCGGCGGGNGTGCCGGGGGAACTGTGGGTATCGGGACCGCAGGTTTCCAGNGGATACTTAAACCGCCCGGAGCAGACNNAGGAAGTATTTATCAAAAANAANTTCACCGACGACGAGAAATACGGCAGGATTTACCGGACNGGAGATATTGTGCGNTTCCTTCCCGACGGGTGCATCGAATTCATCGGCAGACGGGATTCNCAGGTGAAGATTCGGGGATTTCGGATTGAGCTGTCTGANGTGGAGCAGATNATCCGGGAGTTTCCAGGCATCAAGGATGCCACAGTTGCCGCTTTTGATGAGGCAGGCGGAGGAAAGTACATTGCCGCCTACGTNGTCTCTGACGAAGAAGTAGACATAGATGCGTTAAANGCATTTATTCTGAAAACAAAGCCNCCCTATATGGTTCCGGCAGTTACCATGCAGATNGATGAGATCCCNCTGAACCAGAATCAGAAGGTGAACAANCGCGCTNTGCCGACACCGCAGAGAAAAANCATTGATATGGCAAANCCGGAAAATGANGTNCAGGAGAAGATCTGTGACTGTCTNNCTCAGGTGATCGGACACAACGAATTTGGAATCACNACAGATTTTTACAGTGCAGGACTTACCTCCATTGCGGCAATAAAGTTTGTNGTNCTTCTNTCNCAGGAATTCGGTGCGGCAGTCAGCGTNAANGATCTNAAAGAGTACAATACCGCACAGAAGATGGAAAGCTTCCTTTCCGGCGNAGAAAGAGACACNGAGACAGAGAAGCGCGACAAGTATCCGCTTACCCAGACACAGCTTGGAATNTANGTGGAATGCATGATGAACCCCGANGCTGTCTTTTANAATCTTCCGGGATATTTTGCGCTGGAGGCNGGGACNGAGNTAGAGAANCTGTGTGAAGCCGTAAAACGGGTGATCCATGCCCATCCTGCCGTNAAATGCAGAATTTGTACCGAGGAAAGCGGAGATACCTTTATGTATCCNCAGGATGACAGAGAGGTTACGGTGGAATGTCTGANAGGNACAGAGGAGGAGTTTGANACCTTTTTCAANAGCTTTGCGAANCCNTTTGATNTGGAAAACGGTCCCCTTTACCGGCTTGCAGTCTATCAGACAGACAGNCATGTTTACCTTGTGACGGANTTCCATCATATTATCAGTGACGGAACCTCCGTTGCCGTTTTTGCGGAGGANCTTGACNGNGTATTGAANGGGCAGGAGCCTGTCGGGGAAAGCTTTACCCAGTTTGATCTTGCGGTAAGCGANGAAAAAGCNNTGCAAGGGGAAGCGTATAAGAGAGCAAANGAGTANTANGACTCCGTATTTTCCGGTGTGTCNGAATGTACGGTTCCGGACCGCGATGTGCATGAGCAGCAGGAGACATGCGGATTTTACCGNNAGTACAGNGAAAAGCTTTCCTANGACCGGGTTCAGGAATTCTGCCNNAAAAANAAAATTACCCCCAATGTATTTTTCCTTTCCGTGATGGGATATGTNCTTGGAAAATATNCAAATGCNGAAGAATCCTGNTTNACAACTGTCTANAACGGAAGAAGTGACGGGCGTACNGGNNCAATGATGGGAATGCTGGTGAAGACNCTGCCGGTGCTCTGCGCGCTGGATGAGAAAACGGAGCTTCCTGCTTACCTTANTGCAGTACAGGANCAGCTTCTCTCNTCTATGAGCCATGATATNTATTCCTTTGCACAGATCAGCAGAGCATACCATATCCAGTCGGATATCATGTTTGTCTATCAGGGAGACGATTTTGTGGAATTTGAGCTNGGAGGCCAGAAAACGGTATTCCATGAGGGTGTCTCTGANAAGGCGAAAGCAAAGATTTCCGTCAATGTGTTNGTGGAANAGGAGACNTACCGGTATGAATTCGAATACCGGAAGGATTGGTACAGCGAGGNGCTGATAGAGAGAATGTTTGATATTCTGGTGGAGGCNGCAAANAGCTTTTTGACTGCGAAAACACTGGGAGATGTCAATATTACCTCACAGGAGCAGGCGCAGCTTNTCGANAGCTTCAACCGCACCGATTATCCGGTGGANCTGGTAAGCGTAAACAGGCTTTTTGAGNGTATGGTAGAGCAGGANCCTCAAANGACNGCNGTCATTGCCAATGGNGAAAGTCTGACCTACGGAGAACTCAACNGTCTTGCAAACCGTCTTGCTCACGGACTGATCAGACGGGGATTAAAGCTGGATACGATGGTGGGNCTGATTCTGGAACGGGAGAAATCCGTGTATATCGTGCGGCAGGGAATCCTCAAGGCAGGNGGAGCGTTCCTGCCTATGGTGCCGGAATACCCGGATGACCGGATTGATTTTTGCTTGAGAGATGCGGCATGTCCCTTTGTGATCACCAGCGAAAAGCTGAAAAANGAACGTATGGGATTCTGGGAAGGAAAGCCNTATGAGGTGCTGACCGTGGANGANCTGATCGCGGAGGNNGCATCAGACAAAAANGCGGAGCAGAATCCGAATCTGGATATCCCTGTGGATACNCTCGCATACTGCCTGTACACGTCNGGTTCCACCGGACAGCCCAAAGGCGTGATGATCGAGCACGGAAACCTTTGCAACTTTGTGAATTCCAANCCNATCAACACGGAGATCACCAACTATACNGACAACGGCGTGGTTTCCCTGGCACTTGCAGCCATTACCTTTGACGTGTCAGTGATGGAAGAATTTATCCCNCTGTGCAACGGAATGACCATTTGTATGGCAAATGANGAGGAAATCCACAATCCGCTGGCGCTGGCAGAGCTGTTGACGAAGAACAACGTGGACATTATGAAATGNACCCCATCCTATATGACCAATATCATCGAGGTGCCCCAGATGCGTTCGGCGNTGTCCGTAATAAAGGCATTTGACATCGGTGCGGAAGCGTTTCCGCCTGCACTTTACGGGAAAATGAGAGAGGTCAATCAGACTGCCAAGATCGTAAACAGTTACGGCCCGACGGAGTGCACGGTAAGCTGTACGACAAAGGTTCTTGATGACGGCGAAGAGATCAATATCGGCGGACCGCTCACCAATATGAAGGTCTATGTGGTGAACCGGAAAAATAAGGTGCTGCCTGTAGGCATCAGCGGTGAGCTGATCATCTGCGGAAGCGGCGTAGGAAGAGGATACGTAAATCTGCCGGATAAAAACAAAGCAGCATTTTTCCGTTTCAAAGGGATGAAGGCGTACCACAGCGGCGATCTGGTACGGTGGAATTCCAAAGGGGAAATTGTGTTCCAGGGCAGACTGGACAATCAGGTGAAACTTCGCGGGCTGCGGGTGGAGCTGGATGAGATCGAATCAGCGATCAATAGCTTCGAGGACGTGAAAATGAGCAAGGTGATCGTCTGCAATAACGGGAATGAGGATTACCTGGCAGGCTATTTTACCGCAACTTCAGAGGTTGATATCGCAAGCCTGACGGAGCACCTGAAATCCAAGCTGACAGAATATATGGTGCCTAANGCATTGNTGCAGTTAGAGGAAATGCCTCTTACNGTCAACGGTAAAATCGATAAGAAACGGCTTCCTGCCATCCAGATGACTGTCAAAGAGCGTGAATATGTTGCACCGTCAACAGAACTGGAAAAAGAATTTTGTGATAAATTTGCCGAGATNTTNAAGCTTGAAAAAGTAGGGGCGACAGACAATTTCTTTGAAATCGGGGGAACTTCATTAAGCGCCACCAGAATAGCCATGTATGCGATCACAAAGGGATATTCCATTGTATACAAGGATGTTTTTGCAAATCCAACTCCGGCTATGCTGGCAGAGTTTATCACGAAAAGCGGGCAGGCGGCAGCAGATCCCAGCCATATTCAGGATTACGATTATTCTGCAATTGAGGAGCTTCTNGCCAAAAACAGTCTGGAGCAGATTGACACGATCAAAAANGGCAGTCTGGGGAATATTCTTCTTACNGGAGCCACCGGCTTTCTGGGNATCCATGTACTGCGGGAGTTCCTTACAAACTGCACNGGCAAGGTATACTGTATGGTGCGAAAGGGCAGCTATGATTCNTGTGAAAAGCGCTTGATGCATATGCTCATGTACTATTTTGACCGTACCTTCGAGGAGGAATTTGAAGAACGCATAGAGTGNATTGACGGAGATATTACAGATCGGGATATGCTGATGGGANTGAGCGGTTATGACTTTACAACGGTGATCAACTGCGCTGCCTGCGTAAAGCATTTCGTGAANGANGACATCCTTGACAGGGTCAATGTGGAGGGCGTGAGAAACATTATCGAACTGTGCAAAAAATCAGGAAAGCGTCTGATCCAGATTTCNACCACCTCGGTAGCGGGGGAGGGAAATGACCTTACGGTGCCAATAACAAAACTGATGCAGGAAAATGAGCTGTATTTCGGACAGATCGTTGAAAATGATTATATCAGGACAAAGTTTCTGGCNGANCGNTTCCTTCTGGAAGCATGTGCAAAAGACGGACTGGACGGAAAGATCATCCGGGTNGGCAACCTGATGAGCCGNAAATCCGACGGAGAATTCCAGATCAATTTTGTGACAAACGGNTTTATGCGTACNTTAAATGCTTACCGTACCCTCGGGCAGTTCCCCATGGGAGCGATGCATCAGCCGGCGGAGTTTTCACCNATTGATTCCACNGCNGCGGCGATCATTACCCTTGCCGCATCGGAAAGNGAATTTACNGTNTTCCATGCCTACAACAGTCACAAAATCTANATGTCCGATGTGATTTACGCAATGAACCGGTACGGATTTGANATTGAANTTGTGCCGGATGAGGTCTTTGAGGCAACCCTTAAGGCAGCGGCAGGGCAGGAGCANAAGAGTGACGCNGTCCTTGGTCTGATCGCCTATGCATCAGATGACGAAAACAAGCGTTATGAGATNATGGCGGAGAACCGGTTTACCGTGGAGGGACTTTACCGTCTGGGATATAAGTGGCCGATCACGGATGACGCNTANCTTGAGAATGCGATCCGNGCTCTTGACACACTTGGATTTTTTGAATAGGGGTATCACATCATGAAAAGAAACGAGAAGCTGATTAAGACAAAGCTATGGCAGTATCTTCTGCCAAGCATTATGATGACAGCGGCCCTTCAGATGGGGAATATTGTGGATACCATGCTTGTGGGAAATCTTCTGGGACCGGATGCCATGTCAGCTGTCAAAATAGGAATGACNGTTGACAATATTATGGAGATNCCGGGATATGTTCTCGGCGTGGGAGGCAGTGTAGCAGTAGGCATCCTCCTTGGAAAACGGGAGAGGGAAAAGGCGGACAGAGTTTTTTCCGTGANTTTTTCCGTCAGTCTGATCTGNGGCATTNTGTTCTCACTGCTGTCGGTCACATCNCCTGCGCTTGCAGGCATGCTGACCGGCGGCAATACNCTGACGGAGGATGTGNCCNGATTCGTCTTTGTCACTNTGTTAGGAGCGCCTGTGATCAGTCTTGCCCTTCAGTTTATAAGTTATGTTGCGGTTGACAACAATCCTTCTCTGGCATCCGCCTATGTGATCACGTCCAATGTGATAAACCTGATGCTGGATTATNTGATTTTAAAATATACCTCTTTGGGTACCGCAGGGGCGGCGCTGTCAACCGTTCTGGGTTATGGNCTGGCAATGACGGTGNTAATTGGCTACCTTCGGTCTCCCAAGCGGATGCTGAAAATAGTAAATCCTTTCAAAAATACAAAAAAGGAGTTTNTGCTGGCTTTGTCTACGGGGATTCCCACGCTTTTGTATATGATTTTTATCACAGTGAAAGATTTGGGACTGAACACGGTGATCGTCAGAGTGATCGGAAACGACGGGATGGTTGTGTATACGGTATGTGCCAATGTGGTACTTCTGCTGGAACTGTTTGTGGGGGGAATTATCGGAACCATTTCNTCCATAGGNGGGGTGATTTATGGAGAAAAGGACTATTTTGGAATAAAAAGNCTTGTNAAAAANGTGCTGCTCTACAGCTATCTGGTAACGGCGGNCGCACTTATCATNCTCCTNTGNGCTACAAAATATGTTGTGGCGTTGTTTGGAATTTCCGGTGAGGAGCTGATGGAAATTTCTGTGAGGGCTTTGCGTATTTTTGTGCTCTGCCTGCCGTTCTATGTATGGAATAAATTTATGACTACCTATTACCAAAGCACGGAAAAGACGAAGCTTTCNGGCATTGCAACTTCCCTTCAGAACTGCGTTGCCATTCTTCCCATTTCTGTGGCATTTATTTTTGCNGCAAAGGCAGCAGGACGAGACAGCCTGAATGCTCTTATGTTTTCNTTTATTGTAAGTGAAATAATTACTGCGGTAATNACATTTTTGTACTGCAAGATNCGGTACCGGGGACAGGGGGNCTTGCTTTTGCCGAAGGGAGAGGATGAGAATATACTTGACATTTCCGTGGAGGGAACCATGGAGGAAGTCGGAAAAATCCCCCACATGATCGTTGAATTCTGNAATGAGAANAAGGTAGACAGCGGTAAGGCAAATCTGTTGGCGGTGGCTGCGGAGGAAATGCTGGTAAATATCATCCGGTACGGCGGTAAGAGAGCANATACCATTGACGTAAATCTGTGCATTACAGAGGAGACGGTTATTTTCCGCATACGTGATAACGGAATCCCCTTCGATCCCACAGATTACACGGTTGATGCCGGTGAATTTGAAGTCCACGGAATTGAAGTGGTGAAAAATATTACGGANAAAATCCAGTATATGCGTGTACTTGATCTGAATAATACGGTGATTGAAGTGCGTAATTATAGCTAAAAGATTAGGAGAAATTAAAAATGGTTACATTTGTTATTGGACTTATCATACTGATAGGAGGCGGCGTAATATACGGTGCATTTTGTCAGCGGATNTTTCAGCCGGACGACAGAGANACACCGGCGGTAAGGTTGAAAGACGGTGTGGATTATGTGCCGATGAAGAGGTGGAAGAACAGTCTCATCCAGCTTTTGAATATTGCGGGAACGGGCCCGATCTTAGGCCCTATCCAGGGAATTTTATTCGGTCCGGTTGCGTTCCTCACGATCCCCATTGGATGTGTGATCGGCGGTGCATTCCATGATTATATGAGCGGTATGATCTCAATGAGGAACGACGGTGCNCAGATGCCTGCCCTGATCCGAAAATATCTCGGCAAGCACGTTTATGTAATNTATAATGTGTTCATCGGTCTNTTAATGCTGCTTGTGGGCGCTGTATTCATCTACACACCGGGAGATTTGTTTGTCACACAGATTTTAAAGGNGGACAGCGGNATTACAAATCCGGTTATCTGGATCGTNTATGGNNTNATCTTTGCATATTATATTGTTGCCATGCTTTTNCCNATTGATAAGATCATCGGAAAAGTTTATCCGTTTTTTGGCGGGATACTGGTGCTGTCTGCGNTCGGTGTTTTTGTCGGANTGTTCCTCAAAGGGTATCAGCTTGATGAGATATGGGAGATCGGAGTGATGGGAGTACATCCGCAGGGACTGCATTTTATTCCGGTATTCTTTGTTACTGTCGCCTGCGGCATAGTGTCGGGTTTCCATTCCACACAGGCAACGATGATCGCCCGTACCATGGAACACGAGAAGGAAGGGCGGATGACCTTTTATAATATGATGATAGCGGAAGGCTTTATCGCTATGATATGGGCTGCCGCAGCTATGGGAGTGATGAAGCTGGGGCTGGCGGGAGCAGAAACGCCAACAACAGAGGTTGTCGGGATCGTTGCCAGAAATCTTCTGGGCTCTGTGGGAGGTATCATTGCCATTATCGGTGTTATCGTGCTCCCCATCACCACAGGAGATACCGCACTGCGGTCTCTTCGGCTTATCACGGCAGATGTCATGCATATCGACCAGTCTAAGAAGAAAAACCGTCTTCTGCTTTCGCTGGTTATTTTTGCACTGGTTGCGGTCCTTCTCATATTTGCCAAAATGGATGCCAACGGGTTTAATATATTATGGCGTTATTTTGCATGGGCGAATCAGACCATAGCCGTATTTGCTTTTGCCACGATCGCAGTATATATGATGAAACATAAACAGCCTTATCCGATGGCACTTCTGCCGGGGATGTTTTATATGTTTGTGATAGCGAGCTTTATCCTGAATGCATCGATCGGATTTAACCTGCCGTGGGTGGCAAGTTATGTCATTGCAGGNGTGCTGACTCTGCTGTATGCTGCTGCAATAGTTTATTATGGGAAGAAGAGCAGTTGATTTTTCTTTTTGTCTNTTAGGATGNTGTGGGGGTCAGAAGCCTTGCTTTAAAGTGATTGAGGGCAAATGGCATAAAAAGAGTTGGGCGCACTCCATTGCACCNGGCATTCCAATGAGCCTCTCAGAGCGAAAATCGTGTTCAGCAAAGGCTTCCACGATTTTTGAGTCTCATTTCCATNGTGCAAAAGTCGTTTGCCCAATCTCTTTTTATGCAATTTGCCAACCAACATTTTTCTGCAAGGCTTTCGCCCCGGATCCCATTTGACAAAATCAAAAAATGTATTTATAATGATACGGTCGAGTGGCGAAAAGCGTAAATCCAGATACTGGATTTGCGCTTTTTTTCGCGATTGATAAGAATATGGTTGTGGCAGCTTTCCGAAAAAGTCTCCTGAGGGGTTCCTGCCGCTGTGGCAGGCGGGATTCTCAAAAGAAACGGAGGAAAATTGAGTAAAGAAACAGCAAATAAGATGGGAACCGGAGCGGTCCCCAAAGTCATGTTGAGCATGGGAGTACCAATCATTCTCTCAATGGTACTGCAGGCCTGTTATAATATTGTGGACAGCATGTTTGTGGCAAGGATTCCGGATGCAGACGGCATCAAAAACATGGGAGAGTATGCGGTAAATGCGCTGACTCTGGCGTTTCCCGTGCAGATGCTGATCGTGGCATTTGGAATTGGAACAGGTGTGGGAGTGAACGCCCTGCTTGCAAAAAGTCTGGGACAGCGGGATGAAGAAAAGGTTGCAAAAGCGGCAGGGAACGGGATCACATTAGCACTCATTATCTATGCCGTGTTTTTAGTGTTTGGACTGCTGGGTGTGAAAGCGTATATTGGAAGTCAGACGAAAGACGAAGTGATTCTTGCAATGGGCATCTCTTATCTTTCTATCTGCTCGATTGCTTCCTTTGGTATTATACTGTTTTCTATTTATGAAAAACTGCTGCAATCGACAGGTAAGAGTGTGTATTCCACAATTGCACAGATATCGGGGGCAGTAGTCAATATCGTTCTTGATCCGATCCTGATTTTCGGGTATTTTGGACTGCCCGAGATGGGGATCCGCGGTGCAGCGTATGCTACCGTGATCGGACAGGTGGCATCCATGCTGATTGCAATGTTTTTTCACTACAGGAAAAATACGGAAGTGAAATCAGGCAGGGAATACCTGAAACTGGAGAAGGGCATCGTGAAGGAAATCTATGTGATCGGGCTTCCGGCAATTATCATGCAGGCACTGATGTCCTTTATGACCTATGGCGTTAACCTGATCTTCGGTACGGTATCGCAGGCGGCGGTAACGGCGTACGGGATTTTCTATAAAATCCAGCAGTTTATATTCTTTGCCGGATTCGGACTCAGAGACGCTATTACCCCTATCGTATCCTTTAATTATGGAATGGGAGATAAGAAACGTGTCAAACAGGGTGTTTTTTACGGAATCCTGTATACGGAAGTGATCATGCTGGTCGGACTGATCGGTTTAGAACTGTTTGCAAATCCTCTGATCGGGTTGTTTGCCATGTCGGAGGAAACGGAAGCATTATGTGTGATGGCGACGAGAATTGTTGCGGCAGGTTTCCTGTTTGCGGGAGGAAATATTGCAGTACAGGGGGTATTCCAGGCATTAGGATGCGGTCTCGAGTCACTGATCGTTTCACTGCTTAGGCTGTGTGTGGTCGTACTGCCATTGGCTTGGCTGTTTACGATGCTTGAAAATGCAGATTTTATGATATGGTGGGCATTTCCGATCGCAGAGCTTGCGGCTCTTTTTGCTACAGTCTTATTCATGCTGCGGGCAGAAAAAAAGATTATAAAACCGATGAAAGAGAGGAATTCGTAATGAAAAGAGTGATTACGGTCAGCCGTGAATTCGGTAGCGGAGGAAGAACGATTGGGAGAGAGATTGCGGAGAAATTGGGATATGCATTTTACGATAAGGATCTGATCGAGAGGATAGCGGAAGAGTCCGGTTTTTCCCAAGAATATATTGAAGAGCACGGAGAAGGCTCGCCGGTCAGAAATTATTTTGCATATGCTTTTGTCGGGAGGGACGCGTCCGGCAATTCCGTGGGTGATTATCTGTGGAGAGCGCAGATGAATATCATTGAAGAGCTGGCAGAAAAGGGGAACTGTGTGATCGTGGGTCGCTGTGCCGATCATATACTTAGAAAAAGAACCGACTGCCTGCATGTATTTATCCATGCAGATATGGAACATAAAAAGGAGCGGATCGTGAATCTGTATGGAGAAACAAGCGTATCGCCTCAGAAACGGATTCGCGAAAAAGATAAGACGAGGGCTTTGAATTATAAGTATTATACGGACAGGACATGGGGCATGGCAGACAATTACGACATATCGCTGGACAGCGGCATCTTGGGCGAGGAAAAATGTGTGGAGCTGATTGTCGGGCTGGCAAAGGAGTTGTAGATTATTCTGAGTAGTAAATTAATGGGTTGCGGTAAACGCCTGCATCGTTTAAAATGGGAGATAGAAATATAGTGGAAGAGAGGAACACAAGATGGCAGAGGAAAATATCAACCAAACGACAAGTGATGCGGATGAGATTAGATACAAGGAGCGCAAACGAATCCTTTTCTTCGGTCTTCCGTGGACATTTACCAGATATACGATTACCGATGAGCTGCTCACGGTGAACGAGGGACTTTTTACGGTGCAGGAGAATGACTGTTACATGTACAAGATACAGGATGTGAAGATGATGGCGACTCTGATGGAGCGCATCTTCGGACTTGGAACTATAGTATGCTACACGGGAGATGTGACAAACCCGGAGTTAAAACTGATCCATGTAAAGCATGCAAAGGAGATCAAGAGCTATCTTCTGAAGGCATCCGAAGCAGCGAGGATCAAACGCCGCACGCTGCACACGCAGGATATCGGCGCTGATCTTGCCGAGACAGAATATTGAAACTAAGCACGGCGTTCGCCGCCTGACTGCACCAGAATGCGCTCAAAGAGAAGACCGGCAGCCATCCAGAAGGGGGCATAGTCCAGACGGATGACGCCGTCAATGTTTGTCTTTGCATCGCTGTAATCCCATGGGCACAGGTGATATTTCTTTAAAAAGCTGCCACTGATATACTCAAAAGAGAAAATGCCGACGGAGTAGATCATACCGCGGAACAAAGTGGGAACTTTTTTGATTTTTTGATAGACAGGACCGATGCAGGCAGCCATACCGTAGATGGGAAACATCCACACGGAGGTCTGCCCGATGAGGCGCCTGTCTTTTTTAAACAGGGAACCGGCAGAGGTAAAGAGGATTTCCATGCACCAGCCGGTGAGACCGCAGATCAGAAAATTTCTTTTTTTCATAAGGGACTGCTCCTTTTCTTGTCAGAGGTGAATTAAGTATTCATAGTGCAGGATTATTTTCTCCGAAAACACAGAGAATATGTGTATGCGTCGTTACTTATGAAAATAAAATGCGGATAACTTGTAAAATAGGTCAATCTGGCATATAATGAAAAAAATGTATTCATAAGGAAGCAGAATGCAACTAAGCAGCTTGATTCGACATATTACATATGAGAGCGTGCAGGGAAGCCAGGAGCCGGAGATCACAGGAATCTGTTATCATTCCGCAAAAGTCACGAAAGGCTCCCTATTTGTTTGCATAAAAGGACTGCGCAGCGACGGACATGAGTATGTGGAGGCTGCCGTGGCGGCGGGCGCTGCCGCTGTTGTCTCGGAAATACCGGTGAATGCCGGTGATGCGACCGTGATACGGGTAGCGGACAGCAGAAAGGCGCTGGCAGAGCTGTCCGCCGCATTTTTTGATTATCCCGCCAGAAAAATGAAAATGATCGGAATTACCGGGACGAAAGGAAAAACGACCACGGCATTTCTGACTGCGGGAATTTTGCGTGAGGCGGGATACCGGACCGGGGTCATAGGCACAATATGGATCGATACGGGGCGGGAAATCTTATCCTCCATGCACACGACGCCGGAGGCCCTGGAGCTGCAGGAATATCTGGCGAGGATGGTCGAGAATGGCTGTGACTGCTGCGTGATGGAGGTGTCCTCGCAGGGGATCAAGATGCAGCGGACCGCGGGACTGTGGTTTGATATCGGTGTTTTTTTGAATATTGAACCGGACCATATCGGAGCGGGGGAACACGCCTCGTTTTCGGAATATCTGAACTGCAAGCGCAGACTGATGCAGCAGTGCAGCATTGGAATCGTAAATCAGGATGATCCGAATGTGAACCGGATTCTGTTCGGACATACCTGTGAGGTAGAGTCATTTTCCATGAAATATCCCTCTGGACTTATGTCAGAGGAGGAAGCATTTTATATGATCCAGGGAAAACTCTACAGCTGTTTTCATATTCGGCGGGCGGACAAATGCTTTACGGTGCAGATGCAGCTGCCCGGAAAATTTAATATTTATAATGCGCTTGCTGCTGTGGCAGTCGCCTTTCATTTTCAGGTGACGGAGGGTCAGATCGAGCGCGCGATGCGCCGCCAGATGATACCGGGAAGGTGTGAAAATGTCAGTCCTTCGGAGCGATATGTACTGCTGATCGACTACGCGCACAATGAGATGAGCCTGAAAAATCTGTTGGAGACGCTGCGGATGTTTCAGCCGGGACGCCTGATCGTCCTGTTTGGGTGCGGCGGCAACCGGTCGCCCCTTAGACGGAGCAGGATGGGTGAGACGGCAGGACTGCTGGCAGATTTTACCGTGCTGACTTCAGATAATCCCAGATGGGAGGACCCGGAGCAGATACTGGATGAGATAGAAGAAGGGATCAAAGGCACCAGAGGCAGCTATGTGCGGATTACAGACCGGCAGGAGGCTGTGCGCTATGTGATGGAACAGGCAAGGGAGGAAGACATCATTGTGCTGGCGGGAAAGGGACACGAGCCATATCAGGAGATCCGGGGCAAAAAATATCCCATGAGCGATCATGAACTGGTCGATGCGGCAGCGGCATCGCTGCAGGAGAACCAAAGAAGAGGGGAATAGAAATGGCGCAATTTGCGAATATCATCGTAGATATTTCACAGGAAAAATTGGATAAGACATTTCAGTACAGAGTTCCGCCAAGGCTGGAGAAACGGCTTGAGATCGGGATGCAGGTATACATTCCTTTCGGGAACCGCCGTCTGACCGGATATGTCATAGAGCTGACGGATACGGCGGAATACGACATTGCGAAACTAAAAGAAATACAGGGAATCGTGTCGGAAAGCATTCCCATTGAATCGCATCTGATCGCTTTAGCGGGCTGGATGCGGCAGAACTATGGGGGCACAATGAATCAGGCATTAAAGACCGTGATTCCCGTAAAGGAAAAGAAAAAAGTGCAGGAACACAAAAGGGTCCGCCTTGCAATGCATCCGGTTGAGGCAAAGAGCGAGCTTGCAGAGTTGATCCGAAAACACAGCACGGCGCGTGCACGGCTGTTGGAGGAGCTTTTAAAGGAACAGGAACTGGAATGGGAGGTCATCACCGGAAAACTCGGTGTCTCGGGAAGCGTCATCCGCGCGATGGAAGAACTCGGGATCGTAAGGGTGGTCGCGGAGACGAAATACCGCAACCCCATCAAAAACCTGAAGCAGAAAGGTTATGACATCACGCTGAATGAAGAGCAGCAGCAGGCGGTGGATGCGGTTCTTGCCGATTATGACGCAGGAGTCTGCGGTACTTATCTTGTGAAGGGAGTGACCGGCAGCGGCAAGACGGAGGTCTATATGGAGCTGATCGCCCATGTAGTAGCGCAAAAAAGACAGGCAATCGTCCTCATCCCGGAAATTGCGCTCACTTATCAGACGGTCATGCGGTTTTATAACCGGTTTGGAGACCGGGTGTCGATCCTAAATTCCAGAATGTCGGCGGGGGAGCGGTATGACCAGTTCCTGCGGGCAAAAAATGGAGAGACTGATATTGTGATAGGACCGCGTTCTGCGCTGTTCGCCCCGTTCCCTGATCTCGGACTGATCATCATAGATGAGGAGCATGAGACTTCCTACAAGAGCGAGACAGTTCCGCGATACCATGCGAGAGAGACAGCCATAGAGCGGGCAAAAATGGCGGAGGCAAGCGTTGTCTTAGGATCGGCGACGCCCTCTGTTGACAGTTTTTATAAGGCTAAGAGCGGGGAGTACCGCCTGTTGGAGTTAAAGCAGCGCGTGAGGGAGAAGCCGCTTCCGGCGTGCGAGGTAGTCGATCTGAGAGAGGAACTAAAAAGAGGGAACCGCTCCATCTTAAGTGACCGGCTGACGGAGCTGATGGAGGACCGTCTCGCAAAGGGACAGCAGATCATGCTGTTTATCAACAGACGCGGTCTGTCAGGCTTTGTCTCTTGCAGAGCCTGCGGACATGTGATAAAATGTCCGCATTGTGATGTGTCCCTAAGTCAGCACAGCGGGGCGAAAATGATCTGTCATTACTGCGGATATGAACAGCCGGAGCCCGCTGTCTGTCCCTCCTGCGGCTCTAAACATATCAGCGGGTTCCGTGCCGGCACTCAGAAAATAGAGCTGGTCGTCAGGCAGAGATTCCCGCAGGCCAGAGTGCTCCGCATGGATACGGATACCACCAGAAACAAGGAGGGGCACGAGCAGATTTTGTCTGCCTTTGCCAATCAGGAAGCGGATATTCTGATCGGAACACAGATGATCGTCAAGGGACATGATTTTCCACAGGTCACATTGGTCGGCGTTCTGGCGGCAGATCTCTCGCTGCATGTCAGTGACTACCGTGCTTCGGAACGCACCTTCCAGCTTTTGACACAGGCTGCCGGGAGAGCGGGCAGGGGGCAGCTGCCCGGGGCGGTGGTGATACAGACGTATGATCCCGGACATTACAGCATTGAGAATGCGAAGATGCAGGATTATGAGTCATTTTACTGTCAGGAAATGGAATATCGCAGTATCCTTTGCTATCCGCCGGTGTGGAACATGCTTTCCGTGCTGTGTGCATCGAAAACGGAAGAAGAGGTGTCCCAAGGAGCAAAAAGACTGGCGGAGCAGATGGAAGAATATATCGATTTACATCCCAAAGGGAAGATGTATCTGTTTGGACCGACGGACGCCGCAGTGGCAAAAGTAAACGATGTTTATCGGAAAGTGATCTATATAAAAGCCAAAGACTATCAAACGCTGGTGGAGGCAAAGGACGGTGCAGAGCGTTTTGTACGCGGCAATGGGGATTACAAGGATATTGCGATACAGTTTGATTTTAATCCGGTAGGCGGATTTTAAGGAGGAAGTGCAATGGCAATTCGAACGATCAGAATACAGGGAGATCCTGTATTGGAGAAAACATGCAAAGAGGTGAAAGAAATCACACCGCGTATCAGGGAGCTGATCGGCGACATGCTCGATACGATGTATGAAGCGAACGGAGTGGGACTGGCTGCTCCGCAGGTCGGGATTTTGCGGCGGCTCGTTGTGATCGATATAGGGGACGGCCCGGTCGTGATGATCAATCCAAAGATTCTGGAAATGTCAGGAGAGCAGACCGGCGATGAGGGATGTCTCAGCCTTCCGGGGAAGGCTGGCGCAGTGACCCGTCCGAACTATGTGAAGGTGATCGCCTATGATGAGAATATGGAGGAATATGAGATCGAGGGTACGGAGCTGATGGCGCGTGCTATGTGCCATGAGATCGATCATCTGGACGGACATATGTACACGGAAAAGGTAGAAGGGGCACTTCATGACGTGACCAACGAAGATGAGGAATAGGTGAGGAAGTTATGCGTGTAATTTTTATGGGGACGCCGGATTTTGCGGTGGAGACTCTGGAGGAAATCATAAAGGCAGGACATGAGGTGGCGCTTGTGGTCTCACAGCCGGACCGTGCGGTGGGGCGGAGCAAAGCGCTTAAGTATACGCCGGTAAAAGCCTGTGCCTTAGAGCACGGTATTGAGGTGTATCAGCCGGAAAAAGTGAAAGATCCTGCGTGTGTGGAATATCTGCAGAAATATCAGCCGGATATCATAATTGTTGAAGCTTTTGGGCAGATTATCCCAAAGGCGATTCTTGATATGCCAAAGTTTGGATGCGTCAATGTGCATGCATCGCTGCTGCCGAAATACCGCGGAGCGGCGCCGATCCAGTGGGCAGTGATCCGCGGGGACAGGGTGACCGGAGTGACCACGATGCGTATGGATGAGGGATTGGACACCGGTGACATGATCATGAAGGAAGAGGTCGTAATCCGTGAGGATGAAACAGGCGGCAGTCTATTTGAACGCCTCTCCGAGGTGGGAGCGAAGCTCTGCGTGAAGACAATGGCGGCAATCGAGGACGGGACTGCCGAATACACGCCGCAGGACCCGAGCAAGGCGACACACACGGCGAAGATACAAAAAGAGCTTGGAAGTATTGACTGGTCAATGGACGCTGCAGAGATTGAGTGCCTGATCCGCGGGCTTGATCCGTGGCCCAGCGCATACACCAGACTGGACGGAAAAACGATCAAAATCTGGAAAGCAAAGGTGATACCGGAGAACATGTCTAGGGAACCGGGACGCATTGTCGCTGTGGAGCGGGATCGGATACTGGTTCAGACCGGGAACGGCGTTCTGGCATTGCTTGAGGTGCAGCTGGAAGGGAAAAAGCGAATGATGGTGGAAGCATTTCTGAACGGATATCCGGTTTCGGAAGGAACATTTTTCAGACACAGTTAGGAGATTTTTATGCCATATTTTTATTATTATTGGGACCCGACTTATATACTGGTTCTGATCGGAGTAGTCATTGTTCTGATCGCGTCTGCGGGGGTAAAATCGACATTCCGCAGGTATTCAGGACAGAGAAGCATGTCCGGTATGACAGGAGCGCAGGCGGCAGAGCGGATCCTGCATTCGGCAGGAATTTACGATGTTACAATACAGCATGTTTCGGGGAGCCTGACGGATCATTACAATCCGGCAAAGAAGACATTGAATCTGTCGGATGACGTATACGGGTCTGCCTCTGTAGCGGCGATCGGTGTGGCTGCACATGAATGCGGACATGCGATCCAGCATCAGAACGGATATGTTCCGCTTACATTGCGCAGCGCGATTGTTCCGGTGGCGAATATCGGCTCCACGCTGTCGTGGCCGCTGATTTTGATCGGACTTTTCTTTACCGGAAATACAAGTGCATTTCTGATCAGTCTGGGGATCATCTGCTTTTCTTTTGCAGTGATCTTTCAGCTTGTGACTCTTCCGGTAGAATTTAATGCCTCGTCCCGGGCGCTTCAGATTTTAGGACAGCAGGGGATCTTAAGTGACAGTGAATTGCCGTATACCAGAAAAGTGCTGAGAGCTGCAGCCATGACCTATGTCGCAGGCGCGGCTGCGGGACTTTTACAGCTGCTGCGTCTGATCCTGCTGTTTGGAGGAAGAAACCGCAATGACTGATTCCACAAATACGAGAGAACTGATCCTTGGAATACTGACGGAAGTGAACGAGGAGGGGCGTTACAGTCATCTTGTCATTCGTTCGGTGCTGGAAAAATACCAGTATCTCACGAAGCAGGAGCGCGCGTTTATCACCCGTGTATCTGAGGGCACGATCCAGCGCAGGATAGAGCTGGATTATATCATAGACTGTTTTTCAAAAGTAAAAGGAAATAAGATGAAGCCGCTCATCCGCAATCTATTGCGCATGAGCGTTTATCAGATCAAATATATGGATGCCGTCCCCAATTCCGCAGTCTGCAATGAGGCGGTGAAGCTGGCGCGAAAAAAAGGATTTTCGGGTCTTAGCGGTTTTGTGAACGGTGTGCTGCGAGGTATCAGCCGCGGGCTTTCTGAAATTACATATCCGGACCCGGAACAGTTTCCGGTGGAAGCACTGTCCGTACGGTACTCCATGCCGGAGTGGATCGTAGAGCAGTGGATCAGAGACTACGGGGAGGCGCGCACAGAGCAGATGCTGTCTGCCTCTTTAGAGCAGGCGCCGATTACGGTAAGAACCAATCTTGCGAGAATTACCCCGCAGGAATTAAAGGAACGGCTGGCAGGAGAGGGTGTGACGGTAGAGGAGCTTGACTCGGAAGCATTTCCCGAGCTTTTTTATGCGTTTGCGATCAGTGGGATCGATCATCTGAACGGACTGGAGTCTTTCCGGCAGGGGCTGTTCTATATACAGGATATCAGCTCCATGATGGCAGCAGAATATGCTGCGCCTAAGGAGGGAGACTGCTGCATCGATGTGTGTGCGGCGCCCGGAGGAAAAAGCATTCTCCTCGCCGAGAAAATGAAAGAGACCGGATGCGTTGAAGCGAGGGACCTGACGGAATACAAGGTAAGTCTGATCGAAGAAAATATCAGTAGATGCGGACTTTCCAATATCAGGGCAGTGCAGCAGGACGCCACTGTTTTTGACGAAGGGTCTGTCGGGAAGGCAGATGTGCTGATGGCAGATCTGCCCTGTTCCGGGCTTGGTACTTTGCGGAAAAAGACGGATGTCAAGTATCGGATGAGTGAGGCGGGACAGGAGGAGCTGATCGCCCTGCAGAGGAGTATACTTGATACGGTGTACAGCTATGTGAAGCCGGGCGGAACACTCTTATATTCTACCTGCACGGTACACCGGGGAGAAAATGAAGAAAATGTCCGGTGGTTCGTGAAAGAACACCCGGAATTTAAGGTGGAGTATCAGCGGCAGATCTTTCCGGGAGAACACATGGGCGACGGATTTTTTATTGCAAAGCTGATACGTCAAAGATAAGTACAGAAGGATTATTCATGGAGAAAAGTGTAAAAGATATCAAATCTTTGAATCTGGCGGAATTGACGGAATATCTCACAGGACTGGGAGAAAAAGCATTCCGGGCAAAGCAGATCTATCAGTGGATGCATGTCAGGGGAGTTTCTTCCTTTGATGAAATGACCGATATCCCGAAGCAGCTGAGGGAAAAACTGCAGGGGGACTGTGTGCTGACTGCATTGAGGCAGGAGACAGTGCAGATTTCCAGGCAGGACGGAACTAGAAAGTATCTGTTTGCACTGGCGGACGGCAATCTGATCGAGAGTGTGTTGATGAGATATAAGCACGGAAACTCCGTCTGTATCTCATCACAGGTCGGCTGCAGGATGGGATGCCGGTTTTGCGCGTCAACGCTGGACGGACTGGTGAGAGGGCTTGCGGCATCGGAGATGCTTGACCAGATTTACCAGATCGGCAAAGATATCGGAGAGCGCATTTCCAATGTCGTCGTGATGGGGACAGGAGAGCCGCTGGATAATTTTGAATCGCTGCTGAAGTTTATAGAGCTTTTGACGGATGAGAACGGACTTCATATCAGCCAGCGCAATGTGACGGTATCCACCTGCGGGATCGTGCCGCGGATGCGGGAACTGGCAGAGAGGAAGCTTGCCATCACGCTGGCGCTTTCCCTGCATGCTTCCAGTCAGGAAAAACGGTTAGAGCTTATGCCGGTGGCAAACAAATATGACATCCGCGAGGTGATCGACGCCTGCCGGTATTACTTTGCGCAGACAGGAAGAAGGGTCACGTACGAATACAGTCTGGTGGCGGGAGTCAATGACACAGAGGAAGACGCCGCGCAGCTTGCGGCGCTGCTGTCAGGACAAAACTGCCATGTCAATTTGATTCCGGTCAATCCGATCGTGGAACGCGATTTTGTGCAGCCGGATGCCGGGGCGGTCACGAAGTTTAAAAATAAGCTTGAGAAGAACGGACTGAATGTTACCGTGAGAAGAGAGATGGGACGGGATATCGACGGGGCATGCGGACAGCTTAGACGTAAAATGCAAAAATCCATAGAAAACTTATAAAAGGGCGGGTCATATTATGTGACTTGCCCTTTTGTTAACGTTGTGATAGAATATTCAAGGTATTATAGTTAAAAATATATTTTGAAACAGAATGAATGTTATTACCAGAAGAGAAATGGGACGGGATATCGACGGGGCATGTGGACAGCTCCGTAAGCGATATATAAAACGAAACAAGGATGAAGGAGCACGGTTAGAAACATGAAAACATTTTCCATGACTCATGTCGGAATGCGGCGAGAGACAAATCAGGATTATATGTATACGTCGGAAATACCTGTCGGAAATCTTCCGAACCTGTTTCTGGTGGCTGACGGGATGGGCGGTCATGCAGCAGGTGACTATGCCTCAAGATTTACCGTGGAAAAGGTGGTCGATTATGCCCGTCAATCGACGAAGAGGGAGCCGGTTGCGATACTCAGAGAGGCAGTGAAAGAGGCAAATGAACTTTTGCTGGCAGCCGCTGCTAATGATCCGCAGAAGGAAGGAATGGGCACGACGCTCGTTGCGGCCGTTGTGGATAATGACCGGTTATATGTGGCGAATGTAGGGGACAGCCGTCTCTATATACTCAATCAGGAAAAGATCGTCCAGATCACAAGAGATCATTCTCTGGTAGAGGAGATGATCAGACTGGGTGAAATGGACAAGGAAGAGGCAAAGGATCATCCGGATAAGCATATTATCACGAGGGCGATCGGGGTCTTTGCAGAGGTTCATGTTGATTTTTTTGAGACGGTGATAAAATCCGGGGACATAATCTTAATGTGTACCGACGGATTGACTAACATGGTGGATGATGAAAGCATCCGTCAGATCGTGCGCGGACAGCGCGACATTGTAGAGAAGACGGAGAAATTGATAGAGGTTGCCAACCAGAACGGCGGCAGAGATAATATTACGGTTGTGATCGTAGAACCGTATTCAAACGGAGGTTGAAATGAAAGCAGAGGAAAGATTTATAGCAGATCGCTATGAGATCATATCAAAGGTCGGTGCCGGCGGAATGTCAGATGTCTATAAGGCAAAGGATCTTACCTTAGGGCGTTTCGTGGCAGTTAAGATATTAAAATCAGAATTCTCAGAGGATTTGAATTTCGTGACGAAATTCCGGACGGAGGCACAGTCGGCAGCCGGTTTGGAACATCCGAATATTGTGAATATCTACGATGTCGGAAGCGAACGGGGCATGCATTATATCGTGATGGAATTTGTGGAAGGCGTCACATTAAAGACCTATATTGAGAAGAAGGGACAGCTTTCTTTCAAGGAAGCCATCAGCATTGCAATTCAGGTGGGGCGCGGTATTGAGGCTGCACACAGCAAGGGGATCGTCCACCGTGATATTAAGCCGCAGAATATTATCATATCCACGGAGGGCAAAGTCAAGGTGACTGACTTCGGAATTGCGAGAGCGGCTACAGCCAACACCATTAATTCCGATGTGATGGGGTCTGTTCATTATTCCTCTCCGGAACAGGCAAGAAACGGGTTTGTCGATGGGAAAAGTGACATCTATTCTCTCGGTATCGTGATGTATGAAATGGTAACAGGGCGGGTTCCGTTTGACGGAGACACTACGGTGGCGGTTGCGATCCAGCATCTGCAGGAGGAGATGGTTCCGCCGAGCGCATATGCATTAGACCTTCCCATCAGTATGGAGAAGATCATTTTAAAGTGTACCCAGAAAAGTCCGGATCGCAGATATGATACCATAACAGCGCTGCTGACGGATTTGAGAAAGGCATTGATCAGTCCGAATGAGGACTTTGTCGTGATGATGCCGATGGCGAACAGGGATAAGACCCGTGTCATCGGGGAAGAGGATTTGCATCAGATTCAGAGAGAGACGAGAGGCGTGCATCTGAAACCGGAACGGCATGAGGAGATGGAAGAGGACGAGGATGAAGAAGAACCGTATGATGACGAGTTTGACGATGAGGATGACGGAGATCTGAATCCGAAGATGGAGAAAGCGATCACCATTATGGGGATCGTTGCGGGAATTGTTATCGTAGCCATTATCGTTGTACTTTTGGTAAACTTGTTCGGCGGATTTAAGCGGGGCGAAAACAGATCAAGCGAAACAGATAAGCAGGATACACAGACTACGCAGGATTCACAGTCAACGGAGAATGATACGGGGGATGAGGAAGGCGTAAAGGTTCCGAATCTTTTGGGAATGACGGAGCAGGAAGCGAGAGATGCATTGAAAGACCTTTCGCTTGGAATACAGGTAAAAGGTCAGGTGTCGTCGGATGAGTATGAGGAAGGAGAGGTTGTCAGCCAGAATCCGATTGAAGGTGATATGGTAGAGGAACACACTACGATAGAGATCGTCCTCAGCAGCGGAAAGGGAAGCATCGACATACCGTCTGTTGTCGGGAAGACATCAGACGAGGCGATAAATGAACTGGAACGGGCAGGATTTAAGGCGAGTAAGACGTATTCCTTCAGCAGTACCGTTGAGGAAGGTAAGGTAATTTCTCAGACACCGAGCGGCGGTCAGGGAAAAGAGGGAGATACGATCATTATTGAGATCAGTCAGGGACAGGATATGCTGACCGTGCCGGATCTTTTATCCACCTATACAGACCAGCAGACCGCAATGAAAAAGCTGGAAGGCTTTAACGTCACCGTCAAGACGGCATATCATGATACCTATTCACCGGGACTTGTCATAGACCAGAGCCTTACAGCAGGAACGCGTGTAAATCCGGGAAGTGCTATCACGATCACTGTAAGTCAGGGACCGGAGCCGGCACAGTCAATCACTACGACAACGTACAGCTTCCAGGCAACGATAGATACCTCTAAGCTAGATCCCACACAGGTATCTGGTGCCAATGTGGCTCTGTATGACGCCAACGGAAATCAGGTTGCCTCATGGCCAAGTCAGGCGTTTAGCACGTTAGGGACAAACGGAACCAAGTTTAAACAGACGGGTATTCTCACTGAGACAGGCACACTGAAAATTACGTGGCTGGATATGGACGGGAATGTATTGAGCACACAGGAGGCACCTGTCAAGTTTACAGCAGAAAATTAGCGCAGGAAACATTATATGCGTGGAAAGATTGTAAAAGGAATTTCCGGATTCTACTATGTTCACATAGCAGAATCCGGAATTTATGAGTGTAAGGCAAAAGGAATTTTCCGCAATCAGAACATCAAACCTTTGGTGGGAGACGATGTAGAGGTTGTGGTCTTAGACGAGATAGACAAAAAAGGGAATATTGAGAGCATCCTGCCCAGAAAGAATGAGTTGATCCGCCCTGCGGTTGCCAATATTGACATGGCACTTGTGATTTTTGCAGCGGCAAAGCCAAAGCCAAGTTTTAATCTGTTGGACCGGTTTCTGGTTATGATGGAATACCAGAAGGTGCCGGTCACAATCTGCCTGAATAAGACAGATCTTGTTGGCGAGACAGAACTTTTGGATATGGCACATATTTATGATGCCTGCGGCTATCGCATGGTATATACCTGCGCAAAGGAAAATGCGGGGATTGAAGAACTGCGCAAATTGCTGAGTGGAAAGACAGCGGCGGTGGCAGGTCCGTCCGGCGTGGGTAAATCGTCACTCATCAATTGTCTGTCTCCGGAAGCACAGATGGAAACCGGCTCTATCAGCAGAAAGATTGAGCGGGGCAGGCATACGACGCGCCACTCTGAGATACTTCCGATACAAAAGGACACTTATATCGTAGATACGCCCGGATTTTCAACGCTCTATATACCGGGAATGGAAAAGGAAGATCTGTGGCGTTATTATCCCGAATTTGCGGCATATGAACCGTATTGCCGTTTTAGAGGCTGCAGTCATATCAGCGAGCCGGACTGCGGGGTCAGGGATGCCCTAAAGGAGGGCAAGATCAGTGAGATCCGCTACGGGAATTATAAGCTTTTATACGAGGAACTTAGACAGAGCAAAAGATACTGATAATGGATGTCACAGCTATGGAGGAATACGATGAATTGTTTGTCACCATCAATTTTATCGGCAGATTTTTCGAGACTGGGAGAACAGATACGGGAGTTGGACGAGGCGGGAGCACAGTATGTACATATTGATGTTATGGATGGGATGTTTGTGCCCAGTATTTCATTCGGTATGCCAGTGATCCGCTCGATCCGGGACTGCAGTGACCGTATTTTTGACGTACATCTGATGATCGAGGAACCGGTGCGCTACATTGCCGATTTTGTGGAAGCAGGCGCAGACCTGATCACAGTTCATGCGGAGAGCTGCAGACATTTAGACCGGACAATTGATGCCATCAAGGAAAAGGGAATTCTTGCGGGAGTGGCTGTAAACCCGGCAACTCCACTCGAGGCGATCACATATATCCTGCCGAAGGTGGACATGGTTCTTATTATGACGGTAAATCCGGGGTTTGGCGGACAGCAGCTTATTCCCTATACGGTACAGAAGATTCGTGATGTCAAAAAGCTGATTGACAAAAAAGGTCTGAAAACAGATATTGAAGTGGACGGTGGCATTGATCTGGAAAACGTGACAGAGGTACTGGATGCGGGTGCCAACATCATTGTCGCCGGAAGTGCTGTGTTTGGAGGAGATATCACGGAAAATGTGAGCTGTTTTTTAAATATCATGAATGAGGGATAAGTATTGACTATGAGACAGTTCTGTGTGATTTCCGGCGGAGCGATAGAGGATGCTTTTGTGTGCCGGATGCTGAAGGAACAGAGACCGGAGACGATCATCGCGGCGGACTTCGGACTGGAATTTCTGTACCGAAACAGGATAAAACCGCAGGTCGTGATCGGAGATTTCGACTCTGCAGGCAGGGAGGCATTCGATTTTTTTCAGGGACAGCCTGACATTAAAATTCATAGACTAAACCCCATCAAGGACGATACCGACACTGAGTCGGCAGTGCGGCTTGCGATCACAATGGGAGCAGAAGCAATCACTTTGTTTGGAGCAACCGGAAGCAGGCTTGATCATGTGCTCGGGAATATTGAACTGCTCGGGATCGGACTTGAAGCGGGAGTGCCCATTACGCTTATGGATGCGCATAACCGGATCAGAATGCTCAAAGCAGGCATTGTTTTGAAGAAGGAAGAGCAGTTCGGGAATTATGTTTCTCTGATCCCTTATACAGAGCATGTTGAGCATCTGTATTTAAGAGGAATGAAATACCCACTTTCGGATCATTGTCTGAAAGGCTTTTGTTCGCTTGGCATCAGCAATGAGATCGTAGAGGAGGAGGCTGCCATTGAGTTTGACGGGGGCGTTCTGCTGTTGATCGAGTCGCGGGATTGAAAATGAGCCTGTTTGTGATACACTTTGAGGTGCTCCCAGAAGTTAGACTTTATTAGCGAGGCAGTTTCGGTACAAAGGATTTAGAAAAACAAGTTTTGCATACATTTTCTGAGAACGCCCCCGCACAGAAAGGTTCTGCGCGGGGGCGTTGAAAGGAGCCTATGAAGAAAAGTCTGTAAATTTTGATCTTCTATGATAATTGATAGGGATGAACGATATTATCAGCCGTTTGTCCCTTGCTTATACTTTTAACAGAAACAGGAGCACATGTCA
>JAAUZB010000055.1 GCA_014804775.1 Roseburia sp. | reverse complement strand
TCTAATCGTGGTTTTACCGTATCAGCAAGTCCATCTTCTGCACTCTGATAAATTACATTCAAAGGCTCAGTAAGTTTCATTTCACTGTCTAAGCCCTCTCCCTTTGACAGCTTTGCTGCTATATTTAAGACAAGTGTTGTCTTTCCGTCTCCCGGATCACCTTGAACGATTGTTAGCTTTCCATAAGGAATAAACGGATACCACAGCCAAGAAACTTCCTGCGATTGTATCTCCGACATTTTAATCAACTGCAACTCTGTTTTAATTTCTTCCATAAGCCCTCCATTTCTGAAAAATCATTGTCACTGGAAGAAACCTCTGCTATACTTGTATTGTGATTATTGATAACAGAGGTTTTCCAGTTATCACAGCCCTAACAGTTGCCGCTGTCGGGGCTATTTCCTTTTTCATTGTCAAGTAAATCTGCCACTCTCCGTTGTTGATTAGGATATAAATGTCCGTAGGTATTCAATGTAATACGAATATCCTTGTGTCCTACCCTCTCTTTTATCAACAGTGGTTCTATTCCTTTATTGATTAAGTAAGCAACATGAGAATGTCTAAGGTCATGTACCCGGATATTCTTTACTCCGGCTTTTGCAATGTGACGTTTCATCTTATGCTGAACTGCTTCCTGTACGATTGGGAAAAGTCTTTCATCGTTCGGCATACCGTAATGACCGTCAAGAAAATCCTTTATTTCCTGTTTCAAAAATTCTGGAATTTCAATCATTCTTACCGACTGCTTTGTTTTGGGTTCTGTAATAACGTCTTGCCTGCCAGTGCGATAATAAGTTTTGGTAATGCTGATTTGGTTATTTTCAAAACTAATATCACCTTTTGTCAAGGCTAATAATTCACCAATCCTACAGCCAGTCCAAAAGAGGATTTCAAAGATTAAATAGTATCGTGTTCCCGGCTCTATCGTCTGAATAAATCTCTGATATTCCTCTGTTGTCCAAAAGTCTAAGCTTCTTGAATCGGAATTTCCCATGCGCTTCACTTTCTTACATGGATTTGTATGCAAATCATAAATGCGTGACGCATGAGTAAACAAACTGGTCAACTGATTTTGTATCATTCTCAAATAGCTTTCCGAAAACCCTTTTGTCTGCATTTCGTTCTGCCACTGTATAATTTGTGAAGCAGTAATCTCGCTTAACATCTGTTTGCCAAAATACGGAATAATGTGTTGTTCCATCATATACCGTTTATTTTTCATGGTTCGGTCTTTCAACTCATTCTGCTTATCCTCAAAATAAACTTCCATGAACTCACTCAACTTCATATCCATGCTTCGGCTGCTGTTTAGCTTCTTTTGCCGCTCATACTCTAACGCTTCTCTTTTTGTTTCAAATCCTCTCTTTCTCCGCTTTTTCTTCTCTCCTTTAGCGGTTGTTTCAAACCATTGCGCCGACCATTTCTTTGTATCTTTCTCTCTGTACGCCATTTTATCACTCTCCTTCTCTAGCTTATTGATAACTCATATCCGTACATTTTCTTTGCCCAAAATGCCCTTGGAATACGTCCTGCCATTGTAATATACCCCTGTCCTGCAAGTTCCCTGTTCAGTTCTTTTACAATCTTATAGGCATGAGATTTTGAACAATTTAACTCTTTGGCTATATCTTCCGCACTCATCATATAACGGTAATTCGCCACACGTTTGTCCTCCTTTTCCCTTTTAGAATTTCGTTACAACATTTGTATTTATTTGCTGTACGATTTTCGTATATCCATATTAGCACCTTATACAGATAATGTCAATACTTCGTAAAATTATTTTTACGAACTTCGTATTTACATATTTTTTATTTTTCTCTTTTATGTTTTTCGTATATGTGGTATGATAATAAATAAGATTTATGTTTTTCGTAATTATTCAACATATGAAAATAGGAGGTCACTATGGGAGATGGAAAGAAACTGAAAGAAATACTTGATAGTAAGAATACAAATGTCCGTCAGATTGCAAAGGCTACGGGGATCAGCGCTACAACGCTATATTCTATTATTCAAAAGGATTCCAATATCCGATTTGACTTTGCCTTGCGGTTGGCAAACGAATTAGAAATTGATGTGAATGAGATATGTGCTGCCAGTCCATTCTCCGGCGCAATTACCGAAGAAGAAATATATCCCACGCTCCCCGATGGACTAAATGGGGCTCTTGACGGAAATCGGGTAAAGGTGTATCTGAAAAATTCACTATATCCGCTTATGTATCTGTTTGGCAAAAACAGTATGCCCGATGTGGATAATCTGTTGACTTCATTTTATCAGTTAGACGATGAAGCAAGAAAAGAAGTGGTAGAAACAATACAATTTAAGTTACAGTACCACAAAGACAAAGAACGGGCAGAGCAGGTAAAACAAATAAAAGGTTGGTAAAAGTAAACTCCGATGAAAAATGGTGCCAAATTTCATCGGAGTTCTATTTTATGGCACCGTTTTGGCACCGCTTACAACTTTTTCATTGTTGCAAAATTTCAAAAAGGGCTTCCCGATTACTCGGAAAGCCCCATAAAATCTAGCTTTTTATTGATTACTCAATAATCGTAGCAACACGTCCAGAACCTACTGTACGTCCACCCTCACGGATAGCGAATGTAAGACCCTGCTCCATAGCTACCGGATGGATCAGCTCGATGCTCATCTCGATGTTATCGCCAGGCATGCACATCTCTGTGCCAGACGGAAGGTTGCATACACCTGTTACGTCTGTTGTTCTGAAGTAGAACTGCGGACGATAGTTGTTGAAGAACGGAGTATGACGTCCACCCTCATCCTTTGTCAGAACGTATACCTGAGCTGTGAATTTGCTGTGGCATGTTACTGAACCCGGTTTAGCAAGAACCTGTCCACGAACGATCTGATCACGGTTGATACCACGAAGCAGTGCACCGATGTTATCACCAGCCATAGCCTCGTCTAACTGCTTACGGAACATCTCGATACCGGTAACAACGGTCTTCTGAACGTCTTCCTTAACACCAAGGATTTCAAGCTCATCACTTAAGTGCAGAGTTCCTCTCTCAACACGGCCTGTTGCAACAGTACCACGACCTGTGATCGTGAATACATCCTCTACAGGCATCAGGAACGGCTTATCTGTATCACGCTGCGGATCCGGAATATAGTCATCAACAGTAGCCATTAATTCCATGATCTTGTCGCCCCACTCGCTGCTCGGATCTTCAAGAGCCTTTAAAGCAGATCCCTTTACGATCGGGCAGTCATTGAATCCGTACTCTTCCAGCTGCTCTGTTACTTCCATCTCAACCAGCTCGATCAACTCCGGATCATCTACCATGTCACATTTGTTCAAGAATACAACGATATAAGGTACACCTACCTGACGGGATAACAGGATGTGCTCTTTTGTCTGAGCCATAACACCGTCAGTTGCAGCTACTACAAGGATTGCACCATCCATCTGAGCAGCTCCTGTGATCATGTTCTTTACGTAGTCAGCATGACCCGGGCAGTCAACGTGTGCATAATGTCTCTTGTCTGTCTCGTACTCAACGTGAGCGGTAGAAATTGTGATACCACGCTCTCTCTCTTCCGGAGCCTTATCGATATTCTCGAAATCTGTAGCTGTGTTACCAGCAACTCTTTCAGAAAGTACTTTTGTGATTGCAGCTGTCAAAGTTGTTTTACCATGGTCTACGTGTCCAATGGTACCGATATTACAATGCGGTTTTGTTCTTTCAAACTTAGCTTTTGCCATTTTGAATATCCTCCTTAAATTGATGCCCTCTCTGGGGCTATTGTTATTATTCTTTTAATAACTCGCTAATTCTGATTATATAGAATAATCAGAGCTTTTTCAAGTTATTTCTTGCCAGAAAATTATTTTGATTTATCTGCAAGAACTTTTTCCTGTACGTTCTTCGGAACCTGCTCATATTTCTCAAAAAACATTGAGTAATTACCNCGTCCCTGTGTCTTAGAACGCAGATCCGTCGAGTATCCGAACATTTCTGCAAGCGGCACAAATGCACGTACAATTTTTCCTCCGCCAAGATCGTCCATACCCTCGATACGTCCGCGGCGGGAATTGATATCACCGATTACATCACCCATATACTCTTCCGGCATTGTAACCTCAACCTTCATGATCGGCTCAAGCAATACCGGTGAAGCCTTGTGCATTGCTTCTTTGAATGCCATGGAACCGGCAATGTGGAACGCCATCTCAGAAGAGTCGACCTCATGATAAGATCCGTCATATACATTTGCATGAACGCCAAGTACCGGGAATCCNCCNAGAATACCTGCCTGAGCAGCTTCCTCGATACCTTCTCCGATTGCAGGGATATATTCCTTCGGAATCGCACCACCTACAACACTTGACTCAAANTTGAATGTCTCTTCTGCATTTGCGTCCATCGGCTCAAATTTNACTTTACAGTGACCGTACTGTCCACGTCCACCGGACTGTTTTGCATATTTGTACTCCACATCAACCGGTTTGGTGAATGTCTCTTTNTAGGCAACCTGAGGNGCACCTACATTCGCTTCCACTTTGTACTCGCGAAGCAAACGGTCTACGATGATCTCCAAGTGAAGCTCACCCATACCTGCAATGATCGTCTGACCTGTCTCCTGATCCGTATGAGCACGGAAAGTAGGATCTTCCTCAGCAAGCTTTGCAAGNGCTTCGCCCATCTTGCCCTGTCCGGCTTTGGTCTTCGGCTCNATAGCAAGCTCGATAACCGGCTCCGGGAACTCCATNGACTCTAAGATAACCGGATGCTGNTCATCACAGATGGTATCACCTGTAGCAGTGAATTTAAATCCTACTGCCGCTGCGATGTCACCGCTGTAAACCTTATCCAGCTCNTGTCTCTTGTTGGCATGCATCTGCAGGATACGTCCAACACGTTCTTTTTTGTCTTTTGTTGCATTCAATACATAAGATCCGGATTTTAATGTACCGGAATATACTCTGATGAAAGCAAGCTTTCCNACAAACGGGTCTGCCATGATCTTAAATGCAAGAGCTGAGAACGGCTCTTCGTCAGAAGANTGTCTCTCCACCTCATTGCCATCCAGGTCTGTACCCTTGATAGCCGGNATGTCTGTCGGNGCCGGCATATATTCGATGACTGCNTCCAAAAGNTTCTGAACGCCCTTGTTTCTGTATGCAGAACCNCAGCAAACCGGAANNGCAGTNCACTCACAGGTAGCTTTTCTCAGGACNTTTTTCATCTCCTCAACAGAAGGTTCCTCTCCCTCGAGGTACATCATCATCAAATCNTCGTCCAACTCACAGACTTTCTCAACCAACTCTGTATGGTACAGCTCTGCCTCGTCCGCCATATCACCCAGATCGTCTGTCACNGTGATATCCTCGCCCTTATCGTCATTGTAAATATATGCCTTCATTTCAAATAAGTCGATGATACCCTTAAAATCGTCTTCCTTACCAATCGGCAGCTGAAGAACGATCGCATTTTTTCCTAACCTTGTACGGATCTGGTCCACAGCTCCGTAAAAGTTTGCACCCAAAATATCCATCTTGTTGATAAATGCCATTCTAGGTACGTTGTAAGTGTCAGCCTGACGCCATACATTTTCTGACTGAGGTTCAACACCACCCTTTGCACAGAAAACGCCGACAGCTCCGTCAAGTACGCGGAGTGACCGCTCTACCTCAACAGTAAAATCAACGTGTCCCGGTGTATCAATGATATTGATACGGTGTTCCTCGGCATCTGCCTTTGGTTTGGTAAGCTCCTCCAAAGTCCAGTGACATGTCGTAGCGGCTGACGTAATTGTGATACCTCTCTCCTGCTCCTGTTCCATCCAGTCCATGGTAGCAGTACCTTCGTGAGTATCACCAATCTTATAGTTTATACCAGTATAATAAAGGATACGCTCTGTCAACGTCGTTTTACCTGCATCGATATGAGCCATAATACCAATATTTCTGGTTCTCTCTAATGGATATTCTCTTCCAGCCAAGGTATTTCCTCCCTAAATCTAAAACGGTATTNGGCAAACTAGAATCTGTAGTGCGCGAAAGCTTTGTTTGCCTCTGCCATTTTGTGCATATCTTCTTTCTTCTTAACAGATGCACCTGTATTGTTAGACGCATCTAAAATCTCATTAGCAAGTCTTTCTTCCATGGTCTTCTCACCGCGGTTGCGNGAGTAGGTTGTCAGCCANCGGAGNGCNAAAGCCTGACGTCTGTCCGGTCTTACTTCGATCGGCACCTGGTAGGTTGCACCACCGATACGTCTTGCCTTTACCTCAAGAACAGGCATAATGTTATTCATTGCCTCTTCAAATACCTCAAGAGCAGGTTTCTCNGCTTTCTCNTCTACTCTTTTGAAAGCTCCGTATACAATCTTNTGAGCGACACCCTTCTTANCGTCTAACATAATGTTATTGATAAGCTTGGTAACCACNNTATTNTTGTANATTGGATCNGCTAANACNTCTCTNTTCTGCAGTATGTCCTTTACGTGGCACGGTTCTTCCCTCCTTAATCATAATTTACTATGCAGATATGGTCCCAATCTGCATTGGCTGATTTATCTTTCAAATCAGCGAACTTCATTTCGATTAAATCAACGGTACTCACTTTCCCTCAGTGTTCGTGCGGAAATCTATCTAACGTGATAATAATCCCAACACTAAACCTCAAGTTCTGTTATGTGATACTATTGGTTTACTAAATAATAAAAATTATTTAGCTGCCTTTGGTCTCTTAGCGCCATATTTGGAACGAGCCTGTTTTCTGTTAGCCACGCCGGCAGTATCAAGCGTACCACGGATAATGTGGTATCTGGTACCTGGCAGATCCTTCACACGACCACCGCGGATCAGAACAACACTATGCTCCTGCAGATTGTGTCCTTCGCCCGGGATATAGCTTGTTACTTCGATTCCGTTGGAAAGACGAACTCTGGCAATCTTTCTAAGAGCTGAGTTAGGTTTCTTAGGAGTTGCTGTCTTAACAGCAGTACATACACCTCTCTTCTGCGGAGAAGAAGTATTGGTCGGTCTCTTCTGCAGAGAGTTGTAGCCTCTCTGAAGTGCAGGTGCTGTAGACTTCTTAACAGATGTCTGACGTCCTTTTCTTACTAACTGGTTAAATGTTGGCATTATTTTCACCTCCTGTTTTGATTAATAAATTTATGCACTACGCATAACGTGCCCATTTGTGCACGCTGGATTATTATACAAGCGAAATCCCGCTTTGTCAAGCGTTTTTCCTGTTATTAATAACATGTTATAATAAATGTTTTACAAATACACAGTAAAAGAAGAACCCGCAACCGTATCTTGCAGATTCTTCTTTTAGTCTTCCACTTTTTTCTATTTTTTATGCAGTCTGATAGGTTTCTTTCTTGCTGGTAAGTATCATGTAGACTCCAAACAGCATCACCCCGAGACACAGAATATATTTTGCATTTAATCCCGGTCCCGTCGTCGGCGTGTTGTCCTGTATATGNGCNTCGGTGACGCTCATACCTGTGGTAGATGCCGGCAGACCGTCTACTACGATCACATAGTCCGATGCATGCGCAAACGTAAATGTTGCCTCACCGCTTGACGTTACCGTCGCCTGACTGATATACTCCATCTTCTTCTCCGCTTCATTATAATANTAGAGAATCGCAGTATGTCCTCCAGCCGCTTTTCCAAGCATCACTTTCAGCGTCGCNGTCATTCCGAACACTCCGTTGTAGGAAAGATGCATCTGTGTGGACCAGTTACTGCCCGCCACATCGTTCTGCAGCTCTTTGGGCACGTTGGAAGTGCCAAGTTTCACACCGAAGTCAATATCCTTGATATCACTGCTGGTAATATCCTTCCCGCTGATATTCCATGTGATTCCGGTATCCATATTTAAAACAAGCTCCTGCTTCTTTTCCTTTGCAATCGAAAGAACTTCCTTCGGCACTTTTGTTGCACCGTTCATATTGATTCCAACAGTTTTCCCCTCGCCTGTCTGCTGCATGGAGTTGATGATCGCCTCCCAACCACTGACACTTGCATTATTGCTCAGATTCGGGATCCCGTTTTTCAGCGTCGTAGCTGTTGCTGTACTTTGTCCGCCATTATTGTTGTTTCCTGACGCTCCGCCGTTGCCGTTCGCCGCATTATTGCTGCTTCCACTGTTTGTGTTATTTCCACTGTTCGTGCTGTTTCCGTTATTTGTCCCGCTGCCATTTCCGGTATTGCCGTTTCCAGTATTGCCGTTTCCTCCGTTCGAGTTACCAGAGTCCCCCGGATTACTCGGTTTATTTGGTTTATTCGAGTCTTCCGTATCACCCGGATCTTCTGTATTGCCTGGATCTTCCGTATCACCCGGATCTTCTGTATTGCCTGGATCCTCCGTATCACCTGGATCTACCGGGTCAACCGGTTTGTAATCCGTCTCAACGATCTCTCCATATTTGTTTACAATATCTCCTGCAGCCGGCGCGCTTCCCGGAACTTTGATCGAGTGGAACCAGTTTTCAGTCTGTTCCTCAAATACCGTTATCCTGTCTCCCAGGATCAGCGTCTCAACCTCGCTTCGCATAAATGCTCCCAGCTTGATCACCGTAACGCTTGACGGAATGTTGACCTCGACCATCTTGCAGCCGTAAAAAGCATTTCCTTCAATACTCTGTGTACCCTGCTGAATGATAACGCTGTTTTTTCCTTGCGGGCAACGGAACAAAGCCACACCGCTGCTGCTGTAAAGGCATCCGTCGCTGGTCGTATAATAGGCATTTCCCGCATCTACGTTAATGGTGGACATATTCACACACCCGTCAAAGGCATTGGACGCCACCGAAGAAGTTGCTGCCGGAATCGCTATGGACGACANTTCACTGCAGTCCTTAAATGCCTGCGATCCGATTGACGGCACTGTCTGGGCAATGCTGACGCTTGTCAGTCCTCTACAGCCGTTAAATGCTTCAACCGGAATCCCCGCGCCGCTCTGCCACGATACCGACGACAGGCTGGTACAATTTGCAAATGCATTGTTTCCGATACTCGCCACACTCGACGGAATATTTATGCTCGTCAGATTTGTGCATCCTGCAAACGCAAACGCTCCGATACTCGTCACACTCGACGGGATCGTCACCGAATTAATCGGCATATTCTGAAAAGCACTGTCCCCAATGGCTGTGACCGTATCCGGTATTACCACCGAATTCTCTGCACCGACGTATTGCGTCAACACGCCGTTGTCAACTGCAAACCCGCTGCTGTCCTCTGACGCACTTCCTGTTTCGCCAGGATAGATCATTACAATCAGCATTGCAATGACCAGTACAAAGCCAAGTTGTCTCCTGATTCGATTTCTCATTGCCTCTCTCTCCTATCATCCATATATTTGAGCCCNGCGCTCTACTCTGCATCCTTGCATTGTTTTGCCACCAGAAACAATCTTCCATCCTCTACATAATTATTACAAGTGGATAGAGTCAAAAGCTTCTCACCGTACTCAGGCAGCTCGCCATCCATAAAGACNGAAAGCTGTGATATATTCTGGAGAAATTCCTGATAGGTTTCCTCCGTATCTGCTTCCACAAAATCATAGTACCGAAAGGTATCCTCGTCCTGATANTGCACCTGTGCCAGACAGACTGCAAAAATCTCATAGGTTCCCTTTTCATATATAGTGTCGAACACAATCTGCTTGTGGCTCTNCCAGTAGTCCTCATTTAAATACTTTTTCAGACCTCCAAACATTTGNCCNCTCTTCATATTATGTCCATAAATAATAATATTGGTACTGCGATACGCCAAATTTGTTCTCGCATCCACAAACAGTGTGCCGTTAATGTCCTCTGACTTTTCAAAATTGTGATTCAAATAGAAATCCGGGTCATTCCTTGTGATCATGACCGGATAGTCAATTTTCGTCCCGTCAATGCGNATCCATCCCGCAAAATCTGAATTTTCCTGAAGTATTGGCTTATATTCCGGCAATACTTCAGGCGGTNTCACTGTTTCTGCTATTTGGTCCGTTTCACCTNTTTCAGTATTTTCAGCTGTTTTTAATGCCNCTTCCCATGCCGCCGCAAGCTCCGGTGCATCCNCTCCAAAGAANGCATCATTNCTTACCATATCCACGGTCTCCTGCGGAGCTTCCCGCAGCTGCCTCANATAATCATTTACGCGGTTTCCNCGNTGGTTGGTATAATCAGACCAGAAATACCAGCCAAAGCAGGCCAGCGCAGCAAGAAGACAAATCACGCCAAGTANCTTTTGTCCCCGGTCCGTGTGCGTCGAACGCCGCTTTTTGTCTCCTGCCCGCCTGNTCCCGCTCTCCTGCTCTTCCAGNATCGTCTTACTGCTCTTAGCTACAATATCAGCAATNTCTGTAAAAAACCGTTTTCCGATTTTACTGTAAAACTTTATCTTACCCTCNCGGATGGACTGATAGATACGCAACGCCGTATCNGGATCGTATATGTCNACCGCATGGGTAATCTTATATATTTTTTTAATGTCTGACATTCCCCGGACGTATTCTCCGTATGTGCTGAATTCATACTTTCCAATCTGATATTTTTTTGCCATGTCCGAATATGTCATCCTCCGATGCTTTAGGTATTACCCTGTACCACTGTTGAGAAATCGCTGTAGTAGGTTCCGCCTTCTGTTATAATATAAGCGCGCACTTTATAAGAATATTTTGTGCCGGATGTCAATTCCGTATCTGTATAGGAGGTTCCCGCTCTTCTTCCGATCAGACGGAATGCGCCTTCTCCCTCCGCACGATAAATCTCATATCCGGTTACGATTCCCTCTCCNGTCCAGCTTAAGCTTACGGAAGAATTNGTTGACTGTGTTACTGCTGTTCCGATGACGCCGCCNGGTCCTATCGCNAACTGGAGCGTCTTAGTCGCAGTATAGTTTCCTTTNCCCATAACGGTCGCTACAGCAGTTCCCGGTCTTCCGTTATTGCTGTAAAGCAGNGTATAATCCTGCCCCTCTATAAGCGTCTTCCCTGCATCGCTGACCGCAACAGGCGGTTTGCTGTCGNCTCCGTTATAAATCTGTCTGCCGATGTTTCCATAACTCAACGCNGTAACGCTTCTTCTGAGGATTGCAAACGTTATNTCTCTTTTTCCGGTATAGCTGTTTATTCCGGTNATCGTCATTGTNGCAATGCCGACATTNGTATTGTTTTCATAGGAAANCACATAGTCCGTACCNCGAACCAGCTCCTCCCCATTCAGNGAAAGCTCCGGACTCGGTTCAATCGCGCTGCCNCTGTAAGTATAGGTCGAAGATACGTNTCCGCCGATTATCANATTTTCATCCTCAACGCTGTACTGTGTAATCGTAAATTCCTTCGTGATCGAATCTTTGTAATTTCCGGTTCCNTCAATAATCATCTGAGCCGTGCCGATCGCATCGTTTCCAATGTATCTCACCGTATAATCACGAGGCGACTCCAATGTTTCCTCTCCATANGTCAGCGTAATATCCTGTTCCACACTGCCGCCGTTATACGCCATNGAACNCTGGAAACCGNTTAAGGAAATATCGGAATCCTCAAGGCTCTTCTGATCNATCTCAAACGGGAACTTCTTAATTCCGCCATACTCTCCGCAGCCNGTGATCACAAGCTGNGCTGTTCCTGCATTGCGATTATCCTCATAAGATACACGATAGTCCGTACCTAAAACAAGATTTGTCGCGCCGATACTGACGATAATCCCCTCCGGTGTCACATCGCTTCCGGTGTACATATACGCTTCCTCAAGTCCCGTCACCTCTGCATTTTCAATACTGCTCGCAATGGCAAATGCCACTGTTTTCGTTCCCGAGAAGTTACCGTTACCCGTAATCGTAACCGTTGCAGTGCCAATCTCCGTGTTGTTCGCATAAGAAAGTTTATAATCTGTTCCCTGCTTTAATGNGTACTCCCCACANGTGATCGTCACAGCCGGTGTAACCTGCTTACCAGTATAAGCCTGATTCGGAATTTCTGCAACCGCTATATCATCTGCACCGATGTCATGCTGGCTGATCGTAAAGTTTACAACCCTTGTACCGCTGAAGTTTCCTTTTCCTGTTATGGTCGCTCTTGCAGTTCCAACTTTGGTGTTGTTTGCATAAGCAACTGAGAAATCTCCATCTGTCAGCGGGATGACCTCACCGTCTTCATTGGTATAGATCAAGGACATCTGCGGTGTGACCGCTACTCCCATATATATCTGCGCCGGAACGGGTTCAACAGAAATTCTGCTGTTGCTGATCGCCAACGCGACAATCTTAAAGTTTACGGTTCTCTCTCCGGTATAGTTTCCAATACCGGTCAGCTTGATTTTTGCAGTTCCCACATTGATGTTATCCAAATACTCGGCTATAAAGTCCGTTCCCAGCACCATAGGTGTCTGTCCGTTGCGCAGTGTGATCTCCGGCGTAAGCTCTTTTCCGGAATACGTCTGCGTCGCGCCTGCAACCGAATAAGTAACATTGTTAATGTTCTTAGCCGTGATCTCAAAGCTTTCCTGTCTGGTTCCAATAATGTTACCGTTATTCCCTCCAATTACAATATGTGCCGTACCGACTTCAATATTACTGTAATCCGAACATGTAACCGTATAATCATTGGCCTTTAATGTATAAATTGTCTTACCGTCCTCTTCATAATAGAGTTTTAACGTCGTCGGCAGAAGCTCATTTCCGGTATACTCCATCGGCGCGATCGCGCCTGCAATACCAGACTTGCTGTCTGACAGTGTCAGCTCGCTCATCAGAAGCGGATTGATCGTAAATGTTCTTGTGACAGTCGAAATATTGCTGTAATTGCCTGTTCCGGTAATTGTCACCGAACCGACCCCCGCATCTGTGTTAGAACCGTAACTTACAGTATAATCTTCTTTTTCTGTCAGCTTCTTGTCATTATAATATACCGTTACTTCCGGTGTAATCTGCTTTCCGCAGTATTTCTGTGCCGGAATCTGAGGTATCACAAAGTTGCCTGCAGACGGAATGATCGTAAATTTCGCTTCCTTGCTGCCACGATAATATCCGTCACCTACAAGGGTGATCGTTGCTGTTCCTATCTCTGTGTTTCCGGAATAACTCAGTGTATAATCTATTCCGCCGCTTCTGAGCGGTATGCCGTGATAGTTCACAGACGGAACAGGTGTGATCGCACTTCCCGTGTATGGCTGGTTCTCAATCGCGTCAACATCCGCTTTTGAGAGATCTCCATAAATCGCAAATGTCTCTCTGACTTCTCCACCATAACTTCCTCTGCCCTTGATGACCACGGTTGCTTCACCCGGCATCGTATTATTTTCATAGGAAACCGTGTAATCCCTGTCTTTGGTCAGTGCAACACCGTTTAATAAGACAGAAGGTGTCGGTTTTGCAGCCCCTGCACTAAGCCAGTCTTCATATTNCACATCCGATACACTGATCGTCGCGTCCGCAATATTTGCTCTGATCTCAAATGTTCCGGTCACACTTCCGGTGTAATTATTCTCACCTTTTACGATAATTCTCGCCGTACCGTTATTGACATTGTTTACATATTCAAAGGAATAATCATCCCCATATACAAGTGCCGTCTTCACACCGGACTGTGTGAAATATACCTGCGGCGTAGGGCGGACCTCACTTCCGGTATATCCCTGCGGCTCCACAGTGTCCATGGAAAATCCTGTTGCAAATGCATTTCCAGAGCCGATGCTCTTTCGCGCGATTGTAAATTCCAGCTCAGCCGTACCTGCAAAATTATTAATTCCAGCCAGAGTGACAGTACCGGTACCGGCATTTATGTTCTCTCCCGGTATCAGAATATAATCTGTTCCCTCTACCA
The DNA here is from genome assembly GCA_014804775.1 of Roseburia sp. Taxonomy (GTDB): domain Bacteria; phylum Bacillota; class Clostridia; order Lachnospirales; family Lachnospiraceae; genus Roseburia. The sequence goes on along the minus strand of JAAUZB010000055.1, from coordinate 25,112 downwards.
ACGTCTTGGAATTATAAGTNACCCTCGGTTTAGGCGCNATCTGGCTTCCGGTATAGGTATAACTGCTCTGCGGCAGTGTCGCTGTCGCCGCACTGATCTGCTGTGTCCCAATATAGAATGTAAACTGCCTGCTGCCAGAGTAGCTGTTGATTCCCTCTACTGTGATCGTAGCCATACCCACATCTATATTGTTCGCATAGCTTACATTATAATCTGTTCCTTTGATCAGGTTGCTTCCTGTCACTATACTCTTCACCGTAACAGAAGGTTCGATCTTGCTTCCCGTATAGGTGTAGGTTCTGCCGGTTGCCTCACAGGTAATGCTTATCTTCGTCTCATCCTCTATAGAGTCTGTGATATAAAACGGTACTGTTACCGTTCCTGTATAATTATTTTTACCTGTAATCTTTGCAACTGCGTTCGAACCAACGGAGAAATTGTTGCTGTATTCTACCACATAATCCTTATTCTCTCCGTTTTCGAGAGTTACTCCATCACAGGTAACTACAACCGGAGGTGTAATATAAGTTCCTGTGAACGGCCATGATGTCACCATCTGAATCATGTCTNCGGCTAGCTCTCTTGCCTCAATTGTAAATGTTTGACTGACGCTTCCGGTATAATTTCCCTTTCCGTTTACCGTCAGAGTTGCAGTTCCTGCTTTATCGTTATCCGTGTAAGAGATTGTATAATCCTTCTGTTCTCCCGCAGCCAGCAGCACAGAGCTGGTCGCACCGGTTTTGGTAAAACGGACTGTCGGAGTCTGTGTAGCTCCCTTTGGTGAATATCCAATCGGATCCACAATATCGGTAATCGCTGTCGTTCCGTCGTTCTCTAAATGTAACGGTGTAATCGTAAAAGCCTTCTCTGCCGTTTCGGTATAATTCCCAATTCCGGTTACAATAACTTTTCCGGTTCCGGCATTGATATTGGACTGGTATTTTACAGTATAGTCAACACCCTCAATGAGTGTGTCCGCACCGTCCTTTACCGTTACCACAGGTTTGATCGCAGCGCCGGTGTACTGATAACTGTCTGCATCCAGTGTAATGACTACCGTTGCATCATTGATCGACTTTCCTGCTATATCAAATGCAACCGGTATCTGTCCTGTAAAGTTACCCTTTCCTTTTATGATCGCCTGTGCCGTTCCCGTTTTATTATTATCGTTATATTCGTTTAAAATATCATAATCTGCACTCGTAAGCGCGATCTGTTTTCCTGCCGGAGTTGTGTACACTGCCGTAATATCGTCATACTCCAGTGTAACCGGCTGCCCCTCATACAGTTTCCGCTCCACCCGAATGGACAGGCGGTCTGCCGGGATCTTCATCAGCGACAATGGAACAATTGCAAATTCAAACGGATCTCTCTGTCCGATATAGCAGCCGTTCGTTGTTGGAAGCTGCGCATCCGGCATTGCCTGAATCGTAAGAGATGCCGGATCGTTTTCCGGTGTCACCTCCGTATTGTTGTCACTGTATACTGCGACAAAGTCAACATCCTTTACAAGCGTATTTGTCTTTAAAAGCCCAATTTCATCTGTCACTTTAAGATCAGCAAATGTGATCGGATCTCCAGTGTATTCCACGCTTCCGTTCACACCGCTTACCTTGCAGTCCTTAATCTCCCTGACGATCAAAAACGGAATTACAATTTTCCCGCCATAATTTGAGGTAGCTTTCGCCTCAATGATGAGTTCTGCTGTCGCACCTTCCTTTGACATCTCAACATTATTCGTATATGCAAGGGTATAGTCTGTATTTTCTACCAAAATATTGTCTATTCCCTGAGCATTGGTATAAGTCAGTGTAATGTCAAGAGTTTTCTTGCTTCCGTCATACATTTTTACTGCTCTGTAGTTTCCCGAATACGCCGGATAATCTGCCGTTGCATCCGTGATCTCCAGTTTCAGCGTATTCAGCGGTATTTTAGCAATCTCATACGGTTCGTAGAGAACCCCTGTATAGTTGTTTCTTCCAGTGATCACAGCCGATTTACTGCCCGCAGTAACATTGTCAGACAGTTCCAGCTTATAGTCTCCATCAGATCCTGTGCTGCTGCCCTGGGTCAGCGTATGGCTGTCGCCGTTTTTGTCAACATAGACAACCTCAACAACCGGTGTGATCGCTTCACCCGTATATTCGTAGTTACGTGTCATGATCACTTTAATCCGACTGGAAGTCAACGGACATGCCGTAACCGTGTAGTCTAACTCCCTGCTGCCTGTGAAGTTCATTGAATCAGCTGCCGCAGATACCACGATCTTCGGGCTTCCGCCAACCTTCAACTCTGACTCGTCTTTCACAGTAACTGTGTATTCACCCTCGCTTATCGTGACTCCGTTATATACGATGCCAATTTCCGGATACATCTCTTCTGTCAGAGGAGAATACGGCACATTCTGCGCATACTGGAAGCAGTCTTTATCAATCTGGGCAAAGTCTGCCTGCCGGATCTCGAATGTTGCAGACCATGTCTGCTCTGCCGGGGCATCTGCCGGAATATAGAGTCCACCGTAATTTCCTTTACCCCATACATATACCTCTGCCGTCCCGGCATTTATATTATTCCGAAACTCCACATCATAATCAGTTCCCTTTCTCAGCGTCACTCCACTCTGAGCGGTAACGATCACGTCAGCTTCTATATTTGTACCTGTATAAGTATAGGTTCCGTTAATGGCAACACCCGCGATTGCATCCTTAATATCGTTTCGCAGACTGTAGTCCACACGTCTCGTTCCTGCAAAGTTAGTCTGACCTACAATATCCAGGCTTCCCGAAACAGCTGCTGTCAGCTCTGTTGTCAACGCATTGTTCTCATCATACAGTCTGATGTTGCTGATTGTATAATCGGTTCCACGCACCATTGTTTTTCCGTTATACTCCAGCGTCATCTCCGGAATCGAGTCTTCTGCACTCGTCTTCTTTGCTGCAATCGGAAGCGGATACGGCTTGATGTCCACACGGGAAGCCGTTCCGTCGGTATTATTGATATTTTTTGCTACAATGGCAAACGCACTGTTCAATACTACTGTTCCGAAACAATTCTCTTTTCCGGTCACAGTAATTTTCGGTGCATCAGCTACCTCTGTACAGTTCTCATAGATAACTGTATAATTTTCTGCTGTAACTGTCTGTCCGTCCAATGTCACTGTAATTTCCGGATGAATCTCTCCTCCGGTGTAAATATAAGAATTATTTGCCAGTGTAATTTCTGCATCCGCTATGTCACGGCGCACCGTATATCCCACAGGTCTTGATCCTGTATAATTGCCTTTTCCGGTAACAACGACCTCATGATGACCGGAAGCCGTCTCATATGCTCCAATCGTATAGTCTTTGTCTACCTCAAGCGTCTCTCCTAAATCCGTCAGCGTGATATAGTTAGAAAGATCCAGCTCATCCGCCTCGTCAATCTCCTCACTAACCTCCAGCTTCTCAATGTCATTGATATTCTTCGGCTCAATGACATACACAATCTCATGCCGTTCACTTGCATATATACCGTTTCCGGCTATCTTTACAGTCGCAGGTTTCTCTGTCGTGCTTGCATTTACGCAGTTCTCATACTCGACCGAATAATCCACAGTTTCCTTAAGCACAGTTTCCCCGTCTTTGACCGTCACCGCGGGTTTATGTTCCTGTCCGTCATATACATAGCTGGTTTCTGATAATGAAATACTAAAATTGTGAGTATTTGTTCTCACATCCAGCGTACAGGATAATGTCTGAGTCTCCTCCCCCTGCGTAATAACAACAGTTACCGCAGCAGACCCCTCTTTCAGACCTTTCACCGTCGCACTTGCCGCCGGATCTCCGTTCGGAGTCAGCTCTGCCACAGTCTGGTCTGACACACTCCATGCACATGTCGCCCCTTCCGGCAGATTCTGTACTGCTATCAACACTTCACCGTTTACTCCGACTGTAACTGCTCTCCAGTTCAGCGTCACACCGGATATCGCATATACCGCGCTCAGCTGATCCTGGGCAATATCCTGAGCATCTGTTATTTCGTCTTGCGCAGTCTCTTCCGTATCTATCGTATCTGCAGAATTCTCCGGTTCCTGATAAGCATCTGCATCTGTTTCTCCCGTCAGTTCCGTTCCCTCTGCGACTGGTTCCACCGCGGGTTCATTTGTTCCGTCAGCAGACAGCGCTGACGCGATGCGTTCAAACAATCCGGCACTCTCTGTCGCGATCAGTCCCTCATCATAGGTCACCGCACGGATCGTCACTGCCTGACCGTCCTCGGAGGTATCATGCCATCCTCCGTCTTCCCGTGAGATAAAGGTGCACTGTGTTTCCGCAGACTGCTGTGCATAAAATGACACCCCTTCTCCCATCAATGTCAGGACAACAGAAAAACACTCTCCCTGCATCAGTTTTGTAGAGACTGATGCAAAAGACAGCTTATTTGTGCCTTCCGTCAAATTATATAATTCATTGGAGCAGACGAAAATACCACTTGCAGGATTGCCCGGCTCAGGGCTGGTATACAGCTCTGCTTTTACTCCGACATTTGCCGCATCCGCACCATCCTCCAGATGTACGTCAAAAGAGATTCCTTCGAATATTTCTGCCCCCGCCGCCTCATTCTGATTCGTGAGAAAAACGGCTGCCGCGCGTTCTCCCGTCACAAAGCCGGCGCTCTCATTTCCCCCGTACTGATACGTGTGATACGTTTTTCCCGGTTCTGCCTTTACCGTCTGTGGCCATTCCACAACAGTAAACACCATACATACCACTACCAATACAGCTAACACTCTTTTCCATACGTCCTTGTACATATTCACCTCTCCTTAGCCTGTTTCTATCTGATCTATATCTTTATGGTAAATAAGACCTTATCTTTTTTATCGGCATCTTTTAGATAGTGTTTAACACCTGTATGTAAAATTTCAAAAAAATTTGAACAAAAAACACGCGGTATTACATACAGATATTGTATGCAATACCACGCGTATAGCGATTAAACGGTTTCCAGTTCTTCCGGAATCTCCTCTTCCACATATTCTTCTGTGATGTATTCCTCTTCCAGAGACTCCTCCCGGTAATCATCAAACTCTTCAAAGTCATCAAAAACGAGATCTTCTCTCTCATCCAACTCCGAATCAATCTTCACATTACGGTATCTCTTCATACCGGTTCCTGCAGGAATCAGTTTTCCGATGATCACATTCTCTTTCATACCGATCAGCGGGTCAACCTTGCCCTTGATGGCCGCTTCTGTCAGAACCTTTGTCGTTTCCTGGAAAGACGCTGCCGACAGGAATGAATTGGTCGCAAGGGATGCCTTTGTAATACCAAGCAGCACCTGCTTTCCTTCTGCCTGCTCTTTTCCCTCTTTTTCCAGAATTTCATTCGTGTCTTCAAAATCCAGAGTATCTACCAACGTTCCGGGAAGCATGTCAGAATCACCGTTTGTCTCCACACGTACTTTCTGGAGCATCTGGCGTACAATGACTTCAATATGCTTATCATTGATATCTACACCCTGCAAGCGATATACTCGCTGCACTTCACGGAGCATATAGTCCTGAACAGCGCGCACGCCTTTGATCTTTAAGATATCATGCGGATTCACGGAACCCTCGGTCAGCTCATCGCCCGCCTCTAAAATCGCTCCGTCCATCACCTTAATTCTGGAGCCGTAAGGGATCAGATATGCCTTCGTCTCTCCAGTCTCATTGTTTGTCACAACGATTTCACGCTTCTTCTTGGTGTCTTTTATGTTTGCAACACCACCGAATTCCGTAATAATAGCAAGACCCTTCGGTTTTCTGGCCTCAAATATTTCTTCGACACGGGGAAGACCCTGTGTAATATCGTTTCCTGCAACACCGCCTGTATGGAAGGTACGCATAGTAAGCTGTGTACCCGGCTCACCGATAGACTGGGCAGCAATGATTCCGATCGCCTCACCAACCTGAACAGCCTGACCTGTCGCCATGTTGGCTCCATAACATTTTGCACATACTCCCATATGGGAACGGCAGGACAATACGGTACGGATCTTTACTCTTGTCAGCGGCTCACCCTTCTCATCAACGCCTTTGCTCATAACCGCCGCCGCACGTTTCGGCGTGATCATGTGGTTTGCTTTTACAAGCACATTTCCTTCTGCGTCGCAGATGGTATTGCATGAGAAGCGTCCTGTAATACGCTCTTGAAGACTCTCGATCTCCTCTTTACCGTCCATAAATGCAGTTACCCACATACCGGGCAACTCTCTTTCGGTTCCCTCACAGCAGTCAGACTCACGTACGATCATGTGCTGCGACACATCGACAAGACGTCTTGTCAGATACCCGGAATCGGCAGTACGCAGAGCGGTATCGGAAAGACCTTTTCTGGCACCATGTGCAGACATAAAGTACTCCAATACATCCAGACCCTCACGGAAATTGGACTTAATCGGCAGCTCAATCGTTCTACCGGTCGTATCCGCCATCAGGCCTCGCATTCCTGCCAGCTGTTTGATCTGCTTATCGGAACCACGGGCTCCGGAGTCAGCCATCATGAAAATATTGTTGTATTCATCCAGTCCGGAGAGCAGCGCATGCGTCAGTTCCTCGTCGGTGTCTTTCCATGTCTCGACAACTTCTTTGTAACGCTCCTCCTCCGTGATAAGGCCACGTTTGTATTGCTTCATGATCATATCAACCGTATTCTGCGCATCCTCTATCAGCTGCGGCTTCTGCGGCGGCACCGTCATATCAGAAATTGATACGGTCATTGCGGCTCTTGTAGAGTACTTATAACCCATTGCCTTTACCGCATCCAGCACTTCCGCTGTCTTTGTTGCGCCATGGATATTGATCACTTTCTCCAGAATCTGTTTATTCTGCTTTTTGGCAACAAGGAAATCTACTTCCAGCTTCAGCTCGTTTCCGGGAATCGTTCTGTCAACAAATCCCAGATCCTGCGGAATGATCTCATTAAAAATGAAGCGTCCCAGTGTAGATTCTACCGTATCTGATAAAACGGTTCCGTCCGGCATAGTTTTAGACATCCGGACTTTAATCCTTGAATGAAGCGTAATCGCTCCGTTTTCGTACGCAAGAATTGCTTCATTTACATTTTTAAAGAACTTGCCCTCTCCCTTGACACCCGGTCTCTCCTGTGTCAGATAGTAAATACCGAGCACCATATCCTGTGAAGGAACTGCAACCAGACCTCCATCTGACGGTTTCAGCAAGTTGTTCGGAGAAAGCAGCATAAACCGGCACTCAGCCTGCGCTTCTACAGAAAGCGGAAGGTGAACAGCCATCTGGTCACCGTCAAAGTCTGCGTTAAACGCGGTACACACAAGCGGATGCAGCTTGATTGCCTTTCCTTCTACCAGAATCGGCTCAAATGCCTGAATTCCGAGACGGTGAAGTGTAGGAGCACGATTCAGCATAACAGGATGCTCTTTAATGACATCCTCCAGAACATCCCACACCTCTGTCTGGAGTCTTTCCACCATCTTCTTGGCGTTCTTAATGTTATGCGCCGTTCCGTTTGCCACAAGTTCCTTCATTACAAACGGTTTAAAGAGCTCGATCGCCATTTCCTTCGGGAGACCGCACTGGTATATCTTCAGTTTCGGCTCAACGCAGATAACNGAACGTCCCGAATAGTCCACACGCTTTCCGAGAAGATTCTGACGGAAACGTCCGGATTTACCCTTTAACATATCCGACAATGACTTTAANGCTCTGTTTCCCGGTCCTGTGACAGGACGGCCGCGGCGNCCGTTGTCGATCAGCGCATCAACTGCCTCCTGCAGCATACGCTTCTCATTGCGNACAATAATATCCGGCGCNCCCAGCTCTAACAGTCTTCTCAAACGGTTATTGCGGTTAATGATCCTTCTATATAAATCATTTAAATCAGAAGTTGCNAACCGTCCGCCGTCCAGCTGCACCATAGGGCGCAGATCGGGCGGNATAACCGGAATGACCGTCATGATCATCCACTCCGGCTTATTCCGCGATTCGCGGAANGCCTCGACAACCTCAAGTCTTTTAATGATTCTCGCACGTTTCTGTCCGGTCGCATCTGTCAGTTCTGCCTGCAGTTCTGCNGAATCCTTATCCAGATCGATCGCCTGCAGCAGCTCCTGGATCGCTTCGGCGCCCATTCCGACACGAAAAGCGTTACCGTACTGTTCTCTTGCCTCCTGATACTCGCTCTCAGACAACACTTGTTTGTACTGCANNGCTGTATTTCCCGCTTCCAGAACAATATAAGATGCAAAGTACAGCACCTTTTCAAGTACTCTTGGAGAAAGGTCAAGAATCAGTCCCATACGGGACGGAATTCCCTTAAAATACCAAATATGGGATACCGGAGCCGCAAGCTCNATNTGTCCCATGCGCTCTCTTCGAACGCTCGCCTTCGTGATCTCAACGCCGCATCGGTCACAGACAACACCTTTATAGCGAATTTTCTTATATTTACCGCAGTGACATTCCCAGTCNTTGCTCGGTCCAAAAATCTTTTCGCAGAACAAACCGTCTTTTTCCGGCTTTAAGGTTCTNTAGTTGATCGTCTCTGGCTTCTTTACTTCGCCNCTGGACCATTCTCTTATTTTCTCCGGTGATGCCAAACCNATTTTGATGGCATCAAAGGAGATGGACTGACCTGCCGTCTCTTTATTCATTATTTCTGGCATTTATGACACTCCCTTCTAATGTTCCGCCCACGGCGGTACTATTTATTCTACGTCAAGAACATCGTCTTCTACTGCTTCGTCCAAATAATCGTCTTCTGCCTCGTCATCCGTATCCACAAATTCNTCATCAGCATCCACGAGTTCTTCACTCTCGGCATCAAATTCTTTCTGGGAGAATCCCATTCTCGAGAAGGATTCACTGTCTTCAAACGCAAAATCCTTGTCTCCGGAAATAATGGAATTCAGATCGGTATTTCCGTATTCACTGGTTTCCATCAGCTCCACTTCATTTCTGTCCTCGTCAAGCACTTTGACATCCAGACCCAGCGACTGAAGTTCCTTTAAGAGCACCTTAAACGACTCAGGAATTCCCGGTTCAGGAATATTGTCACCTTTAATGATGGCTTCATAGGTTTTCACACGCCCTACCACGTCATCCGATTTCACGGTCAGAATCTCCTGAAGCGTATAGGATGCACCGTATGCTTCCAGTGCCCATACCTCCATCTCTCCGAAACGCTGTCCGCCAAATTGCGCTTTTCCNCCTAACGGCTGCTGGGTTACCAGCGAGTACGGTCCGGTAGAACGCGCATGGATCTTGTCATCCACCAGATGATGCAGCTTCAGATAATGCATGTGCCCGATCGTTACCGGTGAATCAAACGCTTCTCCTGTACGTCCGTCGCGGAGCTGTACCTTTCCGTCACGGGAAATCGGAACACCTTTCCAAACTTCTCTGTGCTCTCTGTTGTCATACAAATACTGCATAACGTCTTCTTTTAANACAGTCTTATACTTTGCNTCAAATTCTTCCCATTCAGAGTTGACATAATCGTTTGCAAGCTCGAGCGTATCCTGAATGTCAACCTCTTTTGCACCGTCAAATACCGGTGTTTCAATATTAAANCCAAGNGCNTTNGCNGCNAGGCTNAAATGGATTTCCAGCACCTGCCCGATATTCATACGGGACGGCACGCCAAGCGGGTTCAAGACAATATCCAGCGGGCGGCCATTCGGAAGGAACGGCATATCCTCTACCGGAAGCACGCGGGAAACCACACCCTTGTTACCGTGGCGTCCTGCCATCTTATCTCCGACTGAAATCTTTCTCTTTTGTGCAATGTAAATGCGTACAGCCTGGTTCACACCGGGAGAAAGCTCATCTCCGTTCTCCCTCGTAAATACCTTGGCATCCACAACAATACCGTATTCACCGTGAGGCACCTTCAGCGAGGTATCCCTAACTTCTCTTGCCTTTTCACCGAAAATTGCCCGAAGCAGTCTCTCTTCGGCGGTAAGCTCTGTCTCGCCCTTAGGCGTCACCTTACCAACCAGAATATCACCTGCGCGAACCTCTGCACCGATACGGATAATTCCGCGCTCATCCAAGTCTTTCAGCGCATCGTCACCGACGCCCGGAACGTCTCTTGTGATCTCTTCCGGTCCCAGTTTCGTGTCACGGGCTTCTGCCTCGTACTCCTCAATATGAACAGATGTATATACGTCATCCTGAACCAATCTTTCGCTCAGAAGGACTGCATCCTCATAGTTATAGCCTTCCCATGTCATAAATCCGATCAGCGGATTTTTGCCAAGCGCCAGCTCTCCGTTAGAGGTGGACGGTCCGTCAGCAATTACCTCTCCCGCCTCCACACGGTCTCCCTTCAGCACAATCGGTCTCTGATTGTAGCAGTTTGACTGATTGCTTCTCGAGAATTTTGTCAATTTATATACATCTCTTGTTCCCTCATCGCTGCGAATGACAACCTGGCTGGACTCAGCGCTCTCCACGATGCCCGCCTTCTTTGCCACAACACAGACTCCGGAATCCACTGCCGCCTTAGTTTCCATACCTGTACCAACGACCGGTGCCTCCGTCGTCAAAAGCGGCACTGCCTGACGCTGCATGTTTGATCCCATCAGCGCTCGGTTTGCATCGTCATTCTGCAAGAACGGAATCAATGCAGTCGCAACGGAGAATACCATCTTAGGTGACACGTCCATGTAGTCAAACATGCTCTTCTCGTATTCCTGCGTCTCATCCAGATAACGGCCGGATACGGAGTTGCGGACAAAATGTCCCTCTTCATCCAGCGCCTCATTTGCCTGCGCCACATGGTAGTTATCCTCTTCGTCAGCGGTCATATATACAACCTCGTCCGTGACGCGGGGATTCTTGGGATCAGATTTATCAATTTTACGGTATGGAGCCTCGACAAATCCATACTCGTTGATTCTTGCGTAGCTTGCAAGGGAGTTGATCAGACCAATGTTCGGACCTTCAGGCGTCTCAATCGGGCACATTCTTCCGTAATGGGAATAATGCACATCACGCACCTCAAATCCGGCACGGTCTCTGGAAAGACCGCCAGGCCCCAATGCGGACAAACGTCTCTTATGTGTCAACTCGCCCAGCGGGTTATTCTGATCCATAAACTGTGACAGCTGGGAGGAGCCAAAGAACTCTTTTACCGCCGCTGTGACAGGCTTGATATTGATCAGACTCTGCGGAGAAATCCCCTCAAGATCAAGGGTTGTCATTCTTTCACGGACCACTCTCTCCAGTCTTGAAAGACCGATCCTGTACTGGTTCTGCAGCAGCTCTCCGACTGCACGGATACGTCTGTTGCCCAAATGGTCAATATCGTCATCATGTCCGATGCCGTATTCCAAATGCATATTGTAGTTAATGGACGCAAAAATATCATCCTTGGTGATGTGCTTCGGAATCAGATCATGCACGTTTTTGCGGATCGCTTCCTTCAGGTCCTCCACATCCGGATATTCCTGCATCAACTGTTCCAGTATCGGATAATATACCAGCTCTGTAATACCGAGTTCTCTCGGATTGCAGTCCACATAGTGACGCAGATCCACCATCATGGAAGAAAGGACTTTGACATTTCTCGATTCTCCCTGAATCCATACAAACGGAACCGCAGCGTTCTGAATATCGTCTGCCAGAGAACGGGTCACTTCCGTACCCGCTTCGGCGATAATCTCACCAGTGGATACGTCCACAACGTCTTCTGCCAGCACGTGTCCGTTGATACGGTTTTTCAGAGCAAGCTTTTTATTAAACTTATAGCGTCCTACTTTTGCAAGGTCATACCGTCTGGGATCAAAAAACATCGCAGTAATAAGGCTCTCCGCACTTTCAACAGTCAACGGCTCGCCCGGTCTGATCTTTTTATAAAGTTCCAGAAGTCCCTCTTCGTAGTTTGTCGCCACGTCTTTGCCAAAGCTGGCAAGGATTTTGGGATCTTCCCCGAACATATCGATAATTTCCTGATTACTTCCGACACCAAGTGCACGAATCAGCACAGTGATCGGTACCTTTCTGGTTCTATCAACACGAACATAGAATACGTCATTGGAGTCTGTCTCGTACTCTAACCATGCTCCACGGTTAGGAATAACGGTACAGGAGAATAATTTTTTGCCCACCTTGTCATGAGCAACGCCATAATAGATTCCAGGCGAACGAACAAGCTGACTTACGATAACTCGCTCCGCGCCGTTGATCACGAACGTGCCGGTCTCTGTCATCAACGGCAGATCTCCCATAAAGATCTCGTGCTCGTTGATCTCATCCGTCTCCTTGTTATGAAGTCTCACCTTTACTTTCAGCGGTGCCGCATAGGTCGCATCTCTTTCTTTGCATTCCGGGATCGTATACTTCACATCGTCTTCACACAATGTAAAGTCAACGAACTCCAGACTCAGATGCCCGCTGTAATCAGCGATCGGAGAGATATCGTCGAAAACTTCTTTTAATCCTTCTTTCAGGAACCACTGATAGGAGTCCTTCTGAACCTCTATCAGGTTTGGCATTTCCAATACCTCTTTCTGTCTCGAGTAGCTCATACGCATGCCTTTTCCGGCTTTCACCGGACGTATTCTGTTTTTCTCCATTGACGCTTCACCTCTCGTTTTTATTAACATACTTATTGTCGCAAATCACAAAAACCACAAGATGTGGTATGTGAAAAATTATCACTCACTACATAAAAATGACCGCAATAAGCCTAATGCACCATAATAGTGCAACGTATATGATAACACAAGCATCAAGCATTAGTCAAGCTATTTTTTACAGGATTTTCTATATTCGAATCAAAAAGAGACATGAGCGTTGTGCAAACACATGCTCATGTCTCTTTTATTACTTCTCAAACTGATGACCCTTAATTATTTCAGAGTAACCTTAGCTCCCTCTGCCTCAAGTTTAGCTTTGATATCATCAGCAGTAGCCTTGTCAGCTGCCTCTTTCAGTACCTTCGGTGCGCTGTCAACAAGGTCTTTAGCTTCTTTCAAGCCTAATCCGGTTGCTTCACGAACTACTTTAATAACCTTAACCTTGTTCGGTCCAACCTCTGTCAGCTCTACGTCAAACTCTGTCTTCTCTTCTGCCGGTGCTGCATCGCCGCCTGCTGCTGCAACTACAACGCCTGCTGCTGCAGATACGCCAAACTCTTCCTCACAAGCCTTTACTAAATCGTTTAACTCTAATACACTCAGCTCTTTGATCGCTTCGATAAATTCTGCTGTTGTTAACTTTGCCATTCTTCTTTTCCTCCATTCAATAATATAGTTGTTATTCTGCCGGTGTCTCTGCCGGCGCAGCTTCCTCTGCGGATGCTGCTTCTGTTGCCTCTGCTGCTTCGGAAGTTGTTTCCTCTGCAGGTGCTGCTGCCACTGCTGCGTCTGCCGCGCCGCCCTTCTCCGCAATCTGATTCAGAACGCGAGCAAGGTTGGTAACCGGTGACTGCAGGCTTCCAAGCAGCTTCGAAAGAAGCTCTTCTCTTGACGGTATCGTTGCGATAGCTTTCATACCGTTTTGATCATAGAAACTTCCTTCTACAACGCCCGCTTTGATCTCAAGAGCCGGCGCTGTCTTTGCAAACTTCGCCAGAATTCTTGCCGGCGCTGTCGCGTCCGTTGTTGAGATAGCAAATGCGCTCGGCCCTTCAAGCACATCCTTCAAGCTTTCGAACTCAGTTCCTTCTACTGCGCGGCGTACCAATGTATTCTTGTATACTTTGTAAGCAACGCCAGCTTCTCTTAACTGTTTACGCAGCTGAGTATCTTCTGCAACAGTGAGTCCGCGGTAATCAACAACTACAACAGACTGTGCATCTTTGATATTTTCAGAAATTTCCTGTACGATAGGCTGTTTTAATTCAACTTTTGCCACGAATCGTGCACCTCCTTTTTTTATTTTTTGCGATAGACCTGTGCCTTCTGCTGTCTATCACATGCTGCATAAAGACTGCGAGGTACATATAAATACCCTCCTGTCGAGACAGGAGGGTTTCACATAAACATTCTTAAGATGATAAATCATCATTCAGATTCCCTCGGTAGGTCATCTCTGTTACGCCTTACGGCACCTACTGTCTTCGGCAATATTGCTTGTGTTTTTAACACGCTTATGCATTATATCATTACTATATTGCGGCTGTCAACAAAAACTTTGCTTCAAGTCTTACGCTTAGTTGCAATCCGTAATGCTTAGTTTGTGAGCTTAGTCACATTCAGCTTCACGCCCGGTCCCATCGTAGAAGCAAGTGTTACGCTCCGGATATACTGACCTTTCAAACTTGATGGCTTTGCCTTGTTGATAGCACCCATAAGGGTCTGGAAGTTGTCGCTCAATTGTTCTTCTGTGAAAGAAGCTTTTCCTACTGGCACGTGGATAATGTTTGTCTTGTCCAATCTGTACTCAATCTTACCAGCCTTGATGTCGTTAATAGCTTTTGCAACATCCATAGTAACGGTTCCTGCTTTCGGGTTCGGCATTAAGCCCTTCGGTCCAAGCACACGTCCGAGGCGTCCAACCACACCCATCATATCCGGGGTAGCTACAACAACGTCGAAATCCAGCCATCCTTCATTCTGAATCTTCGGGATCAGCTCTTCGCCTCCGACATAGTCCGCTCCTGCTGCCTGTGCCTCATCTAATTTAACGCCCTTAGCAAATACCAAAACCTTTACCGTTTTACCTGTTCCATGCGGCAGTACAACTGCGCCACGGATCTGCTGCTCTGCATGACGACCGTCACAGCCTGTTCTGATATGAAGCTCGATTGTCTCATCAAATTTCGCTGTGGCATTCTTTTTTACCAGACCGATTGCCTCAGCAACATCGTACTGAGCAGTCTTGTCAAATGATTTCACAGCGTCCTGATATTTCTTTCCTCTTTTCATTAATATAAACCTCCTGGTGGTAGTATCGGGAGAGGACCCTCCCACTGTTTTCATGTTTCGGTTTGCATGATTTGCATTGCATGCGGTAATCTTATTCTTCTACAGTTACACCCATGCTTCTCGCTGTTCCGGCGATCATACTCATAGCCGCCTCTAAAGATGCAGCATTCAGATCCGGCATCTTCAACTCTGCAATCTCCTGCAGTTTTGCTTTAGGCAGAACCGCAACCTTGTCTTTATTCGGCTGTGCGGAACCCGATTTGATGTTGCAGGCCTTCTTAATTAATACAGGTGCCGGCGGTGTCTTGGTAATGAAGCTGAAACTTCTGTCTGCGTATACTGTAATAACTACAGGAATGATCAAGTCTCCCTGATCTGCTGTTCTGGCATTAAACTGCTTCGTGAACTCCACAATATTAACACCGTGCTGTCCAAGCGCAGGTCCAACTGGAGGAGCCGGTGTAGCCTTGCCAGCCGGAATCTGCAATTTGATATATCCTACTACTTTTTTTGCCATTGGAAAATTGCCTCCTTAATTCTTTTTCCAGCATATATGCCATGCACGTATGCTATGCATATTTGCTATACTTAATTGCTAAGTCTTACATCTGCGAAACTTATCTCTACTGGTGTTTCGCGACCAAAAAGCTCTACGTTGATGGTCACACTCTGCTTACCGTGGTTCATTGTCTGGATCACACCGATCGTATCTTTCCATACACCGGCGGTCACCACAACGGTATCACCCTCGTGAAAGTCAACCTCAACCTGCTCTGTCTTGATTCCTAACGGTCTCATTTCCATATCGGTCAGCGGTACCGGCTTGCTTCCCGGACCAACAAATCCGGTGACACCACGGGTATTTCTGACAACGTACCATGTATCATCATTCATAACCATATTGATAAGTACGTATCCCGGAAACATCTTCTTTGATACGGATTTCTTCGCGCCATTTTTCATCTCAACAACGTCCTGCATCGGAACGCGGACTTCTAAAATCTGGTCTTCCAAATGCCGGTTCTCAATTGTCTTGTCAATGTTCGCTTTTACCTTATTCTCATATCCTGAGTAGGTATGAACTACATACCAGTGTGCCTCTGCCATAAATCACTACGCCTCCCTTAAAAACTTAAGTTAACAAGGAAATCAATTCCGTACCCGATTATGAAATCCAAAAGCGCGATTACAAGACCTAATACCACGGACACCGCAACTACAGCCGTTGTCTGTCTTGCAAGTGATTTTTTTTCCGGCCAGATTATCTTCTTGAACTCAGCCGAAAGGCCGTTAAACCAGCTCTGCTTTGGAGCTTTGTTTTCGGTTTCTCCCATTTCCTCACCTCTTCCGCTTCTTTACTTGGTTTCCTTGTGTAATGTATGAGTCTTGCAGAATCTACAGTACTTCTTGGTTTCCATCCGGTCGGGATGAGTTTTCTTGTCTTTTGTCATGTTGTAGTTACGGTTCTTACACTCTGTACATGCCAATGTTATCTTTGTGCGCACAACTTCCACCTCCATTAAATTTCTTTGTGCTTTCTCTCTGCCTTATTTTGAAGTTCCTTCCCGCAGGAAGAAAAAAAGGCATAAAAAAAAGACCTACTTCCATCGCTAGTCTAATATAGCACAATCGGTATTTCACGTCAACTGTTTTTTTCAATACCGTACTTACCATATATAATATAGTAATTTTTCAATTTTTTCCCTAAAATAGCTAATATATTCACATTTTTTTCCCTAAAATGGTTAATATATTCACATTTTGCTCCGATATACATATAAAATAGTAGCTATCGGGCAATTATGCCCTTATGTTACATCTTTCATAAAACGGATTTTGATATTCCTGCACATGTCTACATCAGGCAGCATGTGATTTCACGGAAGAAAGGAGGGAATTTCAGTGGCAACTATTGACAGCGCCTATCAGTATTATCTCAGCACTTACGGTGCTTCTTCGGGTACACGGTATGATACTCATAAGAAGAGCCAGTTACGTGAAGTTTACAACAATATCGTTAAGGTAAATAAAGAGTCCCCCCTGTATAAAATAAAATATTCCGGGGAAGTGCAGCGGTTTGCAATCGATCTCAAAGAAAAGACCCGATCCATTCAGAACATGATCGCGTCGCTCTCCAGTGAGGAGAGTGGTCTGGAAAGCGCTTTTGCAAAAAAAGTTGCGCAATCCTCCGATGAAGAATCGGTCGGAGTTCAATATATCGGTTCCTCTACTGACACCGATCCTTCCGAGACTTTTGAAGTAGAAGTGCGCAATCTCGCCACTCCGCAGATCAATGAGGGAGAATATCTTTCTCCGAACGGTCACGATTTTAAGCCGGGAACCTACAGCTTTGATCTGAATACGAATATGGGATCCTTTGAATTCCAGTATAACGTCAACGGGAACAACACAAATCAGGATGTTCAGGAAAAAATCATTCGACTGATCAACTCCTCCAACATCGGTTTAAAGGCAGATTATGTTTCTCAGGGCGAAAAAGGTGCCGTTCACATTGAATCTATGCAGACGGGACACGCCAAAAACGAAGACTATCTTTTCGAGATCGTACCCTCGCCGGATAGCGGTTCCATCAAGGCAATGCAGACTCTGGGCATTCATCATGTCACTGAATCAGCTCGGAATTCTTCTTTCCTGTTAAATGGATCAGAACGTTCATCGCTGTCCAATACCTTTACGGTAAACAACAACTTCGAGCTTACCTTAAAAAAGATAAGTACAGACGGAGCCTCCCGCATCGGCTTTAAGGCAAACAGCGATGCGGTAGCAGACAATGTTCAGTCTCTGGTCAATGTATACAATAGCATTATTAAACTTGGACACGATTCTGCAAATACGCAGAACTCCAATAAACTCCTTCGCGATATGGAAGGTGTTGCCAAGTCATACCACAATGAGTTGGAAGCGATCGGGTTACAGATGAATTCGGAAGGCTATATTTCGATTGACCGCAATCTTCTTACCGATGCGATCACTGCCGAGGATTCAAAGGAAAGCTTCTCCGTTCTGAACCGTTTCAAAAACGGTTTGAATGAGAAAGCTGCCTCTGCCTCCATTGACCCTATGAATTATGTCAGCAAGGTACTTGTTGCATATAAAAATCCCGGTCACAACTTTTCTACTCCTTATGTGATTTCGATTTACTCTGGCATGATGCTGGATCGCTACTGTTAAAAAAGCTGCCCCACATGGAATACCCGGTGAGGCAGTTTTTTAGTGGCAGGACGTCTGTTCCACCTGCGAGAGCATTGTCCTGATTCTTTCAATATAAGTGTGATATTCTTTTACCTTCCGGTAACCATTTCGGGCAATCTCTTTTCGTTCCTCCTCATGTGTGAGATAATAATCCACTTTCTCTGTCAAATCTTCTATTCCGTCAAAACATACAAGATCTTTTCCCTCTGTAAAGTAAACAGGTATCTCCGCCTGATAGTTGGTGAGGAGAAATCCTTCAGAACCCAAGACGTCCCAGATACGGAGAGGAATCCCGCTCTTAATATTCGGGATCGTAAAATTCAGGTTAATCTTCGATGCATGAAATACTTTCGGCATCTCGCTCCAGTAATCCACCGAACCGCAGTAGCGTATCCGGATCAGATCTCTTACATCGCTGTTGCTGTAAACATTGACATGATACCGTTTTGACAATTCGATCAGCGCCCGGCGACGCTCAACCTGTGCAATTTTGAATCCCAACACTGTGGTCTGAAAAATAAGCCCCAAATCAGAAAAGGATCCTTCGGACTTTTCTAATGTAAAGTATTCCTGCAGCTGTTCCAGTATATCCGCTGTCAGCATCGGCTCCACTATATTGGCTCCGCTGATATTCATCTGAGCCTCCATAACCGCATCAAAATAACCTTTTAGATAATCAGGCAGCTTATTCTTGAATCTGTCATAGGAATTCCGTTCATACAGGCTTCCCACAAATGCAACATCCCCGCTGTATTTCATTGTATCGGCAGACTGTTCCAGAATGCTGTCAATGCGGTCAGTGTCAACCGCCAGCGGCAAATGCCATATGTGCTCTACTCCCATGCCCCTGAACTCTAAATAATTTGTCTTATCAAAGGTAAAGATATAGTTGCAGCTGTTGAACACTGTCTCATGATACATACTGATCAGAGGATTGTCACAGGTCCAACACACATATTTCAACTGGTGCCGTTGGCATGCAGCAGAGATAACGGCGAAATAGTTTACCGTAAATACCATGTCATACCGGTTCTCCCTGATCTTTGCCTCAATAACCTGCTCAAATTCCGGGCTCACATCATAACTTCCCAATTTCTGCTCAATATTGTCCACAGTATGCCCTAATACCCGAAAGGTTTCTTCAATATCTCTGTAGTTATACGCTTTCCAGCGGTACATTAATATGTGCATAAGATTTCTTCCTCAATAAACTCCGCGCGGTTTTTCCATGTGTGATTCTCTTTTGCCGCCTGATATCCAAGGTCCGCCATCTGTTGTGCCGATTGCATATGCCCGAACAGATCAAAGACGCGCTCTGGCAGACTCTTCATCTCTCTCAGCGAAAACATCACAAGTTCTCTCCCATCTGTAAATTCCCGCTGCAAGTATGTAGAATCATCGGTCACCACCGCTGCTCCCGCAAGCATTCCGTTAAAAATACGGTCATGTGCTCCCGACTTAAACCACGTCATAGTATTCAGCACAATTTTAGCATCATTCATCAATGGCAGAATCTGTGACGCCATCACCTTTCCTCCATAAGTCAAATACGGATTGTCGCTCCAATCACATTGATCCCATCCCGTACCGTATGCTGTCACACGTATACCGTTCTCCACCAATATCCTTACCGCCTGCTCTCGAAAAAAAGATGTCGCATAGGAATCCAAAAATCGCATCTGTACGGTAATCTCCCTGAGTCTCTGATCCGAGATATCACCGCACTGCCCCTTCAGATAATCCTCAATGACTTCCTCTGTCGTCCGCTCAGGATGATGCACCAGTTCACTCAAGACTTCCTGCGCCATATCTTGTCCGTCTACTTCCGGAATGGAGTTTAAATCCGGTATCATCTTGGCAACCGTATAAATAGGAAGCGCCCCTGCATAGAGCACATCAATCCCCCGTTCCGCAAGCGGTTTATGATGACTTCCAAGCTCTACTCCTGCATGCGGAAGAAACGCGGCTTTATGGATGCCAGGAAAAAAGCGGCGGATATATTTTACATGATTACGGTCTGTGCAAAGCACCGACGCAGTAGAGGGCATCCGGTCCAATGGCTTCCAATAGTGAAAAGGATGATCCATCAATATGTCAATATATGGAATGCCATAGCGCTCCCACACGTTACCCCCATCAGGAAGCTCAAGGTTATACCCCAGATTATTAAATGTAATGCAGCTAAATTCAAAATGCATTTCCGCATCTGCCCCCTGCAGCAGTTGCAAAAGCGCCGCTTTACTCTGCTGTTCAAACCGGGCATCATAGACGAAAGATGCATAACCCATTCCCTCAAAAGCAGCCTTCAGCTGTTCTGTAAATAAATCAAGCGTATCATATACCCCTACAAAATAAATAACCGTCTTTTTCATGGCATCATTCTTTCCTGATTGTATTTTTGCATTTCTTATAATTCACTTAAAAGTCTCTTCTTTTCATTTGCATACTCTTCCTCGGACAAAAGACCATTTTCGTACATCATCTTCAACTTCTTTATTTTTTTCTCAAACTGCTCTGTATCATCCATACTTGTCTCTATTTTGGTTACTTCCTGTGCTTCTATTTGAGGCGCCCCATTTTCCTCTAATGCTTTAACCGCTGTTTTCTTTTCAAGCTCCAATACAATCCCATATTTTCGCTCCGGCAAATAGGTTTGTAAAAAATTATAAATATCTGCCGGCAGTTCAATATCCATAAATTGCTGCTTTTTATCGGAATAGTAGTTAAGAATTACACTTCTATCATCAATCTTGCGGCTTTCTGAAGATATATTAAAAGATGTTGATGGCGCTTCCACCCGTGCCGGCTTATGCGTTAACAGTGCACCTGCAGCCATTCCCATCGGTCCAAATAGCAATCCCCCGACCATACTTGCTGTTGCCGAAACAGTTGCTCCTGTAAAACTACCGCCAAAATTTGAATAGCTGCCGTTTATATCTGTTGTGTAGTGAACACTTCCTGCTTTTTCGTAATAATGTATTTTCTCATATGGAATGCATGCATTGCTCTCATCCTGACCATTCCCATCAATCTTGAGGAAATTAAGACTTTTGTTTTTGTCAATATAAATCCCTGCAAACTGCAATTTATCACTCTGTAACTCATAATACGGATTATTGTCATTGGCAATATGGAAATTGTAGCAATCCGTAAAATAGATTTGGCATTCTTCTTCATATTGCTGCTGTTCTAATAATTGCTGTTTTTCCCGTTCCTGCGCTTCCTGATGCTTTTTCCTCTGCTCCTCTTTAAGTTTTTCCTGCAAACCTAAAATCATTTTCATTGCTTCATCAAAATCGCTTAAGTTCGGAAAGGC
Organism: Roseburia sp.; assembly: GCA_014804775.1. Classification (GTDB taxonomy): domain Bacteria; phylum Bacillota; class Clostridia; order Lachnospirales; family Lachnospiraceae; genus Roseburia. The sequence continues at coordinate 3,709 of JAAUZB010000055.1, read as the reverse complement.
AATTGTTGATATCCGACCGTCATTCACAATTGTTTTTCTATTTATATAATCAATAACCAGACATTTATTACCCTTTATATATCTTTCTTCAACAGCTTTGATATCCTCAATTTTCACATCCACATCGCACTCGTTTATCTCTCCCTCATAATACTCTATCCCTGTTCCTTCTATAGATTTTTCATACACACTCAATGACACTATGTTCTTCTTGCCAAATACTCCCGTTTTATATTCTCCACAAAATTTTGCTAATCTCTCCGGTAAGCCAAACATAACCATTTCCTCCATTTTCTCATTATAGTAAGTTACCTCGCAAGCATTCACACAAAAATATGCTTCCATGAATCCTATTTTAGAACACCATAAAGATAAAATCAATGACACATTTCTTTTTTAGACATAATCCGATTGAGAAAAGGGAGATAACTATGGTATGATTTATCCATGGAAAGGTGGAACATAAAATGCCACACATTATACCTATTAAGGACTTGAAAAATACTTCGGAGATTTCCGAACTGTGCCATAAGACGGATGAACCTATTTATATTACCAAAAACGGATATGGTGATATGGTAATCATGAGTATGGAAATATTTGAGAGTACCATGCGACAGCTTTCTATGTATCGAGATATCGAAATATCCGAGAAACAAATTGATAAATTGCTTGAGAATCCTCTGCAATTTCCACTTAGCAGAGATACATATTTAGCAAACAAAGGCTATCATGAAGCGATTGTGCCGCAGATGGATTATATAGTTGTTTTTAGTATGAAAGCTGACATTGTGAATGTGGTTGGTATATTCCATCAGTTAAAAAATTATCAAAGAAAGATGTATATGTGATAATGAATATTTCAATTAGAAATGAGCAGGAAAAAGATTATCGAAGAGTTGAAGAAATAACAAGAGCTGCATTTTCATATCCCGAAAGAATTGAACGAGGAGGCATTGGATGTCCATATGAGCACTGGATGGTCAATGAGTTACGGAAAAGGGATGGCATCCCTGAATTAAGTCTGGTTGCAGAGAATGATAATATCATTGTTGGACATATCATCTGCAGTAAAGCAGAAGTGAGGCTATCCACTGATGCTATTCCTGTTTTAAATTTTGGACCGCTTAGTGTATTGCCCGAACATCAGAGGAAAGGTGTTGGAAAAGCGCTCATAAAAAGTATGATATGCAAAGCTACTGAACTGGGATTTGGAGCAATTTTGTTTTTTGGAAGACCGGAGTATTATCCTCAATTTGGGTTCAAAGAGGCTTCTATATGGGGTATTACCGATTCGAATGGCTATAATTATCCGGCATTTATGGGAATGGAACTTGTTTCCGGTTATCTGTCATATGCAAAAGGCGGAAAATATTATGAATCAGATATTTATGATGATAACCTTAATCATAATAAAGTAAAAGATTTTGACAACTTGTATTTTGCTTCTAATTGCATGAGTTGACTTTGATTCTCTCAAAAATCATCAAATCACAATCAGAGCTAGTGCACTTTTAACGAATAAGGCAAACCAAAGGAGGAGGGCATAATGAGCGACATAATGCAATTTGCCAATAGAGAAGAATTTAGAAAATGGCTTAATGATCATTGCCTGTCAGATGCTGGCGTTTGGCTTTTATTTGGCAAAGCCGGCGGTCCGAAAACAATAAAAGCAGGAGAAGCTCTTGAAGAAGCTCTCTGCTTTGGATGGATCGACGGACAGATGCAAAGCATTGACGATAAAACTTATAAGAAATATTTTTCTATGCGCAGGGAGAAAAGCAAATGGTCAGAGAAAAATAAAGCATTGGTCAAAAGTCTTGAAGAACGGGGGCTTATGACCGATTTCGGCAGAAAGAAAATAGAGGAAGCCCAAAAAAACGGTCAGTGGAACGCTCCAAAGCCCATGGCGGTTACAGAGGAACAAATTGCCTGCGTATCCGCACTGCTGGAGGGACATGAGCCCGCTTACACAAATTTTCAAGCCATGCCCTTATCTGTAAAGAAAACCTACACACGGGCGTATTTCGATGCAAAGACCGATGCCGGACGCGAAAAGCGAATTACCCGGATGGTAGACAGGCTCAATAAAAATCTCAAACCTATGTAACTGTTATATGCACCTTATGAATATGAGAACACTTACAATCGGAAATTATCTGTACGAAAGGAAGCTATGACAAATGATATATTTAGAAACGAAACGCTTAATTTTGAGGGATTACTGCGAGGATGATTTTAACGAATATTATCGATTAAAAACAGATTCCGAAACCATGTATTATTTGCAAGATATAAAGTTACATACAAAAGAAGACGCCTATGACGATTTCCATAAGGTTTTAGATGATATGTCAAAGTCCGATAGAAAGTTTTATTTCATGCATATTGAGTCAAAAGATTCTCATGAGCAGATTGGAAGTATTGGGTATACAGTAATGAGCGATACTCCTGTTGGAAAAATTGTTGGTGCAGGGTATTTCATTTACCCAAAGTTCTGGGGAAAAGGATATACAACGGAAGCATTTCAACGGGTCTTGGAGTTTGCGTTTTCTGAAAATAACGTATACAGAGTATCTACAGGATGCTTAGCTGAAAATATAGGTTCTGAAAGAGTAATGCAAAAATGTGGCTTGATAAAAGAAGCGGAACACATTGATTATGAATGGCATGACGGAAAGATGAAAACACGCTTGGAATATCGGCTATTAAAAAGAGAGTGGGGGCAGACAGCAAATTCGTCATACTAGTTACAATCGAAATTCAATGGAGCATCTTATGGGAACAGGTATTATTATTTGTGGTCTAAACGGTTCTGGAAAAAGCACACTGGGAAAAGCTCTTGCAGAGAGATTAAATTTTTATTTTATAGATAATGAAGATTTATATTTCCCTAGGACAAACCCTAACTATATTTATTCCTCACCGCGCACTCGTGAAGAAGTTGAAAAAATCCTCTTTTATGAAATGAAAGAACATGAAAACTTTGTTTTTGCTTCTGTAAAGGGAGATTACGGAAAAAATATATATCCCTTTTTCCGATATGCTGTATTAATTAATGCTTCAACGGATATTCGGATACAGCGAGTTAGGAACCGTTCTTTTCAAAAATTTGGAAGTAGAATGCTGCCCGGCGGCGATTTGTATGAGCAGGAAGAAAAGTTCTTTGATCTTGTTAAATCGCGGTCAGAAAGCACTGTTGAAGAATGGATACAGTCTTTGAAATGTCCTATCATACGTATTGATGGAACAAAGTCTATTGAGGAAAACGTAGAGCTTATCATAGCGCAATTACGCACTTAAATTCTGAATTCGCCAAGAAAAATTGCTTTCCAAAACATCAAAATAAGTGTCACACGATTAGGGAACATATAGCGTTCAAGCGTGAACAGAAAAGAGAGAAGTATCAAAAAATCAATACTTCTCTCTAACTTTTTTGAATGAGACATCGGGGATTCGAACCCCGGACAACTTGATTAAAAGTCAAGTGCTCTACCACCTGAGCTAATATCCCATATTTCGTCTTGATAATAAGACAGTGCCCAGTTCCGGAATCGAACCAGAGACACGAGGATTTTCAGTCCTCTGCTCTACCAACTGAGCTAACTGGGCATTGAGTTGCGGGAATAGGATTTGAACCTATGACCTTCGGGTTATGAGCCCGACGAGCTTCCAGACTGCTCCATCCCGCGATATTCTATTATTTCTG
>JAAUZB010000054.1 GCA_014804775.1 Roseburia sp. | reverse complement strand
TTTTCGAGTTGCCTGGAAATATTTGCGCCGCTTACGGATATAACACGGGATTATTTGTTGGCTGTCTGTTTCGGAGGAGTGTTTCTGGGAATAGGAGTGGGACTCGTCATCCGCTCCGGCGGCTGCCTCGACGGAACGGAGACGGTGGCAATCTTTCTGAACCGGCGTTTTAATTTTGCAGTGGGGCAGACGGTCCTTTTCATCAATATCGTGATCTATACGACCGCAGGTTTTCTGTTTGGATTTGACCGGGCTATGTACAGTCTGTTGACGTATTTTATCACGTCGAAAGTGATTGATTTTGTAGAGACAGGCGTGGAGCAGGCAAAAGCCGCCATGATAATCACAGATGAGGGACGAGAGATCGCGGATGAGATATATAAGAAGATGGGGCGCACCGTGACGATCTTGGAAGGTGAGGGCCTGATCAGCGGAAAAAAGGTGGTCCTCTATTGCGTACTGAACCGGCTTGAGATTTATCAAGTGAAGCATCTGATCGAAGAGATAGATGCGAGCGCTTTTATCACGATTAGTGATGTGTCAGAGATTATTGGAAATCATATTAAAAAGATGGCGGATGAAGATACGGTATAAAGTGATAAGCTTTATATTGATTAAAGTTTGTATAATCGGTACAATACTTTTGTTGCATTGATGCAGGAAATTTTTGCAAGGGAGAATATTTATGACAGAAATTCAAAAAGTTTTGAATAACTATATTACTGCAGAAATGGCTTATTGGGATTTTTCTGGTGTCATAAGGATTATTCAGAATGGCGGAATCATATTTGAAACCTGTCGTGGATATTCCAATGTTGAATTTAGCATTAAAAATACAATGGAGACACGATTTACTGTTGCATCTGTAACTAAACAGTTTACTGCGTTTGCAATCATGATACTATATGATAAAGGGCTATTGCGACTTGACGAAAAAGCAAATCGGTATCTGCCTTCAAATATGCAACTTCCTTCGGAAATAACGGTTCATCATCTTTTGTCCCATACTTCAGGACTGCATAATAATTATAACTTTGAAGACGATTTCTATGTGGGCGAGGACAGAAAGCCTTATCATAAAGAGGAATTTTTCAGGAACTGGATTATCAGGGAACCTATAAAGAAGCCAGAGGAAGAATTTGACTATAATAATTCTAATTATAATTTACTTGCATGGATAATTGAACATGTTTCCGGACAGACTTACAGTGAATTTCTGAAGGAAAACATTTTTTCCAAGCTAGGAATGAACAATACTGTATTTGATAATGGTCAGGATATTATCCCAAACAAAGCCAACAATTACATGCATGATTACGGTGAACTGGTCAGAGTACCTTATACAAATAGTATGTATAGTATTGGCGCAGGTGCATTGGTTACAAACTGTGATGATCTGCAAAAATGGTATGAATGCCTTAAAAACAGGAGCATTTTATCAAAACACTCTTATGAGATTTATCTGTCAGAAAACAAAAACCACTATTGCTATGGTTTAGAACGATATGATGAAGGCGGAATGACTAAATATGCTCATGGTGGAGATTATCTTGGTGTATCTGCCTATACTCAGTACTATTTTGATGAAGACCTTTGTATTATCATTATATCGAATACAGAATCATTAGATCAATATCGTTTTGGAAATGGCATTGCAGCGATCATACATAATGAACAGACGTCTGCTTCACACAGACCGGAGGAAATTTTGCTGTCGCCAAAAGAACTTGAAAAATATACAGGAACCTATCTTCCCGGCAAGATACATATTCAACAAAAAAACGGGAAATTGTATTTGGTTCGCGTTAATCAAAATATTCACATTGAATTGTACTGTGTGGGCAAGGATAGTTTCAAAAGACGATATGAAGAACAACAAACAGTTCACAAATTAATTTTAGATGACGATATGAAGCCTTCAGTATGGGGATATGGATTAATAAGTAAACAATTTATATGATAGGTGAATTCCAATTGAATGTTTAGTGGTGGTGTAAAGAATACATTGTAAAATAACACAAAAACCGTATGGGCACATTAATATACGCTATTTTTGAAAAATCAGGGAAGTGAACTTTATGATACCAATTTATGTGAACGATATAAGGCATTCGCTTGAGAATAAATGTTATTTCTCAGCGTTGTCTCTTGCTTTGACATTGCCGGATATATGTGGTATGGCAGAGTTTCCAGATAAATCAGTAACAGGGCGATATATAGAATGGTATGATAAATACCTTGGAGTTTATATGGCGCAAGGTAAAGATATTCTGGGTGGGAATAATTCATGGTTAAGTGGAGAAGTTGTTTATAATTTGAGAAATACATACCTTCATCAGGGAAATCCGGGAATTGTGAGTGATAAAGTTAAAGAAGAAGCACTTCATCCATAGAGAGGATAAAAGAGATCGCATAGAGAGGATGAAGAGGGTTGTCTTTGGATAACAGAAATGTCGAAAGCCTGTTGTATTTGTACAGGCTTTCGACATTTCGAGAGTGGCTGGCGTAGCTGTTTGCATACAGAGTATGTTTATAATCTCCGCTGCGTAATTCGCTCGTCAATCCTTCGTACTACGCTATTGGTGTAAGCAGTAAAGTATTTTAGCCAAAATCCGCGACCTGTTGGATTGAAGCTTTCAAAGTTCACGCCAAGTCTGGTATAACCTTCTCCTTTCAGCGTGGATATGGTAAAGTTCAATAAATTTTGATACACTCCCTTACCCCTGTGCTCCGGCAGGCAGTATGCACCGGTAATATGCCGATAAATGCTTCCTGTTGCAACAAACGGTTCGCCGGAAGCTGAAATTTTTAAAAATGCACATATTTTGCCGTTCTGCTTTGCCACAAAGTATCGTACTTCTTCCGGCACAGAGGATACCATAAAAGCCTCTTGTGTTTCGGGCTCACGATTCATAAAGAAAGGGCTCTTACAGTAATGGCGGTATAGCGCCAAATAGAGCGGATAGACTAAGTGACATTCAGCTTTTGGCAATTCGGCAAACTCATAGTCTGCACAAGGTTTGCAGTCAATCAATTCCATTGGACGAATAGCATCTAAACAACGCAGGCCGAAACCATAACGATAAAATTGCCGTTGAAGCTCTTCATCATGGGCGTATAGACAGATTGCATGTGAAACTGCTCCGGACTTTACCCACTTTTCTCCCGCTGCTTGATACATGGCGGCGTAAATTTTTGCGCGGTTTTTAGAAACGGCTGCGTTTGCACCCATCGGAGAAAAAATCCCTCTCACGTCCGTGGCACGAAACACATTGTCAAAAGGTTCGCAACAACATAAAAACCCTATCATCTTTTCATTTTCAAATGCAACAACCCCCAATCCATTCTTAGCAAAACCGTTTAAATCAGGGATATCGCATACTTGTGGCAGCTCTTTTACAAATTGCCGCTCATTATAGTAGTTTGCAAGGGCAAGCGCAGTTGCTTCTTTGATATGCTGTTTTTCAAAGTTTAAAATATCCATAAATATCTCTCCCGAATTAATAACGGAGAGCTAAATTATAGTCACCCTCCGTGTTTGAATGTAACTAACAATCTTTTTCATATCACATCATCTCCTTTGTATAAAATATCTATATAAACACAAGGTAACCTTGTGGGGAATACAACTGCAACTATTTTATCGGTTGCAAATTCTTTTGTCAATTAAGGATTACTATGTGTTTTCAGGCACTTTTTATCGCCTTTGGCTGTTCGATTTCAGGCCCTGATAGGAGTCTGTCAAACTGCCTCCATGTGATGGATTTTACCTCGTTGCTGTTGCGGGGGCCACCGGTATCTTCCGGTATTCACATCCAGTCTTTTATATAAAAAACGAAGCCTGTAGGCTCATGGAGCAAAGCCTTGATACGGTCACACCGCCTGCCACAGAAGAGATAAAGCGTATTTGCATTGCCGAGTTCCATGTTCAGCTGGCCCCGAGTGGCAGTGATGTCCCCTAATATGAGAAACCTCCGATCGTGTAGAGTATCTAGGCAAGCAGTTGTAGGGCGATATCATTTGTAATCCGAACAACAGCTGCGCCACAGGAAATCTCCATAACAGGAACGATGCCATGATTCGGTAATGCAGAGGATTCCTCCGGCTCTGGCATTTGTTCAGGATAATCCGGCAGGATTTCAAGTTTTACGACATCCTGTTTTTCAGATGTGGCATAGCTGCCACGCGAAGCCGCCGGCGCGAAACTACGTACTTACGTAATCTCTGTGTTTCCTGCAGGTTTCCAGAGTTTTTCCTGGCTTGTTTCGGGGGAAAGGGCTGGGAGGAGGGGAGGGAAAAAAGAGGGTGGAAATGAGCGGAGTAATGGAAAGTTTTTTGTGACTTGAAATAAAAATTTCATTGACACAAGAGATTATGGATAGTATACTCATTATCAAAATTACAAGGAGGAAATAAAAATGAGTCAGAACTTACATTCAAGACGTTATATGTACATGTATTATAGACGTATTGCGTTATAAGCTTTGCAAGGTTAATGCATTGGCTTATAGCCGGTAGGTCTATTAGTCTAGTGCATAAAGCCCGAATGTAAGTGATGTGTTTATTATATATTGCATCGCAAATTGGAATTATCGCACTGGACAAAGAATGTTTGGTGCGATTTTTTTGCGTGGAAGAGGTGCATGGAATGGGTGACTTAATTGAATTAGAATTGGCAACAGAAGATGAAGCAGAGTGTCTGCATAGACTGCAGGTAGAAGCGTTTATGCCATTATATGAAAAATATCAGGATGATGACACAAGTCCGGCTAAAGAAAGCCTGAAAAGAGTAACAGAGAAGATTATTGAGGAAAATTCAGATTTCTACTTCATTGTGTATCATGGAGAAAAAGTTGGAGGTGTGAGAGTAAGATGGCATCAAGGTAAAAAGGTGTATGAAAATGTTAATTGGATATCTCCTATTTTCATAATTCCTAAATTTCAAAATAAAGGGATTGCGAGCAAGGTGATAGAGCAACTATTTGGTATTTATCCGAATACACTAGAATGGCGATTAGATACGATTAAGCAGGAAACGGGTAATTGTCATTTATACGAAAAATGCGGCTTTGTTAGGGTTGGTGAGGATAAAATAGTAAATGAAAAGATGACATTAGTTGATTATGTAAAAACTGTATTAGAGTAAGGAGTTGGATGAAGAACATCTTTATAGGCTGGAAAAATTTAGGGAGGTGTCAATTTAAATGATAACAGACGCATTTGATCAAACAGAGGTCCTGTTTGGACCAAAAGATTTTTATGGGGAGCAAAAACATTTATGTGAAAAGTGTATTATTGTCTTTTCAGAGGTGATATTTGAATATATGCTTAAAACATATGCACATGAGGAAGCAGGAGTTATACGGTGCTGTAATGGAATGACGACGATATATATTTTTAAGATAGATGGAATGAAGATTGCGGGATATTTAAGCCATATTGGCTCTGCACTGGCTGGGGGCGATGTGATAGATGTAAATTGGCTTACAGGGGGCAATAAATTTATCATGTTCGGTTCAGCAGGTTCTCTGGACAGCAATGTAACGAATGGAAAGTTTGTTGTTCCAACGGCAAGCTATCGAGAGGAGGGATTGAGCTATCATTACGTTGCATCAGCAGATTACATAAAGATTAAGAATTCAAAAATAGTTAAAACAATATTTGATGAATTGAATCTTCCAAGTGTGGCAGGTAAGGTTTGGACAACAGATGCAATTTATAGAGAAACAAAAGCCAAACTTGAAGCAAGAAAAAATGACGGTTGTTTAGCTGTAGAAATGGAGCTTGCAGGCGTTCAGGCAGTATGTGACTTTTATGGATGGGATTTATATGATTTTCTTGTTACAGGCGATGTACTTGACCAGGCAGTTTACGATGTCTCAGGACTTGCAAACGCAAATCATAATATGGACAAATTGTATATTGCTATTGAGATAGCAAAGAGAATTTAAGGAGCGAGGGTGAAATTAAAAGAAGAGGAGGTGATTGATTTTACAAATCATTCCTAACCCTGATATAAAAATATTAGAAAAATTAAGACAAAACAAGAACACAATTATGGAGCAATCTACCTACCGAATTAGAGTATAAGAAAATAAAAGAGCGGGGTAAAGAAAATGAGCAGAATAAGGTTAACAGTACCTACAATTAAATATAAAGATAAGGCACTTCAGTTTAAAAAGGAGTTTTTGGATAATAACGAGAATGTGATAAATGGCAGCGAATTGTTGGATAAAACGGACTCTTATGAAGAATGGCTGCAGTCTGTAATTAATAATGCTGATATTAAGATGGTTAATCCGGAGTGGGTTCTGACAGATACATTTTTTGCGGTGGATGATAATGATGAAATTGTTGGCATTATAGACTTAAGACATGAGCTGAATGAATTTTTACAAGACTTTGGAAATAGTGGATACAGTGTTAGACCTTCTAAAAGAAGGCAAGGATATGCGACTGAAATGTTAAGGTTGATTAAAGAAGTTGCAAAGAGCGTAGGATTGGATTCTTTACAACTTTCAGTGGAACGTTCAAATGAGCCATCTGTAAAAACTATCAAAAAGAATGGTGGGGTATACGAAAGGAACTTCGAATTTGAAGGCAAAATTGCAGATGTATATAAAATAAAACTGTGATACTTTGATAATTTACCAATTACCTTTCAGTATCAAAAAACAGGCTATCCAGCTGTTACCATTTGTCATGGATCTCCTGTGAGCTCCCGTGAAAGATTGCTTATTGATGGGGAAAATACCAAAAGATGGTTAAAAAATATCAATACGGATTATCTGATTTGTGCACATACGCATTTACCGGGCGAATTGGAATACCAAGGGAAATGTTATTATGCTTGTAAATAGCAATATTCAAATTCTCTTAAAGGAACCGATTATTCATCACAATTAGTTGAGTTGGCGAATAAATTGGCAAGAGAAGCCGGTGATCAAGATTTTACAGAGGAGAAGTATTGGAGAGAAGCGGCACAACAGTTGGGAGTGCCTGATTATAGATAGAAAATAATTAGGATTTTTATGATTCATTGAAGAGGAGAGTGCTTAGATGATTTATAGATAGTTCACCATAATATATTCCTCTTCATTCTCTCTTACAATTTCAAAACCAATCTTTTGATACATCTTTGCCGCATAATTGGCTTTTTGAACAGAAAGAGATACTTGCTTATATCCATGCGCTTTAAGCAGTATGAGGATTTCTTTCATCATAGCTGTTCCAATGCCAAGGTCCCGATATTCTTTATAAAGAGAAATCGCCAAAGAGGGCGTTTCATCATCTATATGTCCATAATCATTCATAATGCGAACCCAAACAGCCCCGACAATTTTTCCGTCAACTTCTGCTACTAATCCCCTGTCATCTTTTAATTCTCCGAAACGCTCAACATAAACCTGTAATTCGGGAGCTGTGATAATGCTTTTGGGTGGGGGGTCGATACCATCTGGAATAAAAATTGCTTCGTATAGAAAATTATTCAGTAACGGATATTCTGATTTTCGTATTTCCCGTATCGTATAGTTCATAGATAACCTCTTAAATTCTGTTTCCCTGTATTTCTCCTATATTTTAGCATGACTTAGATATTGCAACAATAAAAACTTATCAGAAACGGAAGCGTGTAAAATTTTTGTAAAATAGTGATTGACAAATTCGAAAAGTATGATATTCTACAATGATACAGTTTTAAGATTGTATGGACGGTATGGGGTAAGAAGGAGGATTTTTATGTATCATTATATTCAAGACAAGAATTACTTAAAGTGTTTGAAAAGAACTTGCTCCGATATTGTCAATCAATTAGTTCAAAGTATTAATAACGATTCTGTTATGACAGTGAAAGCCTGTCTTGTTGGAAGTGGAGCTAAAAATCTTATAATACAGAATGCAAATAATCCGATAGATTTAGACTATAATATCATTATTATAGATACGAAATCTATTAATATTAATAATGGTCGTGAGATAAAGGAGTATATCAGGAAACAGTTTAACAAAGTCCTCAGGAAAAATGGTTGGAATGATTGCCATGATTCAACATCTGCACTAACTACAGGACAGATGGTTTTTAAGCATGGCAATAAAACAGCATTTAGCATTGACCTTGCGATAACTTGTGAATACAATAATTGTTGGCATAGATTGATTCATGAAAAAACAGGTTTTGTTAATTTCGATAGATATTACTGGAATGAAGTTCCGAACTCAAGGCAACTGGAAGAAAAGGTATATGCTATAAAATCTAGTCATTTGTGGAACGAAGTAAGATATATATATCGTGATAAGAAGAATTTATATTTGCATAGAAACGATAGTACACATCCATCTTTTATAGTATATATTGAAACTGTTAACCAAATTTACGATAATTACTTTTGATTTATTAGGAGAAGGTAAAGTTTGAATGAAAAATAGGAAGATTGATGCTAATGGAACAGAAATTAGAGTGATGGGCGATGTCGTAAATGAAGAGGCTTATATTTCTCTGACAGACATCGCGAAATATAAAAATCCAGATAATGCTTTTATCGTAGTTGCAAACTGGATGCGTAATCATTCAACAATCTCATTTTTGGGTTTATGGGAGCAGATTCATAATCCCAATTTTAAACCTATCGAATTCGATAGGTTTAAAGCAGAGTCTGGAGATAACGCATTTACATTGACGCCGCAGCAATGGATAAAAGCAACGGATGCAATAGGTATTATATCAAAATCAGGGCGATATGGCGGGACTTATGCTCATACAGATATAGCTTTTGAATTTGCGTCTTGGATTTCGCCAGAATTTAAGCTCTATATTATCAAGGATTATCAGAGATTAAAGAAAGATGAAGCTAATCGACTTGCGATAGGTTGGGATGTTAAAAGGGAACTTTCAAAGATAAATTATCGTATTCATACAGATGTAGTGAAAGAGTTTCTGATTGCACCTACATTATCTCCACAGGAAATGGCTTATACATACGCTTCTGAAGCGGATATTCTCAATATGGCTTTATTTGGGAAAACAGCAGCGCAGTGGAGAAGCGAAAAAGGGATAAATGGAAAAATACCTAATATTAGGGATTATGCGTCTGCAGAAGAATTAGTTGTTCTTATAAATCTGGAAGATACGAATGCGGATTTGATAAGACATGAAGTGCCTAAAATTGAACGCTTGAAGATATTAAGAGAAAAAGCATATCGGCAGCTTGAAATTCTTAAGAAAAATCAAGAAACCATTGAAGTACTAAAGCAAAATCTTATAGAGGATATAAGTAAAAAAGATTGATTTTTTTAGCAAATTGCTTTTTTTGGATAATAAGATTATTAAAAATGCAGGGAATAATCAAACACTTAAATTGTCCGCAAATGTTAAGAAAGAGCTTGCGCTGGTATGATTATAGAGGAGCTGCTTTACAAGTCGGGTTTAAAAGTATAGAAATTATTTATTCTCTTTAATGGCTTCTACTTTGGCTCTGATTTTAGATTCGTGAGGAATATAAATGTTATCACATAATGAACTTCAAAGAATTTATAATACATTATTTAAAGAAAATATAAAAAGTGGTATATCAGATTTTTTTGCGCAAGATATGGATAATGCAGAGTATGTATATGACACAGGAGTTTTATGGAAAACGGATGTTTTGATAGGCGGTATAGGTGGATATTGTATGCCAGCTAACCCAGTGAAAAATTTATTTCCGTCTGGAGTGGAAAGAGAATTATATCGTCCTTTACAATATGCTAGAAGTAGCATAGATATATGTGATGTTAGAATTTTTGCAAGGCAGGTTGTGGAAAATTCTGGCATGCATTTAGAAGCTGTATGTAGATTGTTTTTGAAAAATATAAATGTATCAGGTGGTCTTAAATTTCAAAATACAACATTAGGTAAGGCGGTACATAGAGTTGAGCAAGAAAAGGTATTTGATGATTGTGTAATAGAGAATCTATACGATTTTGTAAAAGTATATAACCGTTCAAAACACGAAATAAATCAAGATGAAGCTAAGGACAGAATGTTTAATGCAGAAGATGCAGTAGTATCGTATTTTGCAACAAGAATATTGGGAGTACTTATATTGCAAAAAATTAATGTGGCAGAGAGTTTTGAAAAATTTAAAATTTGTGAGTAAAGTGGCAGTTCGCAGGATGAAGCGGATTGCCACATTTTTATGGAAAAATACGCGGTCATATGGTAATGTATAGGAGCAAAGATAAAAACACAACGCAAGGCAATCCTTGAATGACTCTATTTAAAAAGTAACAATTGCTTAGGAGAAATATATGAAGCGTGATAAGATAATTGAGAGTAATAAAACATATTGGAATGAGCATGCTGATTTGTGGTTTGGAACAACAGCGCTTCCGGTGTATGGGGTACGGTTTCCCACAGAAGATGATTTGCATTTATTCGGTGATGTCGCAGGTAAGAAAATGTTGGAGATATGCTGCGGCAGTGGGCATTCTTTGAAATATAATGCTGAAAAAGGTGCAGGAGAGCTATACGGTGTTGATTTGTCGCAAAAGCAGCTTGATAATGCGGCGAAACTCTTAAATGATAGCGGGTATTCGGCGAAGTTAATATGTCAAAGAATGGAAGATGATATAGATGTGCCAAAAGAGTATTTTGATTATGTATATTCCATTTATGGCATTGGTTGGACAACAGACTTGCAAGGGACATTTGACAAGATTGCTTCATACTTGAAGAAGGATGGTATTTTTATATTTAGCTGGCATCATACATTGAACTATTGTGTGGCATGGTCATGTGATGAGAGAAAGGAAGTTTTTGAGGATGATAAGCTGGTAATGACAAAAAGTTATTATGATGAATCTTATTTTAAAATGCCAGTACATGATGGTGAGATTATTTTGTGCAATAGAAAAATGTCAACCTACATAAATGCATTGGCTAAAGCCGGGTTTGCCATCGAACAGCTTGTGGAAGAAACGGATGAAAAATCATTATATGCAACTGGAGAGGTTGATCCCAAAACAAAGAAAGCAAAGATGCTGCCTATTTCGTTTTGTATAAAGGCAAGAAAACTTTAGAAGCTTAAGAAATCCATTGTCCTTTGCATGACATCTTTTAAAATTTCAAGATTTTTCAATGTGTCATTGCATTCGAGGGAATGGTTACAGCCATCATATACAGTTAGCGGAATATGATTTGCATCTGAGAGCCGGATGATNTCATCCGTATCGCTCCACGGATCTGCTGTNCCNATAAAACCAATCGCATGGTTTGGTGCAAAAAGATAAGTTTGTGTTAAAGGTGTATACAGAATATGTCTTGCATGTTTTAATCCGTATTTNTCCGCANANGATGTTGCAATGATCGTTCCAATACTTTTTGAAATAAAGAGAACATCATCATATTCAGACCATNCAATATCAGNAAGTNCGGCTTCAGNNTGTGAAAACANTGCTTCATATGCTTCTTTCATTTTTNCATCATTNCCGCGGATATTTNCGGCTTTATATGNGTAACTCACATTTCTATAATTNTTATATCCCAGTTCACAGGCGATATNCCTGCTNTAATATAAAAGGGGNTTGTCACAATGGTATCCTATGCCTGGGAAGTAAACAGNTATGTTCGACATAATATTTAAATTGAATCCTTTCNGNTGNGGTAATTTCTGTTTTAANGNTTTTCAATTCCTTNTTTGATACGCTGATATACTCTATACATGGTCATTCCCTGAATAATGGTTGTAAAGAATACAATGGCATAAGTTCCNCCAAGAATAATCGTATAGATATTGCTGTCAACCATATCCTGAGTGCTCATGGCAAGAGCGACGGANAGTCCNCCGCGAAGNCCTCCCCATGTAAGCAGCTTTATAAATGATATNTTGTCATAGNNGTCNGGCAATGGTCCGATCAAGAGNGAAGTAATGCCAAGGCTTCCNGAGCGGCCGATCAGATTTGCAANGATAGCNGANAGAGACAAAATCAGCACATAAGGCATCTGCAGAATNTGNANAAANGACAGTCCAAGCATTACATATAAAATAGAATTCAGCAATGTNTCAAGAATGGACCAGAAAATATCATATTGCTCTAAATCAAGCGGTTTTCCTTTTTCNGCAGAATNGNTGCTCAGTGTTGAAAAGAGAACGCCGCAGACCACCGATGCAATGGCTCCCGAGAAATCAAAAATCTCGCAGAGAACATAGGAAAGAGAGACGGCTAACAGACTTGCAAAGATCTGTCGCGTCTTGTCTTTCGTGTGACTGAAGATAGGAAAACAGACAGCTGTTATGATGATTCCAACTATGATTGCGCCAAATAATTCTTTTGCCATTACGAAAAAGAATCCGCCGCTTTTTTGAGCCGTGACCATTCCGGAAAAGAAAACAAATAATGCCACGCCCATCCCGTCATTTAAGAGAGACTCACCTTCAATAATAAAACTGATTCCGGACGGAAGATTAAATTTTTTAAGAATACTGGTGGCGGCGATAGGATCTGTGGGGGCAACGATGCTNCCAAACATCAGGCAGACAGGTAATGTCATCGAAAGCCCCAGCAATTTACTTGCACAGAAAAACAGCAGACCATAAAATACCGCACCTAAGAAAGTTGCAACGACTGCCAAAAGAGAAATTGCCCGTGCATGCTTTTTAAAATCCGGAAGCCGCATATGGCAGGAACCGGCAAATAACATAAAACACAGAACACCTTCGATCAAAAAGTTCTCCAGATTAAAAAACTGAAACCGGTTTAGCATCTCTAAAACGGATTCTGTTCCTTTAAACATCATGCTTAAAATAACAAGCACTCCGCCGATGATAACGGCAAACAGCATGAGTGCAATTTCATGTGTAAATTTTGTGATTTTTTCATTAAAATATCCAAGAACTACGATAAGCAGAAGCAAAATCACAGTACTNNTCAAAAAATGATCCATCTNTTATCCTCCTNGCATTCCATTACCCATTTTGTGCAGGAACNGATAGATCCANNNCATAAAATGAAGTATCGGGTTCTTCCTAATTATACTGCTTACCGGGAAAAACTCAATAAGATTGTATTTAAAAAATGCAAAAATAANTTTTGACCGTATTTTTACATAGCCAGTCCGCATTCAAATGCAAGTACCATATACTTTTCGGCATTATTTAGACCNTATAAACTCAAATCNCTGATTTCCCATGTATCGGAACTGAGNNTATCTGCNCCATACAAAAATTGGATAAAAGGAATATGCCTGTATTTTGCAACTGCCAGCATAGAGGCACATTCCATTTCTACGACAAGACAGCCTTCTTGTCTGCGTTCTTGAATGACGGGCATNGTCTCTCTATNAATAGCGTCCGAAGTCCATGTTTTACCTTTTACATAAGGATAACCGCAGCTGGTTAAAACATTTTCTAATATTTGGACAGAGTGTGCCTCTGCTTCGATTTCTGGCGAGGGTGCGATATAATGATAGCTTGTGCCCTCATCACGGCACCCATAGCAACAATTTCTTCAAATACGGCTACACAAGCAGGTGCGCCTATTCTGGACAGATAGAAAGCAATATCTGTATCTTTATAACGGATTTTGTAAACAGGTATTGCACCGTTTGCAGTATATAGCTCTGCGATTTTCTCGGTATTACTCAACGAAGAAAACTTTTGAATAATATTTTCTGAAAATGTGGAAACACATATTTCCGGGAAACCGTCTACTTTTTTTGTTGTATCGGAGGGGCTGAATAAAGCCGGCTCTGTAATTTCTGCTCTCTGAAATATAGTATTCAAGCTTATACACCTCTTTTCTGCTGAGTTTCTGATATACTTTGACAGAGATTTCTGAGCGTGTCAAGATTTTCCGCGAATAAAGAATTTTTATAGATAATTTATTGAATTATATGTACAATAATCTATAATAAAATTATGTGTCGGGAAGATAGCAGAGGTAATCGCCGATATATAAACAGGAATACACAGGAGGGATAATTGGCATGGCTAATCAGTATCAAGTAATTGATGAAAAAACATGGGAAAGAGCAATGCACTGTATGGTGTTTCGGAATAGTGTTGAACCGGCATTTTGTGTAACCTTTGAGGTGGATATTACAAATTTCCGCAATAAAATTAAGGAACAAGGGTATTCTTTTACGATTGCAATGGTTTATGCTGTATGTAGATGTGCGAACGAGATAGAGGCATTCCGTTATCGCTTTTTGGATGGCAAAGTTGTGTTGTTTGATAAGATAGATACGGCATTCACTTATCTAAATCAAGATACAGAGTTGTTTAAAGTGGTAAATGTTCCGATGCAGGATACATTGCAGGGTTATGTGACAATAGCAGCGAAAATGGCAAAAGAGCAGAAAGAATATTTTACCGGACCATTGGGAAATGATGTTTTTCAGTGTTCTCCTATGCCTTGGGTAACTTATACCCATATATCTCACACAAATTCCGGCAAGAAGGATAATGCGACTCCGTTATTTGATTGGGGAAAATATTATGAGAAAGATGGCAAAATTATGATGCCAGTTTCTGTACAGGCACACCATTCCTTTGTTGATGGACTGCATATTGGCAAATTTGCAGATGGTTTGCAGAAATTTATGAATGAATATTAGAAGCTTGGATTAAGAAGTCAGTTTGAGATAGCAATGAAAAATAAGAGTAAACTGGAGGAATGTAAATTATGTTAGCAGTAGGAACAAAAGCACCGGATTTTGAGTTGCCGGATCAGAATGGAGAAAAGCACCGTCTGTCTGAGTACAGAGGGAAAAAGGTCATTTTATATTTTTATCCAAAGGATAACACGCCGGGGTGCACTAAGCAGGCGTGTGGATTTTCCGAGAAATACCCGCTGTTCCTGGAGAAGGGAGCAGTTGTATTGGGTGTGAGTAAAGATACAGTAGCGTCTCACAAACGTTTCGAGGAAAAGCAGAACCTTGCATTTACGCTTCTTGCAGACCCGGAGCGTAAAGTGATAGAGGCGTATGATGTGTGGAAAGAGAAGAAAAACTATGGGAAGGTATCCATGGGCGTGGTCCGCACGACGTATCTGATTGATGAGGAAGGGACGATCATCCGTGCAAATGACAAGGTCAAAGCTGCAGATGATCCTGAAAACATGTTGAAGGAGCTGTCATAGTGCGTATCATTTTATCACCGGCAAAAAAGATGAATGAAGATCGGGACACGCTTGAACCGCTAGGACTTCCGGTTTATGTTAAACAAACAGAACAGGTCCTGTCTTGGATGAGAACGCAGTCCCGTGAGGACTTGCACAAATTATGGAAGTGCAATGACAAAATTACAACGCTAAATATTGAGCGCGTGGAGCATATGGATTTATACTCTAAGCTGACACCGGCGATTCTTTCCTACGAAGGGATCGCCTTTCGGTATATGGCGCCCGCTGTCTTTGATACCGGTCAGTTTACATATGTGCAGGAGCACTTAAGAATATTGTCAGCCTTTTATGGAGTGCTGAAACCGATGGACGGTGTAACACCGTACCGCCTGGAGATGCAGGCGAAGGCGCTCGTTGGAGGCAGCAAGGATTTATATGATTTTTGGGGCAGCAGACTTTATGATGAGGTGCGGGATGAGAGCGGCATCATTCTTAATCTTGCATCGAAGGAATATGCAAAGTGTATTGAGAAATATCTGACCGATAAGGACACTTATATTACAGTTACATTTTGTGAAAAGTCCGGTGAAAAGTTTGTGACAAAGGGAACTTATGCAAAGATGGCAAGAGGTGAGATGGTCAGGTACATGGCAGAAATGCAGATTGAAAAGCCGGAAGATATTCGCAAATTTAACCGTTTGGGTTATGTGTTTCGGGCAGATATGTCATCGGATACAGAGTATGTATTTGAGCGTGTAGGGGTTAAGGAGTTCGTGGCAGATAAATATTAAGTTTATCCAGAAGTGATTGTAAAAGAAGCGGGAAAAAAGTACCCCTTGCTATTTTGACATAGAACTAAAAGAAATTGAAAGATTTACAAGGTGGAAGGAGAATTTGTAATGTATTTTTTTGGAGCTGCAGTTGGAATATGTTTCATTGTATTAGTTATCTTGCTTTTGATATATGTTTTTCCTATGCGCTTCATGCATCCTTTAGCCAGTGGAAGAGTAGAAGGAACAGATATTATAGCAATAAAAAACCGAATCAATAATTTATTTTTTATTCCGTCAGACGAGGGATGGACCGTAATTGATGCGGGTTCTGATGCTAAATTGGTAAAGCAGGAAATGGAGCAATTGTCAATTGATGGATGCAGAGTAAAGTGTGTTTTTCTAACTCATACAGATTATGATCATGTGGCTTCTATACCATTGTTTCCTAATGCAACGATATATATGAGCGAACAGGAACAACAGATGATAGATGGGAGCACTAACAGACAGTTTTTTAAGAAAAATACTCTGCCCAAATTGAGTGATTCTAATAAAATCCAATATCTGCAGGATAATGAAGTTATAGAGATACATAAACACAAGGTATGTATTATCAAGGCGCCCGGTCATACAAAGGGGGCAGCTATGTATTTGCTGGATGAGAAGTATTTGTTTACCGGAGATGCGTTTAAAATAACGGGTAATGACATTTCGGTTCACCCATATACAATGGATAAAAAGCAGGCGCAGGAAACAATTTATGGTATAAAAGATGAATTGAAAAAATACGAAAAAGTGTTTACGGCGCATTATGGATTTTTAAAACTTAATTGACATTTTGGCAAAGATTCGATAGAATGATAGCAAGCACTTGCATGGAGGTGAGAGAATGGATGAAACAAGCCAGAAAATCATTGATGCAACCATGTCATTGATACGTGATAAGGGATATGTTGCTACTACCACGAAGGATATTGCACGTTTAGCCGGAGTGAATGAGTGTACCCTGTTTCGAAAATTCGAAAACAAAAAAGATATTGTGCTACAGGGAGTAGCACAGGAAAAATGGCGGGCTAATGTTACACCGGATATTTTTCAGAATGTACAGTGGGAACTGGAACCTGATTTAGAAATGTTTATGAATGCCTACATGGACAGAATAACGCCCGATTTTGTAAATTTATCTATCGGATTAAGGGCGCCGCAGCTTTATGATGAAACGGCATCTATGATTATGAAAGTGCCGCAGGCATTTATATCCTCTTTAACGGAATATTTTCAGAAAATGGAGGAGTTGGGAAAGATCGCACATTTCGATTTTGAAAGCTTGGCAATGACCGTCTTTTCCTCAACGTTTGGTTATACGTTTTTAAGCGCATCTTTCGAACAAAAGCTTGCGAAAACGGACAGGGAAGAATTCGTAAAAAGCAGTGTGAAAATCTTTGTAGACGGTATTTCCAAACTGTAAAAAATGGCACTATTTCGCTAGTGTCATTTCATTTGTATTTAATGCAAGCAAGTGCATGCATACGAGGAGGAAAACAATATGAATATAACGGGAGCTGAATTATTTGTAAAAGCGCTCAAAGAAGAGCAGGTAGATACACTTTTTGCATATCCGGGAGGACAGGTAATTGATCTATTCCATGCTTTATACGGAGAGGATGACATTAATGTTATCCTCCCAAGGCATGAGCAGGGATTAATTCATGCTGCTGACGGCTATGCACGCTCCACTGGAAAAGTCGGTGTCTGTCTGGTCACAAGCGGTCCCGGTGCGACAAATTTGGTGACAGGAATTGCAACTGCAAACTATGACAGTGTTCCGCTTGTTTGTTTCACGGGACAAGTGCCAACCGGACTGATTGGAAATGATGCCTTTCAGGAGGTGGACATTGTAGGAATCACAAGAAGTATCTGCAAATACGCCGTAACTGTCCGCAAAAGAGAGGATTTAGCGGAGACTATCAAAAAAGCTTTCTATATTGCAAGAGCAGGAAAACCGGGCGTTGTCGTGGTTGACTTACCGAAAGATATACAGCGGGAATACGGAAGTGATGAATATCCTGAAAAAATAGAAATCAGAGGATATAAACCGAATGTTTCCGCTCACAGTGGGCAGATAAAAAAGGCAATGGAGTTATTGAATCAAGCACAAAAACCTGTTTTTTTGATTGGCGGCGGGGTAAATATCAGCCACGCTAAAAGTGAAATGTTGAAACTCGCAGAGATCACAGGCGTACCGGTGATTACCACCATTATGGGAAAAGGGGCTATTCCTACCACGCATGATTTATATGTGGGAAATATCGGTATACATGGCAGCTATGCAGCCAACACGGCAATCAGTAAGTGTGATGTTCTATTTTCGATCGGCACAAGGTTCAATGACCGCATTACGGGAAAGGTTGAACAGTTTGCCCCGGATGCTGCAATCATCCATGTTGATATAGATGCCGCTTCTATTTCTAGGAATATTGCTGTTGATGTTCCGATTGTGGCAGATGCAAAAATGGCAATCAGTAAAATGATTGAAAAAGCAATGTCGTTAAATATAAAAACATGGGTGGAGCAGATTGGTGAATGGAAAAAGCAGTACCCTATTGTGATGAAAAAAGATGGCATGACACCGGAGAAAATTATACGGTCTATTAACCAGACTTTTGACAGTGCTATCATTGCGACAGACGTGGGGCAAAATCAATTATGGGCAACACAGTTCCTGGACTTAGGCGAGAAAAAACAAATGCTGACTTCCGGTGGATTGGGAACGATGGGATACGGTTTTCCGGCGGCAATCGGTGCAAAAATAGGAAACCCGAAAACGGATGTGGTGGTGATCTCCGGCGATGGAGGTATGCAGATGAATATTCAGGAAATGGCTACTGCGATTGTATATGAGCTGCCGATCACAATCTGCATTTTAAATAACGGCTATTTGGGGAATGTAAGACAGTGGCAGGAAATGTTTTTTGACAAGCATTATTCCAGTACCTGTATGCGTTACAGAAAAAGCTGTATTGCAAACTGTAACACTCCTACAGAATGCTGCCCGGAATATACGCCTGACTTTGTAAAACTAGCGGAAAGCTACGGCGCAAAAGGTATCCGGGTAACGGATGAGAAAGAGATTCTTATGGCGTTAGAGACCGCAAAAAATAACAGGAAAGTGCCGACTGTCATTGAATTTATCATTGACAGGGAAGAGAACGTTATGCCGATTGTTCCGCCTGGAAATGCTTTAAATGATATGATTTTAGAATGGGAGGATAACTGATCTGAAAAAGATGTCTTGGCCTGTTTGCTGAGAATGTTTGCTGAGAATAATAAAAAGTAATTGACATTTATGCTTTATGATAGTATTATTAATCCCAATTATATCGATATAAGAAATTAAAGAAAGGAATTACAGCAATGCAGAATGCGAATAGATTTTCACAGCAGTATATGTATTCAGTCGTGCCCGTGTATTACGTCACTCAGGGGTCTATTGTTGGTGGAAATGATACAGCATTGCGAAATTCTGATAATCCCGTATGAAGTACACAAATACTTAGAGTGGGATTAAGTATTTAATTTAACAAGATTTGCAATGTACAGGTACACCATCGAGCGATAGAAGTATTGTTTGGTGGTGTTTTTGATTATGGAGGTAAAGGTTATGGAATACAGATTGGCAAAGACCGAAGATGTAAAAGAGATCTACGAAATAGTGCAGGACACGATTAAGAGGATATATCCGAAATATTATCTTCCAGAAATAGTGGATATGTTTTGTGAGTTCCATGATAAAGACAATATCGGTAAAGATATTGAAGATGGGAATACTTATGTTCTTTTGGAAAATGACAAAATAATGGGGACTGGAACCAGAAAAGAAAATCAAATTACAAGGGTATATGTATTGCCGGATTTTCAGAGAAAAGGATATGGAGCTTTTATTATGAACCAGCTGGAAGCGGAAATCGGAAAGCAATACGATAAGGCAGAAATAGATGCCTCGCTGCCAGCATGTAAATTATATTATAATCTGGGATATAAAACGGTAGATCATGGTATATGGGAATGTGCCAATGGTGTGATCCAGATTTACGAGATTATGGAAAAGGAGCTGAAGAAAATAAGTGATGCGTCTGGGAATTTAAGGTTGCGTCCCTACAAAACTTGCGATGCAAAAACAATTGTAACCTGGATTCATGACGAAATATCTTTTAGAAAGTGGTGCTCGGACAGATACGAGTCTTTTCCGGTTACAGAAGAAGATATGAATAAGAAGTATATGGACTGCAATGGAGACTGTACCAATATGGATGATTTTTATCCGATGACAGCATTTGACGAAAGTGGAGTTGTAGGGCATTTGATTATGAGATTTACGGATGAAGAAAAGCAGATTTTACGATTTGGATTTGTCATAGTAGACGATGCGAAACGTGGCAGGGGATACGGAAAACAGATGCTTTTGCTTGCGTTAAAATATGCTTTTGAAATATTGAAGGTTAAGAAAGTGACACTTGGGGTTTTTGAAAATAATGAATCAGCATATTACTGTTATAAAGCAGCAGGATTTAAGGAAATAGCTTTAGAAAAAGAAGAATACTACAATATATTAGGGCAGAGATGGAAGTGCATAGAAATGGAGACGGAAGCATGGCAGTAGAATATAAAAAGTTAACAGAAAAAGAGCTGGAAGTATTTATTGATATGAGAATTAACCAGTTACGGGAAGAGGGAGCGAAAGAGGATATAGATTTGAAACCGGCTTTGCGAGAATATTATGATCGCCATATGGCGGATGGAACATTTGTGTCATGGCTGGCTGTGGACGGAGGAAAAATTGTCGGAACGAGTGGAATGTCATTTGTTGAGAAGCCGCCTTATTTTGGCTGCCCTAGCGGAAAGATTGGGTTGCTTTCAAGCATGTTTACTTCTGAGGCATATCGAAGGCAGGGCATTGCAAAAGAACTATTAGCCAGAGTTATGAATGAAGCGAAAGAATATGGCTGCGGGGCTGTACAGATTACAGCTTCAGACATGGGTGTGCTGCTTTATACGGATTTTGGATTTGTGAAGAATGGAAATTTTATGCAGTATAAATTGTAAGTGTGCGGTATTGAATGGAAGAGTTTGATGTGGAAAATATGCATATGCTGATTGAAATGTAACAACATATGCGTTACAATTGCATTGATGGGAGGTATCATATTATGGAAAAAACAGCAACATTGAATTTAAGGGTAAATCCTACTGTCAAAGAAAAGGCAGAGGAAGTATTAGCGAGGCTAGGAGTGCCTATGTCAACTGCAATTGATATGTATTTAAATCAAATATCCCTTACAGGAGGGATTCCTTTTGCCGTAACGTTGCCTAAAGCCCCTGATACAATCAATGCTGATTTAATGACAGAAGCACAGTTGCATACAAAGCTGCAAAAAGGGTATGACGATATAGCAGCAGGAAATGTGCAGGACGCAGCAAGCGCATTTATTAAAGATTAATACTTTGCCGGAACGTTTTCGCATTATGGATTCAGAGCCAGAACATCCAAATGGGATTCGGAGAATGCCGGTGGATAATTATTCAGTGTTTTATGTAATCAAGGAGAATAGAGTGATTGCGACAAATGTATTGTACAGTGGTTCGGATATAGGGAGTCGGTTAAATAAGTGACCTGTGCATATACTGTTGTATGGCCCGATGGGCAGGATATATGCCCAGATGAACTGTATGATTTGGGAAATTTCACAGAGCGAAATAGAGGAGGATAAGCCAGATTGAATATTACAATAAAGAGCAACCTTTTAAAATATTGTTTTCGAAACGTCTATTTTATAAATGGAACTGCCTATGCAGGAAAATCAACAATGATTAAGCTGTTGGCAGAAAAGCATGACGGAATCTGTTGTGGTGAAAATTATCATGATATTTTTATGGATGCAATTAATGCAGAAAGCCAGCCCAATTTATCCTATTTTAATACTATGAAAGATTGGCAGGAATTTGTAAACCGAACTCCAGAAGAATACGAATGTTGGATTTCCGGATGTAGCGAAGAAGCTTCTGACTTAGAGATCATCAGATTGATTCAGCTGATAGACTGTGGGAAAAAGATATTTGTGGATACAAATATTTCTACAAAAAAATTGTGGGAAATATCAGACTACCATCATGTTGCTATTATGCTTGCACCCCAAAGCATATCAATTGAGAGATTTTTTGACCGTGAGGATGAAGAAAAACAATTTATTTTAGAGCAGATTCAGAAGGCAGAAAATCCGGAAAAAACCATGCAAAATTATCGGGAATGTTTAGCTCGGGTGAATAGTGCTGATAAATATCATGCATTTGAAGAATCCGGGTTTTTTACTTTGGTAAGAGACGATGAGCGCACATTGGAGCAGACATTGGAAATTTTAGAAAAACACTTTAAACTATAGACGGAACAATCTCAAGTATCAGCAAATATCTCATCTAAAAGTTCATCAAAAGACTCATAACGCTTATATTTATCTGGATTTCTTTTCATTTCCTCATATTCATCCAATGCGGCTTTTGTTTCTGCATTTGGTGTTGGACGTTTTGCACCAAATGGAATGTCATTATGATTGATAGCAGAATCAGCTCGTACATTAATATTTGTAGTAGCCATATATGATATCACTCCTTTTGATTTTATTATATGCACAGCCGCAAACGTCGTCAATAAATTAAACATAAATGTTTTGCAATGTTTTACGCGTATGTATTTTGTGATAAAAGCGGTCACTAAGCTGTAACATTTTTCTGGTATAATAAAAACAAAAATTATAAGGTGGTTATTGATATGATTGAGCTATTTTATGCCGAGGATGACGCTAATATCGCAGGCGTTGTGAAAGAATATCTGGAGCAGAAAAACTTTAAAGTAATGATATATAATACGATTTCAGAGATTAGACAGGCGCTGGAAATGCATGTGCCAACTGTTATTTTGCTGGATTGGAATATGCCGGATGGTCGTGGAGATAGTCTTTGTCAATGGATTCGCAGTAGATGGAAGGAGCTGCCGATTATTTTCCTTACGGTTCGGGGGGATTCCCATGATATTGTTTCAGGTTTTCAAAACGGTGCGGATGATTATGTGGTGAAGCCGTTTGAATTGAGTGTGTTGTATTCAAGGATTCAGGCGGTACTTCGAAGAACGGGAAATGTAGCGGAGCAGTACCTGTCTTGTGATGGGATCATGATTGATTTAAACCGCAGGACAGTTTCCCTAGGTTCCGAAGAAATAGATTTAAGCGTATCAGAGTATGAGCTGCTTTTGTATCTCCTGCAGAATAAAGGAAAGACTGTTACCAGAGAAAAAATCTTAGAACAGGTATGGGATGTAAATGGCAACTATGTGAATAACAATACTTTGACAGTTACTATGAAACGATTGCGGGACAAACTGCACCAACCGTCCTGTTTGAAAACAATTAGAAGTGTGGGATACCGTATGGAGGATACCATATGAGTGGGCGAAAAAATTTTGTGATCATATTTGGATTTGTGGCAGCCGTCAGCTTGATTTCTTCTGCTGTTACGGCAATGCTGGTTTCTTGTCATTACAGCAGGCTTCAATTTGATTTGGTAAATGTGATCTGTGGCGAAGTGTTGGAGCAAGAGCCGGAAATGAAGAATATAGTTTATGCCGCATTGAAAGAATATACAAGCGGAAATGCCGATGGTGTGGCAGTGAATGATGCCTTATCCGCTTTAGGATATCGCATATCTGATTTTTCGGATTCTTCTGCTGCATATCATATTATATTCGCAATCACAGGTTTTCTGGCGGGAATCCTCCTCTTTGTTATTACTTTTGCATTTCGCAACAAAACGGAAGCGAAACGAATAGAGGTGCTGTCAGATTACTTGGAGCAGGTTAATACCGGAAAAGCGGTTGTCCTCTCTGTTTCAGGAGAAGATATTTTTTCTAAGTTGGAAGATGAAATATATAAGACAGTGACATTTCTTTATCAGACAAAGGATGCGGCAGTACAGGCAAAAAATGATTTCGCGGAAAATTTATCAAATATTGCACATCAGATAAAAACGCCTATCACGGCAATTTCTTTATCACTGCAAACATTATCTGGAGGAGCAACGCAAAAAGAATATGAAAGAAGCAAGCTGGAACAGATACAAAAACAGTTGATCAGGCTTACCCATTTGGAAGAATCCCTGCTTGTTTTATCTCGTCTTGACGCAGGTACACTGATGTTTCAAAAAGAGGATGTCGATGTTTTTACTGTGCTTGTCCTTGCGGCAGACAATTTGCAGGAATTATTTGCAGATTCTGGAACTTCCATTGATATTCCAGAATTAGGGGAGATGCTGATAAAAGCCGATTTAGACTGGACTATGGAAGCAATTATGAACGTAATGAAAAACTGTATGGAGCATAATACGGGTGGAACAGTTCATTGCTCTTATGGGCAGAATCCATTATATACGGAAATACTTATTTGGGATGAGGGGGAGGGATTTGCCAAAGAAGATATTCCACATCTTTTTAAACGGTTTTATCGGGGGCAGAATGCAAATGTGGGAGATAATATCCGTAGCAGCGGTATTGGAATAGGTTTAGCATTGTCAAAAGAGATTATAGAACATCAAAATGGGATAATAAGAGCTAAAAATCTGCCAGATGGTGGCGCATGTTTTGAGATCCGGTTATATAAACAGTAAATTTTATATCAATTCTGTTGCAGTCACTAAGTTGTAACTTTCATTTGGTACAATATAACTTGTAGCAAATCCAAAGGAGGAAAACAAGGAGGATTATAAAAATGAATATCTTAACATGTGAAGGAGTTTGCAAAATGTATGGCTCCGGCAATAATCAGGTGGCTGCACTGGATGGAATCGATCTGACGGTGGGAAAGGGAGAATTTGTGGCGATTATTGGAGCATCCGGTTCGGGTAAATCTACATTGCTGCATATTCTGGGAAGCGTGGATAAACCTACAAGTGGAAAAGTTACAATAGACGGAACAGATCTTTCTAAACTGAATCAGACGCAGGCAGCCATTTTCCGCAGAAGAAAAGTGGGTTTGGTGTATCAGTTCTATAACCTGATCCCGACACTTACAGTGCAAAAAAACATTCTTATGCCGCTTGCCCTTGATAAGAAGAAACCAAATAAAGAATATTTTGAAAAGATCGTTAGTTCGCTGGGCATTGCTGACCGGCTTGAAGCCTTGCCAAACCAGTTATCAGGAGGGCAGCAGCAAAGGGTTGCCATAGCACGTTCCCTGATTTATCGCCCGGCGCTGCTTTTGGCGGATGAGCCGACTGGAAATCTGGATCAGAAAAATTCCAAAGAAATTATTGATATGCTGAAATTATCTAATCGTAATTTGGAGCAGACGATTGTGTTGATCACCCATGATGAGAAAGTGGCTTTAGAAGCAGACCGCATCATAACCATAGAGGATGGGCATATTATAAGTGACGAGAAGCGGAGGTAATGGGCTATGTGGAAAGATTACTCATCAGGCTATATTAAAAATAACCGTTCATCAGGTATATCTGTTATGATAGCAGCATTTATATCAGCTTTGCTGTTATCACTGCTCTTAGGGTTATTTTATAACGCGTGGAAGTATGAAATTGAAAGTATTGAACAGGAAGAAGGCGGTTGGCAGAGCAGAATTGTCGGAGAATTTATGCAGGAAGATATTGAATCCATAAAGAACTTTGCTAATGTAAAAGATGTAGTTATAAATGAAAAGGAATCGCAGATTTCGGAAACCATGATTGATATTTATTTTGATGACATGGGGGCTGTTCTCAGCGATACGCAACGGATTGCCGAAACTTTGGGAATTTCATCAGAAAAGGTTATTTATAACCATGAACTTCTGGCAATGCATATGATACGTGATCCGCAGGATACGGCGCCAAGATTGGTTTTTCCGCTGTTTATACTGATAACCGGAATTGCATCTTTTTCATTAATTATAGTAATACATAATTCTTTTGCAGTGTCTATGAATGCCAGAATTCATCAGTTTGGTATTTTTTCCAGTATTGGAGCCACACCAAAACAGATACGGTCATGTCTTTTGCAGGAAGCGGCTGCATTATGTATTATGCCAATTTTAATTGGAAATCTGCTGGGCATCTTGATCAGTATGGGACTTATACATGCGTCAAACAGTTTGCTGGGAAGTGGTGTTGGCAGGCATGAAGCAATATTCGGTTATCACCCATTGGTCTTAGGGGGGACGCTTCTTTTGACAGCAGTGACAATATGGATTTCCGCATGGATGCCGGCTAGAAAATTAAGCAGACTGACACCGCTTGAAGCGATTAAAAATACAGGCGAATTACAGTTAAAGCGTAAGAAAAAATCTCCTCTGCTTACTTGTTTTTTTGGAATGGAAGGAGAATTGGCAGGTAACGCATTGAAAGCACAGCGAAGAGCCTTGCGGACAGCATCACTTAGCCTGATATTCTCTTTTCTTGCCTTTACTATTATGCAATCCTTTTTTTCGCTTTCAGGAATCAGCACAAGGGAAACTTATTTTGAGCGTTACCAGAGTGTCTGGGATATTATGGTTACAGTAAAGGATACAGATGTGGATTCTTTTAGTGAAACACAAAAAATACAGGAGATTCCCGAAATAAGAAGTGCTATTGTATATCAGAGGGCAGTGGCAAAAAGAATCATTGCTGAGGATGAAATAAGCGAAGATATGAAGTCCTTTGGCGGTTTTGCCGCAGCCGGGGATAATTATGTGAGGGAGACGGAGGGGGGATGGCTCGTAAACGTTCCCATTGTCATACTGGATGATGCGAGTTTTTTAGTGTACTGTGAACAGATTGGTATTACACCGAGGCTTGATGGAGCAGTTATATGGAATCAGATACGTGATGTTACAAATCTGGATTTCAGGCATCCGCAATATATGCCCTATGTGAAAGGGGAAAATGCCACAAGCATTTTAAGACAGTCCGGCAATGAAGAGAATGACAACGGAAACATAACAGATGTTTCCGTAGAGATTCCTGTTTTATCCTATACGGAAAAAGTGCCTGTTTTAAGAGAGGAATACGCAACGATCGATTATTATGAGCTGGTGCATTTTATTCCTGTATCTTTGTGGAAAGAAATCAAGGAACAGATTGGAGGCAGTGAGGAAGATACCTATATCTGTATGCTTGGCAGGGAAAATGTGACATTAGAGGAACTGGATGCTTTGCAGGGGCAGGTGGAAGGTCTTATTGCGGGAAAATATAAGGCCGAAAGTGAGAACCGTATTCAGGAAGTGGAAACGAACGATACACAGATACAAGGGATAATGGCAGTATTTGGCGGTTTCTGTGTTCTGCTTGCAGTTATTGGCATTGGAAATGTGTTTTCTAATACGCTGGGCTTTGTTCGTCAGCGAAAAAGGGAATTTGCAAGATATATGTCTGTCGGGATGACGCAAGGGGAAATCAAAAAAATGTTCTGCGTTGAGGCGCTTGCCATTGCGGGGCGTCCGGTTTTAATTACCCTTCCGTTCGCAGTTATTGCAGTAGGGTGCATGCTGAAGGCGAGCTATGTTGAAGTGGGAACCTTTCTTGCTGAAGCACCGATCATTCCGATTATGATTTTTATGTTCGCTATTTGGGGAACTGTGGCATTTGCATATTATCTTGGCTGGCGTAATATACGTAAAATCAGTTTGGCTGAGGTTTTACGGGATGATACAATGATGTAAAATGATAGTATGATGTTGGGGTCAAAAGCCTTGCTTTATAGTGATTGACGGCAAATTGCGCAAAAAGAGTTGCGCGCACTCCGTTGCACTGGGCATTCCAATGAGCCTCTCAAAGCGAAAATCGTGTTCAGCAAGGGCTTCCACGATTTTTGAGTCTCATTTCCATGGTGCAAAAGTCGTTTGCCCAATCTCCTTTTGTGCAATTTGCTGATCAACATTTTTCTGCAAGGCTTTTGACCCCAACATCATACTATTGCATTTCGGACATAAGGATTTGAGTATATTCTATAAAATGAGCAATATCGCGTAGCATTCCGTTTTTGAGTTCATTACATGTGCTGATCGCAAGATCGAATTGTTCCTGTGCAATATCTTTTTGTGATAATGCGTCTTTTAATTCATCCATATCATCAACTATGATTGTTCCGTCGGGATAAACGACCAGATCAAGATATAAATCTGTGAAATATGGAATGCCGTCTGGATCTGTCCCCTGCTCTGCGATCATATCTATGTACCACAGCAAAATGTTGTTTTGTGCGTCCATCATAGCCGTAATACAATAAAAGCTGTCTTGCGGCAGAATAGACAGCCATTTCAATCCTTTGTCGCAGACGACAATATCTTCACCATTAAAGTGCCATATCTGAACCTTATCTACCTTTTTTATTTCAATAAGTCCAAGATACCCCTCAAAAAAATCTGTATGGATTCTCTTGCCCCTAATATCCTTTGATATAATGCATTTCCATTCATCGTATGATAATCGGCATCTTTTCAAAATAAAGAACCTCCCCAATTTATACTTTCCTGCTTCCTATATTTTAGCACACTGCGGATAATACAGAAACAAAAATTAAATGAATTTCACTGAATGACATGGTATAATAAATGTATTCGCTGTTGAGAACGGTAAGCGTGAACCGAAAAATAAAACGAATGGAGAAAAATATAGTATGAGATTTGAATATACAGATGGCAGCAATCCGGATTTTATTGAATTGTGTCACGGATTAGATGATTTTCTAAATGAACTTGTAGGAGGCGAAGAAAATAGAGCCGAGTATATTCAATATAACAAACTAGATGATATTCATGATGCCGTTGTTGCGTATGACAATGATGTTCCTGTAGGGAGTGCAAGCTTTAAGAAATATGATGAGGAGTGTGCCGAAGTGAAGAGAGTATTTGTAAAAAAGCAATATCGGGGACAGGGAATATCGAATAAACTTATGGAAATGCTTGAACAGCGGGCAAGGGAAAAAGGATTTAAGTACTTCATATTGGAGTCTGGCGAACCGCTTGTTTCGGCTATGGCGTTATATAGGAAAATTGGCTATAAAGTGATACCGAATTATGGGCAATATGTTGATATGGAGGAATCAGTGTGCATGAAGAAAAAACTTGATTGAACATCTAGTTGGAGGAAGCAGTCGAAAATAAAATGAATATGGTTTCATTTTTGCATTGACATTTCATATGTCACCAGATAAAATGAAACTATATTCATTTTTTGGTGCACAAATACTTGAGCAGTTTGCAGTGTTGACATTAAGGAGGAGTGATGCCATGCCAAAAGTAACGGACGAATACATACAGAACAAGAAATCCAAAATAATTGACGCCGCTTATACATTGTGCCTGAAAAAGACAGTGAGTACAGTCACGATGCAGGACATCATCAATGAAACAGGATTTAGCCAGGGCGGTATTTATCGGTTTTATAAAGATATTGACGGCATTTTTAGCGACATGATTTTATATCTGCGAAAGAAAGAGAGTATAAAAGAAAAGACGGATGAGATTTTAGCCAGGGAGAATGAACTGTCGCCAAGCGAAATCACAGATTTGATTTTTGCTATGCTTGCAGATTTTATGAAAAGAGAATTGATGGGGATTGAAAAAATAGATTTTGAGCTGTCGGTACTTGCAATGAACGATCCGGCGAGAGTTGATAAAATTTTGAAAAATATTCCCGGCGAAGGGAATATGGAATACCTTACAATGCGTACCATGGAATTTTTTTCGCAACAGGTATCGTTAGGCAGAATTCATCCACGGGTGAGTGTAAAAGAATTGCTGTCGTATATCGCATCTGCATACACAGGAATTCAGACAGAGTGTATTGTGAACAACTGCTATAAGCATGAGCAGAATCCTTTTACCGAATTGTTTCAGCCTGAGATTCAGCTTAAGACTCTTGCCAGAACGGTAAAATATCTGATCGGAGAGGAATAAAAGATGAAGAAAATAAAGAAATATGAAGAAGAGTATGTAAGGATCAACGGAATAGAGCATTACCTTTTACATTATAAAGCAAGGAAAGAAGCGCCTGTGCTGCTTTTTATTCATGGAGGTCCGGGGCAGTCAGAAACTATGATGGCATACATTCTGGAGGAATACGAAGGCCGGAACTATAACATTGTCTATTATGACCAGCGGGGAGCAGGTAAGACCTATTTGAAAAATAAAAAGGAAAGACCTGACACGGATGTGTTAAAAAATGATTTATTGGAAATTGTGCTGTATTTGAAGAAGCTGTATCAGAAAGAGAAAATCGGCATCATCGGTCATTCATGGGGAAGCGTTTTAGGGAGCATATTTGCACTGGAACATCCGGAGCATACACTATGCTATATCGGATGCGGGCAGGTAGTAAATCTTATCGAAAATGAGCGTATAGGCTTTGAAAAATTGAAAGCTGCGATAGAAGCGTCCGGCAGCAAAAGTGACAGAAGAAAGCTGATGAAAATAGGTGAGTATCCTGCCGCAGGAAAATTTGACATGAAGTATTACCGAAAAATGGGACAGGTCCGTAAGCTGCAGGGAAAGTATCATTTGGCAGTAGATATGGATAAGAATATGATAAAAATGTTTATACATTCTCCTGTTATGGGAATAGCGGATATTCTTCCGTTTCTTACGGGCGTGGTTGTCAATATAAAGGTTATGCGCGAACTTACCTCATTTGATTTGCGGGCCCAAGGAACCGAATATCAGGTTCCGGTGTACTATGTACTTGGTGAGAATGATCAACAGACACCGGTTGAGATAGGCATTTCCTATTTTGAAGAAATTGCTGCCCCGGATAAAGGGTTGTATCTCATAAAAAATGCCGGTCATCTTACGATGCTTGATAATATGAACGACTACAGGGCTTCCATATGTGAAATAGTAAACAAATTAGAAAGATCAACTATCTAAAACGCATAGAGCTGTGGGAGAAGACATATGGGAAAAATAATTATGCAAGAGAAAATATATCAGACAGATAAGGGAAAAATCCATTATTGGATCAATAAACCGGCAGAGGAAAGGCTGACGTTGATATTTTTGCCGGGACTGACTGCTGACCATCGCCTATTTGATATGCAAATCGAATACTTTTATGAAAAATATAATTTATTGGTCTGGGATGCACCGGGGCATTTTAACTCAAGACCGTTTGAATTGACATTTTCTTTAAAAGAGAAAGCGGAATACCTATACCAGATCATAAAAATAGAAGAAATTGTAAAACCGGTCATTATTGGACAGTCAATGGGAGGATATGTCGCGCAATGTATTTTGCAGTATTACCCGGATTTGCTGAGTGGTTTCGTATCTATTGATTCTGCACCGCTGAAGAGAAAGTATGTAACGGCAGCGGAGCTATGGCTGTTAAAGAGAATCAAACCGTTTTATCAAATGTATCCGTGGGGATTATTAAAAAAGAGTGGCGCCCTGGGGTGCGCGAATACGGATTACGGTCATCAGGTGATGCTTGAAATGATGGAAACATATCAGAAAAATGAATACTGCGATTTAGCTTCTCACGGATATAAAATTCTTGCCGAAGCAATGGAACTGAATCTGCCGTATGAAATTACATGTCCAAGTTGTTTAATATGTGGAGAAAAAGATAAGGCGGGTTCGACAAAGCGTTATAACAAGAAATGGACGCAGACAGAAGGAATTCGTTTGTATTGGATAAAAAATGCGGGACATAATTCGAATACAGACGCACCGCAGGAAGTGAATGATATCATTCAAAAATTTATATATGATATTGAGCAGACAGGCAATTGATAATGGGAAATATCGTCATATGGCAGTTCGCATAAATAAGCGGATTGCCATATTTTTATAGACAAACAAGTGTTCGCGTGGTAATGTAAATAGCAAAGATAGATTGTCGGGTAATGAATGAAGAGAAACAGGGAGGATTTCCGGTGAAAACAAGAGAACATGTGATTGGGTTTATCAAAAAACAAAAGGTGGCTTTTATTGCTTCTGTCGATGAAGACGGTTTCCCAAATATGAAAGCAATGTTTGTGCCGCGCAAAATAGATGGGAACTGTTTTTATTTTTCCACAAATACATCTTCTATGCGTGTGCAGCAGTTTATGAAAAATCCAAAGGCAAGCGTTTACTTTTATAATAAAGGGCGTTTTAAGTATGAAGGCATTATGCTGATCGGTACAATGGAAGTATTGCAGGATGATGAAATCAAGAAAGAAATATGGCGGACTGGAGACACAATATATTACAGGAAAGGTGTAACTGACCCTGATTATTGTGTATTAAAATTTACAGCAATAAAAGGCAGATATTACTGCGATCTGAAAACGGAAAGTTTTAATGTCGAAGATTTAGAAGGATGGCACAGATTGGAGACTTGACATGCTTGGACTATATTTTAGTGGGACAGGAAATTCGAGATGGGCGCTGGAGGTTTTTCACGGAAAATATGACGGGTCAGCGACGGCACATGCAATTGAGGAAAAAGATATAGCCGAATACATAAAAGATGAGAAGGAGATTGTTTTCAGCTATTCCGTACAGTACAGTAATATCCCAAAAATGTTAAAAGATTTTATAGATCGAAACGCGCATTTATGGCAAGGGAAAAAAGTTTTTGTGATCGCAACGATGGGATTATTCAGCGGAGACGGGGCAGGTATTTTGGCCCGCCGTTTGCATGGGTACGGCGCACAGATCACGGGCGGATTACATTTGAAAATGCCGGACAGCATAGCGGATGAAAAGGCATTGAAGCGTTCCGCGGAAAAAAATAAAGAGCTTGTCAGGGCAGCAGAAAAGAAGATAGACAGGGCAGTTCAGAGCATAAAGAACGGAAAACCGCCGCAGGAGGGAATCGGTTTGCTGTATCATTTGGCGGGATTGTTCGGACAGCGCCTGTATTTTTACAATAAAACGAAGCGATACACAAATAAGATAAAAATTAATTGGCAAAAGTGCATCGGATGCGGGAAATGCGCGAGTCTGTGTCCAATGAATAATTTGAGCATTGACCGTAATTTGGCTAGGGCAGCAGACCGATGCACAATGTGCTACCGGTGTATAAATACCTGTCCCAAACAGGCGATCACATTATTGGGAAAAAATGTGATAGAACAGGGAACAATTGAAAAATATTTGTGAGAGTTTACAGATACGGAGGATTAAGATGGAAGTAAAGTTCTATGAGGAAGTGAACGATGAATTGTTAAAATTCGCAGTCATAATAGCGAAAACGGATGGCAAATATGTGTTCTGTAAGCATAAGAAAAGAGATACATGGGAAGTTCCGGGAGGTCACAGAGAGCCGGGAGAAGATATTATGGACACAGCTAAGAGGGAGCTGCGTGAGGAAACGGGCGCGATCAATTTTGCTATTCAGAAAATTTGTGTATATTCCGTGACAGCAGAGTGGAATTTTGACGGACAGGAAACATTTGGATTGCTGTGTTATGCAGATATCAGTTCATTTGAAGAAGAATTACACAGCGAAATAGAAAGGATTGCGATTACGGATGAGCTGCCAAAGGAATGGACATATCCGGAAATACAGCCGAAATTAATGGAGGAAGCAAAAAGGAGAGGCTTCCTGTGAGAGAAAGGAGTTGTTTATGAAGATAGAGCACGTCGCTATGTATGTGAACGATTTAGAGGGTGCAAGGCAGTTCTTCGAACGGTATTTGGGTGCAGTGTCAGGCGATATGTACCATAACAAAAAGACCGATTTTAAGTCATATTTTCTGGCGTTTGACGATGGGGCGAGACTGGAGATCATGAATAAACCGCATATGGATGATACAGAAAAACCGCTTCAAAGAACAGGATTTATCCATATTGCGTTTAGCGTTGGGAGCAAAGAACGGGTTGACTCGCTGACGGCACAGATGAAAAATGACGGATATGAGGTGATCAGCGGTCCAAGAACGACCGGGGACGGATATTATGAGAGCTGTATTCTCGCCATTGAGGGAAACCAGATTGAGATTACTGTTTAAAAAGGAGACCGTTTCCGGTCTCGTGCCATCTATAAACTGTGGCTGAGTAGAGGCGTATATGATCATTTATTTTGCTTACCTTAACTGAAAAGCTTATGCATACATCCTATCATATTTCATAAATTGTTTTCTTTTGCATAAATCTGGCTTTGCCGTTCATCCAAAGGAAAATTGCAACAGCGATCCACCAGGTTTCCCCATGCCCTGCCGTCTGCAATCATATTATAAAGTTTTTCTGCCTGCCGTAATATCGCGTCTTTATGCGAGTTGCACCATGAGAGCCGGTTGGAAAGCAGGTTTTTATAATCAATATCCGACTTTGTGTCTGTTTCCCAAAAGCGGATTTCTACCTTTTTCAGGCACTCCGGCAGTACAGGAATCATATTGTTAAAGTTAATTGCGCCCCATTCCCCGCCTTTGATTTTAAGGAAGTCAATTTGATTTTTCATATGTGAAAGGCACGCAGGGGTCTGTTTTTCTCAAAAAATCACAATATGCCGAGTTGACCGTATAAAATGACAGGTTCATGGCAATTTTCCTCCATAAATAATGCAAAGAGCCGGACTTTGCAGCCTGGCCCTTGCCTTTTTTAGCTCCCACTTATTGGTAGGGTACACCGCTTTTTTTACTCCCACTTGCTGGCAGGGTGCTCCGCTTTTTTAGCTCCCACTTACTGGCAGGGTACTCCGCTTTTTGAGTGATGCCACTCTATGCTATTATTGTACGCAGACCAAGCCTTTATGTCAATGATTTCAATTTTAATTTCAGAAAATTTAGAAATAATTTAGGGAATCAGCCATCTTTATTTTTTATGGGAAAGTAATTATTCAGTACCCCTGAAGTGCTCAAATTTATTGACCTTGCGCAAAAATAGAAGTATCATATCGCAGCGAAAGAAGGTGGTTTCATTATATGAAGATAGAGCACGTCGCTATGTATGTGAACGATTTAGAGGGTGCAAGTGTAAAAAAATTGCAGATAGAGAAAAAGGTCGGTGATTATATTCTATACAGAAATGGATATAATCACCGATAAGCATGTATGGTCTGTTATAATAAAATAAATTTACTTATGGAGTGAGTGATCCCGATGAAATATGTAAATGCAAATGATGTTTTGCCCGAAGAATTACTTTCAATGATTCAAAAATATTATCAAGGCGGTTATTTGTATATACCAAAGGAAAATTTTTATGAGGTAAGGCAGCAGACCGACTATAAAATTGAGTTAGAGAAACGCAACCAGCATATATATTTAAAGCATCTCGAAGGAAGAACTAACGGACAGCTTGGGAATATATATCATTTGTCGGAGGCAAGTATTAGAAGGATTATTTCAAAAGAAAAGGTGAGATATCAAAAAATGAAAGAGATAATAGAACAGATTTTGCCTTTATGGGGAATTGAGAATAAGCGGTTATTGCAAATATATCCCTCTGCATGGGAAATTAATGATTCTTATGTAATAAAAGTGTATGATGACAAAAAACAGTTGGAAAGAAATATAAAAATATCGGAAATATTATTGGATTGCGCTATTCTGGTTGCAAAGACGGTTCTTACAAAAACAGGAGAGAAATATGTTGAGTATAAAAACAGTTATTTCCTCATGTCAAAAGAATTACAGGGGAGTAATATTTCCGATATTAAAGACAAAACAATTGCCTGGAAAATGGGCTGTGCAATTGCACAGCTGCATACGGCGTTTGCCAGGTGCGAAAAAGAAGTTGAATTTTGGGATAATAGTCTGTTAAAAGAGATGAAAGGATGGATACGGGAAAATCTGGCAAATAATGAGTGGAAGATACTAAACGAAGAAGAATATACAAAAACAGTAGAAATGTTAGAAAGCGTATATGATTACTTGCCGAAACAATTAATTCATAGAGATGTGCATTTTGGAAATTTTTTATTCTTTGAAGGTAATTTGTCAGGATATATTGATTTTGATTTAAGCCAAAGAAATATAAGAATATTTGATATTTGTTATTTTTTGACAGGACTATTAGCAGAAGAAACGGATGACGCCTTTACAAAAATGGAATGGATTGAAAACGCTAAAGCAGTTATTGCAGGCTATGAAAGTATAATCAATCTTTCTGAAAAAGAAAAAAATGCAATCCCATGCGTGATGGAGTGTATAGAAATTTTATTTGTAGCGTATTTCATCAGTATGAATGACATAAAACACGCCAATGATGCATATAAGGTGTTCCGTTTTATACAAAGTTGTGAAAGTGATATTAAGAATTAGAAGATAATAAAGAAACGGCGGCTTCGATTTCAAAAGCCGCCATATTTGTCGCTTTGTTGTTCAGCTAAACGGAACCCGCCCGCAATTCTTTCTCTAAAAACTGCTTTATGTACGGATTGTTTTCCTCACTCAATGTTGGCTGAAACGCCATGTAACGGCATTTCTGATACTGCTCACCATCCAATACAAAGGTATATCCCATGATACATTTCGGATTACAGTCATCGGGATTGATAAGCCGTTTGCAGACGGACGCTTTCTTGATTTCCTTTTTTACCTTTTCGGGCAGGGTATCAAGAAAGCTCTGGTATTCTTGTATATGTTCGGGATAAATGCGGAGCTTCATCCCCGTTTTTCGGGATACGAATGTTGCCAAGGTCCTTTTGCTGCTGTTTAACACATAGGACACAACATATCAGCTTTTTTGTAATTTTATGTCGCATATGCAGTCATTACTTATCAAATACTCATTAATTTCG
>JAAUZB010000053.1 GCA_014804775.1 Roseburia sp. | reverse complement strand
GGCAAATTACACAAAAAGAGATTGGGCAAACGACTTTTGCACCATGGAAATGAGACTCAAAAATCGTGGAAGCCTTTGCTGAACACGATTTTCGTTCTAAGAGGCTCATTGGAATGTTTGGTGCAATGGAGTGCGCACAACTCTTTTTGTGTAATTTGCCATCAATCAATTTAAAGCAAAGCTTTGATACCTACATCATACCATCTTTTTTTGACAGAAAACTTGATCACCTCATAACAAAGTTCATCGCATCCTTTACCGTACTGACTCCGATCAGCTTGATTCCGTGTATATCCTTTTGACTTTCTTTGATCGCATTCATGCATCCTTCCGGCAAAATGCATGTATCAAACCCCAGTTTTCTTGCCTCAAGAACACGCTGCTCTGCCATACTTACCGCACGCACTTCCCCGCTTAGACCTACTTCCCCGAAGCATATCGTCTTCTCATCAATCGCACGGTCTTTATAACTTGATATGATAGCAAGGACGATTCCCAGGTCGATCGCCGGCTCATTCATTCGAATCCCACCCGCAATATTGACATATGCGTCACAGTTTCCAAGCTGCAGTCCAAGACGTTTTTCCAACACTGCCATCAAGAGATTGACTCTGTTATAATCAGTTCCCGCGGCCGTTCTTCTTGCAATTCCAAAATTACTGTGGCATACCAATGCCTGTACCTCCAAAAGAATCGGCCTTGTTCCCTCCATAGAACAGGCAACTACAGAACCCGACGCTCCTTCCGGCTTTCCGTTCAACATATATTCAGACGGATTTTTCACTTCTGCTAGACCGTCCTGACGCATCTCAAATACTCCGATTTCGTTCGTAGAGCCAAATCGATTCTTTACCCCTCTCAGAATGCGGTAAGCAGCGTGACGGTCTCCCTCAAAATAAAGCACGGTATCCACCATATGCTCTAGCACTCTCGGGCCTGCTACAACTCCCTCCTTTGTAACATGTCCGACAATAAAAATAGAAACCCCCATTCCTTTTGCAATCTGCATCAGTATTCCCGTGGACTCTCTCACCTGCGAAACACTTCCCGGCGCCGATGATACGTCCTCATGATACATGGTCTGTATGGAATCANTTACGACAATCTGCGGNTTTTCCCTGTCTATCACAGTTTTAANGGTATTTAAATTTGTCTCGCACAGNAAACTTAAACCGTCACAAAATGTTCCTACCCGTTCCGCTCTTATTTTTATCTGCTGCAGCGATTCCTCCCCTGAAATATANAGGACNGCAATNCCCTGCGCGGCAAGATTTNTACACACCTGNAAAAGCAGCGTCGACTTTCCGATTCCGGGATCTCCTCCCACCAATACCAGTGAGCCCTGCACGATNCCTCCGCCAAGCACTCTGTCAAGTTCNGCAATGTNNGTAGAAATCCGTTTATCCTGTTTCATCTCAATTTCAGAAAGACGCACTGACTTTGCCGATTCGCNNCCTGTCNCTTTTCCCTTGCCCGCACTTTTTTTATCAATCATTTCCTCCACGAACGTNTTCCACTCATGGCACCCCGGNCACTGTCCCATCC
Source organism: Roseburia sp. (assembly GCA_014804775.1). Classification (GTDB taxonomy): domain Bacteria; phylum Bacillota; class Clostridia; order Lachnospirales; family Lachnospiraceae; genus Roseburia. Next base: position 37,556 of record JAAUZB010000053.1, on the reverse strand, counting down.
ATTTTGCTGATTCATATCCACANTTCTGACAAAAATATACGTTTATTTTTCCTTTCGCCATTCTTCTTCCTTTTCCNTTCTCCGGCAAATTTNCGGACTGCCTGTCAGNCGTTTAAAAANCGCCGGAGAATCATCTCCGACGCTTTTATGNTTCCCCTTGNTCNGTCAGNCCCCNTTAAACCTGCTCTATCTTTACATCCACAGTNCCTGCGCCTTCCAGTTCCACACTAATATGCANTTTCCCTCCGAGGCTTGTTGACATCTTCCCNATACTCTGTGCAGCGATAAAAACCTCATATTCCGTATTTTCCGCTAACTCTACCGTCAACTGNGCATCTTCNGTACCTTCTACCGCAAACGACATTCCTGTATCCGTCACACTNAGATTTGCAACAGCCGTACCGGGTACGGATTCATAGACAAACATTCCGTTGCGTTCCAGCTTGGTGATCTCTCTGTAAGTCTTAACCTTATACAGATCCCCCTGGTGTTCAAAATTGTCAAGCTTTGCCTTTGCGTCAAGAGAATAATCCCCAAAACTGATNGTGCCGTCCGCCTCTGAGCGGATCAATTCTTTAATAACAGCCATCTCATCCTCCTGTGATGCCGCCAGATTTCATCTTTTGCGCATCGCTTTTTCGTAATAATTTTGTAAGTATATTATATAATAATCAGACCTTTATTTCCAGTATTTTCCCCGGATTTTTACAAGTTACTGTGAACAGTAACAGCGGAGTGCAATTTTACTCTGCCTCCTGCAGCTTCTTTGTCTCAAGCACGATCGCATTCTTCTTTGTAGTCACCACAACGCCCGTGTCACGCTTGACNGTTCCGGCAAGAATNTCTTCTGCCAGTTTGTCTTCGATTTCGTTCTGGATTTTTCTGCGCAAAGGTCTCGCCCCGTATTTTGGTTCGTATGCTTTTTCCACGATGTAGTTTTTTGCACTGTCGCGGACAGTCANCGTAATCCCCATCTGAGTTTTGCACCGCTCCGCCAGTTCCTTTGTCATAAGCGTTACGATCTGCTTCATATCATCTCTNTTCAAAGAACGGAATACAATCGTCTCATCGATACGATTCAAAAACTCGGGTTTAAAAATGCGGCGCACCTCTTCCATGACNCTGCTCTTCATCCGATCATAATCATGCTTTTCATCAGAAACAGATGCNAANCCAAGTTTCTTTGGCTCGACGATCGCCTGCGCNCCTGCATTNGACGTCATGATAATGATCGTATTTTTAAAATCTACTTTTCTTCCCTGAGAGTCTGTAATATGTCCGTCATCCAGCACCTGCAGCAAAATATTAAACACGTCCGGATGTGCCTTTTCTATCTCGTCAAACAAAATGACCGANTACGGATTGCGGCGCACCTTTTCGCTCAACTGTCCGCCGTCTTCATGCCCTACATATCCAGGCGGCGATCCGATCATTTTGGAAACGCTGTGNTTTTCCATATATTCTGACATATCNACGCGAATCATCGACTGCTCACTTCCGAATACAGCCTCAGCGAGCGCTTTGGATATCTCTGTCTTGCCAACGCCGGTCGGCCCCAGAAACAGGAAAGAACCGATCGGACGCTTCGGGTCTTTCAACCCCACACGTCCTCTGCGGACTGCCTTTGCAACCGCCGCAACAGCATCCTCCTGACCTACAACTCTCTTATGAAGCGTTGTTTCCAATCTCCGCAGACGGGATGCTTCCCCTTCCGTCAGCTTGCTGATCGGAATTTTCGTCCAGCCGGAGACGACATCTGCGATTTCCTCTTCTCCAACGATCAATTTCTTGGTTTGAAGTTCTTTTCTGGATTTTTCCGTCAGCTTCTGTAACTTTATTTCCAATTTCTCTTTTTCACCTTTGGCCGCTTTCGCTCCTATCAAATCTGCCTGTTCTAACGCATTCTCCAGCCTTTCCTCTTCCTCTGCGATCCGGGTCTTCAGCTCCGCCGCCTCATCTACATGATAACCCACTCCCAGGCGAAGCTTTGCCGCTGCCTCGTCCATCAGGTCAATTGCCTTATCCGGCAGGAAACGGTCATTGATATAGCGTGCCGATAAGACCACTGCCGCATCGACCGCCTCGTCTGAAATTGTCACCTGATGGTGACGCTCATACTGGCTGCGCAGTCCCTTTAATATCTGAACAGCAGCCTCTTCCGTCGGTTCTTCCACCGTCACCGGCTGAAAGCGGCGTTCCAATGCCGCGTCCTTTTCCACATATTTCCGGTATTCCTCTATTGTGGTGGCGCCGATCATCTGTATCTCACCTCTTGCCAATGCCGGTTTTAATATATTGGAAGCATCGATTGCTCCCTCAGCACCGCCCGCGCCGACAATCGTATGCAACTCATCGACAAACAGAAGCACGTTTCCGGCAGCGATCACTTCCTTTATGATCTTTTTAATGCGCTCCTCAAATTCCCCGCGATACTTAGATCCCGCCACAATGCCGGACATATCCAAAGACACGACACGCTTTCCAAGCACTGTATCCGGCACCATCCCCGTCACAATACGTGACGCAATGCCCTCTACAATTGCCGTCTTTCCAATGCCGGGCTCTCCGATCAGGCATGGATTATTTTTGGTTCTTCTGCTCAAAATCTGGATCACACGGTCAGTTTCCTGCTGCCTTCCGATCACAGGATCTAACGCTCCCTCCCTCGCAAGCTGGGTAAGATCCCTGGAATACTGATCCAGCACCGGCGTACCTTCTCTGTTCTTCTTCTTTCCCGGCCGCCCGTTTTGAAAATCTTCTTTATACAGGTTTGCATCCTCACCCATAGCAATCAGTGTATCCACATAAAGTTTCTGCACATTGACCGATAATGTATTGAATAGTCTGGATGCCACACAATCTGTTTCTTTTATCATGGCAATCAGAATATGCTCAGTCCCAATCTTCTGGGAGTGAAAGCGTGTTGCTTCCCTCGCCGCACCTTCCAATACACGGCTTACTCTCGGCGAGTATCCCTCCGTCTCTGCTACGCCGACAGGCTCCGACGGTGCGATCAGCTCCTCGATCAGTTCCATCACTTTCTCAAATTCAACTCCGTTCTCCTTTAGAACCAGTGCTGCCACCCCGGTACCCTCCCGGAGCAGTCCGAGCAGAATGTGCTCAGTTCCGATATAGCTGTGATGCAGCGTCTTAGACATTCGCCTTGCAATGTCAATCGCCTTTTTTGCCTTTGCTGTGTATGATGTCTGCATATATCCTCCCTCAATTACAGGTCATTAAAATCTGTGATATCATCATCTAGATCATCGTCATCATGCGGTCCATTCTTTCTCCGTTGACCGAAGATCAGCATATTGATAATAATGATCACCAGTACTGCAATAACAAAAACAAGTATGCCTATGACATTCCTTGCAAACGCCTTTTCNTCCGTATACTTTTCGGAGAGCGCCGCNTACTCTGTCTGCAGATATGTCATATCGATATTCTCTTCNTCCTCTGACTCTTCNGACTCCTCTATATCNCACCNCTGGTATGTTCCTTCCAGGTCATCGTACCGGTACCAGCTCTCCGTGCCATCCTGATTTACGCCATAAATGAAATAAAAATCAGAGACAATTTCCGACTCCTCTTCCACCTTTTGGAATGCAGTGACAGTATTTTCNCCGTCAATCTTTATTTCTGTCTGTATAAAGTTTTCCGGCATCACAAAGTCCACCGGAGCCAACAGTGCGATCATATACTTTTCTCCGTGATTGAGTTTTACAAACGGATACAGGGTATCTCTGACCTCATCAAACACNAAAAAACTTCCCTGTTTTTCTTCCTCTTCCGCAGTCTCCGGAACCAGATAGAGCATGACAACGGAGCCCTTGTCAAAACGCACTCCTTTACACTCCTGTCCATGGTAATTTACTTCCGTTTCTGAGAAATCCACCGGAATTTCCTCCGCCGCAAATGCTCCGGAGCTGCGATAGGAAATGCCGTTTACCGTAACATTCACCGTATTCTCACCGTCCTCGNGATCCGGCNCCTCCTGATCCGGGTCCTGCGGCTCTTCCGCTCCGTCTGNGCCCTGNCTCGTCACNAGGATCGTGTATGTNGCNGTCACACCGTTTTCCGCTTTGACCACAACCTTTACCGTNTTGCTTCCCACCGCCAGATTNCTGTTGCCTGTGACAGACTCTACAACCGCTTTCTCATTCGCCGGAGTCGCTGTAACTGCAATGCTCGTGACTTCATTTCCCACCGTAGCACTGTATTTTGTCGTCTTGCCTGTAAAAGCCGGAGACAGTGTCCCCGGTGAAATCGTAAGAGATTTCAATGAATTGTCCGCCGAAAGATTCGCTGTGCCTGTNCTGCCGTTCCCGCCNGAGCTGTCTCCCGGTGTACCGGTACCGGTTCCGCCGCCATTTCCAGCTCCATTCCCGCCGCTGCCAGCCGCATTATTCACCGTGANCGACGCGCTGCTGCCGGACATAGAATCCAGTTCTTCGTTCGTATCATACACTACTCCGTCAGTCGCAGACACAGACAGAGATGATTTCCCTGCCGCCACCGCCTGAAATGTGACCGTGAAACTGTCAGTCGCAGCGGTAACGCTGCCGCCGCCTCCTCCGTAGGTCGCAGAACAGCTTACAAACTGCAGAATACTCGCATCATAGGAAAGTGTCATCGTTGCATATGCCTTCTCCCCTGATGCCCCGGACGCCTTTACCGTCACTGTCACGGAATCCCCGATATTCACACTGCCNGAGGANACGGAAACAGANGTGGAACCTGNTGCCGCACAGACTGTTTCTGCCGGAGCAAACAGTCCCAGCACGAGAGAAATCAACATAGTCAACACGCCAAATTGTTTTCTTATCTTTTTCATTTTAAAAACCATGCCTTTCCATAATCTGCAAACTGAAACGTGTACACTGTACCACAGCCCTCTACTGACTGATCTGTGTCACATTCAAAATATGCTTTTGCAGAATTACAAGATCCTTGTTGGTGATGCCGCCGTCCTTACTGGTATTTGCTGCCTCCAGATAACAGCCGGACTGTGTCTGAATGCCTAATATCTGCTTCTGCATCAAAACCAGATCCACATTGGAAATCTTACCATCTCCATTAATATCTCCATAGACAACTGCTTCATACTGTTTCACCACTTCATTATTTGCATTGTATACCNTAATCTTATCGCCGGTTCCGATCACCCCTGTGTTCACGCTGCCATCCTTTTTAAGCACCTGTACACTGCAGTTTTGCGTNNTNATNCCTGATATGACAGATTGCGCTGTCGCCCCGGGCTTAATTCCCGTCACATAAGTGCCAATCGGATAAGANGAGGTNATNGTCGCCCCCGGCGCCACTTCTATCGCACCGCCTGTCGGTGNCGGCTGCTGCCTTGCGACGGTAATGGTATATGTCCTTGAAGCGCCGCTCTTGGAGATACACGTCACATTAACAGTATTATTACCATAATTCAAGGAATAATTTCCTGTGCCGGACACTGTGGAGGTTCCGGCAACCGCAGTCGCATTGACCTGAATGGAACCGACATTTTCACCTACTACCAGCGAGTAAGAGGTATTTGCCCCGCTAAAATACGGTGTGAGGCTAAAACCGTTCACAGAAAGAGAAGACAGCCAGTTATTAGGATTTCCCCTATCGGTAAAGGTTACCGCTGTCTGTGGCATATTCTGATACACCGGAATGCGGAACACAAATGCCTGATTCTTGTCCGCATGTGCTTTTCCCATCGTGCTGCCTTCACTGATCGCAGCCATAACATTTGTCATATACTGATGCGAATACAGACTATTCTTATACACTACATTGAACTTTTCAAAATATATGGTATTCTGCCCTTTTTTCACATAATTATCCGCAACAAGCGTCGCTCCACCCGCAATCGACTTATAAATTGAGTTCCATCCCTGCTGCTTTGCATAGGCAAGACCATTGACCGTTGCAGACGCAGAGGCAGTTGTATAGGCACGAACATTAAAATAATTGTAAAATCCCTCATAGCCGCCGTATTTTCCAGAAATAAGCGGACTTGTTCCTTTCACCCCCTGCTCCTGCTTACAGCGGGCTGCCAAGTGATACGGGCTCACCGCAAGGCTGCGTCCCACGCCTGTAAATGTGTCCGCATAACTGCGCACTGCTCCGTCCGTATCAGAATAATTGCCTGACATAAAGGTATTCGCAAGAATACTTTTCACCCCTGCCTCATTCTGATACGCCGCATATTCTAATGTTTCAAACTGGAAAATATAATCTTCATTTAAGAAATTCCTTGGATCCATGCAATAGGCAATGTATTCCGAAGATGCGCAAACCCAGCTTGCTCCGTCAAATCCGTACCATGTATTTGTCGCCCAGTCATACGCCTTCGTATCCGTAGATTTTCGGGAATCATTGACTATATTCTGTACAAGATTCCTTCCCACAACGCTCTCGTTCTCAATAACCGTGTTCCAGTCCAGNCCGGTCGGGACTGCGACGAACTGCCAGTTGGGATATTTTTGATGCAAAACGAGCAGCGAACTGCAGTAGCTGTCAGGAAAACCTGCCGCTTTGAGNGATGCCACATATTCTTCATCTGACGGTGTTACAGTTCCTCCTGACGCACCGCCTGCNGGCACATCACCGGACGTCGTCACATAGTCCGCACAGATCCAACCGGTATATGCGGTTCCTCCGACATTGAGAGAAACATTATACCAGTTCAATCCTCCGCCTGCCGCCTGCCCGAACACCGTCACCGCCTGTCCCTTATAGACCTTTGTCAAAAAACTGTACGACGTCCCCGGACCCGACCTGACATACACACCGGAATCGGTTCCGCTCACCACTCCGGCAATTCCTGTGCCGCTCTGGTCTGTCGTAGTCGTGCCCGCATCACCACTCCCAGATGCAAGGGTGATAAAATCAGATCTCGTATAGCCCGTCGTAGTTGTTCCATTATAGGAAACCTCGATCTGATACCAGACATACCCATCAGAGCCTTTGGTCTCGTCTACCACACGCACTGTGGTCCCTGGCTGCAGAGAAGTGATTTTTTCCCCATTCACCGGAGCTTTTCGCACCATTACCGGGCCATCGTTGATTGTTCCCATGACCGGCGTGAACGCATAACTGACCGTTGGAGCGTCAATTAAGAGTATTCCGACTATAAACAGCATTACTGTTGTGTGCAGCATTACCGCTGCAAGAGACAGTGCAAAACATCTCCTCTTATCTATATGTAACATGCGCCTCATGAATGTCCTCCAAAAATAAAAACAAGCCCCAGGCACAGAGAATACCAACGATTCGCTGTGCCAGCAATTTAGTCTCATTATAGGAGATAATCCAAGGTGCGTCAACCTATATATAGTATTTTTCACAATAAAATGCCATATTCAGCCCCTTTTCGACCGTATAATCCTGTTAAAAATAGACAAAAATTTGTAAATTTTCACAAAACCATACTTTGGCTTCTAACGATCTCATTGGGAAAGCATGCTCTGTCGTCAATATAAACATCCGCAGAAATCTTTCTGGACTCCGTTCCGTATTTTTCCAGCGTTTCTGCTACATTTTCATTCACCGCGTCAAATTCCAGACCAAAACCCGCACACCATTCTGTCGCTTCCTCTAATCGCCTGCCACATCGGCAGGTCCAGAGTATCAACTGCTTCCCCTGCTTGCGAAGCTGTCTTAAAAAATAAATCAGCGGCAGATTCGGAACTCCGATCTCTGGATAACAGTCACTGCATAAGGTTCCGTCAAAGTCAACTGCAATAATATTCATTTCCGTACGATTCATCATGGCACCCCCCTGTTCCTTTCTGTCTCTCAGTCTGTAGGACCGCATTATTTCACGNTCGTTTGCGAACTTATGTTCGATTTCTATTATCATACTATACGCGTTCCCGGCTGTCAACACATAAATTACCATCTTTTCTGTCCNATAATACGGACAGAAAAATCCGCATGNACATTTGAATGTCCATGCGGATTTTACATGATGAATTCAATACATCACTATTTCCACTCAATCGTAGTATCCTTCTNAATCGTCTGTGAAAAATCAAAATCCCATGCTCCGCTTGCTGCCGGATTCAGTTTTGGCACTGTCGCTTTCTCTCCACTCTTCACCGACTGTGTTCCAAACACCTGCCCCTGATACATGAATGTCACCGTATAAGTCTGACTGGATGTCTGCTGGTTATCTGCCGGTGTCTGCTGCTGGTTATCTGCCGGTGTCTGCTGCGCATTTGACGGTTCTCCATTTCCGTTTCCATTTCCGTTTGCCGTTTGCTGTGATTCTTCTNCTGCNGGCCGTGTATCTCCGGATTCCTCTTCAGCGCCCTCAGCAGCAGATTCCGTATCNTCTGTCTGCTCCGTGTCTTCNGCTTCCTCCGTGTCTTCTACTATCTCTTCGGTATCGTCCGGTGCCGATTCTCCCTCCAGCAGTTCAATCAACTCCTGCAATTCATTTGAAGTAATTCCCGTCAATTCCATACCACTTTGCATCAAATCCTTCAAAATGTAGAGTGCCTGTAACGGAAGATCTTCATATGAAATATCCGTAGCATCAAATAAATATTCCGTAATAACCTCATTGCTGTGAATGATCACTTCGTTTCCGGTCTCCACCGGCACNTCATCGTCAACCGTGCCATCCGGAAAAATCATTTTGGATACAACAATCCCCTCAAAAGTAGAAAGCTTGGTGTACACTTCATCGTTCTCGTCAAAATACACTTCCACGCGGAATGTCGTTCCGCGAACCGCCATAACAGAGTTCGGCGTCATCACCTCATACGTCGATTCATCACTCAATCGATTCTGAATCTCATTTGTAATAGCTCCCCGTTCCAGATAAATCGATGTCTTAGAATCCTTCTTAGAACCGCTCGCTTCAATGGACAGCACGGAGTTTTCCTCTACCATAATATATTTGTCATCATCCAGTTTCAGACGCATGGAGCTGGATGAAGCAACCGTAACCTTGTCTCCGGATTCCAGATAGAGATTTTCTGCTGCACTAAACGTGCCCGTTCCCTCACGCTCAATTTCTGCCGTTCCCTCGAGTTCATAGACAAGGATGGAACGGTAAGAATCCGTACCATGTGTCAGCGTGACCGCCAGTGCAATTCCGCCGGCAACAGCCGCAGCTCCGATAAGGGCAGCGATCACCTTAACCAACATAACCTTCTGCATGATAATTCTCCCCTCTTATTATTGCTGCGTAAAAACGTAGGANCCGCTCTCTGCAACATAGAAAGAGTTTCCTCCTTCATATACCGTCTCNTCTCCTGAGACNTTCCATTTTCCGCTGCCAAGCCGGTATCCTGTTCCCGCCGTCAATCTCAATGTACCNGCAGTCTGAATGCCATCACGCACCCATGTCTCAAAAGTATACAGCTCATAGGAAATCTGATTCCCCGCCTTATCTGTCGCNGTTACCGTATGAGACTGATTGTCAGCAGCGATCGTATACGCCCCGTCAGTCAACTGCACGGCAATTCCGTCTACCNTCACCGTATCAAGATTGTCATCGCTTGCCCGGATCAGTGTATCTCCATAATATANTNCACCGTTTTCCACNCCNAAAATCGTAGGAAGAACGGTATCTATCACAATACCTGNCGTGTTGACATACGCCACATTACCGTTGCCGTCCATTGCTTTGANATATATNACATGCTCTCCGTTCTCAGNCAGGGTAATGCCATCCGTATATCCGGTCCATATAGATACTGCCTCCTCGATCTCCTGATCCGTATAGTCTCTGTTCTCAGGGAAGAGATCGCTGTCTGCTATATAATACCAGATCTCAGTCAGCTTTGTACCNCTGTCCGCCTCTGTCGCNGATACGTCAATTGTTATTGCCTTGTTAAAAAAGTAATCAAANCTGATCTCCGGCAGGAAAGCCGTCCACTGTGTACTGTCATTCTCCANCGTGGCCGCAATAGACGGAGCCGTTGCGGAAACAATACCTCTTATCGTAACCATCTGCTCTTCTGTGATATTTTTGATCGTATACGTATATGTATTCCCGTCTATCACCGGAGTCAATACCGTTTGGTTTGCCGATACGGAATAACTGTCAGACGCCTTATAGCCGTCTTCAATCGTAACCGTAAAGGAGAAATCGTCGCCATGGAGCACAGGGGAAATAAATCCGCTCACCGGTGCCACAGTGTATCCCACTGTTGGTAAAGCCGGCAGTGTCACAGGGTATGATTTTTTCTGGAAATTGACCGTCACGGTGACCGGATATGACGGCATGATAAATTTGCCGTCCGTAACTGTGACCCGCGTACTCTCATCGCCCGTCTTTGTCACNNTNATCTNATCCACNNNATANNNNTCNTCCGCNGATGCNGNCACNNNAATCTCANNGTTAGNCTNNGCCACNGTCACTTCCNCACCNTCNCNCNTCACGGTAAAGCTTCCGCCNTCNGCCGCTGTCTTACTGATCNNATNNTCNTCAAACACANNCACGCTTANTNNGNTCNCATTTCCNGCTTTATCCNNCGCTNCGATNGTATGCCGGCTGCNGTCNGCNGTAATGGTGTATNNATTATTCTCGNCAAGNTCCACTTNCNCGNCATCCACNGTCACAGAATCAAGATNGTCATCCTCCACNNAAANGGTNAGATCACCTTTATACTGCAATCCGTCAATCCCGTTTCCTGCCGTCTCNNTCCANATTTNCGGNGCCNNCNTNTCGATCACAANCATCTCTGTATTTGCATAATTAGGAATCGAATCCCCCTCTTTTGCATATACGACATAGGTTCCGTCATTTACCAGCTGAATCCGGTTTTCGTTATCGTAATCCGCCCAGCCGCCTGCACTCTCAACTGCCAACTCTAAAGCCAAGGCTTTATCATCTGCAGTGACCTCATCCCAGTTAACCAGATCTCCACTGGCAACCATGTACTTTATCCCGTCTCCTTTTTCTCCCTCACTGGTCGATATAGATATAGTGATCGTCTGCGCCTTATTGAAATACTTATAGATGCCTGTAACGCCTGCGATCTGATGGAAGTTATCCCAGTATACACCGTCTGAAAACTCAATTTTCAACTGGGGGTTGATCCTGTCGACAACTCCTACAATGCTGATTGTCTGCGTTTCCGTGATATTCTCTATCACATAGGTAGATTCATGCGATCCCACCATCTTTGTCGGTTTAAGTTCTACTCCGTTTGCCAATACCGCAAAATTGTCAGCCGCTTCATGGGTCGCATCTATCGTGACCGTAAACGTATACGCAGGACTCCCGTTAAGTGTAATCCACTCGGCAGCATTTATCTCATATCCAACCCTCACCTCAGGCAGTATGATCGTCTGCACCTGTTTGAATACCGGCTCAAGCAGAATCTGACCGTACGCTATGAGTGTTTCATAATAAGCCTGCGTGATCGTACCGTCTTTCCTCAGTACATCAGGCTGACCGTCCTCATTATAATAAGCATTNACATATCCGCTNTTATACGTCCACACCTTCCAGCCGTCCACCTCTTTTCCCGCCGGAGTTAAAACCTGCTGCATGATATTGGACTGTTGATAAAGTGATTCATCAAAATTAAACTCCGTCATCCGGGACTCCTGATCNTCTGCNGCTACCGCAGTCATGTTCTGGAGTTCACTTTCTCCTCTGTAGACATACAAATACGTGTTTCCTTCCGCCACTGCCCTCACAGCCGGCATTGCGACAACCAGTACTGCCAGCCATANNCAGAGCAGNCCTTTTAATCTTTTTNTCATNTCTCCCCTCCTTAGCAACCAANTTCTTTCACGTTNCTCTCCCTGCAATATTATAAATGTTCTTTACATTTTTCAATCATTACAGCAGAATTGGAAATCATTTTGCAGAATTGGACTGCCTTTTNCANCTTTCATTTACTATATCAAAGAATTTTAAATTTNGGAACTGCTCTTCCAAAAAATAAATTCTTAATTTTTAGCAGCTAATAGGATAAACCACAAATGCCTGAAGCCGTCAGAAAAGGTCCGCAGATGAGACGGTCCGCTCCGTCTGTCGCGCCGCANGACCGTGGGAACTTCACATACAGGCNCTCCCGCCCCGGCAAATCTGCCGATCAGCTCCGTCGCAAATTCCATGCCGCTGCACGAAAGCCCCAGCGTCAACGCTTTTTTTCGGTCAAATCCTCTCAGTCCGCAGTGAAAATCACCGACTTTTACTNTATATCTCCATCTGCCNAGCAAGGANAGAACCGGAACGCCGACATACCGATGTAAAAAAGGCATGGCTCCCTTTTCAATGCCGCCAAGATAGCGGTTTCCCACCACGAGAGAGTACCCCTCCCGCAATTTCTGCAGCAGCAGATCCAAATTGGAAAAATCATAACTGCCGTCACAATCCCCCATGATAATATATCTGCCCTGTGACGCCCGGATTCCTCCGATCAGCGCATTCCCGTATCCCTTCTGCAAAACGGTCACAACCCGTGCCCCACAACGTGCGGCGATCTCGCGGGAACGGTCTGTGCTGCCGTTATCTGCGATCAGAATCTCGGCNNGTATTCCNGCTCTCCTGATATATTCTTTTACTTCCTCAATGCAAAAAGCGATGCTCTCGCTCTCATTCAGGCAGGGCATCAGCACCGTAAGCTCCATCTCACTCATCACCTGTGTGCACCTTTCTTTTTGGGAATGGGAAAATGCATCGAAAGCGACATCCCTGCCAATAACGCCATGATCGGACTGACCAATGCACGGTAGGTAAAAAAGCTGTGCAGATAAGAATGGTTGTTTAACACCGCATACCGCACAATGACAACACTGCCGAGCAGGGCAAGCAGAACCGCGGCTGTGCCGCTGCGTTTTTTGTGAAACAGATAAAACAGCGAGCCGAGAACCAGAACAGAAATCGCCAGCCCCGCAAACATTCTCATCATGTCTACACGGCTCTCCCCGCCGAACAGCGCCGACAGATTAGCCGCTACCGCCTCCGGAACCCTCACAAGAAACTGATCCGATCCCTCCCCCTGCAGACTTCCGCCGATACGCTCCCCCACAGAGGATACTGCAGCCCGATACTTATTTTCACCGGTCACCGCGGATACCGCCGTCCATTTGACAAAAAATGTCCCTGCGTAGGCGAGCAGCCATGCAATCCCACACTTTACCATCAGCCAGACATTATCCCGAAGACTCCCAAGCCGGTTTTCTTCTGCTCTCACCGTCACTACCAGAATCAAAGGCAGCAGGAGTGCCACCGTTTCCGTAGTTAGGAAATCAAAAAATGCGATCAGCACACCGCCCGCAACAGACAGACTGACCAGCCCGACATCCGTCCGCTTCTCAAGCCACAGATACATCGGACAAAACAGAAAGCAGATGATAAATGCCGGCTGATATTCCATGCTCAGACGAATATTCCATATCTGAACGGATGCCACAGACAAAAGCAGCACGCCGGTCAGTGCATAATGTCCCCGTTTCACCAGCAAGAGGGCTGTAATCAGTAAAAACAGAACCGCTGCCGCCATTCCGGCTAATTTCATTCCGTTTACGTCCGTCACCAAATGCATCAGCCGGACAAAAACCGCTGTACCGTGCCAATAACGTGTGTAATCGGTATTCGGCACTGTGTTCTCATCCGTCACCGCCAGATACAGTCCGATGCTTTCACCGAACGCTTCCCCGTCATAATATTTCGTGTCCAGAGAAGAGACAAGAGGATTTCCCTCTCCCATATTCCAGCTCACATTCAGCAGAATGGCATCCGCATAATTATCACTGATCGCATTCCATCTGCTGCCATTTTCAAAAGAAAACCCCTCTTTCTCCCGATAAGACAGCGCACTCTGCTCCATATTCCCGCGCAGCGCAGCGTTAGGAATTGCGGCGGCAAACACAAGCATCAGCCACAGCAGGGCAAGCAGTCCGGCAAACACAGCCAGATACATTCCAAACTCTTTGCGCCTGCTCATGCCTCAACCTGCTCCAAAGCCTCTGCAAGCCAGTTGACCAGCTGCAGTTCAAGTTTTCCTTCCTCTGCCATGCTTCTTAAAATACCGATCGCCTTTTCTCTCGGAATCGCCTCTTTATAGGGGCGGTCCGTTGCTGTCAAGGCGTCATAGATATCCGCCACTGTCAGAATGCGTGTTTCCAGATCAAGTTCCTCCCCCGTCAGATGCTTGGGATATCCGCTGCCGTCGAGAAATTCATGATGGGACGCTGCCCATTTCGGCACCATGGCAAACTTCTTGTGAAACCGTACCTTACTCAGTATCTTCTCAGTCATCACCACATGATTTTCCATTTCCTGTCTCTCCTCTGCCGTCAGTGTTCCCCTGCGGATACTCAGGTGGTGCGCCTCCTCATCTGTGATATACTTTGTGACTGTCCCGTCCTCTTTTACATGCTGTTTTTGGGCCAGCCGGCAGACATGCTCATGGCTCTGATCATCCAGATATCCCATGCTGTCAATCTTATGTATAAATTCCAGTTCAGAATCCAGATCGGAAACAGCTGCTCTGTATTCCTCCTCCGTGATCCTTCCCCGCAGCAGATCAATTTCATAGAACGCCTTCAAAAGTTCAAACCGCGCATCCACTTTGCAGATGTCTTTATCAAGCCTTGTCGCGCGGTTCATTACGCTCAAGGGAACCACCATTTTCCCAATGTCGTGAAGCAGCGCCGCAAGCTGCAGTTTTTCCTTCCGTGCACTGTCAAAATCTTCCTCACATTCGCCTTTCTTATGCATCTCGGAAATGTAATATGCCAGAAGCGCGGCATATTTTTCCACATTTCTGGTGTGCGAGGCATTGTAAGGCGTGCGCTCATCCAATACCGTAGTCAGCGCCTCCACAAAAGAGTACTGCTGCATCTGCAGCTCTTCCATATAGGTGAGATTGGTAAGTTCCACTGCCGCCATAGAGCCCAGAGAGCGGATAATGATATTGTACTGCTCATCAAAGGGAATCACATTTCCTTCCGCATCCATAGCATTGATCAGCTGCAGCACTCCGACCAACTCATTCTCACTGTTTTCCAGCGGAATGACAAGCATGGACCGCGTATGGTAGCCGGTCAGCAAATCGTACTGCATCGGTCCGGAAAAGTCAAACCTCTCACTGTTATAGACATCCGGAATGTTTGCGATATCCCGGTGAATCGCCGTATAGGCGCATACATTTTCCTCCTTCAGCGGAACTGGCGGCATGTCCTCAATTGCCCTTCCATCCGTACCGCGGCTGATGCCCATGGAGAGCGTCTTCATGATTTTAAACGTCAGCATGTCATTTTCATATAAATATAATGTACTTGCATCACAATGCGTAATCTCCATGCCACGCTCGAGTATGGATGCCAGAAGGCGGTTTCGGTCTTTTTCCGTTGACAGCTCAATTCCAATATTCAGTATTTTCTTCAGATCTTCTTGCTCCAAATACACCTTGCTTCTCCTTTTCTTTGACCTATGTCAGATTTTTCAATGGATACATTCCATGCTGTTTTATATATTCCAGTGATTTCTTCTGCGCCTCGTATCCGCTGACCTCCACTAACACCGTGGCATCCACCTGATGTGCCCGGATGAGCTCATCAAAATTCCCCCAGTCAATCCTGCCCTCGCCGACCGGCCAGTGCAGGTCATTTTTCAGATCATTGTCATTGATATGTATGTGACGGATATGCGGTGCAAGAGTTTCCACCCACGCTTCCCCCGGACAGTCTGTCAGCGCCGCATGGGCATAATCCAGACAGATACCAAAGTTTTTGACCGTTCTCATCTGTTCTGCCAGCTCTGCCATCACATCCGGAGCCTCGTCAAACATGTTTTCTATATAAATTTGCTGGTCAGGATATTCCTCAGCAATCTGCTCAAAAAAGCGCTGATTCATTTCCCTCCACTGCCTGAGATAGAACTCCACGCGAAATCCTGCAAGACGTCCCGTATGAAAGACAACCCCCTTTAATCCCATACGCTTTGCGATCTCCATCGACTGGCGGATACGTAATTCCGATACCTCCCGTATCCGCGGGTCACTGCTGTGTACAGTCACATCAAGAAACGCTCCATGCATTGTATCATTCGAAAAATCGCTGCGGTATCTCGCATAGCATTCTATGATCTCTTCCTGCCTTCCAGGATCGTCCAGCACTGTGGGTGCATAGAAATCGCTGAATTCAAATGCGCAGCCATACTCTTTAGCAAGCTCAACCTCCCGCTCCATATCCCTGATGTCGGGATTCAGATATAATTTTACCATATGTTGTATTTATTCCCTTTCTCTCATTCCGCGGTTTTACGCCGCACATCGTCCAACTGATATACAAATACGCCATTGCTTTTTCCCTTGAGCGGGATTTCCCCGATCGGCGTTACCGCAATGCGGTCCTTCACAGCCTCATAGACCTCTCTGCTGATCAGTATCTGCCCCTTCTTTGCATTGCTCTCCAACCTTGACGCCGTATTGACCGTATCTCCGATCGCCGTATAGTCCATTCTGAAATCACATCCAATGTTTCCCACTACCGCATTGCCGCAGTTGACGCCGATTCCGAATGCCACACTCTTTCCGAAACGCTTTTCAAATTTTTCTGCAATGGCATCTGCTCCCGCCTTCATATCCCATGCCGTACAGACCGCACGGAATATATAGTCGTCCAGATCAAACGGCGCATTAAACACCGCCATCGTCGCATCCCCGACAAATTTGTCAAGCGTTCCGCCATTATCGAAAATAGACTTTGTGGTAAGACTCAGGTATTCATTGAGGATTTCTACCACCTCCTCCGGTTTAAGGCTTTCCGACATCGTGGTGAATCCGCGGATATCCACAAACAGAACCGCAATATGGCGGTTCTCTCCCCCGAGTACCAGTTCAAAATCCTTATCCTTGCTGATCTTATCGACGACCTGCGGCGCCACGTATTGCTTAAACACATCGACTACGCGCCGTCTGCGCAGAACCTCAGCAAGATATCCCTGTATCATCCGCTCAAGATAAATGATGACAAGACAAACTGGAAGCAGCAGCACCGGAACGAGGCTGCCCCTCCCATACATAACTTTCGCAAAAACAACATCTAAGATCAAAGCCGCAGCGAGAACTGCCGTTGCCGGCAGAATATTCAGCTTCCTTGCACACGCAAAGAAAATACCGCACAAAATTCCCGCAAGCAGAGCATAGAGTACCGGAGAAACCGCAAGCTGCGTCCTGCCCTCCAGCAGAGCCTCTATGATATTTGCATGAATCTCCACACCGTACATCTGACTGTTGTGAGCGATGGCAGGCGCATAGGCATCCTGCATCCCGACGGCATAAGCGCCCACCAGCACGATCGCATCCTGAAAAATCCTTGAATCGACGGTTCCGTCCAGCACATCCGCCATGGATACCACGCTGTAACCGCCCGGCTTTCCCGAATAGGAAAAGTAGTACCTGTTATTTCTTCCATAGGTGTCAGGGAACACCGCTTCTTCTCCCAGACTTTCCTGATATTCCTTATAGATCAAAGAAGACAGGCTGTATGCGCGCTCTCCTTCATAGTCGAGATATGCCATCGCCTGGCGCACATATCCGTCCGCATCCACCAGCGTATTGGCATACCCGGTTTGTGTGCTCTCTCTCAAGTCCCCGTAAGGGTCTATCACATAGTCCACATGATAGGGATTATAGACCACCTTTCCGTCTTCATCTCTTTCGGGCTGTTCCCGGAATGAGAAGCTCATTGCAGTCACCACATTTCCCGCTTCCCTGCAGGCATCCGCAAAATGGCGGTCCGCCTCCTCATCCACTGTCTCACTGTAGATCACATCAAATCCGATCACTGCCGGCTTTGCCGCCTCATCTGCGCTCAAAATCTCTACCAGCTTTGCAGGGATATCCCTGCTCCAGGTATTCACCGGTCCGTATTCCTCAAGCGTTTTGTCGTCGATCCCTATGATATATATATTCTTATTCGTGACCGACTCCCGCTGATTCAACCGGTCAGACACGCCCACATCCCATAAACCTACCGTGCCAAAATAGAGGAATACCATAGATATCAGTATGACCACAACAGTAACTCCCGCCGACTTAAGTGAGCGTTTCGTCATAGACTCCTCCCCATACATTCCGAAAACCGACTCTGTTTTTCTGGCTTTCTCAATATAAGTACAGTCTACTACACGAAATTTCTATTTTCAATCATTTTCGACCATTTTTAATCTATCTTTATCCTAGTGCTGCCTTCATTTTTTTTACGTACTCATAAATATATGGCGCAGCGCCGTCTCCGTACTCTTTGACAAGCTTGACGATCGCACTTCCCACGATCACACCGTCCGAGATCCGGCCGATCTGTGCCGCCTGCTCAGGTGTATGGATACCGAATCCGACCGCTGCCGGAACATCCGTGTTTTCTCTGATAACGTTGAACATGGATGCGAGATCTGTTGTGATCTCACCTCGGGTGCCGGTAACTCCCATCGAGGAGACGACATAAAGAAATCCTTCTGCATCTTTTGCGATTTCTGCGATCCTCGACTCAGAGGTCGGTGCAACAAAGGAAATCACCGCCACATGATGCGGCGCAGCGCACGATTTTACCTCCTCTTTTTCCTCATAGGGAAGATCCGGTATGATGACACCGTCAATTCCAACCTCTTTGCAGCGTGCAAAGAACTTTTCATAGCCATAGTGGAACACCGGATTCAAATATGTCATGAACACGAGCGGAATTTCTGTCTTTTGGCGGATACGTGACACCATATCAAAAAGATCATCCGTCGTCGTGCCGGCGCGAAGCGCACGGATATCCGCCTCCTGGATCACAATTCCCTCCGCGATCGGATCTGAAAAAGGAATCCCTATTTCAATGAGATCTGCTCCCGCGCGGATCATCGCGTCAATATACTCCTCTGTCTTTTCGATTCCTCCGTCTCCCCCTGTCAGAAACGGTATAAATGCTTTTTTATCCAAAAATGCTTTTGCAATTCTCTCATTAGTCATGAATGTCAATCCCCCTGTATCTGGCAATCGCTGCTACGTCTTTGTCTCCTCTTCCNGAAAGGCAGATGATAATGATCTGATCTTTTTGCATTGTCGGCGCAATTTTCATTGCATGCGCTACGGCATGTGCGCTCTCGATCGCACTGATGATCCCTTCCGTCCTTGCAATATACTCAAATGCACGCACTGCCTCCTCATCCGTCACAGGCACATATTCCGCTCTCCCTGTGTCATGCAGGTTGGCATGCTCCGGTCCGATCCCGGGATAATCAAGCCCCGCTGAAATGGAATATACCGGTGCGATCTGTCCGTATTCGTCCTGACAGAAATAGGATTTCATTCCGTGGAAAACGCCCGGACTTCCCTTTGCGATCGTCGCCGCGTGTTCCTCCGTGTCAATTCCTTTTCCTGCCGCCTCACATCCGATCAGGCGCACTCCCTTATCCCCGATAAAATTATAAAACATTCCCATGGCATTGCTCCCGCCGCCGACACATGCCATGACAACATCGGGCAGTCTTCCCTCGCGTTCCAGGATCTGTTCTCTCGCCTCCCTGCTGATCACACTCTGGAAGTCGCGCACGATCATCGGGAACGGATGCGGTCCCATCACAGACCCGAGGACATAAAGCGTATCGGACACGNGGTTTGTCCACTCGCGCATCGTCTCGTTTACNGCGTCCTTGAGNGTCATGGTCCCTGTTGTGACAGGGTGTACTTTTGCACCGAGAAGCTCCATGCGGTATACGTTGAGCGCCTGACGGTCCGTATCCATTTTCCCCATGAATATCTCNCACTCCATCCCCAGAAGGGCGGCCGCCGTGGCCGTCGCCACGCCATGCTGTCCCGCNCCTGTCTCCGCAATGACTCTTGTCTTTCCCATCTTCTTCGCGAGCAGGACCTGACCGAGGACATTGTTGATCTTATGNGAACCCGTATGGTTTAAGTCCTCCCTCTTAATATAGATTTTGGCGCCGCCAAGATCTTCTGTCATCTTCTCCGCATAATATAGGAGAGAGGGACGTCCTGCGTAATTGTTTAAAAGATCATTCAGCTCCCTGTTAAATTCCGGATCGTTTTTATAGAATTCATATGCCTCCTCGAGATGAATCAGCTCATTCATCAGCGTCTCAGGAACATACTGTCCTCCGTGTATTCCGTATCTGCCTTTCATAGGTTATGAACCCTCCTTATCAGTTCTCTCATTTTATCGTAATCCTTTTTTCCGTCTGTCTCAACGCTGCTGCTTGCATCAAGCGCAAATGCATCGGTCCGCAGGAGCGCCTCTTTCGCATTCTCCGCTGAAATTCCCCCTGCGAGAAAATACGGCTTTGGTACATGTGCCGGGATCTGCTCCCATGCGAAAGTTCTTCCGTCCCCTGCTCCGCCGTCAAGCAGCAGATAATCGACAGGGAGTTCTGCCGCAAGGAGGACAGCTTCTTTCGCCTCTGCCGACTGCGGGATGCGCACTGCCTTTATCACCGGACACTGTACCTGCGACCTCAGCTCCATGATCTCCTGCTTAGATTCCCTGCCGTGAAGCTGCACCATCTGAATGATCCCCCGTTTTACCAGCCGCACAATGAAATCCGTGCTCTGGTCGACAAAAACACCTGCCGCCGGTATGAAAGGGTGCAGCAGTTCCCGCAGTGTGACCGCCTCCTCTTCCGTAACCTTCCTTTTGCTTTCGGCAAACACAAATCCGATATAATCCGGTTTCAGCTCATTGGCAAACGCAATGTCTTCCCTGCGTCTTAATCCGCATATCTTTATTTTTCCCATCACATTACTCCTACCCTAAGGTGCCTCTCAACCGGCGGATCGCTTCTGTCTTGTCTTTGCTCTTCATTAGCGTCTCTCCGATCAGAACGGCATCTGCCCCGGCTTCCCGCAGGCACCTGATATCGTCCGGCGTCTGTATTCCGCTCTCCGACACAAACACTGCCTCCCTTGGCACAAGATCCCGGAAACGTTTTGCCGTGTTCACATCCACCTGAAAATTTTTGAGGTCACGGTTGTTGACTCCTATGATCCCCGCTCCCGCGCCAAGCGCCTTTTCGATCTGTTCGGGCGTATGTGCCTCCACAAGAGCAGACAGTCCGAGCGAATGGGCAATACTTAAGTATTCCCTCAGCGCTTCCTTCTCGGTGATCTCACAGATCAATAATATCGCCGACGCACCGATCACTTTTGCCTCATAGATCTGATAGGCATCCACGGTAAAGTCCTTTCTCAGTACAGGGATGCTTACCGCACCTGCAATTTCCGTCAGATAGGCATCGGCTCCCAGAAAATATTTCGGCTCAGTCAGGACCGAGATTGCCGCGGCTCCCGCCTTCTCGTAATCCTTCGCGATCGTCAGATAGTCAAACTCCTCGGCAATGATGCCCTTGGAAGGCGACGCCTTCTTGACCTCGCAGATAAATGAAATGTCCGGCGCACGCAGCGCCCTTTCAAACGGAAATTCAAACGGCCGGTCTGCCTCTCTCGCAAGTCCTTCCGCGCGGGCTCTCATCTCTTCCGGACCCGTCTTTCTCATACAGGCGGCGACGCGCTCACGCGTATCGCATGCGATCCTGTCTAAAATTGTCTCTGATGCCATAGCCTCTCCCATGCCTTTCTATTCCTGCTCTGCATCGCATTTTCCTGCGTTGGAAAATGCGATAAACTCTTCCAGCTTCTCCATCGCTTTTCCGCTGTCGATCAGCTGCTCCACTTCTTTTACCGCGTCCTCCATCGAGAGGTTTTCTTTTGCCACATGAAGTGCCGCCGCACTGTTTAATACAACAGCATCCCGCTTCGGTCCCTTTACGCCCGAGAAGATATCCCGTATGATTTTTGCATTCTCTTCCTTCGTGCCTCCGACAAGCTCTTCCTTGGTACAGCGCTTATATCCGAACTGCTCCGGCGTGATCTCATACTTTGTGATCTCACCGTCTTTCAGTTCGCAGACGCTGGTCGGCGCGCTTAAGGAGATCTCGTCGAGAGAGTCCTGCCCGTAAACTACCATCGCACGCTTTACCCCAAGTCTTGCAAGAACGTTGGCGAGAGGCTCTAAAAGGCTTTCGTCATAGACTCCCATCAGCTGCATGGAGGCACCCGCCGGATTGGAAAGCGGTCCTAAGATATTAAAGATTGTGCGCACTGCAAGCTGCTTTCTGACCGGCGCAACATATTTCATCGCAAGGTGATACTTCTGCGCAAACAGAAAGCAGATGTTAATCTTTTCAAGCATTTCCTTACTCTGTTCCGGTGAAACCGTAATGTTGACCCCGAGGGCTTCGAGCACATCCGCCGCTCCGCATTTGCTGGAAGCCGCCCTGTTCCCGTGCTTTGCCACGGGAATTCCCGCCGCTGCCGCTATGATGGCAGAGGTCGTGGAAATATTAAAGGAATTGGAGTGGTCTCCGCCCGTTCCCACGATCTCAAGTACATCCATATCGTGCAAAAGCTTGACAGCATGATTGCGCATTCCTTTCGCAGATCCCGTGATTTCGTCGATCGTTTCTCCCTTCATGCCAAGTGCAATAAGATATGCCCCGATCTGCAATTCAGACACGGTTCCGCTCATGATCTCATCCATCACCTGTTCCGCTGTTTCATAAGATAAATCTTCTTTGTTTGATAACTGAATAATTGCCTCTTTAATCATTGTTTTTTCCTCCTAAAAACGAAATCATTATGTTCCTGCCGAGCGGAGTCAGAATGGACTCCGGGTGGAACTGTACTCCATATACCTGATTTGCCTCGTCGCTTACCGCCATCACTTCCCCGTCATCTGTTCTTGCTGTCACATGCAGCTCCTTTGGAAGTGTTTCTTCAACGACTGCCAGTGAATGATATCTTGCCACCTGAAATCGCTCCGGCATCGCTTCGAATATCTTTGTTTTTTCGGTGACTGCCGCATCCGATGTCTTTCCATGCATCAACTGCTTTGCATAGCTCACAGTTGCGCCGTATGCCTCACAGATCGCCTGATGCCCGAGACACACACCGAGAATCGGTATTCTGCCCCTGCATTTTTTTACGGTCTCAATGCATATTCCGGCATCTGCCGGCTTTCCCGGTCCCGGGGACAGTATGATATGGTCTGGGTTCAATGCAAGAATTTCATCCGGTGTCATCTCATCATTCCGTATCACGCGGATATCGGGATTGATCTCTCCCACAAGCTGATACAGGTTATAGCTGAAGCTGTCGTAATTATCAACCAGTAAAATCATTCCTGAAATTCTCCTTCCCCGAGTTCAAGCGCTTTTCGCACCGCTCCCGCTTTGTTGATGCATTCCTGATACTCGTTTTCCGGTATACTGTCCGCCACGATCCCTGCNCCGGAGCGGATAAATACCTTGCCGTCCTTTTTATAGGCAAGCCGGATGGCAATGCAGGTGTCAAGNTTTCCGGTAAAATCAATATAGCCTATCGCACCGCCGTAGATTCCGCGCTTGTTGCCCTCNAGNTCATTGATGATCTCACATGCCCTGATTTTNGGCGCTCCCGAGAGCGTTCCTGCCGGAAGGATCGAATCCACCGCATCAAGNGCNCCCAGNCCTTCCTTCAAGNTNCCCCGAACCGTAGACCCGATGTGCATGACGTGGGAAAACCGCTCCACCGTCATATANTTCTCCACTTCCACACTCCCGAATTCACTGATCCTGCCGATATCGTTTCTCCCGAGATCCACCAGCATATTGTGTTCGGCACATTCCTTNTCATCTGCAAGNAGCTCCTTTTCCAGAGCGATGTCCTCCTCTGGCGTTTTTCCCCGCGGTCTCGTGCCCGCAAGCGGAAATGTGTGAAGCACGCCGTCCTCCAGCTTGACNAGCGTTTCCGGNGACGCTCCTGCGACCTCGAGATCGTCACTCGAAAAATAGAACATATACGGAGAAGGATTTATTGTCCGCAAAACGCGGTATGTGTTCAAAAGGCTNCCCTGAAANTCTGCCTCCANACGGTTTGAGAGAACCACCTGAAAAATGTCGCCTTCATGAATGTATTCTTTNGCCCTGCGNACCATATCACAGTAAGCTTCCNTGTCAAACAGCNCCCGAAACTCNGAGACGATCCGGGAANGCTCNTCTTCCTTTTTCTTTCCGTTACAGATGAGCTCTTTCATCTGCTTCAGTTCAAGTATNCCNCGCTCATAATCTGTTTCCAGATTTTCTGNCCGTATATTTACGATCAGCACGATTTTCTGTCTCAGGTGNTCGAAAGCGATCACCTTGTCAAACANCATCAGGTCNGCATCGTTAAAGCCTTCTTTATCCTCCGCATCCAGGATCAGTGTCGGNTCTCCGTATTTCATATAGTCATANGANAAGTAGCCGACAAGNCCTCCCGTAAANGTCGGAAGTCCTTTTAAGCGCACGCTCTTATTTTCCTCAATGATCTGACGGATCTTTTCTTTCGGATGCTCTACCTGCAGTTCTATTTTCATTCCGTTATGGATCGTCATCTTACCGTTCCTGATCGTCAGCTCTAATGTTGGGTCATAACCCAGAAATGTATATCTGCCCCACCGTTCCCTGTCCTCAACACTCTCAAGGATAAAACAGTGGCTGCTGACATTCTTTAAAATCCGCAGCACCTCGATCGGCGTCCTGACATCCGCATACATTTCGCTGCTCAGCGGAATCACTTTACATTTTTCTTTCTGTGCCAGTGTTCTGGCTTCCTCCAAAGACAGATGATTCATTTTTCCCTCCTTTGCTATTCAACAAAAAATCCCTGACAGAAATATTGTATTCAATATCTCTGTCAGGGACGAATTATTTTGATAAATCCGCGGTNCCACCCTGATATATGGACTTNCTCCATACTCTCTGCCGGATACANTCATATCCGCGGCAACTGACGTATGCCCTCACGTCATGGAATACTCGGCAGAATCTGCCTTTGACCATGCCCTCCGCGGTCCATTTAACAGACTGCCTCTCCATCCGGTTCTCAGCATCTCCGGACTCTCTGTACGGCGCATCTTCTGTTTTTATCTCCGCTTCAACGGTTTAGCCTGATAAAATTGTTTATCTGTATAATATCACTTATTTGAAATATGTCAACTCTTTTTTTCCATAGAGCAATCACTTGACAAAAAGTTACCCTTTTCATATTGATTAATTTAGGTTTTATGGGTATTATATGTATGAATTTGATACGAAATGGAGATTAGTATGAGTCAGAAAAATTGTATGGTAGCGCAGTCCGGCGGTCCTACCGCTGCGATCAATGCAAGCCTTGCCGGNGTCATTGCCGGTGTCAGGGAATCTTCCATGTATGATACGGTATACGGTTCCCTTAACGGAATAAACGGATTATTAAATGAAGATTTTATTAACCTTACAGAGTTGATGGCGCAGGNCCCCGCGTATCTGGAACGCCTTTCCAGGACCCCCGCTATGTATCTCGGTTCCTGCAGACACAGANTGCCCGATTACATGGATGACGACTCACCTTATGTCTTCATCTTTCGGCAGTTTCAAAAGCTTGAGATTGAAGCNTTTTTCTATATCGGAGGCAANGACTCCATGGATACCGCGCTAAAGCTCGCCGAATACGGGCAGAAAATCGGAAGCAGTGTCCGCATTATCGGGATTCCCAAAACGATCGACAACGATCTCTGTGAGACCGACCACACGCCGGGATTTGGCTCTGCTGCAAAATATGTTGCCTCATCCCTTCTAGAGATTGCTCATGATACCTTTATCTATGCCGTGAAAAGTGTCACCATCGTGGAGATCATGGGACGGGATGCCGGATGGCTCACGGCAGCTGCCGCTCTGGCAAGAAACGAATACAATACGGCTCCTCACCTGATCTATCTTCCCGAAGTGCCTTTTGACCCGGAAGACTTTCTTCTGGATATCAAACGGCTGCTCTTTAAGCACAACAATATCATTGTCGCCGTCTCCGAGGGCATCCGCGATACGGCAGGCAACTATATCAGCGCCTCCGAGCAGTCGGTGGACACATTCGGGCACAATCAGCTTTCGGGCGTTGGAAAAACCCTCGAGTTTCTGGTCAAGCAAAAGCTCGGCATAAAGGTGCGTTCCATTGAGATCAATGTGCTGCAGCGCTGCGCGGCACACCTCGCGTCACAGACAGATTTGGACGAGTCTTTCGAATTCGGAAAAAAAGCTGTCGCACTCTCCGAAGAAGGTGTAACAGCTTCCATGGTAACAGTTCATCGCATCTCTAACTCTCCGTACTCTGTGGAATACGGATATGCCGAGATCAAAAATATTGCGAATGAAGCAAGAACTGTTCCCCTGGAATGGATCAGTCCTGCCGCAAACGATGTGGAACAGCCGCTCATCGATTACCTTTTCCCGTTGATCCAGGGCGAATCAGCGGTAGAATACAAAAACGGTCTTCCGGTTTACATGAATGTCAGTCATTTGTCAAAACATTGATGAATCTGCCAATCTCTACCCACGCTCTTTTGGATTCCGGCAGCATTTTTGCCGCCATCTGAAAGATGTGGAACATACCGTCATAGATACTCAGATGAACCTTTACTCCCTGCATTCTCGCCTTGGATGCCACCTCGACGGAATCCGACAAAAGCATTTCATAGGAGCCCACCTGGATGAGCATCGGCGGGAACTGCCGGAAGTCTCCAAACAGCGGTGAAATATACGCATTCATCGGGTCATTGTCACCCACATAGTCCTTATTATATATCATACTGTCCCTTGTCTTTCCAAACAGCGGGTCTTTCTCATAATTTGTATCGTAGGATTCTCCGCTGGCAGTCAGATCTGTCCACGGCGACATCGCAACAATGCCGCAGGGAAGCTGCTGCCCCAGATCTTTCAGGTAATGGCAGAGCGCCATGCAAAGCCCTCCGCCCGCAGAATCCCCCGCCAGAATGATCTGTTCTGCAAACCATCCCTGTTCCAGCAGATAACAGTAGGCGTCATATGCATCCTGCAGCGCGGCCGGATAAGGATTTTCCGGCGCCACCCGGTAATCCGGCGTCAGCACGCTCATCCCGCGGCTCACCTCGTTATAAAGTCCGGCAAACATCCGGTATGCATTGCGCATTGCCCCCACGTAACCGCCCCCGTGAAGCTGCAGTATGATTTTCTGGGTATTGGGATATTCCCTGGATTCCAACAATTCCATACGGTAATGTTCCCGCTCGATCACCGTCATCTCAAAGCAATCCGGACATTTCCACGGCGGCTCATTGTTTCCGATCCGTTTGCGGAGCTCTCCGTTTTTTATTTTTTTCCCGATCAGGAAATCTCCTGTCACATGGGCGATGACATCCCGCATGACTTTTCCTTGAATACTCGCTTCATTTTCTCTCATGTACACGGCTCCCTCTCAACGAATATGAAATCTGCGTTTAATTTCCACTCTCGCCCTGCGGTCTCCGATGATGACCGTACCCAGAAACAGAAACACAGAACATGCCAGTGCGATCAGTCCCAGATGCGGCACAGTCACAATCCCCGCTCCCCAAAGCGCCAGAGGGATGATGCTGCAGAGGATCATAAAAATCTGCCACATGATATAGCTCTGCCAATTCCTTCTGTTTATGATCATCAGGAAAAGAATGCCCGCATCGATCAGCAGAATGCCGCTGGGCAAAACATAATTCACCGACCAGCCGCGATACCCCACCACAAAGTCAATGGCGATCACACTCAGCACAGCGATCAGTGTGAGAACAATGATCTTACCCTTATACCCCGTTTTTCCGAGGATCGCATAGCGGATCACGATATAGATATACCACAGTCCAAGCCCTGTGATCGTGCTCCACCAGATTTTGGAGTACGTTACAATGTTGATATAGATCAAAAATACTTCCAGAATAATCGCGCAGAACAGATAAATCCTGCTGATGAGCATCAGCTTTCTTGTCACGGTTTTGATATTCGGATACATATTCTCCATCTGCGCTGTTTGCTCCAATACAGAGCCGCACAGAGGACACCGCTCCGTCTCATCCAGAATCTCGATATTACATTGATGACATTTACTCATAGTTCACCCCATTACTCTCTACTTCCACATGAATCCCGTCCGAAGCAACTTTGCGGAAAAATCCCCTCTGCACGGAGGTGTCCGCAAGGTCGTAACTAAAGCTGAATACCAGCGTATCTTTGTAGGAACAGATCGTCCCCTTTAAATGCTGCCCCTTNGACATCGCGAGAAAGGAGTGNAACATNTCCACATAGGGCTGATATTCCTCCGCCACCGCAATGTTTCCGATATTGGTGATCGTAGCCGTATTGGCAAGCGCAGATGTCGTATAGATATAGCGCATGGCNATATTTTTCAAAAACAGCGGCACCGCCCGGGCGATCCACAGCTTNTCGTTGGACACGTTGTAAGANAACAGCTGTTCCAGATGNTCTCTGTTGATCTGGCTGCGCAGGCTCTCCCNNACAATTTCCATCACCTCCTGCAANGTATAANTCTCCTTTGTCGGATGAAATTCCGCNGAAACCATAACAAAGAAATTTTTTGTAGTGATGGAATTAAAGTAAGGGCGCAGATTGACCGGAACCGCNACCCGNATCGGCCGCTCTGACGGCATTCCGTGCAGNCATTCCGTNTAAACGCTCCAGATATAGATTGCCACCAGATATTCGTTTATACTGACTCCGTAAGACCGGCAGACTTCCTTTAGCTCTGAAACCTTCATGTAGCCGTGCATCACGCCGAACTCTCCCGTTCTTAAGTNCTCTCCTTTTATCAGATATGCCTTTTTCGTCTGATATCCCTTCGCAGAACTTTTCTTATAATTCTTTAGAAAACTGTCCTCTCTGTTTAATGAGGTATCGCTCTTAAGTGAATCTCCCGCGCGTTCCTTAAGCTCAGGATGAACCAGACGCAGATACTGGTAGGTCAGCTCTTTTAAAAAAGTGATGCCGCCCATACCATCCGTCAGCACGTGAAAAACCTCCAGATTGATACGGTATTTATAATAAGTCACCCGAAACATATAGCTGCGGTTCTTATTCTGCTGGATAAACCGGCAGGGAAATGTATTCTCCTCCCGCACCTTCGGCGCAGGTTTTCCGTTTTCCTCAAAATAATACCAGAACACNCCCTGTCTCAAACGCAGATTAAAGCCGCCAAACTTCGGAAGCACAATATCCAGCGCTTCCTGCAGGCGCTGTGGCAAAACCGGCTCTGTCAGCGTGACNCTGATGCGATACACATTGCTCATNCTCTCGCCCGCGATCACCGGGAACAGATGTGCCGTGTTGTCCAGCTGATCCCAGCGGATATCCCGCGGCACTACCCGCTCTTTCTTCTGTTTTTTTTCACGCGCCAAAGCCGTTTTAGAATCGGACTCTTCTATCTTTTTTCTCATAAACGCTCTCTTCTTCCCGCTATAATGAATAGCAATCTATTGCTATTCATTATAGCGTCACATCTGTTTTTACGAACTGACTGTTATACAGGTTTGCATAAAACCCTTTTTTTGCCAGTAGTTCCTCATGATTTCCCTGTTCTATGATACTTCCGTCTTTCATGACCAGGATCACGTCCGCCTCCTGTATCGTAGAAAGACGGTGCGCAACGATGAAGCTTGTCCTGCCCTGCATCATCTTCGCAAAAGCACTCTGGATCCGGATCTCTGTTCTGGTATCAATAGAGGATGTCGCCTCATCCAAAATCAGCATCGGCGGCAGGCACAGCATCACTCTGGCAATGCACAAAAGCTGTTTCTGGCCCTGTGAAAGGCTTCCTCCGTCTTCCCCGATCACCGTGTCGTAACCGTCCGGAAGGCGCTTGATAAAGCTGTGTGCATGGGATGCCTTGGCAGCTGCGATCATCTCTTCATCCGTGGCGTCCGGCTTTCCCATCGTGATATTGTCGCGGATAGTCCCACTCCGAAGCCATGTCTCCTGAAGCACCATACCGTAATTGCTCCTTAAGCTTCTTCGGGTGATCTGCTGCATCGGAATATCGCTGACACGGATCTGCCCGCTGTTTACATCATAAAAGCGCATCAGCAGATTGATCAGCGTTGTCTTTCCGCATCCGGTCGGTCCGACGATCGCCACTCGCTGTCCCGGTTTCACTGCCAGATTAAAATCCTCAATCAGCTTCTGCTGCGGCGTATAGGAAAAATATACATGCTCCAGCTCCACTTTGCCGTTTGCCTCAGAAAGCTCCACCGCATCCGGCGCATCCGGCGTCTCTGCCTCCTCATAGATCAAATCCAGTACACGTCCCGCGCAGGCAAGCGCATTCTGAAGTTCCGTCACAACACCTGAAATTTCGTTAAACGGCTTCGTATACTGGTTCGCATAGCTGAGCAGGCTTGTAAGCTTCCCGACAGTGATCCCTTTGGAAATGGCAGTAAAAGCTCCGACAATTCCAACAGTGGCATAGACCAGGCTGTTGACAAACCGTGTTGACGGATTTGTCAGGCTGGAAAAGAAAATCGCCCGCAGCGAGCACTTCTGAAGTCTTCCGTTGATCTCATCAAACTGTTCCGCNGCCTCTTTCTCATGGCAAAACGCCTGCACCACCTTCTGGTTTCCCACCATCTCNTCAATAAATGCCGTCTGTTCCCCTCTCGTCTCAGACTGNANCTTAAACATGGAAAANGTCTTTTTGGCAATATAGCTCGCCACAAACAGCGANATCGGCGTGATAATGACCACCGCAACCGTNATCTTCACATTGATCGTCAGCATAAAGATCAGCGTTCCGAATATCGTCACAATCCCGGTAAAAAACTGTGTAAATCCCATCAAAAGTCCGTCCGCAAACTGATCCACATCTGCNATGATCCGGCTGACCGTCTCCCCNTAGGAATGTGCGTCCAGATATTTCAAGGGAAGACNCTCTATCTTGCGGAACGCTTCTTCCCGGATATCTCGGACCACATTGTAGGTNATCTTATTGTTGCAGACATTCATCACCCACTGCGCCGCTGCCGTCAGCCCGATGACAACCGCCATCTTCCCCGCGATCACACTGATNCCTGCGAAATCCACAAGCCCCTGCCCCACAATAAGATCGACTGCCTGTCCGATCAATATCGGCAGATAAAGTGTCAATGCCACTGTAACCGTTGCCAGAATCACGGACACCCCGAGATAAAACCAGTATCTTCGGATGTAACGTAATACTTTTACTAATGTTGATCTCTGTTTTTGATTTATCACCTTACTCATGCNAATCCTCCTTGTTTTCCGAAGGATTTTCCTTTGAGGTCTTTTTAAACTGTGAATCGTAAATTTCCCGATAAACCTCGCAGTGTTCGAGCAGTTCCTCATGCTTTCCGTTTCCAACGATTTTGCCGTCATCCAAAACGATGATCCGATCCGCGTGCTGGATCGACGCCGCACGCTGTGAAACAATGAACACCGTCATCTGATGCTTCATACCGCGGATGGCAAGCCGCAGTCTCGCATCTGTCGCAAAATCCAGCGCCGATGCACTGTCATCTAAGATCAGGATCTCAGGCTTTTTCACAAGCGCCCTTGCTATGGTCATTCTCTGCCGCTGCCCGCCGGAGAGATTTTTACCGCCCTGCTCAATCTCATAATCCAGCCCTCCGTCCTTTGCTTCCACAATCTCCCTTGCCTGAGCGACCGTGAGCGCCTCCATAATATCATCGTCTGAGGCGGACGGATTGCCCCATTTTAAATTTTCGCGGACAGTTCCTTTAAAGAGCACTGCCTTCTGCATGACCATGCCCACTTTTTCCCTCAATTCTTTCAGCGTATAATCCGCCGCATTTTTTCCGTTCACCAGAACCTCTCCGGTAGTCGTGTCATAAAAACGCGGGATCAGGTGTACCACGGAAGATTTTCCCGATCCGGTACCTCCGATAATCCCGATCGTCTCTCCCCTCGCTGCTGTAAAGTCAATGTCGGTCAGCGCCTCTCCTCCTGCTCCTGCATAGACCAGACCCACATGCCTAAACTCGACTGCCGGTGCTTCCTGTATTTCCTCACAGGCATTTGCACCGTCCGTGATCGAGGACTGTACTTCAAAAATATTCTGGATCCTGTTTCCGCACGCAATGGATTTGTTGATATTGATGATCAGATTTGCCAGCTTTACCAGCTCCACCAGAATCTGCGACATATAATTGACCAATGCCACAACCTCGCCCTGCGTGATCGCTCCTGCCTCCACGCGGATTGCTCCCGTCTTGATCAGCACAATGATCGCTCCGTTGATAATAATATACGTCATCGGATTCATCAACGCGGAAATCTTACCGACGTAAAGCTGAACCCTTGTCAGTATATCATTCTTGCCGTCAAAGCTTTCTATCTCATCTGCTTCTTTATTACAAGCACGGATCACCCTGCTTCCCGTCAGATTTTCCCTTGTGATACCAAGCACCTGATCCAGCGCACTCTGAACCTTTTTGTACAGTGGGATGCTCACAAACATAATGCCGAAAACCACAACCGAAAGCAGTGGGATTGCAACCACAAAGACCAGTGCCGCCTTCACGTCAATCGTAAACGCCATGATCATTGCCCCGAACACGATAAACGGTGAGCGCAGAAACAGGCGCAGCACAAGGTTTACCCCGTTCTGCACCTGATTTACATCGCTGGTCATTCTGGTGATCAGCGTGGAAGTCCCCGCGGTATCCATCTCCGAAAATGACAGACTTTCAATATGCCGAAACAATGCCTGACGAAGCCCCGTGGCAAAGCCGACTGCCGCCTTTGCTGCAAAGTACTGCGCCGTGATGGAGCAAGTCAGTCCGATTACGGCAAGAAGGATCAGCACGAGGCACATTTTCATAATGTACGCTCTGTCCTCCGAACCCACACCGGTGTCAATGATCGCCGCCATGACAAGCGGCACTGCCAATTCAAAGGATGCCTCAAGCAGCTTAAACAGCGGTCCCAAAATACTTTCTTTTTTGTATTCTTTCAGATAAACCAACAGCCTTCTCATCTCTTACCTCTGTTATTATCCCTCTTTTTGGGTTTTCAACTTCTGCAGTCCCAAAATGACAACGGCGCCAATCGCGAAAAACAGAATGTTGAACTCACGCAGCGTCATCGCACTCTGCGGCACATCAAGTGTCGTCGGTCCCATGATCACTGCATAGATCGATCCTATCATCAGTCCGATGATCAGATAGATCATCTGTGCCCGAAAATTCTCCAACGCTTTGCGGATCAGTTTTACCACACCGAAGACTCCGAACAACACGCCGAATCCAAAGCAAAAGAGCGCCGGAACCACAGACATATTCAGATGAAGGAATTCCTTGATTGCCGTCACGATCGGCAGGTAAAGTCCCATGATCAAAAGCAGGGTAGAACCGGAAATGCCCGGAAGTACCATCGCAGAAATTGCAACTGCTCCTGCAAGAAACAATAATACGCCAAGCTTTACCGTCATATGTTCCAGATCCACTCCACTGCCGCCGGATGCAGGATTAAAATAAGTAATCAGACTCACAATCGCAATTCCGACCAAAACAAAGGGAATCGCAGCCTTCTTTGCCAGCAGGGTCTCCTTTTCTTCCCGGATCACCAGCGGAATGGCAAACACAATAAATCCGATGAACAGCGAGCTGATCGCATAGATATGACTCTCAAACACACTCGCCAGCACCAGAACGGCAGAGATCATACCGCAGATCCAACCGATCCCCAGCTTCAGAAGGAAGAAAAACGCCTCCTTTTTCTTCTCCTTCCCTCCGGTCAAAAGATCGTCAATCGACGAAATAAAACGGTCATAAAATCCCAGTAAAAATGCAATGGTTCCCCCCGATACTCCGGGTACGCTGTCTGCCAGCGCCATGCAAAAACCTCTGATGAACTGTATTAAATACATTTTCGCACCTCATTTTCTTATAAATTATCATTGCATATTATAACTTTATTATACGCGTTTTGTCTATCCCTATATCACTCGAGTTACGTTTCAGGACAGAAAAAAGGCGTTGGCAGCGAAGTATGCAGGAAAATGCATCACGCCATATATTTACTTTATCAGCAATTGCACTTGGACGCTTATCTTCTTTTTTTATATTTAGGCAAACTTTTTTGTTTACAGATCAATCTCTTTTCACACTGTATCCCATATAAAACTCCCTTTCCCCACAAATTTTTGAGTTGTATAACTATTTTACACAACGTTTTGTCGAGCTTCAATATGTTTAACATGTTTTCTCAACAATTTGTTGACACTCAATCGGTTATATGTTTTAATTAATTCGAGAGGTGGACAGATGGGTAAAGAAGAGATTGCTTTAAAGTTAAAACAAGCACGGACAAAATCTAATATGACTCAAAAAGAAGTGGCTGATATATTAGGTATGACATATCAGGCTATAAGTAACTATGAACGTGGAAAGACAAAGGTAGAAAGCAACATATTGGTTAAACTTTGCCAAATATATAATATATCTGTTCCTGAAATATTATCAGACGGAAACGAATTACAGGCAATAAAAAAAGCTGAACGCTCTTCTACGCCTGATTTGCAGCTGGAAAAAATAATTGAATTTTATACGAGTATGAATAAAAAAGGGAAGCAAGAGCTTTTTGACCAAGCAGAATATCTGTTAGGTAAATACCCTAAACAGAAAGCCACAAACACAAGGGCAATATGATATTCTCTTTTATTCGGCATTACAAAAGATAAATTATAGGCAATAGGATAATTTTATACCTGAAACTTACAATTTCAGTAGTAGAATATGGGTGATTATATGTCAATTATACAAAAAATGCTTGATGCACTAAATATGGAAAATTGGAATACAAAAGATTCGAGTAACACAATCAGACAGGAGGAATTTGAATTCGAAAAAGATCGAATGCTAAACGATTTTCGTTCAAAAATAGAATATGCAAATGAACTTATTAATGAAGCACAAGATGCAGATGATAAAGAAAAATTTTATGATTATGTAAATGAAATAAGGCTTATATTTTCAGAATTTTTAATAAATGAATTGCATGAGGAAACGATTACTTCATCAGATAATCGAGAACAAAAGAGGGCTTATGATAGGTATTATAGCAACATCAACAAGCAGAAAGAAAATAATCTGCACATTACATATGAAGATGTAAAAGGATATGATGAGAAGCCGTTTGATTTAAAAGGGAAGTTTATATCTGACGAAAATTTTACTACGATAGAACTTTCTGGACACAATTTGGAGATTGCATATGAATACCTCAAAGAAATAAATTTCTTGCTTTCTCCACATAAAAATTTATATGAAGATGCAGAATTCCCAGAAAAAATAAGCATAGAATATGATTCGAATAGGAAATTTCCAATATCACACTTACGGTTAATGCCATATACTGCCACTATGAAGAAAAGCAAATATCCATTATGCTTATGGCTTTCGAGCGTCGGAGATTACGGAACCGAATACATATATTCAGTTTACTTTAACAGAGAGGGCGATATAGGGCAGTGTGAATTATCGCTACACGGCTCTGATGGAATAGGAGTAAGTTATGAAACAAAAATAAGAAGAAATCAATATGGGCTTTATATTTTGCGAATAAGCAAAACTTTATATTCCCCACCATATGGGACAACAACCATATATCATTCTATAAATAATGAAAATACTTCAATATCAACAACGATTGAAAACAAATCAAATTCGAAGCCAAAACCGAAACATATGAGCAACTATGAGATAGAGCAATACGCAAAAGAATGTAATGCTTATGCCATACGCGAAGAACGAAAAGAGCAGAATAAACTTTATTAAATCGCTATGGCGTTTTAATAAAATCAAAAGAAAAGAGGATGGACATGGAATTTTTTCTTATAGCACTATTGATAATAATTATCATTTTATTGTTTGTAGGATTATATTTAGCAAAAAGTGCTTCAAAACAATTTAACATTGATAATATAGAAAATAAAATCGAATCGGAAAATAAAACACTCCGAGAAATCATTATGCAACAACAGAAAATCCAAAACGAATCTGCTTTAGAATTGTCCTCTGCGTTAAAAGATTCACTTCACAAAATGGGAATGGAGTTGCTCAAAAATAATTCTGATGCGCAAAGTAGGATGCAGGAAACAATTATTCAGGCATTGAAAGAAATACAAAATGCGAATGACAGACGGTTAAATGATATTCAGCGCAATGTAAATGAAAAACTTGATAAATCCTTAAATGAAAGACTTGATTCTAGTTTCAAGCAAATAGGAGACCAGCTTTCGACATTATACAAAAGTCTCGGAGAATTACAATCTCTTTCTGCTGGGATTACAGATTTGCAAAAGACATTATCCAATGTAAAAACTCGTGGTATTTTTGGAGAATTTCAGCTAAAAAATATTTTGATGGATATAATGGATTCTTCACAGTATGAAGAAAATGTGGCAACAAAAAAGAAATCTTCTGATAGGGTAGAGTTTGCAATTAAGATACCGGATAAGGAAGATACAAGCGGATTTATTTATCTTCCTATTGACTCAAAGTTTCCAGCTGATATTTACAATAAAATAGTGGATGCTTCTAATAATGCTGACTCTGATGGTTTAAAACAAGCCACTAAAGAATTAGAACAGAGGATTAAGATAGAGGCAAGAACTATTAGGGATAAGTACATTGACCCTCCCAACACAACGGACTTTGCTATTATGTTTCTTCCAACAGAAGGACTATATGCAGAAGTGATTCGAATTGCTGGATTGACAGAATGGTGCCAAAATGAGTGTAAGGTTGTTATGTCCGGACCGACAACGCTTGTTGCGTTGTTGAACAGTTTATCTATCGGTTTTAGATACTTGACAGTTAATAAAAATTCGAAAGAAATATTAAAGACGTTGAGCGCAGTAAAGGCACAATATGATAAATTTGGTCAGTTAATATCTAAAACACAGAAAAAACTTCAAGAAGCGCAAACTGCTGCTGATGATTTGCAGAATAGAAACGAAATGATACAGAAAAAACTCTCTAAAGTAGAGGTTATGGATGAATCTGAATCTTCTAAAATTTTAGGAATTGTAAATTACAATGATGATGAAATAATTGAAAATACATAAACTAAAACCACCCAGCGTTGTGCGCACTGAACTGTTTTCCTGTAATTAATAGAGGTTCGCATATAGACCATTTGTCTGGAAATACGCAATATGCTCACAGTCAAACATATTGTATCATCCTTGGAACAGCTTACAAGTAGATTTTCCGCTAGCTGTTACTTTTTGAATGAGCCTTATATCCTCTCTGAGGATGATATTAAAAAGATATTTGATTGCGCAAAGAGTCCAGAATATGAAATACCAATTATACTCGCTTGCTACGGAATGAGGCGATTAGAGATATGCGTACTAGTCTCAGAAGATATAGGCAGAGATATTGTAACCATAAATAAAGCCTTGGTGCAGGATGAAAATAAAAACTGGATTGTAAAGCCAACAAAAACCACGGAAAGTACCAGAAAAATTATAATACTATCAGAAATAGCTAATAAAATACGGGAACAAGGATATGTTTATAGAGGGTTTCTGGGAAAAATATCTGATTTTTTATTGAGAACGCAGAAAAAACTCGGCATACAGCATTTTTCAATCCATAAGCTGCGACACTATTTTGCCTCCAAAATGAGCGCGCTGAATGTGCCGGAGGCAGATATTTTGAGGATGGGCGGATGGGAGTCCGACCATGTG